>JAEINK010000094.1 GCA_016342585.1 Spirochaetales bacterium
CGATCTTTCATAGAAACAGTCTACAAGAAATTTCCCTTTATGTCTAGTTTTTTATACGTCGTCCTGAGTAGTTACCCTGATTCAAAGAAAAATCGCCATAATGAAGATGTATCCACCTGGTTGCAGACAAAGGCATGACTATCATTCTCCTGGTGTATGAAGTTTAAAAGAAGAGCATGTTTTCCCGGATCCATATCCAGAATAGCCATGCCGCATTGTATAAAACTGTAATTCTCATCCTCACATTTTTGACGGTAAATGACCTGGACTTTACAGTTGAGGGCCATTCCTCCCGGGAGATTCAGGCTTAGATTCGGTATGATTAATCCGGGGATTAGTACAGATTTCAGCTCCTCTTCAACCAAGCGGAACCCTGAGCCGGAAATATCCTTTACCGGGATAATACAGTTCTCTTTTGACAGGGGATGGCTAAATGAAATATACACAGGAGAAGGTAATTCAAACCTCTCTCCTCTAAACTTCTTTTTTCGGAATTTCCTGATTTCAGAATGGAGGATGACTGCCGTATGAAAGATGTCTCCATCATCTTCCCTTGCTGCTGTCAGTATACACTCTCCGGAGTAGAAGGTTTCATTGTTCTTGCTTAAAATTACCTGAAAGGTCTCATCCCTGTTTACCCAGCGGAGACCTGGATTATTCTCCTGATCGAGGATAAACAGTAGAGCTTGAGGGTTAAAGTCTATCAAATTTCCCTTATAGAAGCTCCCGCTCTGTATCAATGTTAAATCAACGCCCCTTCCTGGATACCTGCCGATTTTTCTACTATCAAGAATTTCCGCCTTTTCCGGAAGAGCTACAGTCATTCCTCCTGGATTCAAACAGTAATTTTCAGGTTCTGCAGAGAGGAAACCGCCACGATCCGGAATCAGTATTTTTTGACAATCAAAACGATTAAGATCTTCCTCTGTAATCTTTTTTTCCCAGATTAATTCCAGACTGTCGTTAAGGCAGGGTGAAGGGGTTGCCGGGATGGTAAGGTTTCGTGCATATATTTTATGTTTAAAAACGACCTGGAGGGATTCACCTTCGAAGTTGGCATAATTTATGGCATTGATATACTGATTTCTAAGCAGGCTCTTCCCGGAATAAAAGGAAGAGTCTGCTTGAGCTTCAGAATTCTCTAATCTATTGATACCTCTTAATGAAGTAGACTCTACCACGCAATATTATCCTGTCCAAATTTGTATACCCTATTATCGGTTTGGATCACCACTTCAATTAGGGGTTTTGGTGACTGTTCCTAGGGAAATAATGCGATTAGATCGGCCTGGGCCTGATATATGCCGATTAAAGCTTCGGTCAGGTTTAATTCTCCTTCAGCATAGGCCAGTTTTGCATCTTCCGCCTCAAGAGATGTTCTTTCACCCTGTTCAAGAAGAAGGACAGTTTCGTTATATATTACCTCTTTTCTCTCTATATCAGTTCGTGCAAGGGCCGCATCTTTCTCGGCAGCCAGGATCTTGTCGGTGGCTGTTTGTACCTGAATTTCAAGCTTGAACTCTTCAAGCTGAACATCTTGTAACCGCAGATTTACTTTTTCTTTAAGTAACTCCCTATCACCCTGATCGAAGGTCTCCGGGGAGATGGACAGGGATATCCCCGCCTGAATAGCGGGAGAGCTTCCGGACTGGAAGCTTGCCGAAGAGGTGATCGAGAGGTCCGGCTGAAAGACGAGTTTTTTTGAAAGTTCTGATTTAGATAATTCGTAATCTGCTGCTGCATAGAGCAGGCTTTCAGATGAACCTGTCCTGGATGGGAGGGTTTTGATTTTCTCAGCCTGTTCTGCAACAAGTTCCTCAAGACTGGTATTCGAAACGGGAGCAGGCAGGAAATCTGCTTCCGAGCCGAGTATCAGGATCAGGGCAGATCTTCTATCTGCCAATGCTATCTGGGTATCGATTTCTTTCGCCTGGGCGGTTGTCAGGGTATCATTGAGATCCTGAAGATCCTGATAGGTTATTTCACCCTCCAGATACTGGGCATAACCTGCCTCATACTGCTTCTCCGACAGAAGCCCGATTTCTCTCTGTAGATTGTATTCCTGTTCAGCTAACAGATAGTTGAGGGCTCCGATAGCCGTATTGTACTCCAGAGCATCGGTTAGAAAATCAAGGGCAATCTCTGCTTTTAGAAGGTTTGTTTTTGAATTCTCTGCCGTGTTTGTCAGGTTAAAGGGTTTTATGGAAATCCCGGCAGAGCCTGTGTTGTCAAGATTCCAGCTTCCCGAAAGGGATAGCTGATCTGTGACTGGGACGGTCAACCTGAATGCTGTTGAAAAGGGGTCTGCTTCTGATGTGGAATTCCAGAAACTCTCTCCTGTTAGAGTACTCTTTTCGAAGGTGAAGGTTCCTGTCAGATTTTCCCTTGCGGAGCGGAGATTCCAGGCGGCAGCCTCCAGATCCGGATTATTATCCACAGCATAGTCGATGATTTCATCAAGTTCTCTGTCTGATGGCTCCCGGGAAGTATCCTCTCCCCAGGATGTAAATAACGCCATGGTTAAAATGAGGATAGTGAATAGTTTTTTCATCTCAGCCCTCCCTTATTGTGTCGGAGATAGATCCCTTCATAAGGGAGACTACCGGGATGACACCGAAAACCCCGCCTGCCAGGAGGGCCGATATAATCGTGATTCCCAGGGCTGCAGGAGTGAGGCTCGGGGAGGCACTTGATATTCCTATCCCTTCAAAAACGGGATCCAGGAGGTGGGCAAAGGGTTGTATGAGAATTACCGCAAGTATCAACCCGACCATAATACTAATGGCCGTAAGCACGAGGGACCTGCTGAAGAACTCCCTCAGGATAGAGAGTTTTGAGGCCCCCAGGGCCCTTTCAATGGCGATTTCCCTTGTACGCCCCAGCGCTTCGATCATCATGATGGAAAGGATCCCTATAGACCCTGTTAAAAGGAGGACTATCCCGAGGATATTCACGACGATACTGAAGGTTGTTACAGTTCGCCTTGCTTCCTGGATGGTTGATGAATCTCCATCGGGACTCCCTTCCCATATTGTCAGGGTTATATCATCACCATATTGTGATGACAGGCTCTGTTTGATCATCGCCTCGGCCTGGTTGAATGAGTAGCCTTCGACCTTTATTACTCCCGATCCGTAAACCATATCCATCATTCTTGAGACATTCATCCCCGCAGGAAATATTGAAGTGAGGGGAATGACTATGTCTGCCGTTTGATAAGAGGTGCGTATGAACTCATCCGGGTCTTCGAAGACACCCTGGATGACAAAGGTTTCAATGGCGACATTATTTTCACCGCCGCGGCCTCGGAATTGTCCGGCTGGCGGCTGGAATGTACTGCCAATGGCCTCTTCGGGGGAATTAAAAAGCTGGGTAGCCAGGGAAGAGCTTATTACTGCTTTTTTCGAACCGGTTGCAACATCGTCAGATGTGAAGAAGGAGCCTGACTGGAGTTCCATATCCATGATGTTAAAGTACTCTTCACTGGTTCCCAGCACATTTCGTATCTGGTATTTTTCGGTGCCGACTTGTATATCCGACCATACTTGAGAAAAGATGGGGGAGGCTCCGATGAATCCGTCCATATCAACTTCTAAAGTTGAAAGGATGTTTTTATCGATTTCAACGGGTTTCATCGTCTCAAGCTCACCCGTATCGGAGAACTCACCATTTGAGTAATTTATTATAAGGCCCTCTTTCTCAAGTTTATCAAGGACTATATCTCCCAGAAAACCGGATATGGAGAGGGCAATGGAGAGTATTCCGACCCCTAATGCAACGGTTAAGAGGGTCAGAATTGTCTTTCCCGGGGCCGCCTTTATATCATTCTTTATACTGATTAGTATCTTTATCATTTCTAATCTCCTATTCGATGCGGATGGCTTCGGCCGGTGCGGTTTTTGAAGCCTGCATGGCCGGGAGCAGGGTCAGGCTGAAGGTAATCACCATAGATAGTAGAACACCGCTCAGGAGGCCGGGGATGGAAAAAGTTGTGAAACCCATGGAACCGGACATCACCGGTGAAAGACCCAGGGCCATGAGAACTCCTACAGCCGTTCCCAATCCTCCGATTACTGCGGCCTCTTTTAAAAAGAGAATGAAGACGCCTTTACTGGAAGACCCCAGGGCCTTCAATATTCCAACTGATTTTCTCTTTTTCAGAGCCCGGCTTAAAAGGATGTTCGATACATTCACTGCGGCTATAAGGAGGGCAGAGAGGGCAAGGATCAGGATAAGACTTGTCAATCTGTTATTTCTGTCTGCCGTCTGTTCGGCCTCTTCTCTAGGGATGGAAAGGGATACAGCACCCTCGCCCAGTTCCCGGTCAAACCAGGTCTGGAGCTGGGCTGCCGCCTCATCGAGCCTGTCGGGATCACCCACACTGAAGATCAGGGTCTGACTCCGCCCTCCGGGACGCATCATTCCTCCTGTCGTAGAGGCCTGGCTCAGGGCGTCGGTTGGTACCAGGGCGAGACTGTCCAGGGATGTTCCTGTCGGTTCAAGGATGCCTATCACAGTATAGATGGTTGTGAAATTCTGAACTCGTCTATTTAGTGACTCTCCGTCATCGAAGAGTTTTGTGGCAAGCTCCGATCCTAAAATCATATAGGGAGCATTCTTTATCATGTCTGCTTCTGTGAATAGACTGCCCTCTGCGGCATTCAGTTCCCGTGAGTCGAAAAATTCGGGGCTTACTTCGTAGCCATAGAACTCCTCCAAAGCGGCCTGTGGCTCGTTGGCCATCTCTTCCTGCATGGCGGCAAGTTCTTCCTGCATCTTTGCAAATCTTTCATCATTTTGTTCGGGAGGTGTGTTTGCGGCTTCTTCTGAACTATCCGCTGTCGTTCCGGAATTATTCGCGGAACCGTCTGCTGTATCACTTTCGGATAGGGGTGCCTCCGATCCTCCGGGCCTGCCGGGACCGAAATTCTGAAACGAGGTTCGGAATCGTGTCTGGTTGAAAAGATAGGCATTTTCCACATCCGGAGCTTCATTCGCTGCGGCAAGTTCCGCCACTGTCAGAACAGTCTCATCCTCAAGGAGTTCCTGGGCGGGTTGATTCATTGTATCAGAATCACCCCTTGTCGAGGCAGTTATCTCCCTGTATTCGGGCATCCTTATTATCTCTGCCGAAACGGCTCTGGACTGAAATACCAGGGAGAGTCCCGCCGAGGTCGCACCGACTCCCAGGGCGATGCCAAGGATGAGAAAAAGTGTTTCTACCGGCCGCCTGCTCATTGATCTCGACAGGATTTTAAAATCTTCTTTTCCTGCCATCAGTTTTTTACCTCCATCTTTCCATCCTTGATGCGGACTCTGGTTCTGGCCATGGCTCCCTGCTCATCGTTATGAGTTACCATCAGGAGTGTTACTCCCCTTCTGTTTAAATTAATTAAGGTATCCATGATTTCATGACCCTTGTCGGTAGGGAGATTTCCGGTAGGTTCATCGGCGATAATTAAATCCGGATCGTTAGCCAGGGAGCGGGCAATCGCTACCCTCTGCTGTTCTCCGCCACTCATCATTGTCGGGTAGTGGTAGAGCCTGTGGGCGAGGCCCACCTCATCAAGAAGCTCCTGGGCTCTTCTCTTTCTCTCTTTGGTCGGAACGCCCGCATAGCTCATGGGGAGCATAACGTTTTCGGTAGCACTTAATTCAGGAAAAAGGTTGAAGCTCTGGAAAATAAATCCGAAATGGCTGTTTCTTATCCGCGCCTGCTCCCTGTCCGGCAGGGTTGAGATCTCATGACCTTCGAGCTTATAGCTTCCACCCGAGGGGTTGTCAAGGATCCCGATAATATTCATAAGTGTTGTTTTACCGGATCCTGATGGTCCCATAATGGCTGTAAAATCGCCCCTGTTTATTTCAAGAGAGATGCCGTCCAGGGCCTTTACCTTGAATTCTCCCAGGTTGTAATGTTTTTCTATTCCTTCAAGTTTGATCATTTTATTCCTCCTTAAGCTCAAGGCTTGTGTATTCAATAAAGTTCTGATATCCACTGGTGATTATTTCGTCTCCGGGTTCCAGTCCGGAGATAACCTCTACGAGGGAGTCGCCTATATCACCGAGAGTTACTTTTGTTTTTATGGCCGTATCGCCTTCTATTAGGTAGACCCACTTCTGGCTGCCGGTTGTCAACCAGGATCCTCTGGGTAGAACCATTACGTTTTCTCTTTCACCAAGGGACATGTCTGTAACAGCCGTTGTACCGGGGGTTAAATATCCTTCGGACTGATCAGGTTTTACGGTTATGGTGACAGAAGCGCCAAGGCCGTCCGAGGAGGTCTGGGCAAACTGACCTATCGATTCTATGACTCCGATTACCGTTGAGTCACCAACGGTCAGGAGCAGCTCTTGTCCTTCCGAAAGGTAAGGAGCATACTGCTCATAGACTTCCAGTTCAATTACCGCCGATGATCTATCGGCAATTGTAAAAAGGGTTGTATTTTGTTCGATGAGTCCTCCGGGCACCGAAAGGGCATCATTTATATAGAGGACATCACCGGCTATCGGGCTCTTGATATTGGCATCATCAAGCTCCTCTTCAGTTCTCGTTATCCTCGCTTCAAGCTGCCGGATAGAAGCCTCCTTGGACTGCAAGGTTAGCTCTTTCAGTTCCTGCTGCTTTTTAAGATTTATCCTTGTATCTGCCAGGGATTCTCTGAGGTCCTCCAGAGTGTCCTGAGCCGTTTCCAGGTCACTTTGTCTTGATGCATTTATAGAAACTAACTGCTCTTTTTTGGTGACTTCCAACTCCGCTTCGATTAGGTCATCATTAAGTCTCTCTATATCTGTCTCCAAATCCAGTATCTGATACTCGTACTCAACCCTCGACTGATTCAATGAAAGCCTTTCAGTTTCCAGATCCAGAATATAATCTTCCAGATCTTCTTCCAAAGAGGGAATTTCCAGAGAGGCCAGTACATCGGCCGGGGTAATGCTGTCCCCTTCGGAGACCAAAACTGTTTCGGCATAACCTTCAGTCTGATTGGGGAGGTCCACCTGTCTTGGGATCTCTACCGTACCGCTGGCCTGGATGGATTCATCGTATGTTCCAAGATTAACTATGGCTGAATCCCAGTCCCGTAAAGTATAGGAGTCTCCGGAGCTGGTGAGTAAAAACCAGGCTGCTGCTCCTGCCGCCACTATTACTACCAGTACAATCAATGTGACAACCATTTGTTTTTTCTGTCCCGGTGGTTTTATTCCTACCTGGACTATCGAGCCTTTTTCATTGGGCAGACTGCTCATAGATTTCTTCTCCTCTCGTGCTCTAAAATATTTGAACTACCGGTTTTTCCGGTAATGTGATTTAAAAATTAAAACGGCCATCGGGATAGAAACTCTATCCTGGAGGGGATAACCGCTTTAAAAGCTTTTTCTGATACTAAGATAATGGGTTTTTGAAGAGGGGTGGTTAAGCCTGTGTAAAAGGAGTGTAAACTATGTAAAAACTGTTTGGAATCGAAGTGTTTTATGAATAAATCGGTTGAGGCGGCAAAAATTGGCAGTTAGAATGGTCCTATGAACAATGGAAAAAGGAAAATAAAAATTCTCATGGCAGCTACAGGAGTCATTCTTCTGACAGCTGTGATACTCATGGGAGTGTTTCAAATAAAAGCCGTAATAAAATCGGGGTTGTTTACCGAAGAGAGCCTCCGGAGGAATTTATCCATATCCCTCTATCATACCGGACAGGAGCTTTTCACCAATGAACGCCAATTACTCTCCATGCTCTATCCTTTACGATTGGAGCGGTATGGATCTGATCCTCAGGTGATTACTGGTATTTTTGACAACTGGTATGCGGGGATGACAGGGGCAAATCATATTAAAGGTGTATATTTCAAATCGGTAGCATCCGAAAAGCAGGTTTTTCGGTATTTTCCTGATGATGATTTTCCCGTTGAAGTGGCTGCTGTTCCCCAGGGGCTCTTAATGATTCCTCTCCGGGCGCTTGGTAAGGGTCAGGAGATCTTCATTGATGTGGATAAAGAGAATCTCTTTGGCAATATGCTGCCGGAGGTTCTGGATTCTCTTGGTTCTGAATATGCCTGGCGAATAAAAAGGAACCGTGGGGATATAGTTTATGAAAAGGGTATGGAAGGAATTGATTACAGGTATGAGTTGAAAATCGGTTTAGGTGATCGATTTTTGTTTTCTTTCAATGATCTCAGAGGTATCCAGTCCTTATTTGGGAAAGATCGTGAACTGGATGATAAGCCTGTAGATGATGTGTTTTCGGATCTGGAAGAAGATTGGGGAACACTGGAGATCTTTTTTGCTCAAGGTCCTCTGAATCAGATTGTCAGAAGACAGATCTCTTTAAATCTTGGTGCAAGTCTTGTGGCTATCATATTGATAATTGGCGGTTATCTGATCCTCTTCAGGTTATATCAAAGGAGTGAGGAGCAGAGACAGGAGGAGCAGGAGTTCGTGGCAACTATCAGTCATGAGCTACGGACACCTTTGGCCGTTCTCTCCTCGGCAGGGGAGAATATTTCCCGGGGGATTATTAAGGGAGAGAGGTTGGGTGACTATGGACGGATGATCACCCGGGAGTCCAAACGTCTTGAGGAGATGATAGAGGGTGTTCTCTATTATTCGGGTCTGCAGAAAGGGAGTAGTAAGGTTCTTATTCAGGAAGAGATCGATCTTGAAGTGGTTCTTGATGAAATCCGGCAGAGGTATCTGATGAAGTCACGGGAAATGGATGTGAAGATGGTGTTTAATATTCAGGCAGACCTCCCCTTAATAAAAACAGGACGCCAGGCCTTTTCTATTGTGGCTGGTAATCTAATCAATAATGGGCTGCTTCATGCCTATCCGCCAGGCCATCCTGTTAAGCCGGAAGAGAGGATCGTTTCCATCCGATTGAATCTTGTCGATAAAATGGTTGTACTTGAAGTGGAAGACAGGGGGTGCGGTATCCCTCTTAAAGAACAGAAAAGGGTCTTTAAGGCTTTTATGCGTGGTGAAAGGAGCCGAAGAAGTCAGATTCCCGGAAGCGGTCTCGGTTTGAATATAGCAAAAAGGGTTGCTGAAATTTCCGGAGGAGAACTTGACCTTATCTCCCATCCGGTTGGAAGTTCCGGGAACACTGAGATAAAGGGGGTGGGGACACTTTTCAGATTTTCCCTGCCTGTCGAAATATTTAAGGATGCAAATGATGAGTAGAATTTTAATTATTGAAGATGAACCCGGACTCCAGCTGACCCTGACTGATTTTCTTGAATCGGAAGGTTTTGAAATCGGTATAAAGGGGGAGGGTATTTCTGGACAGACCGAAGCCGAGACAGGGGCCTGGGATCTGATCCTCCTTGATGTGATGCTGCCCGGAAGAGATGGATTTCAGGTCTGTCAGAATCTCCGGGAGGGGGGAATCAAGACCCCGATCCTCATGCTGACCGCCCGGGGTACGAATATCGATACGGTTATGGGATTACGACTTGGTGCGGACGATTACCTGACAAAACCTTTTGACACGCAGGTACTGCTTGCGAGAATAAATGCCCTGTTGCGCAGGGCTGCTCTCAATTCCTCTGACATAAATGTTACTGCCGAGGGGGTTTTTTCGTTCGGAAATTTCATTCTCGATTCGGATAAGGGGGAGCTTCGTGATGGGGATAGGCCTGTTGAACTCAATTCCCAGGAGTATAGGCTCCTGCTCTATTTTCTCAAGAACACCGGTAGGGTTCTTACCAGAGATGAATTACTGGATGGTGTCTGGGGTTATGATCAGGTAACCACAACCAGAACCGTAGATGTCCATGTGGCCTGGTTGCGGCAGAAGCTGGGAGAGCAGGCTCAGGTCGGCTTCATACAGACGATTCGCGGTCGGGGATATAAGTTCGAGCTCGGACCCGGCGTGGGGTGATTCGATTAAGTTTTTACCCGTTAACCATTTTTATTCTAGGCCGATAATAATTCTGTAGCTTTAATTACCAAGGAGCAGGATTATGCAGAAAATTGATGAACTTTTTCAGAAAGGTATGGAGTGTATTCAGAATGGTGATTACGGGATGGCGGAAATTCATTTCAAGAAAGCGAAAGAGATAGTCCAGGCCGAAGAAAAATAAATTTTCCCCTTAAGGGGGTGGCAATTTGAAAAAAATATTTGTCCTCATAGGAACTGCAGTTGTTATGAGCCTTTTCTTTTCATCCTGTGGTTCCGGGAATATTCATGAGCCCCTTCCCGGGGACTTTCCTCCCTTTTCAAGGTTAACCTTCAGTGAGTGGCAAAACCTTGTCGGTGATTATCCCGGGCAGCTTCTCCGCAAGGGTCCCGATTTTCCTCCTGTGAGATTTCTGGTTGTCTCCGGGGAGAGTCCTGGCGATCCCCAATCCAACCTCTATAACCATGTCCTCAATCAGGAAATCATCGAATCTTTGAATCAAACCATTGGCAGGTTCTCTCCTGATTTTCTTATGCTGATAGGAACGCTCGCCGATTTGGATCTGCTCAAATGTCCTGTGTATAATTTCTCAATAATAAATACCGGTTCCGCTGAGCCTCTTGAAGGGTTAACTCTTGTACGAAATCCTGGTCCTGGTTTATCACCGGGGAATGCTTCTTTCCTGATATTCCCTCCCGAAGAGTTCGTATTTGATCGGTTGGATGAAAAGTCATCTACACAGAATATTATGACAGACTTTCTCTTTCCCATAGGTTTTTCTTCAGGAGAGCAGCATGAGGTTATTGGTTATAAAGGAGATGTGGGGGAGTGGTTTTATCTTATCTCCACACCCCCGATTAATACCTATCCCCATCCGTGGCGAATGGTAACGATTGATGAGAGGCAGATCATGAATGTGGAAGGGGGACGGTTTATCCCCCGGTTAGAGACAGGAGGTGAATTGGCTACATCGACCTCATCCATGAACAGCTTATACTTAAACTTCCGGGAAGAGTTTGTCCCTTCTATCATGATGAACTATCGGCTTGCCAGGAAGAGGGCCGAAATTATGGCCGAATATAAAGCCGCCCTGGCTCTTGTCCGGGTAGCCGGGGAAGAATCGGGGGAGCTCCCGGATACACTCTATTCACGAGCCCGGGAGTTATGGATGAGGAAGGCTCCCGAAGATTTTCAACAGATGGTCCGAACCCTTGGCTCCGATCAGCCTCCTCCGGACAACAGAATTCAGATTGATCTTGTTTCCGGCCGCTGGCGAAGTATTCTATAAGTGAAATATTTTAGAAAAAGAGTAACTTTTTGGAATTCTGATTTATAAACTCATAATATTGGGATAAAATATTAACAACTTACTTTGTAACTACTCAGGACGACGTATAAAAAACTAGACATAAAGGGAAATTTCTTGTAGACTGTTTCTATGAAAGATC
>JAEINK010000095.1 GCA_016342585.1 Spirochaetales bacterium
TGATTGCAGTAATTCAGAATACGGCTGAGATCAAAAGGATTCTGAAACATCTTAAGAAGGTTGGAAGGCCGCCGCCCATTGTCAGGTGGGTAACGTGGAACTGGCATTAAAAACAATGTCGGATTGGCTTGTGGAAATTCAGTAAGCAAATGAAAAAAACCTTTCACAATCTCCCGCAAGAACGTCAGGAAGAAATTCTAAACATTGCCATGAAGGAGTTTATAGCCCATGGGTATGAACAGGCATCCATTAATAATATTATCAAAGAATTAAAAATTGCCAAGGGGTCATTTTATAACTATACTGCCTCAAAGGAAAACCTCTATCTTTATATTTTTGATAAAATCTATGAGTATTCCTTTAAGATTCAAAACAACCCAACCACCTATAAAACTGATGATCTTTTTGATCGAGCTGAAGAATTAACCCGCTTCTCAATGGAGTATTGCAGAGAACATCCCCTGGAATATAAGGTATTGTTAAGATCGGAACTTGATTTAACCTCATCACTGTATCCTAAAATGATTGCATTAAAAAAGCAATATTCTGATGAATCACTTGCTGTTCTTTTTGGAAATGTTAATTGGGATCTTTATGATTTAGAATCAAAAGAAGATATAATAGCCATTTTCACCTGGCTTGTTCAGGGAGTTAGAAATGATCTCAATACACGGGTAAATGCAAATATGAATGTAGATCAATATGAAACAATAATGAACAGCCGATTAAAACTTTTTAAGGACTCTATTACTGTGGGTATCTATAAGAAAAACTTAAGGAGAAAAAAATGAATGCTATAACAATTATTTTTATTATTTTTGGGGCATTTTTAACTATGGGAATTATTTTTATAATTTCATATTTTAGAAAAATGATAAACAATTCTGTTTATTTTCAGATTCCGGGGATGGATTCTATAAAAGTCATAAAAGACATTTCCTACGGCTCTGATCCTTTAAATAAAATGGATATTTATCTACCAAAAGATTATGATAATTCAAAAAAATATCCGGCTGTAATTTTTCTTTCAGGGGATGTTTATTCTTTTATGGCCAGTGGAGTGAAGAACTGGCAGCTTTATCAGGAATATGGAAAAATATTAGCCGCTTCCGGTTTTGTGGCCATTACTTTCAATAGAAGGATGTCCCCTGGGTTTTCTCTCTTAAATGAAAGTTTTGATGATATAAAAGCCCTTTGTGATACTGTAAAAAACAGGGCAGTTGAATGGAGTATAGATACTACTGCCATCTCCCTGTGGTCATTTTCCGGAGGAGGTATATATCTGGGAAAAGTAATAAAAGTTTTACCTTTTAAAAGCATTGTCTGTTTTTATTGTCTCTTTGAGCCAATGCAATTTAGAAAGTATATTGCAAAAAAAATTAGTGATGATACCTTGAAAGCCTTTTCATTTTTACAGTATACATCCGAAAGAAATCCCCTTCCTCCGATATTTATAGCCAAAGCCGGAAAAGACAGGGCGATGATTAATACTTCTCTCGATGATTTTGTTAAGCAGCTCACTGCCAGAAAAATTGATTTTTCTCTGGAATTTCATGATCAGGGCAAACATGGCTTTGATGTGCTGAATAAAGATGATAGAACCGGAGAGATCATTGGAAATGCTCTTAAATTTTTAGAAAAAAATTAGAATTCTTCCGGTTTATGACTTATATTTCGAATTGCTGCGTTCTGAAAGCTTTTTAAATTGATACGGCATTGGGGATACAGGCAAAGCAGTTTGTCCAATCAGAAATCGGTAATTTAAACTTCATTATGATCAAAACCTATAAGAGAGATAAATATTCACGATTTCTAGCGCGTCCCGTAGCTTTTTTCCATCGGGCGATAATTTAAGCACTGCTTCTATAATAATGATGGTGGAGACCGCCTAAGATTCCTTCTTTTTTTATATTTCCGCTTGTTTGGTTAATCATTCCAGCCGGAATTTTATTAATTCCCTGATGAGGACGTAAGTGGTTATAGTAATCGACATACTCCTTGATGACCTTCCGAACCTGTTTCTCTGAGAGGAGCAGAAAATGATCAAGAGCTTCACGCCTGATACTTCCGATGACTCTTTCAGTATAGCTGTTCATATTGGGGGCTGCTGCACAGGTGTTAACACCTTTGATATCGTACCAGCTATAATCTATAGAAGTGAACTGAGGTGCGTTGTCGTATATCAGCGTCTTCTTAGCCTGGAAATCCTCAGAAAATAGCTCAATTCGTTGTTTGACAAACTCTCGGCAAGGATTTTCGGTGAGATCATACCGGATTATCCTTCGGGATTTGAGTTCAAGGATCATCAATAAATAGAATCTTTTGCCAAATAATGTATCAATCGTCATGAAATCCATACTGTACAAGGAACTCCAGTGGGATTTCAAGAATTTCCTCCAACTACCATTAGGCTGAATCTTCCCCTCTCTCCTGAAAGTCTGGATAATCTTGTTAACAGTTGTATGGTGGATTTCAATATTCAACTTCTTAAGCTCATCTGCGATCCTCCTACTTCCCCAGAGAGGATTATCCGTCTTCATTTCAAGAATCAGCTGGCGGTTCGCTGCAGAGATGGGTTTGCGCCCCCGTTTCTTTTGCATAAAAAAAGTCCATCTCTTCCTGATGATACGCCTTTGCCATTCCAGAAGTGTTTCAGGTTTTACTATTGTTAGATGGTTAATTGCTCGTTTTGATAATGCTGCAATAAGGGATAAGCAGAAGCGGTCAGAATTATTTGAAGTAATCCTTTTTCCGTTCAAGTTCAGATGACGTTTCATGATCTCGTTTTCTTTCTTCAAGAGGAGCAAGGTAACGATGAAATCCTTCCGTCTCTTGAAAATGACAGAGAAAAGAGATTTCAGTAAGCTTACTAAGAAGTTGAACATGCTTCACTTATCGGAATGTGGAAATATTTCGTCATTAAAGAACCCGATGGAATAAAGCTACACCACGCCCTATTTAATTATAAAAATTTTAAAATTTGATTTTGGCCCTTTCCCCAATTATAATTTTGGTAAGTGAACAGAATTAAATAGAAAACTGCGGTTTTTTACTATATTTCCCTTTCCCGCGAATCTATCAGGGCGTTCTTAAAGGGGTGCTCGTATACGCGGTTTAGACGGGTTTCAGGCTGTTCATGCTTCAAGGAGATAGCAATTTATGCGGGGAAAAAAACAAGCAACTAATTCAATAAAGCGTAAGTTTGCACTGGGTGCTGTTATTATTATAGCGGCGGCTGCAGGATTCCTTGCCTCATTTTTTGTAATCATAAAAACCGATCTGGAGATGCGTGCAAACCTCCTTTCCCAAACCCGAACGGTAGCTCAGAGCCTCAATACAAAACCTGTTCAAATGCTCTCAGGTTCTTCAGCAGATCTTGATTCTCCCCATTATCAGAGACTAAAGAGGGTTCTGCAGTCCCTTCGAACAATTAATACCGAATGCCGTTTTATATATCTAATGGGACAGAAGGCAGACGGCTCCGTTTTTTTCTATATGGACAGTGAACCGGAGGGTTCTGAGGATTACTCTCCCCCGGGGCAGATTTACGAAGATGTCTCAGCAGAATATCAGCGGGTTTTTGACACCGGGGTTGAAAGCATTGAAGGCCCGGTTACCGACAAATGGGGCACCTGGATATCAGCCTTGATTCCCGTTACTGATCCGGTTACCGGAGCACAGATAGCAGTGTTAGGCATGGATATTGACGCAGGCAATTGGAACAGAATGATTTTTCACAAGGTATGGCTCCTCATTATGATGGTTATGCTGCTTATTGGGGTTCTTGTTACCGCTCAGGTGCTGTTTGCACGTTACAGACGGAGCAGCTCCACTGCAGATCCCCGCAAATTAAGGTTGATTGAGCCGGTAACGGCAGCGGCTATCGGGCTGATACTAACTTTAATTGCCGTGATGCTCTTTCAGGAGAGAGATATAAGGAACCGGACTGATGCTTTTACCTGGCTGGCAAACAGCCGCATAGAGGTCCTTGAAAGCTCATTACGTAGTATCCGGGATATGGGCCTTGAAAGTTTGGCCCGGTTCTACGAAGGCAGTGCAAATATTAACTCCTATGAGTTTTCTCATTTTACAAAATTTCTTACAGCAAATTCCTCTGTACAGGCATGGGAATGGATACCGGCGGTACCCCGGGAGAATCGGCTTTTATTTGAAGCGGAAGCCAGGGCTTCCGGCCTAAAGGATTTTGAGATTTGGGAAAAAGATAATGAGGGCAAACGGGTTCCTGCCGCAGAGCGTGAGGTCTATTATCCTGTTTTAATGGCTGCCCCTTTGCAAGACAATGAGAAAACCCTGGGCTTTGACCTTGGGTCGGAACCGAAGCGGCGTTCTGCCCTGGAAGAAGCCGCACATACTGGATTAAGTACCGCTTCCGACCCGATTGTCCTGGTACAGGAGGTCGGTGAACAAAAGGGAATTCTGATCTTCCGCCCGGTTTTTGCTGGCGGTGACTCAAGGAGGCTGCAGGGGTTCGCTATAGCTGTACTTAAGATGGATAGCTGGTTAAGGCAGGCGGCGGATCACGGCTATTCAGCACTCATAAAACTCTATATCTTACAGGAGAATGCCCCGCCGGAACTATTGGCAGTATCTAATGATACCGATTTCCCGACTGCCGCAGGATTAATTGTAACCAAGCCGGTTATTGCCTTCGGGTATACTTATGCCATCACCGTTTATGCCGACCCGGATTTCATCAGCAGCTATCCACTACGGGCAGGAAAGATTGCTGCTGTTATCGGTTTTCTTTTAACTGCTGGTATTCTGGCTATTCTTCTCATTATCAATCAACGACGGGAGGTGCTGGAACGGTTGGTTGCTGAAAGAACTGAGAGCCTTCAAAAGAGTGAAGAATCCTACCACAATCAATTCTCCCATAATTCCGCTGTTATGCTTTTAATTGATCCCTATAGCGGAGAGATTGTTGAGGCCAACACTGCCGCTCTGGATTTTTACGGGTATTCGCTGGAAGAGATTAGATCGCTTAAGATTTTCGATATCAACGTCAATATGCCTGCTGCAGAAGTTCGACAGGCAATGTCTTCTGTCAAGGGTGCAGAGGGCAAACGGTTTCAATTTCTGCACCGGCTGGCTGATGGATCTTTCCGCAATGTGGATGTATCCTCAAGCAGAATACAGTTCGAAGAGCGGGAAATTCTGCATTCCATTATTTTTGATATAACCGCCCAGACTATGATCAAAGAGGCTTTGCAGGAGAGCGAGGGGAATTTCCGAACATTCTTTGAGTCTATGAACGATATGATCTTTGTTGGTACACCGGACGGACAGATATTCTTTACCAATACAACGGTGACTAAGAAACTGGGATACAGCAATGAAGAATTAACCTCCATGCATGTGCTGGATGTACACCCTTCAGACAGGCGTCAGGAAGCCGAAGCAATATTCGGCGCCATGTTCCGTGGAGAACGGGATGTCTGCCCGCTTCCTCTGGCAAAAAAAGACGGCACCCTTATCCCCGTGGAAACCCGGGTATGGTTCGGCCGCTGGAACGGCGAGGATTGTATCTTCGGCATCTCAAAGGATCTGACTTCTGAACAGGAAGCTCAGCAGCGCTTTGAGCGTCTTTTTCGTAATAATCCGGCTTTGATGGCCCTTTCCGTTATGCCTGACCGGAGGTTTACTGACGTTAATGATAAGTTTCTAAAAACACTGGGCTATACACTCTCCGAAGTTGTTGGTAAAACCGCTGCAGATCTCGCTATGTTTCCTCAACCTCTTGAGCAGGCCGTGGTTGCCGAGACCCTCCTGGCTGACGGTAAAATCCAGGATTTTAAGCTGCAGGTGCGGCGGAAAGATGGAGTTGTTCTTAAAGGACTTTTCTCGGGAGAAATTATCAACAGCCAGGGACATCAGTACTTTTTGACTGTAATGATAGATATAACCGACCGCAAAAACGCCGAAGAGGCGCTCAACCGGTCAATTAACCGCCTGAACCTGGCCACTAAAGCCGGCGGGGTAGGAATCTGGGAGTATGACGTAGCAAAAGATAACCTTGTCTGGGACGATCAGATGTTCCGTCTATATGGAATAACCAGGGAACAGTTCGGCGGTGCTTATGACGCCTGGAAATCCTGCATGCATCCGGAAGATCTTACCAAAGGAGAAGAGGATTTCCGAATAGCTCTTATGGGTGAAAAAGAATATGATACTGAGTTCCGTGTTATCTGGCCGGATGGAAGTATTCATGTCCTCCGGGCATTAGCCGTGGTTCAGCTTAACGAAGAAGGCCGATCGGTTAAAATTATCGGAACGAATTGGGATATTACTCATACAAAAAAGATTGAAGAAGAGCTTAAAGACACTGTTGGGCAGCTTGAGGAGCAAACGGCCATAGCTAACTCGGCAAATACAGCAAAAAGTCAGTTTCTGGCCAACATGAGCCATGAAATCCGCACCCCCATGAACGCCGTGCTGGGAATGCTGCATCTGCTGCAACGGACAGAACTTTCACCCCGTCAACTCGATTATGCACAAAAAATTCAGACGGCATCACAAACCCTGCTTGCCCTTTTGAACGACATTCTGGACTTTTCCAAGATTGAGGCGGGTAAACTTGAGCTGGAAATCAATCCATTTTCTCTCAATGATCTGCTGCGCGACCTCTCGGTGATTCTCTCTTCAGCCGTTCAGGATAAAGATGTGGAGATTCTTTTCAGCATCGCTCCTAATATCCCCCATGCCTTGCGCGCTGATGGTCTGCGTCTTCAGCAGGTGCTGCTCAATCTGACGAGTAATGCAATCAAGTTTACCGAACAGGGAGAAGTCATCATATCGGTTCAGACACTTGCCATAACAGAAGAACGGGCAGAGCTTGAGTTTTCCGTCCGCGATACGGGCATAGGCATTGCGCCTAATATGCAGGGACAGATCTTTTCAGGCTTTATCCAGGCTGAAGCATCCACTACCCGTCGTTTTGGCGGCACAGGATTGGGCCTGTCGATCAGCAGTCAGCTGGTCGGTCTGATGGGTGGGGAGTTGGCAGTAGATAGCGAACCGGGGCGGGGGAGCAATTTCCATTTTACCATCAGTCTGGAACTTGACCCTGATCTTCCTGAAATAGGGAGACGGAAAACAAAAAGAGGGATCAGCGATGTCCATGCCCTGATTGTAGATGACAATGCCATAGTGCGCGAGGTGCTTTCCAGTATGATGTCATCCTTTGGATGGCAGGCTGAGACCGCATCCAGTGGACCGGAAGCTATTGCCCTTGTAGAGGCGAAGACCGGAGGGCATTCCCCTTTCGATGTTATTTTCATGGACTGGAAGATGCCCGACATGGATGGACTGGAGGCAGCCGGGAAGATAAAAGAATTACTCCACGGGGATAAAGCGCCGGTGGTAATTATGGTCACCCCTCATGGCCGGGAGTTTCTAACGGAAAATTACTCGGAAGAATCCTCTCCGCTCGACGGCTTTCTGGTTAAACCGGTTACCCCTTCAATGCTTTTTGATGCCGTGGACGATGTGATCTCCGGGCGATCGGCCATGGATAACAGAGCGGAGAAAATTTCTCAGAATCAGCAGCATCTGCCCGGTCTGCGCCTGCTTCTGGCCGAGGACAATCTGATAAATCAACAGGTGGCAGAAGAGATATTGACGAAAGAGGGAGCCACTGTTGTCGTTGCTGCCAGCGGTCGTCAGGCGATTGAAGTTCTTTTACGGGAAGAGCCATTTGATGCGGTGCTGATGGATATCCAGATGCCCGATATGGATGGTTACGAAACGACCCTGCACATCCGCAATGTGCTGAAGTTGAAGGAACTCCCGATCATCGCCATGACCGCCAATGCGTTGCCCTCCGACAGGGCTCTCTGCCTGGAAGCCGGTATGAACGATCATATCGGCAAGCCTTTTGATGTGGATAAATTGATAATGGTCCTGCGTAAAAACTGCGGTATGGCTTCAGTCTCTGAAGTAGAGACACAAAACGCGGGAACAGGGATCAATTTTGAGAGACCTGGCTTTGACTGTGATGCGGCGTTGAAAAGGCTGAATAATAACCGGAGTTTGTACGCTCGTATGGCTAGGACTTTTGAGAAAGATCAGGGTGTGGTTATTGAACGGTTGCGCCATGAGCTTTCGCCCGATGATCTGCATACCATTAAAGGTGTTGCGGCAACTCTGGGAGCCACAGAACTATCACAAGCTGCCGCAGAAGGCGAGACGGAACTCAAAAGTAAAAGTCCTCCGGAAGGAAACGAGTTATTTCATAAAGTGGAAAGGCTCTTTATCGATGCATGCCTTGTATTTAAGGATCTGGCTGAGAGACTTGAGCCTTTACCAGCTGAAACGGAAGCAGTTGCAGCTATGGACAGGGAAGAAATAATCACCACTCTGCTTGATTTAGAGAATTTACTAAAGACAGGAAACATGCGGGCTATGCAGCAGTATCAAGATACAAAAGCAGCTTTGGAAAGTGCTTTACACGACCGGATTATCTCTCTGGACGAAGCGATGCAGCGGCTGGATTTTGCCTCGGCCGGTGAATTGTGCATTAAGCTACGGGAGGAACTGACATGATAGAATCCCGCGAAATACCTGCTCATCAGCAAACCACGGAAACCCTGCCACGCCTTTTGGTGGTCGATGACCAGCCTGTTAACATTCAGGCATTGTATGAGATTTTCCACCGAGACCATGAGATCTTTATGGCAACAAGTGGCAAACAGGCTTTGGAAATGTGCCGCAATAACCCGCCGGATCTGATTTTGCTCGATGTGGTTATGCCCGAATTGGGAGGGCTGGAAGTCTGCTGGCTACTGAAGCAGAATTGTGAAACAAGAGATATTCCTATTATATTTGTTACCGCCATGAATAGTTCAGATGATGAAACTGCAGGCTTTGCGGCGGGCGCCGTCGATTTTATCACCAAGCCGGTCAATCCTGTTGTGGTGCGGGCACGGGTTCATACCCATTTGACCTTAAAATATCAGGCAGATCTGCTGCGCTCTTTTGTTCAAAATCTTACATCTCAGATTATGATAAACGAACAAACAGCTATTGAATTGAAAGAAGCTCTGAATTTATCTGAAAGAGCCAATAGTTTAATGGAAGGCCGTGAAATCAGAATCAGGCAGATAAAAGAAGAAATCAATAAATTAAGCCGGGATCTCGGAAGGGGGGACATTTATGCTAATGCTGATTCCGATGAGATTTATGGAGGTTTAATTTCTGCAGAAGATTCCTGGAAAAATGCTTTAAGTCTTGCTGAAGATGCTGAAATCGCACGACGTGAGGCTCTTGAATCAAATGAGCAGTTATCATTAATAAAAATGGCAGTGAACTGTTCAAGTGATGCCATAGCAATTTCGACAACAACTGGTGATTTTTATTATATAAATAATACATTTTCCTCTCTCTTGGGATATCAGGTCGATCGACTGGCTGAGTTGCCAATTGATTTATTATTTGATAATGAAAAGGTTCCGGATTTTGTATTTCAATCAATTACGACAGGAATGACATGGCAGGGCCGTGTAGGCATGTATAAAAATGATAATATAGTTCTTCCGGTCAGCCTGAGGACAAGTCCCTTTAAAGATGATAGAGATAATATTCTGGGTATCATCTGGTCAATAACAGATATTTCTTCTCAGTTAGAATCAGAAGAAAAGATAAACCTTTATACACATAAGATAGAAAGCGATCTTGAGGATAAAAAGGAGATGCTTAAGAAAGCCACTTTTCTCCAGAAAAGTTTGATCCAGCAAACGATACCTCTATTGGAGAATTTAAATATTCATGCTCTGTTTATGCCTTGTGAAAATCTTGGTGGAGATTTCTTTAGAATATTAAAGGGAATTTCTGAAGAGAAATTGGTCATAATAATAGGAGACTGTACTGATCACGGCATAAAAGCCTCCATGGATGCTTCATTATTAACGAGTTTAATAAGTCCCAACTTGAATATCTTATATCAGGATAACCGGACAGATCTTTTTTTAAGTAATATAAGCAAAGAATATATGAAAATGTCAGATGAGGATCAGTTCCCCACTATGCTGGCAATGGTCATAGATATTAATTCCGGGGATGTGTATTATTCCAATGCAAATAGTGAACTTCCTTTAATTCAAAAGGGTGAATCTATTGAAAAATTGGAAAAAGCTGCCGGTATGCATATCGGGTATTTTAATGATCCTGAATATGAGAGAAAACATTTTATATTACAACCGGGCGATAGATTGCAATTTTTTTCTGATGCTATTACCGAATTAAGAAAAGCTGATAATAAGCTACTGGGATATAGTGGATTGAAGGAAATTCTTTTCCAGTGCAAAGGACATGGACTATCAATCTTTACTTCTCTTATTGACCTCCTGAAAAAAGAAAGTGGCCAGTTTCCTTTGAATGACGATACAACTCTGATTCAGATAGATTATTTATCTCCTAAAAAAGAGCAATATGAATTTCAAACCATGGAATTATGGTCAGAGATTCATAAAAAGATCAAAAAGACCTTGGATGAACTAGACTACACTTTTGATGAAATTGAAAAAATTGGAATTGGAATTGATGAACTTTGTATCAATGCCTTTTTACATGGCAATAAAAGTGATTGCAGCAAAACCGTTATTATTCATGCTTTGATGGACTGTAGAAAAGTTGTCTTTACAGTAGAGGATGAAGGATCAGGTTTTGATCCGGAAAGCATCCCTGACCCTACTAAAAATCTTGAAGAATTGAATCAAAATGATGTGGAAGAAGAATTCACTCATGGTCGAGGTATCTGGATTACAAGAAACTTTTTCGATTCAGTAGAATATAATGACAAAGGCAATATTGTAAAAATAACAAAACAGAAGAACGAGAGACAACTTTTCCCCTGGAGTCATTAGGGTTGTCACAATATAACTTGAACGTTAAGATGATTTATACTACTTTTATCTATGACTATTTTAGAGCAATTAGTATTAGCACGTTTCAAATCATTAGAGCCCGTGGGTTATTTTTTTACATCTTCAAGCACTTGAACGATAATAGTGATGGTGCAACCCCGTACTCACAACTTAATATGCGAAAGGTAAGCAATATCAAAACGGAAACATCTTAATGGTACTTCTTGCTTTGAAGAGATTCAAATTGACAGGTTTTTCTACATATAAGTTGGAGGTTGCTAAATAATCTAAGTTTTCATTCAGATAAGGATACACCACTCCTATGGCTAATGACGAAAAATTTCTATAATAGATCAGCTGGCTCGGTAATAGTTCCCCGTACTAGCAATTTAATATGCGAAAGATATATACGAACAAAAAGGAAGCATTTTCATGGTGCTTCCTGCAGTT
>JAEINK010000096.1 GCA_016342585.1 Spirochaetales bacterium
CGAAGGGATGATGATATGACACTAAGACAGGTACAGAATTTCAGAGGACAGGTGACATTTAATTTGACAGGTCGGGGCCCGCAGTTAAGACCCGCAGTTTTGTTAAATCCTGTTTGCTTTCTAAAATATTGTAGTGTAAAATCAGTTCATGAATAAAATACCTGGTATTGATCGATTTCTATACATCCTCTATGGGATTGCCGCCTTATCTTTCTTAGTATTGATAATTCCATTTCATCCTTATCCCTTCAGTTTTTTGTTGAAAGCAATTCCCGTAAGTTGCCTGATCATTTTAAGCCTGCGGAATACGGAGAGCAGAGTAAGGGTTCTATTGTTTTTCGCTCTACTTTTTTCGGTAGGAGGGGATATTGTTCTCGATATCGATAGAACCCGGTTTTTTATTTTTGGATTGATTTTCTTTCTAATCAGCCATGTTTTCTATATGACTCTCTTTATGCGTCAGGCAAGATTTAGTAAAAAGAAACTTCTTCCTGTCGGGTTTGTTCTGATTTATACAATTATCCTGAGTATCATTTTAAGAAATATCGATGCAACCAGAATTGTTCCTGTCTATATCTATCTGTTTGTGATTATGGGAATGACGATTTCGGCAATACTTTTTACCCCACGTGAAAAACTTGATTTTCCATTTCTCATTCCTATAGGTGCCGGGATATTCATGCTATCGGATACCATTATCGCAGTGAACCAATTTTTGATTCCAATTACTCATTCGCTTGTTTACAGCCTGACCCTTTATTTTACTGCTCAGGTTTTAATAATAAGCGGCTTTGTTCTTAGAAGGACAAAAAGCTAATCTTGTGAAAAAAAAGAAATCGGCAGCACTGATCGTTTTATCATTTATAGCTTTTATCTCTCTCGGGCTTCCCGATGGCCTGCTCGGTGTAGCCTGGCCGGGAATTCATGGCGAATTCGGTTTGCCTCTTGATGCTTTAGGCTTACTCCTAATTTTTTCTACAGCAGGTTATACCCTCTCCAGTTTTTTCAGCGGCCCACTGGTTCGCCGTCTGGGAATCGGAGGATTGCTCACTCTTAGCTGCGGTGCCACTTCGGCAGCTCTTTTTGTCTATGCGGTAACGCCCTTCTGGTGGCTCTTTGTCGGGGCTGCCGCCCTGGGAGGTTTGGGAGCCGGTGCGATTGATGCGGGTATCAATTCCTATGTAGAGAGCAATCACAGTGAAAGGATGATGCAGTGGCTTCATGCCAGTTTCGGCATAGGGATTACCATGGGGCCGGTAATCATGACTCTTGGAATCAGAATGACTTCCCGCTGGCAGAGTGGTTACTTCATTGTAAGTCTGGCTCAGGCTGCCCTTGCTATCATTTTCCTGATGACAAAGGGTCTGTGGAAGAGTGTTGATTCTATTCCTGCAGGTAAAGAGCCGGTTAAAAAAGAGGCATCGCTGGGAGAAACATTTAAAAATTCCAAAACCATTTTGAGTATGGTAATGTTTTTCCTTTATGTAGGTTTTGAGGTGGGGCTTGGGCTATGGTCCTATTCTCTGCTTACGATATCACGGGGAGTCGATACCACTCTGGCTGGATTTGTAACAGGGTCCTATTGGGCCATGTTTACTTTCGGTCGAGTTTGCGCCGGATGGTACACCCATAAACTCACCGTAACAAAGGTTCTCTACATCAGTTTTATCCTGGCCTTCGCGGGAGTCTTTCTGCTATTCCTGAATACCGGGAATTGGGTTTCCGTTCTTGGCATTGCTCTGATCGGTTTCTCCATTGCTCCAGTTTTCCCAAGTTTAATCTCTGATACAGCAAACAGGGTTGGAGTCCGACATACCGCCAATACTATCGGCATGCAGATATCTGCCGCAGGCTTTGGTGCTGCTTTAGTACCTTCCCTGGCGGGAGTCCTGGCTAGAATATATGGACTTGAAGTAATCCCGCTTTATATGATGGTTACCCTGGCCCTTCTTTTTGGACTCTTTATTCTCTCCCGGCCACGAAGAAGAAGGGAACCATCAATAAAATAAAAACTTAAATCGAGGAACGGCTGATTAATCCTTTACCAATGGATGATAATGCTCCGGGACTTCTATCCCTATAGGGTTTTCCACCGTAGATCGTTTCTTCAACCTCTAAGTTTTTAAGGTCTGATATTCCAATCTCCAGGGGATTGCCGGAAAGGAGTACCATATCGGCAATTTTACCCTCTTCAAGGCTACCGCGTTCTTTTTCGTCAAAGGAAGATTTATAACCATTAATGGTGAACATTTTTAATGCCTGCAGGGGAGTCAAAGCCTCTTCAGGGACTGGATGATTACACGCCCAGTGAATTCCTGAAATGGGATCCGGTGTCGTACAGGGTGCATCGGATCCTCCGGAGAGAAGAATTCCCCTTTTCCAGAGAGAACTCAGGGGGTTCAATTTAGCTTCCCTCTCTCCCAGGATGGATCTGAGATAGGAGGATGGTTCCTGCGGCCAATTCAGGAAAGCAGGCTGCATGGGCAGCTGGATACCTTGTTCGGCGCAAATGTCTATTCCTCTTTCAGTTGGCAGGCAGGCGTGGATGATTCCATGCCGATGGTCTTTTCGTGGATAATCTTTTAATGCTGAATCCAGGGCCCTGCTGGCCTGATCAAAGGCGGCATCCCCTATGGCATGAACTTCTATCTGTAAATCAGCCCTGTTCGCTTTCCTGCAGAAATCGAAAATCTCATCATCTGAATAATAGAGTACGCCCCGGTTGTCTGTGCCCTCATAAGGTGCCAGCAGAGCCGCATCGACCGAGCCGAAACAGCCGTCCAGGGCTGTGGCAAAGCAGCCTCCAATGCGAGGGAGTTTTCTTTTTAATACTTTGGGAATATCCATAGTCTGGAAAAACAGGCGAGTCTGAATTCCGCTTCCAATTCCCCGTGCAAGCCACCGCTCCAGATCTACATCCAGATCCCCGGGGAATCCCACCCCGCTTACCGTATGAAACATTCCCAGACCCTGCTTCGACATATAATCATATGCTCTGATCATATTTTTAATAAGAAGTATTGGGGAAATCGAGTTCGTCACAAAATCGGTAACCGCGAAGAAAGCATCCTGTCCCATCTCTCCCCGTTCAGCATTGAATCCCCGCATCTCTGAAATTTCAGTGGGTAGAATTTTAAGTAGTTCTGAATTTACCACACAGGCATGGCCGTCATATTTTACAAGGAAAACCGGTAGGTTCAATGACACGGAATCTAATTCGACCCGGCTGATCATTTTTCCCTCTTCGACTGAATGGGGAGAAAGCCCGAAGCCTACAATAATTTTTTCGTTCGAGACATGGTAGGAGCGGAGCTGTTCAATAATCTCTTTGTTTGACCGGGCGGAAGAAACATTTATTCCACTGTGAAACAAAGCAAATGAAGAAAAATGCAGATGGGTATCCGCGAAGCTCGGGATGAGGGCTTTTTTTCCCAATTCAATGATGGATTCTTTATTATATCTATCTGGAAGAGAATCCCCGATAAATAGAATGCGTCCTTTATCTTCTACAAGATAGGAGTGAATATTGTCTGATTCATCACAACTGATTATAGTCCCATGATATATTTTCATTTATCAATTCTATCTGAAATCTGTTTTATCGACAATATTTGAACCTCAGGATTACCTGATTACCGACTCTTCGATCAACCTTTTCCACTCCTCACTGTCTTCCGGAATAAACTTCATAAGAAATCCTCCTGGATGACAAAAGAGTGTCTCCGAAGGTGTACTCAGGGAGAAGTCGACATGGTTATGGCCATAATCGGTTCGGTAGAAGGTTCTCGCATCGGTTTGTTTTTCATCAAAAGAGAGAATTGCCGAGATATCGTTATCCTCTACAACCGAAGTAATGGCGGAGCGCATGGGAGATACTAATTCGGATGGAGGCTTTACCATATACTGGATAATATTCAATCCTGTGTTTTGAGAAATCGCTATGTGGCCGGGTTCCTCGAGCCAAAGCGCCGCTTCTTTTTTTGCCCTCTCAAATTTTATTTTATCATCAAGACCTGCCATAAATATCTTCAGTATTAAGCCGGGTTCATCCTCAAAAGTCTTTAAAAGAATTTTGTGACTGAAAGCGAAATACTCCTTGCTTTCTCCCATCAGGTGGAAGTCGTTTAGACTCATGGCCCCGCATGTATCAACCTTTGAAACCAGTCTGATAAAATTGTGAAGATCCGTATCGACGAGATGAGGGAAGAATTGATTGAAGATCAGAAGGGCTGAACTGTCCAATCCTTTGTCCTGATGATGATCGAAGAGTTTTCGATCCGGATCGAAGACCATACCGCAGTCAATAAAATATGTATCACCGGGAAGGGGAGTCTCATTCACCCGCTTTTCCGCATCCCTTGAATCAATTCTCTCTATAGAATCGGGTTCACTGCCAAGATGAAGAGACAGCAAAGCTGATCCAATCAGTTCATCTAAGTGGGCTTTTCCATCGTGGATAATTATTTTATAAGGCACAGGCTCCCCCAGAGCTAAAGCAATCCAAACAGAATAGCATGGAAGGAAAAAAGTGTTAAGAAGTTTTATCCGCTGTCCGTGTGCTGTTCGAAGCTAAGCTATTCGAAGTTCGTATCATAATAAAAAAGGCCAACAGCTTTCGCCGTTGGCCTGATTAAAATCAATTCTTATAAGTTAATGGGATTAAGCTTCCATCAACTGTTCAACGGAAACAACAGCACCGAACTTCTCTTTAAGTGCGAGGAGGTCAGCTTTCTGTGCATCGTAGATTTCAAAAAGTCGTGCAGGAATTCCACCTTCTTTGGTATAGGCTTCTTTCTGAAGGTCGAGTCTGGCAACGATGTTGTCTACGTAGAACGCAAACTGCATGTCGTAGAGAGACTTGGGGTACTCTTTGGAAATGCCGTCGAAAAGTCTCTTAAGGTCTTCATACTTGGGGATGAATCCGATGGGAGTTTCGATAGCTTCTACATCACCATGTGCGTAGAGTTCGAGCCATCCGAGCCATACCTTAACATCTTTCTTTTCTCCAAGAATTCCTGGTTCTTTGCTTCCTCTTGCTTCATGAGTAAGGAAGTAGTTAAGACCGGCCATTACAGGGGTTCCCTCTTCCGAGAGTTTTTTGGAGTTGAAGAACTTGAACTGTGCGTTCATATAGTCTGCAAGGTCACCGGGGATGAAGGGTGCATTTGCCCAGGGCTGTCGATTAACACCAACAGCTCCGATTTCAGTTGCTGTTGCCTTGGAAACGATGGAGGCACCAATGGCAACACCTTCGTCGGCAGATTTAGCGGCCCATACGGGGGGCATTGTATTGGCGTCTCTCCCGGAGTAGGTAACAACCTTAACTTTAACACCAGCGGGATCTTCTGCTGCTGCTTCATTGTAGTTGTCAATAGAACTATTTTCGAGAGTACACCTTGAGTTTGCATGGGAGATAGGAATGTCTTTGCCATTGGCATCTTTCTTTCCTTCAAACCATTCGCCCTGAAAGTTGAATCCTTTCTTGGGAGATTCTTCACCGTTTCCAACCCAGTGAGGAACATTGTTTTCATCGATACAAACGTTGGACCAGATTACCTCTGTTCCTTCCTCTCTGAGGCATTTCATCAGGTAGGGGTCACCCTCCAGGTTAACATCTTCTACGATACCAAAGATTCCCTTTTCGGGGTTGATACCTCGTACGGTACCATCATCTTCAAGCCAGAGCTGACAGAGGTCATCACCGATGAAATCTGATCCCACCATGGCTGTTGTTGTTTTTCCACAACCTGAAGGAGCGGCACCTGCGAAATAGGTTTTTCTTCCTCCGGGTCCTGTCATACCTGTTAAGAACATGTGCTCGGAGAGTTCTTTCTCAACGCCCATGTAGGTGGCCAGGTCAACAGCAAATCTGTGGTTTCCCTTCTTAAGAAGCAGTGTGTTTCCGGCATAGGTACAGAATGTTGAGTAAGTGGTTAGCCAGCTTCTATCCATGTAGATTCTTGCGTTGGGTACATCTTCGGGTCTGTTGAGACCTTCTGAGTGAACATTTGTAAGGAAGAGGCCATATCTTTCAACTTCAGCGTCGAACTTCTCAAAACAGTTTCTGTAAAGGATGTCTCCGGAGTGAAGAACGTATGTGGAAGAAGAAATCTCTATTGCGGGGATGGCAGCCTTTGCACCAACGGGGCCACGGCTGAAAAATCCAACCATCATAGTTGTGTCCTTCATAATTCCAGTCATGTTTTTCTTGAGGTATTCAAAGGATTCACTTCGGAGTTCTTTTTTTGCAAGGGCAGAGATTTTCTCATCTTCATTAACGATGTAAAAAGTCTGTTTTACAAGACGAGCCTGATCTTCCGGAAGGTCAAAGTGAATAGTATGGTCTTTCATGGCAAGGGGTTTCTCTTCACCCTTTTCAATACTCCAGTCTTTTACCCACTGTTTGTCGGCAGGATCGTTGGAGATGACAAAAACATCTTTAGGCTGACACATGGAAATTGCGTTTGCAACTTTAAGTAAAGCTTCTTCGTTCTTAATCTTGGATATTTTTGCCAGGTTAGCGGCATCCATGTTTTTCTCGAAGATGGATCGTGCTTCATCAATAGTTTTGACGGCACCAACGGTAGACAATATGTCGATACCTTTCTTCAATTCTAACATTCTATACTCCTAATATATGGTTTGTTTTTTTACCGGAAAATACTCCGGAAATAAAAAAATTTTGCTATTTAAAAATCGATTTTACCTTGGGAGATAAACTCGTTTACAAACTAATTTTTTTTCCTTAAACAGTCAAGGTTCGATAGAATTGATAAAAGCCGAATTCCCTCCTTGTATTGTGTAAACCTTTATAAGGGAAAGGTTTATCATGTTCTAAACACTATCTAAACAATGCCCTTGTTTCATGTGGTTCCATATGTCCCTTGTATTTTTTTCAAACTTGATTTAAGTTTTTAATTGAATTAATTTCTGGAGGATTATTATGTCAGCGAAGGTTTTAGCATTTGGAGAAATTCTTTGGGATATGATTGAGGGGGAAGGAACAATTGGCGGGGCTTCCCTGAACTTCGCTTCTCACTTTAGGCAGCTTGGGGGGGCGTCGGCCATGATTTCTGCAGTTGGGCAGGATTCTTTTGGTGATCGTGCTCTTGATTTTTTGAATCAGCATGGTGTCAAAACCTCGTTTATCAGTCGTTCTGATAAGGCTACCGGAGAGGTCCCCGTCATCCTTAAAGATGGTATTCCATCCTATAATATTCTGGAGGATCGGGCGTGGGATTATATTCCTGTGACAGGGGATCTTCTTTCAGAAATAAAAAAGACCAATTGGGATATTTTTTATTTTGGCTCCCTTGCCCAGAGAACCCCGGAGAACAGAGCTGCCGTCAAATCGATCCTTGAAGCTGTACCTTTTAAACATATTTTTCTCGATATTAACTTGCGACAAAACTATTATTCAAAGGACATCCTGATTGATTCCATGACAGCGGCCACTATCCTCAAACTCAATGATGAGGAGATTGAAGTTGTCAGTCGTATGGTTTTTGGGGGAGAGTTCAAGGAAAGTGAAGTCTGTGAGAAAATTATGACCCAATTCGATATTCCGTTAATTGTCGTAACTCTTGGATCCGAAGGGGCACGGTTATATGGTGGTGGAGAGGTTATTACCCTCCATCCTCCCAAGGTTAATGCAGTGGATACGGTTGGTGCCGGTGATAGTTTTTCCGCAGCGTTTGTATACAGTTATACTCTTCACGGGGATTTAAAAAAAGCCGGAGAGCTGGCCCTGAAGGTCGCTGCCCATGTTGTTACTCACACCGGGGCTGTACAGCCCTACCCTGAGGGGCTTATTGGCTGATTCTGTCCAAGTCTCGAAGGTCCTGCCGCAGATATCTGTTTTCAGGATCTATCTGAAGAGCCTCCTCCAGAATCTGACGGGCTTCCAGGAGTTTGCCGGCCTGATAATAATCCACGAACTCGTTGTGTGTTGCAGCTGTCCAGTTCTGTTTGAAATTATTTCTTAGAGTACTCATTCCCCGCAGACTCATTTCGTTTGCTGGCAGAGCCTCAATGAAAGCCGTCCCTTCAAGCCATCCTTTCTCTTCTGCGATTTTAATAGCCATGTTCTGATTCAGGTAGAGGGTCAACTCTCTCCAGCGGGATGCCGTTAGAATGGCTTCCGAGACGCCCTCTCTGGCCAGTTCGATGGCCTGCCCATAGGGAACCTCAAGGATCTGCTGTTCAATGCGACTCTCTTTTATCATTTTATCAAGCAGAAGAAATTTATCATTGGAAAGGTTTGATGCCTTCTCCGTCAGGAAGGCCGCCGCCTCTTCATGGTCTCCCCTGTTTATCAACGGGGCCACCACATTATTGGCAAGCTGATAGAGGACCGTGTTGTTTGCTTCAAGAAGGCCATTGCTCTCCGAAGTCCGGGCAAGAAACAGGTACGCCTCTTCATCTCTGTTCATACCGCTTAGTTCGGATGCCCAGTTTTTAAAAGCCGAATTCATCTCATCGCGGCTCTGTTCGTTTTGAAGAAAGGTGTATTTGTCTACCGCAAGGCCGACTGTTTCACCATGCCTTCCCTCCCGTTGAAGAGCAGCCATCCGGTTCTGCAGGATCAGGGCAATCAGTTCTTTGTCTGAATCGGCCTTTCTATATCGGTAATTTCCCGGCGGAACGTAGGTAAATCCCGTCCTGTTAAACTCGTCGGCGAACTCCTTCTTAATCCCCGGATTAAATCCCCAGACTGTTGTTGTTTCCACATCTATGGGGCCCTCATCGGTTTGTACAAGGCAGAATACATGGTCCCTGGTCTCAACAGCACTGACATCCAGGCCGATAACTTTCCCCATGAGCAAGTAGAGTACTGATGATGAAACACAGTTGTTCTCTCCCGAATCAAGGAGCACATCCATCCTTGTCTGATGGAAGCTGTATCTGGAAAGCAGGTTATCATGAATCCAGGCAAGGAGGAGTTCACCCTTTTCATAATCTCCTACACTTTGATCTGAAAAAGTTTCACTTTCAGCGAGCGTTTCTATCAGATTTTCCAAACGAAGTGTATATTTTTCCAGATCATTTTCCTCAACTCCCGATGCCATCAGGGTGGCCATAATTATCTCATCAGGACTGAGCTCTTCAGACCAACTTGAGGCATCGAGCCAGAAGGGGGAAGGGGATATTCTTGGAAACTCGGCTTCGACTGCCATCATGGGAAGTGATAGAACCGCCATGAAGAAGAGTCCGGCAAGAAGGGCCATTATTCTGCTTTGAACTGGGTTATTCCTCATTTTCCCTCTTTCGTATCCATCATAATCGTAACCGGCCCGTCATTAATTAATTCAACATCCATATGGGCACCGAACTCCCCTGTAGGAACCGGCTTCTCCAGAATGGCTGAAAGCTCCGCTGTGAATTTTTCATAAAGAGGAATGGCAGTTTCCGGCGTACCTGAACCGTTAAAACTGGGACGATTGCCCTTATTTGTATCGGCAAAGAGGGTGAACTGGCTTATAACCATGGCTTCTCCCCCCTTGTCCAGGACTGAAAGGTTCATCTTGCCTGCTGTATCCTGAAAGATTCGCATTTTTGCAATCTTATTGGCCAGCCATTTGCCGTCTGCTTCTGTATCATCTTTTCCCACACCCAGGAGGATCAAAAGTCCGGGGCCTATCGTTCGTTTCGTCTCTTTTTCGATGGTGACCGAAGCGCCGGCCACTCGTTGTATTACTGCTTTCATAATTACAAGTATAATCATTCCCTGCCGGGTCGGGCAAGCATGAGGTGTATAAGATGGGGTGTCCATTCTTATGCTGAAACTGAAATGTTCATCATAATTGATAATTTCTGGAAAAATAGGGAGGAATCCTTTATAATAATAATTACAGACTATGTACTGACATCAGGAATCAGAGTTCATCAGCCGTATTTCCAGGGGGATGAACAGGTGGGGAACTGAATAAGATTCCTGTTCGGATTAATGAAATCCAGATGATTAGGAGATAGTTATGTTTAAAAAAAATATTTGTTTTGCATGTATGATTCTTTTGACATGTTTTTTCCTTTATGCCCAGGATGATTCCGAGAAACCTATCATTGCCGTACTGGATTTTGAATCTCCGGAAGTCTCTTCCCAGGAGATGACGGCTATCATTTCGCTTATATCTTCGGCTCTTTTCCAGACAGGAAATTATATGGTCATTGATGTTTCTCAGAGGGAGAATCTTCTGACTGAGCTTCAGTTCTCCTCTTCGGGATGTTCCGATGATACCTGCATGCTGGAGATCGGCCGCCTCCTCTCTGCGGAAAATATTGTAATTGGCAGTATCGGTACTGTGGGTTCCCGGATTATTCTGAATGCTAAAATACTCGAAACCGAATCATCACGAACCTTGAGTTCTGCGGATGGAATCTATGGGAGTCTTGATGCCCTCATTGATGATATGCAGGCCTTCATTAGAAGGCTCGATTACAGGAATAAAGGGATAGAAGTTGTTAAGGTTCCCACGCCGGAACGAGAATCCAAACCTGAGTCTGAGTCTCCGCTCTCGATATCTCCTGGACCTGAACTTGGTCAAGAGGACCCTCCCGAAAATCTCTCTCCGTCTGAGGCTGTGGAAGATCCGAATCAGGAGAGTTATCCAAAATCTGAAGGGATGCCCTTTCCTGTCCTCTTCGCCTCTACCCTTGGCGGCGGTATTGTTTCGGCAGGGGTGGGGGCCTATTTTCTCATCACCACTTTGCCCCTGATGATTGATTACTGGGGTGCTCAAATAGATTATAATAATGCCGCCAGTGGTACTGAGTCTGCCTATTACACTCTTTATGAAGCCGCCCGGGATGAAGTTGATAATACGAATGCCCGGAACAAATTTATTATGGGTTCAGTTCTGACAGGTTCCGGACTTATTTTCGGTGGTATATCCTTCCTGTTTTTTCCAGAGTCAGATTCAGCGGCAGTAGCACATATTGAAACCCGGCCGGATATGCTCTCATTCAGGATACAGTATTAGTTTTTTATTCGAGACCATAGCTGTCCATAATAAGGACTATTAATGGCCTGAAATCCAGAGTATAATGATTTAAGCTTGGCGGCATAAATCTTTACACAAGAAGGAAAT
>JAEINK010000097.1 GCA_016342585.1 Spirochaetales bacterium
CGATGTTCATGCAATGGAAGCGCTTTTAAGAGTCTTTGCCGGAAACCCATTCATGGTTGGTGCTGAGTAGTTACGTTAAGTTTCATTTTATGATACCTTGGGCAGAATAACAAGGAAGATTTTAAATCCCCAAAAAATGTAAAAACAGGGGAAAAATAGGGTTTTGAATATTTTAAGGAGTATAACTTCAAAATCCAACAATTCTAATCCTGATATTCAGGATAACGTAAAATACGTAAAGGGAGAACCATTCGATAGTTATCAGCAATATTTCAATACTGACGACAGAAAGCATGCTATCCAAGCCTTTTCATGACCTCCCCCCTCGACCAGCCACGATTAACCGCCTCTTCATACAGTTTTGCCCTCTCCCTGTCTCCTGCCACCTCCACTCCTTCAAGCCTGTCCGCCCTGTAATAAAATTGCCTGAATGCTCTATCCGGCAGTATGGAAATTTCAGAATCTAAGTCAGCAGTTTGATCATATTTAAAGGGGCGCATGGAAAAAAAGAAATCACCAAAGAGTTCGGTTTTCAGTCTGTATTTTTTTTGAGGCCAGACAACATCTCCTCCCGTCATATTCTCTCCGGCGGTTCTACCCTGATCCTGTGCCGCATGCCAGTGATCGGTAATTACTCCCGCCTTAACTTCTGCACAATCCCCGGCGGCATAGATATCCCCATCCGAGGTTTCCATCCTCTCATTTACAACGATGCCTTTCCTCGTAACAATCCCCCCGGACCGGGCAAGATCAATCCGGGGAGAAATCCCAGTGCTGTAAACAAGACAATCATAAGGTAGTTTTGAAATATCAACAGATTGTATCCCGTATTCTACAGAAACGCCCTCTTTCGCCAGATTTTTTTTGATCAGCGCTACCAGGTCTCCTGAGAAATATCTAGAAAGGAGTGTGTTACCACGGCCCGCGAGGGTAACCTTGAGCCCGGCAGATTTTAGCTGACAGGCTGTCTCAATAGCCTCCAAACCAAGACCATAAACGACCACATTACAACCGCTCTCAATCAATGGCACTATTTTCAAGGCATCCTCATAGGATCTGATAGAAATGGCTTCATTAAATTCCGAGCCCTCCGGTTTGCAGCTGTCGGCTCCCAGGGAAAGTAAGAGCTTATCCCATTTCAGGATCTCACCATTATTCAAGCAAACTTCCCTCTTTGCCTTATTAATACTCATAACCATTAAACCGGTTAATAACCGGATTGAATTCTCTTCATACCATTCCGGTGGTGCCAGAAGAAAATTCTTCACATCCAGTTTATTCTCTGAAAACAGTTTATTTATCTTGGTCCTCTTATATGGAAGATACTCCTCACCATTTACAGCCGTAATCTCCGAATTCGGATCCAGGCGTCTTATGGTCTCTATAGCACAGAAGCCTGCGGCATTTACACCTACAATCAAATATTTATTTTTCCTCATTTAAATATTATAACAATATCAGTCATAATTTCAAAATCACCATCCCATTTTTCTCTGCCGGGGATTAAAAAATCGACATAAAATCAAAAAATCCCTGAGAAATGAATTTGACAGCTTAATGATCCCATGACAAGATGTTCTCATATAGAAACTATGTTCACATATAGAAACGCCAAGGAGGCAAAAAAATGAAAAAGATTCTAATTTTAGCAGTAGCAGTCGCACTGTTGGCTGGTTTCGCATTCGCAGGTGGTCAGCAGGACAGCCCGGCGGGAGATAACGGAGCAGCAGCTGAACCGGAAACCTTCGTATTCAAGTATGCTCACACCCAGTCCCCCAACCATCCTCGAAGTCTTTCAATGGATTTCTTCAAAGATCAGCTTGAAAAAGCAAGTAATGGAAGAATTGAAGTTGAACTCTTCTATAATGGTGTTCTCGGAAAAGAAGCAGAAGTCCTGGATATGGTTAAACTTGGAACCGTTCAGGGTTCAAGAGGTGGATTATTCGAAAGAGCAAACAAAAAGTTCTTGATCTACACTCTTCCATTCATGTTCAACAACACAGATCAGGTACAGGAAGTTATGTTTGGCCCCATAGGTCAGGAAATCAATGCCGGCGCTCTGGCAAATGGTCTTTATATTCCCGCAACCGGTGTTGCCGGTGGATTCAGAAACATAACAAACAATGTTCGTCCCATTGAAACCGTTGCAGACCTTGATGGTCTCAAGATGAGAACTCCCCCCATCGACATGACTATCAAAACATTCAACGCCATCGGTGCCAATCCTCAGCAGGTTGCCTACACCGAAACCTATATGGCTCTTAAGACCGGTGTTGTTGATGGACAGGAAAACCCGTTTTCAAATATCGTTGATATGAAGTTCTACGAAGCACAGAAATACCTCTCACTTGTTAACTGGCAGATCCACCCGGACCCCTTCTACGTTAACCCTGACTGGTACAACAGCCTTCCCGAAGACCTTAAAGCAATCTTTGATTCTGTAGCCGAATCAACCATGAAATATTCAAATGAAAAATGGCTCGGTGGAGAAAAAGATTACTTCTATACACTAAAAGAAAACCTTGAGGTTAATGAAGTAACACCCGAAAACCACAAAGGATTTGTAGATGCTGCAAAACCTGTATGGCAGGGGTATGTTGATGATGGATATTTCACATGGGATGAAATTAACGCCGTTCTTAATGCTGGAAAATAAATCAATTTGCCGGGGATTCTTCTTCCCCGGCTGATTTTTAGGGAGCAACAACTCTTATGGAAGATAAATTTTCTTCTGCCGTTTTCAAGATTGAGAATTGGATGAATAAAATACTTGAAACTATTATTACAATAGTCTTCTTCACCATTGTAATTACCATTTTACTGGTTGTCCTCAGGTATATATTCAACACAGGAATCACCGGTGGTAATGAATTGATGGAATACCTTTTTGTTTACACAACAGCCATAGGTTCTGCTATAGCCATTGGAAAGAATGAACATATACGTATCGGCTATTTTGTGGAGAGATGCGCTCCGGCAGTACAGCTGATAACAGATCTTTTCGGAACTGCCTGCATAGCCCTTATTCATATTGTTTTTATGAATTTGAGCTATTCATGGATCGCTAAAGTCGGACACTCGGAATCACCGGTTCTGCGTATCCCTATGAGAATGGTACAAATAAGCGTTCCTATCTGCTGTATTCTCTCCATTCTATATTGCATATTCCATGCGTATAAAACGATCAAAAACTACGGAAAGGAGAATTAATAAATGGCTATTTTATTGATCAGTCTTGTAATCCTTTTAATTCTCGGTGTTCCAATAGCGTTTTCTCTCGGAGTATCCGGTTTTCTATATTTCCTTCTCGAACAGCCGGATCTGATTTCAATCCTGCCCCAGCGGTTCTTTGCAGGTATGCAGTCCTACTCTATGATAGCCCTTCCCCTCTTTTGTCTTATGGGATCTTTAATGAACGGGAGTGGAATAACAACGAGGCTCATCGATTTTTGTATGCTCATAATCGGCAGACTTCGCGGCGGACTTGGTATGGTTAATGTCTTTGCCAGCATGATCTTCGGTGGTATTTCCGGTTCATCTGTCTCGGATACAGCTTCGGTTGGAGCCATAATGATCCCTGAAATGAATAAAAAAGGATATACACTCGAATATGCCGCCGGGATCACGGTTGCATCATCTACAATGGGAATGATAATTCCACCAAGTGTCCCCATGATCATCTATGCCATGGCGGCTGAAGAATCGGTAGGAAAACTTTTTCTTGGAAGCGCCATCCCGGGGATAATGATTGGTTTGATAATGCTTGGGATTACCTTCGCAATATCCTACACAAAAAAACATCCCCGTGAAGAAAGAAGCCTCTCAGGAAAAGAAAAGCTCATAACAATACAAAGATCTCTTCTATCACTAATCATGCCGCTGTTTGTAATTGGCTCTGTAGTATTAGGCATTGCCACAGCGACAGAGTCTGCCGGCATTGGAGTTCTTTATGCTTTTGGTATCGGGACTTTTGTTTTTAAAACACTTAGGTTACGAGACCTTCCACCGTTAATCAAGGATGCCGCTATAACATCAGCAAAGGTCATGATAATCATCGCCCTTTCAAAACTATACCTTTGGATACTGGCGATAGAAAGAGTCCCCGATGCTCTGGCCATGTTTGTTACAGGTCTGGAGCTTCCAGCCTTTATGATCCTGATTATCATTAATATAATCATCCTTCTTGCAGGGACATTCCTTGATGTTACACCAACTATCCTGCTGCTAACCCCTATATTCCTGCCGATAGCGCAGATGCTGGGAATACACGCCGTACAGTTTGGTGTACTTCTTGTTTCCGGTCTTGCCGTAGGACTTGTAACACCCCCGGTGGGGATGTGCCTGAATGTAGCCTCTTCCCTTTCGGGACTTGAAATAGGGACTATCTTCAAAGCAGCCGTTCCCTTTCTTATAGCAAATCTGGTGACATTACTCGCCATAACTTTTATTCCCCAACTAACATTGTGGTTGCCATCTATACTGATGTAGCCAAAGGAGCTTAATATGGATATTCGATATCCCGTCCATCCAGCACATGGAAAAAAAATGGACACAGAAACACTCAGGAAAGAATTTCTGATACAAAACCTTTTCATTAAGGATATGGCTAAGTTGACATACAGTCATGTCGATCGAATTATAACTGCAGGGATTTGTCCCGCAACGAAAGAACTTTCATTGGATGGCGGAGCTGAACTTGCCAGTGAATACTTTTTTGAACGCAGGGAAGGTGGAGTTATAAACATTGGAGGAGCCGGAACATTGGTTCTCGATGGAAAATCCTTTGAGATGAACCAGAATGATGGTTTTTATATCGGGATGGGGACAAAAGAGATCTCATTTACAAGTACGTCTGCTGATTCTCCTGCAAAATTCTATCTTCTTTCCGGACCGGCACACCATGCCTACCCCTCCAAATGGATTCCCCTCTCCGAAACCAAGCAGGTACACCTTGGCTCGCTTGCCGAATCAAATGAAAGAACGATCCATCAGTATGTTCACCCAGCTGTAGTAGAGAGTTGTCAGCTCTGTATGGGAATGACAATCCTGGAACCCAACTGTATATGGAATACCATGCCCGTTCATACCCACGAAAGAAGAATGGAAGTGTATTTCTATTTCAACATGGATGAAGATACTGTTGTTTTCCATCTTATGGGCACTCCCGATGAGACAAGGCACGTTGTAATGAGAAACGAAGAAGCAATTATTTCACCAAGCTGGTCCATCCACTCCGGAGCAGGAACAAAGGATTATACTTTCATATGGGGAATGGTTGGTGAAAACCAGACCTTCACTGATATGGATGGAGTAGATATGAAGGATCTTAAATAAGGACACTATTATGATCTTAGATAATTTTAACTTAAAAGGTAAAACGGCCATCGTAACCGGTTGTTCCACAGGACTGGGCCAGGGGATTTGTCTCGGCATGGCAGAAGCCGGTGCAAAAGTCGTCGGTGTTGATTATATTGATGCACCCGAAACAGAAGAAAAAATTAAAAAGGCAGGGGGCGAGTTTCTGGGAATAAAGGCCAATCTGCTGACCATCGATCCGATTCAAGGTATTATAGAGAAAACACTGGAGACTTTTGGTTCTCTTGATATCCTTGTGAACAATGCCGGAATAATCAGAAGGGAAGATTCTATCAACTTCTCAGAAAAAGACTGGGATGATGTTATGAATATCAACATTAAGACGGTCTTCTTTTTCTGCCAGGCTGCGGGTAAACAATTCATGAAGCAGGGTAAGGGAGGAAAGATTGTAAACATAGCCTCCATGCTCTCATTTCAGGGTGGTATAAGAGTTCCGTCCTATACGGCGAGTAAGAGTGGTGTCATGGGATTAACCAGACTCCTGGCCTGTGAATGGGCAAAGGACAACATAAACGTAAACGCCATCGCGCCCGGCTATATGGATACCAACAATACAGAACAGCTGCGGAAAGATCCGAAAAGATCAGCTGAAATACTGGGGAGGATCCCTGCAGACAGATGGGGCCTGCCCCTTGATGTTGCCGGTCCTGCCGTATTTCTGGCGTCTTCAGCGGCAGATTACATTAATGGTTACACCCTCGCTGTAGATGGTGGATGGCTGGCCAGATAAATATTTCAGGGTTGTTATAGTTTTCATACCCGGCAGGAATCTGTCGGGTCATTATACATACCACTCAGAATTCATGATATAATTCAAAAAGCTTAAGCGAAAATGAGGAAGTAATGGCAACATCATACACAATCCCTGTTCTGGAGAAAACCTTTTCAGTTATAAAATGTATCTCAGAACATGACGATGGACTGACACTTAGTGACATTGTAAAAAAAATCGAGGTGCCAAAATCAACCGTTTTCAAAATCCTCCACACTCTTGAAAAAGAGCTTATATTGGAAAAAAAGAGCGACAAATATTTTCTCGGCAGCATGCTGATCCATTATGGTCTCCACACCCTCTCCCAGAGAGATCTTAAGGGTGTTGCCAGGCCATTCCTGAGTTCTTTAATGGAAGAAACCGGGGAAACTGCCCATCTTGCCGTTCCAGTGGGAATGCAAACCATGATACTCGATGTGGTTCTTACGACCCATCCAATCAGATTCTCCTCCCCGGTAGGAAGCCTGTTCCCCCTCCACTGCACATCACATGGCAAACTCTTCCTTACATATAACAACGAGTTCTCTCTTGAAGAGTATTTCCAAGCCAATACCCTGATAAAAAGAACGGAGAACACTATAATCGATCTCGAGGCCATGCAAAAAGAGATCGAAACAATCCGGAATCAGGGTTATTCCATGGATGAGGTGGAGTTTGTGGATGATATCAGGTGCTGTGCGGCGCCGATCATGGACAACAAAGGAAGTTGTATCGGAGCCATAGGAATAACATCCACTATAATCACCTTTGGAAAAGAGAGAATAGGCGAGATTTCAAAAAAAGTTAAGGATATCGCTTTAAATATTTCCACAGAGATGGGCTACCGCGGCTAAAAGCGGTTAAACCCTCCATAATGGGGCCTTTACATTACGACCCCGTAACAGGAACAGCATTTTTTACTTTAAAGCTTTGAGAATAGGGGTTCAAGAGAGAAATATGCCTCATTAAAAAGAGGCCTCATCTCTTTGTAAATTTTCACATTTTCCTCAATGGGGGTTGTAGTCCCTGTAATCGATATGAATTTGTCAACCTCATCGAAGGATTTCAGGAGATCGGCACCCACACCACCGATTATGGCAGCCCCCATGCTGGTAGCCTCTTCAAGGTAGTTGGGGATAGACACGGGGATACCGTAAACATCAGCCATTATCTGGCGCCAGACAGCCCCCCTGGCTCCACCGCCGATGACAAGCATTTCGTCTATCTGTACCTCTTTTTTGAAAATATCCAATATAATGCCAAGGTTTTGTGTCACGCCCTCCAGGACAGATCGGAACAGATCTTCCCGCTTATGCTCAAGGCTAAGACCAATAAAGGCTCCCTTGGCATCCGGATTCCATCGCGGTGATCGTTCGCCAAGTAGATAGGGAAGAAAAAGGATTCCATTCGCACCGGGAGGAGACTGCTCTATCAGGCTGTTTATGATCTCATAGGCACTTTCACCGGTTCGGCTGGCCTCCTGAGATTCAGCCTTTGCGATCTGCTCCTTAAGCCAGGAATAAGAACTTCCGGCGGTCTGCATAGTCCCACAGGGCTGCAAATAACCGGAAACAGGATGAGCCCAGGTGAAGGTCTGCATTTCGGGATCATTTACCGGCTTCAGACTGGTGGTTGAAATCCAGGAGCTGGATCCCAGGTAGTTATAGGTAATCCCCGGTTTTACAGAACCGATGCCTACCGTAGCACAACCACCGTCTCCCGCTCCGGCAACGACGGGTGTACCGGCCCTAAGGCCGGTTGCCTTGGCGGCCTCCCCTGTTACCGCACCGATAACGGTAGTCGAGGGAACCGATTCGGGGAGTTTATCCCTTTCGATCCCGGCCGCCTTCAAAATAGGCTCGGACCAGTCGAGTGTCCCAAGATCGAAGGCGTTTGTACCGGAAGCATCATTATGTTCGGTAACAATCCGTCCAGTCAGTTTGAAGTTCATGTAATCTTTCGCATTCACCATTTTCCAGGTATTCCGATATATCTCCGGCTGGTTCTTTTTAATCCACATGAGCTTCTCGATGGCATAGGAGGGTGAAGGTCTGTGTCCGGTAATCCTGAAAATATCTTCAGCAGAAATCAGTTCCAAAAGGTTTTCTGTTTCTACAGTCGCCCGCTGATCACAGTATAAGAGGTGGGTTCGTAAAGGCCGGCCGTGTCTATCAACAGGTAAACACCCCATCATTTGGCCACTGAAACATACCGAACCGATCTCATCTGAATCTATCCCGGCAAGAAGCTCATTTGTTGAATCACAAACAGCCTTCCACCAGTCATCCGGGTTTTGTTCAGCCCAGTTCCCATGGGAATAATGGGTATCGTATGCGGAAGTGATACTCTTTATCAGTTCACCATCCACAGTAAAGAGGGTTGCCTTATTCCCGCTGGTTCCCAAATCATGGGCTAAAAGATACTTTTTCATAATTTTACCTCGGTTACTTCAATTTTCATTCAGATGAATATGTCAGCATGGTTTTATCAGAACCATCCACCTTCACCACGTCAACCGCCCCTTTTATATCTTCTACAGGAAGGGCCATGGTGTTAAATCGGGTTTAAAATAGACCTGTAACAATCCTGTAAACAAGAATATAGAGAACTACTGTAGCAGCAAGGATGAAAATATGAAAAATCTCATGAAATCCAAAAAACCCGGGGAAGGGGTTCGGCTTTTTCATGGCATAAATCACAGCACCTATAGAGTAGAGGACTCCACCACCAAAAAGAAGTAGTATTAATTCCATGGAAGTGTGATCATAAAGAGGTTTTAAAGCTACAATGGCTATCCAACCCATGGCCAGATATATAGCGGTCGTAAGCCAGCGGGGAGCTCGTAACCAGATAAGTTTTTGAACAAGCCCGAGAGCCACCAAGCCCCATTGCACAGCCAGAATAGAAACCCTCCAGGGGCCATCCAGAACCATAGCCGTGATAGGAGTATATGTTCCCGCAATCATGAAGAAAATGGAAACATGATCCAAAGTTCGCCATATACTTTTCTCATTCTCTTCCTTTTTCATATAATGATAAAGAGAGGAAGCGGAAAAAAGAAGGGTTACCGAAATTCCATAGATTAAGAGTGTTACGACAGACAGAAGATCCTTCGCGCTGCCCTGGATAAGCAGGAACGTGCCCACAGGCATAAAAAGTGCCCCGATAAGATGGGAGAAAAAGTTGACAGACTCTTCCCTTTTAAGTGAATGCATTTATATATCTCCCCATTTTTAATCTTTAAGGATAAGATAATTTAATATAGCATGTGGGGCAATTGAATAATGTTAAAATAATTGACATCTATGCTTCTTTTTGTAATCTTTGAATTGATAACCCAATTAACAGGATAAAACAATGAAAGATATACTTTACAAAGCTTATCAAGTGGCTCAGGGGGATGACGGCATCTTCAGGGGAGAAATAAAGGAGCTTCAAACCAGCAACCTGCCCGAAGAGGATTTACTTATAAAAGTAGTATACTCTTCACTTAATTATAAGGATGCCCTCTCTGCCAGGGGAAATAAAGGGGTGACGAAGCACTACCCTCATACCCCCGGAATCGATGCGGCAGGAATAGTGGTAGAGGATCTCTCCGGCCAGTTCAAAACAGGTGAGGAAGTGATTGTAACGGGATGGGATCTGGGTATGAATACCCCCGGTGGTTTTGGAGAATACATAAAGGTCCCCTCTTCCTGGGCAGCAAAGCACCCCAGCGGTTTAAGTATGAAAGAGAGTATGCTCTACGGCACCGCAGGATTAACGGCAGGATTGTCCGTATACGCTCTCTCACAGCTGGTAAAACCGCAGTCCGGCGAAATCCTTGTTACGGGATCAACCGGAGGTGTTGGCAGTTTTTCTGTCGGCCTGCTTTCAAAATCAGGCTATAAAGTTACCGGTGTTACGGGGAAACCGGAAGGAAAGAAACTGCTTGAACGATTGGGAGCATCCTATACTATATCGAGAGAGGAAGCTCTCTCGCCTTCTCGAAGTCCGCTCTTGAGGGAACAGTGGTCAGGAGTCGTAGATACTGTCGGGGGGGACATCCTCGGGACCGCTATCCGTTCAACAGTACAAAGGGGAGTAATCACATGCTGCGGGAATGCCGCATCAAATGATCTGCCCCTGACTGTACTCCCTTTTATCCTCAGGGGGATCACCCTGACCGGCATAGATTCACAGAAAGCACCGTCTGAACTGCGCAATAAAATCTGGAATCTGCTGGCAACTGACTGGAAAATCAATTATCCAAAAGAGCTATGGAGTGAAATCACTCTTGATCAGCTTGATGATAAAATTGAACTGATGCTCAAGGGAAAAGGAAAAGGTCGATTTATCATCAAGCATAATCATTAAATCTTAAATAGTGCCCCAAAGCCTGTTGATACCTTACAACTCACAGAAAAATATAATTTGGAATCCTCCGGCCTACTGTCCTGCCTGGATTAGTCCACTGACACGTCCA
>JAEINK010000098.1 GCA_016342585.1 Spirochaetales bacterium
GAAAACGAGGAAGACCTAGAAAAAACCCCATTTAAGCGCATATAGTGTTGAAAATTGGGAAATCGTTAGTTAATACAGCAAGTGTAAAGTTTATTACCGGAGAACTTCAAATTGATCAGGATTGGGATGATTATTTAACTGAATTGGATAAAATAGGTTATAAAACATTGGAGGAACTCTGGAATGACGCCTGGGAAAAACAGGACTAAGGAGAATCCAATCTTTCAACACAAGACGGAGAATAATCTAAAACCTGATTGGGGGGAATATAATTCTAAAACTAAGGTAAATTTTTTCTTTACTAAAATATTTCTTTTCGTGCTTATTATTAGTCTGGTTACATTATCTATAGTTTTATGGAAAATCGAAGAATCCAAAGAGTTCGCGAATTTGTACACCAATGCTAAATTACAAGCAGGTTCTCTTGCAATTGATATCGGAACACAATATGAAGGCATTTCAAGTGCTCTTAACAGATTAGCCAGTCAGGGATTTCCAAGCGGAATTCAGACAATGGATATCTGGATGGATGATGCTTATTTTTTTATAGACACTTTTGTGGGGATCAATAGTATTGTCCTATTAGATGAAAAGGCTGTCATAAAAAAGATTATCCCTGCCAATAATTTTAATGAATATCTTAATCGTCCTGTCAATGAGTTTGAACCCCTGACAACACAAATAGAGCTATTTCTTTCAATATATCAGGGGAATGTGCTTAAAGGATTTGTACTGGGAAGGATAAATTTAGAAAGTTTTCTGCGATTGTCTCTTAAAAATTTAGAAAGTGATTATATGTACAAAATCGAAAATACAGGGAACCCCGTTATTATTTCTACAAACTGGGCCTCTTTCAATGATGATTATTTAGTTAGTCATAATATAAACTTGAAGGATTCAGCTTCTTTAAAATTTTATCTTTCCCCTTCAATGGTTTATTATAATTCTGTTAAATCAAAAGCACTCTTGACTTTACTTTTAAATCTATTGTTATCCATTATTACAGTCATTGCTGTTTATTTTGCCCAAAATTTTAATTCGTTATTTAGGTTAAATGAATCAAGATTTCGTAACCTTTTAAGAGATTTAAATTTGACCGCAGTTATTTTGGATACAGAAGGGAAAATCCTGTTTTGTAATGATTACTTACTTAAGGTCCTGGGACGTGAGCAGGAAAATTTGATTGGCACCGATTGGTTTGATCTTTTTTTACCCGAGAAACATGAACGGGAGAAGATTGATTATATACAAGAGATGTTTAATGGAAAGATACCTGAACACTCAGAAAAAATTATTCTTACAAGCAAGGGCGAGCAGCGTTTGCTTAACTTGAACAATACGATTCTGAAAAATACAAAAGGAATGGGCTGGGGTGTAGTCTCTATTGGCGATGATATCACCGATAAACGGAAAGACGAGGAAGAACTTTATCTACAAAGCGTCGCGTTAAATGCGGCGGCGAACGCTATCGTCATCACTGAGAGAAATGGTGACGTTAAATGGATAAACACCGCGTTTTCTGATTTGACAGGCTATTCTGCAGGCGATGTCGCAGGTAAAAATTTAAGCAGTTTGTGTAAATCCGGTAAGCAGGATCAAACTTTTTACAGGGAGCTTTGGGATTCAATACTCTCTGGAAATGTCTGGCGGGGAGAATTGATTAATCAGCGTAAGGACGGCAGCTTGTATTCGGAAGAAGAAACAATTACACCTCTTATAAACGTTGAAGGTGAAATTATTCAGTTTATTGCTATTAAACAAGATATCTCTGAGCGTAAAATTCTTGAAAAAGAAAATAGAAAGCTTGCTGACCAGTTTTATCAGGCTCAAAAAATGGAATCTCTCGGGCAATTAGCCGGAGGTATTGCTCATGATTTTAATAATCTTCTTGTTCCCATTATGGGGTATGCTGAAATTGGATTAGGTGAGGTTTCGACTGAAGATGTTCTTTATAAAAATTTCGAAACTATTTTCAACGCTTCCGTCAGTGCCTCTATTTTAACAAGACAGATTTTGGCTTTCAGCCGAATGCAGGTATTGGAACTCATGGCAATTGATCTGAACTCCCTCATTAATAATTTTAAGGATATGCTTCATCATTTGATTAGAGAGGATATAACACTCGAGACCGATTTAGAACCCAATTTGGGTATCGTTAAAGCCGATAAAGGGCAAATCGAGCAGGTTATACTGAATTTGGCAATCAACGCCAGGGATGCTATGCCTAATGGCGGGAGATTGATAATCAAGACATCAAATATGATTTTGGATGAAAGTTATATTGACAGTTCTCTTAATAATAAATCCGGACGGCATGTCATGATTACAGTCAGTGATAATGGTCTCGGAATGGATAAAGATCTTCAGCAGAAGATCTTTGAACCGTTTTTTACAACAAAACCCAAGGAGAAGGGAACCGGGTTAGGATTATCCACAGTCTTTGGGATCATTAAGCAGCACAATGGATTCATTTCGGTTTACAGTGAGCCCAAAACCGGGACCAGTTTTAAAATATTTCTACCTGTCACAGAAGAATCCGCTTTCCCTTCAGAGGTGTCTATAATAAAAGAGCCTTCGATCCAGGGGGGGGCAACGGTCCTGGTTGTGGAAGATGATAAAAATGTACTTACGTTGATTTCGAAGGTACTGAATGATAAGGGGTATACTGTGATTTCTTCCGGAGATCCCCTGGAGGCTCTGGAAATGGCATCCTCCTTTCAGGGGAAAATTGATCTACTCATCTCAGATGTGATCATGCCAAACCATAACGGTCCGGAATTTTATGAAAATTTAAAGCAGGTAGATGAGAATATAAAAGTTCTGTTTATTTCTGGTTACACAGATATTATGAAATCCTCATTGGGTAATCTTCAGAAAGGGCAGGCTTTTTTACAGAAGCCGTTTACTATTCATAACTTTTTACTTAAGGTTCGCGAGCTTCTCTAAATGTGTGCCACAGGATCATTTTACAGGTTCCGTTAATAATTGTGTTGAAAGGTACTCGACCTGGGCTAATATGCAGTATGATAATATTTGATTTATTATCAATTATTGCCTATAATAGGTCTTAAATTACTAACAGTAAGTAACAAAATAAAGTTTTTCTATCGTCAGCGGTTCTATGTTTGTTACGAAACCAGGAGGATGTCATGTATGACGTGGCCATTATCGGTGCGGGTGTTTCCGGAGGATTTGTTGCCAGAGAGTTGTCTCGGTATAATCTGAAGGTAATCGTCTTAGAGAAAGAGACGGATGTCAGCTGTGGTACAACCAAGGCCAATTCGGCGATTATCCACGCCGGCTATGATCCGGAAGAGAATACACTCATGGCTAAACTCAACGCCGAAGGGAATCCCATGTTCGATCGGGTTTGTGAAGAGCTTGATGTCCCTTTTAAACGAAACGGGTCGCTGGTCGTAGCCTTCGATGAGGACCAGAGCGCTCATATCGAGGCCCTATACAAGCGCGGAGTGAACTATGGAATCGAGAAAATGAAAATTCTTTCCCGGGAGGAACTCAGGGAACGTGAACCTAATATAAGCCCTGATGCAACAGGGGCCTTGTTGGCAGAGACTGCGGGGATAATCGATCCCATGCTTTTAACAATTTCATTGATTGAAAATGCGGTAGCCAATGGTTGTGAATTAAAGCTTTACTATACCGTAACGGCGATTTCGAAAGAAGATGGTTTTTTCAGGATTTCAGGAGAGGATGAGCAGGATATCGAAGCCCGGTATGTCGTCAATGCCGCCGGTGTTTTCGCCGATGTTATCCACAATATGGTTGCCGCCCCGGATTTCAGGATACTGCCCAGACGCGGTCAGTACTTCGTTCTGGATAAAAGCGAAGGATCAGTGATCAATTCGGTTATCTTTCCCTGTCCCGACAAGGGAGGGAAGGGGATTCTGATCACACCGACAGTCCATGGCAATATTCTCCTCGGTCCCTCTTCAGACGATCTGGAAGATCCGGAAGATCTGATAACAACTGCGGAGCTTTTGGATAAGACCCGGTTGGGGGTGAGAAAGTTGATCCCTTCAGTGACCACTCGCAATTCGATCCGAACCTTTGCCGGGATGCGGGCCCAGCCCGATACGGGAGACTTTATCATACGGGAAGCACCGGGAACCAAAGGGTTTTTCGATTTAGCGGGGATCAAATCTCCCGGATTGTCGGCGGCTCCGGCTTCTGCAAAATACCTTATTGGTCTCATGGCGGAGTCCGGACTCGAATTGCTGGAGAAGGATGACTTCGATCCACGGGTGGAAAGGAAGCTTTTTCTGGAACGCCCCGAGGAGGAGCAGATTAAACTCCTGAAGGAAAACCCTCTATATGGCAGGATTATCTGTCGATGCGAGAGTATCACCGAGGGTGATATTCTGGATGCCATCCACAGGCCCGCCGGGGCACAGACCCTGGACGGGGTAAAGAGGAGGTGCCGACCAGGCATGGGACGCTGTCAGGGCGGTTTTTGCGGACCTAAGGTCCAGGAGATCTTGGCGCGGGAACTGAACAGACCTTGGGAAGATATCGTCCTCGAGAAGGAAAACTCCTACATACTTACCGGTAGGACAAAATAAAAATGGAGAAATCGATGAAATCCAAGTACGATATTATTGTTCTCGGCGGAGGACCGGCGGGGCTGGCCGCTGCGGTAGAGGCAAGGGAAAATGGGGTAAAGGATATCCTTGTCATTGAAAGGGATGTGGAGCTTGGGGGGATCCTTCAGCAGTGTATCCATAACGGATTCGGTCTTTTTTACTTCAAGGAGGAGTTGACCGGTCCAGAATATGCCCAGCGGTTTATTAATAAGGTGAATGAGGGGGGGATCGATACGGTCCTCGATACAATTGTTACCTCCATAACGGCGGATAAAACCGTTTCAATTATGAATACTGATGGGAAGCGGGATATCCAGGCAAAGGCTGTGATCCTTGCCATGGGCTGTCGTGAGCGGACTCGTGGTGCGATTGCCATTCCCGGAGACCGTCCTGCGGGCGTTTTCACCGCCGGGGCGGCCCAGCGGTACATTAACATAGAAGGCTATATGGTCGGAAAGAAGGTTGTGATTCTGGGATCAGGTGATATCGGAATGATTATGGCCCGGCGAATTGTTCTGGAAGGGGGGGAGGTCAAAGCTGTTGTGGCCAGAAGCTCCTTCCCCAAGGGGCTTACCCGTAATGTGGTCCAATGCCTCGACCACTATGATATACCGCTCCTCCTAAGCCACAATATTGTAGAGATTAAAGGCCGGGAACGGGTGGAAAGTGTTGTCATTGCCCAAACCGATGCCCGTAAACAGGTAATACCGGGAACGGAAAAAGAGTATGAGTGTGATACCGTCCTCCTTTCGGTGGGATTAATCCCGGAAAACGAGCTTTCCAAGTTGGCGGGAGTTGAACTGGATCGAAAAACCAGTGGGCCGCTGGTAAATGAGAGCATGGAGACTTCAGTCGAAGGAATTTTTGCCTGTGGAAATGTTGTTCATGTCCACGATCTCGTGGATTTTGTGACTGACGAGAGCCGTCGGGCGGGAAAGAATGCTGCTCAGTACGTAAACGGAGAGTTTAACAGGGAGGGAGAGTATGTTTCTTTTAAATCTTCCGGCGGGCTTACCTATGCTGTTCCCCACCGGTACCGGTATTCCAACCTCCCCGATAAGCTGGATATTTTCATGAGAGTTGATAAGGTTTATCAGGATCATTTAATTATATTAAAAAATGAAGGGCGGGAACTGGCCAGGTTCAAGGAGCGATATTTAACTCCGGGAGAGATGATCAAAATCACCGTTAAAAAAGAAATTTTCACAGGCTGTGAAGGGGAAGTACAAATCAGCCTTGTTTCCCAGGGAGAGAAAACATGATAAACGAACTAATCTGTATTACCTGCCCCATGGGCTGCCGTCTTTCGATCAGCGGGACACCGGAAGAGCCGGTAGTGGAAGGAAACAAGTGCAAGCGTGGGATAGCCTACGTTAAAGACGAGTTAACGAATCCCACCCGAATGATCTGCTCCACTGTAAAAATTTCCGGGGGGATCCACAAAGTCGTGCCGGTTAAAACAGCTCAGGCCATCCCGGAAAAGTATAAATTTGAGGTTATGAAGCTGATCAATGGTATTGAGGTTCATTCTCCCGTGGTGATGGGGGATGTGATCCTGGAAAATGTCTTTGATACCGGTGTTAATGTTGTGGTAACCCGAAATATGTAATGGCTTTTAAAGAGTTGCACAGCGGCTCTTTAAAGCTTATAAACAGAAGTATCATCCATCCATTCATTCATTGACAACTAAACTTCAGGATATCATAATTTAATTATACATTTGTTTTTAATCGTATCATGTTGCGATTGTCCTGTGAATCATACAAATTCAGTAAAAACCTGCTAAAACAGGAAATGAAAATGTTTTTATCCCGGAGGAGGCCATCTATGGTTATCAAGTCGACACTGAAGAGAAAGAGTTTATTTATTTCCCCATCTACTTTTTTAGGGGTGGTCATAATGATCGCACTCAGTACCTTTCCCTGTCTGGCCGATTCAACTACGCTCCCTCAGTCCTCGCCAAGGGTTGTCTTTCTTAATCCAGGAGAACCTGTCGATCGAGGGAAAGGGATGTTCTGGCCCTTGACCGCCCGCTTGATGGGTGTTGCTGCAAATACTTTTGGAATACAGCTTGAGGTGCTGTACGCCGAGCGAGATCACTTGCTGATGCTTCGCCAGGCTGAAAGCCTATCGAAGCGTAGAGATCTGCCGGACTATGTCGTGATGGTTAACGAGAAGCAGGCTGCTCCACAGATGCTGCAGATGTTTGCAGGGACCTCGACCAAGGTTGTGTTGATCCACAACGATTTAACCTTGGAACAAAGGCGTGAATTCGGTAATGAACGTGGACAGATGAGTCACTGGATAGGTACTGTGACGACGGATGAGGAGAGTGGTACCTACCGCATGATGGATGAGTTGTACCGCCAACTCGGTACTCGTGAGCCGCAGGTAATCGGTATTACAGGCGAACGTGGTACTCCTGTCTCGTTGGAACGTGCACAGGGTGTCAGTGACTACATGTCAGAAAGCGGACGAGGCCGGCAGCTTCAACTGGCATTCAGTAACTGGGGGGCTGCAGATGCCGAGAGCAAAGCAGATGTCCTCCTCGCCCGCTACCCCCAGGCCAACATCATCTGGGCCGCTAACTACTCCATGGCTCTTGGTGCTTTGCGGGCAGTAGAGGCGCAGGGTGCTCCTGTGCTTGTTGGCAGTACGGCCGTAGCACCGTACTCCATGGCGAACATAGCCAAGGAAGGTATGGCCGTTAGCTTGGGAAGCCACTTTTTTATTGGTGCCTGGGCTATGGTCCTGTTGCATGATTACCATCACGGTTTGGACTTTGAAGCCCGAGGCGGAGTGAGACAAAGACTTGACTACCTCTCCGTTATCAACTCAGAGAACGCTTCACGCTATTATCAGGTAATCTACGAAGAAAGTGATACTATAGACTTCAGTATTTTTTCGAAGTACTTACATCCCTCTCCCGGAAGCTATAGCTTTTCGTTAGCACCGCTGATGGCTGATAAATGATATGCCCTTGGCAATTCGGTTGATTCCGAAAGGAGCCAGCCTACATACCAAGCTGATGCTGACATTGGCTCTCTTCATCACTCTGTCCGTAGCCATAATAGCCTCTTTACTGATTGAACACGAGCGTCAGACTCGTTACCTGGAACTGGAAGAGCGTGCGGATCGCATGGCCGACCTGGTTAGCCATTCGGTGGCCTATTCTGTCTGGAACGTTGACCTTGTGGCGATGGATAAGCAACTTTCTTCACTTGCCACCGATCCTGAAATTGTACAATGCACCATCACAGCTGTTGGATTTGGAAAGCTGAGTGAGGTCATCAAACCTCTGGGACCTCTTGTCAATCCGATCGTTCGTATTCAGGATATCAACTTTGCAACCATCGAGACCGGTGAGCAAAAGATTGGAGAGGTTCAGATTGTACTGACACGGGCGTTGGTCGAAAAGGAAATCTCTTCAACACACCGCACTGTATGGGTGTTGATGGTTGTTATCCTTGCTGTAATGTATATCGCAACCTTTCTTCTCCTCAGACGTGTGGTGAGTGCACCTGTCAATCGCCTTGAGGTTATAGTCGATCGAATCGCTCTCGGTGACTTGGAGTCACGATGTACTGTCGAATCCGGGGACGAACTGGGCCGGCTGGCTATGCGAGTCAACACAATGGCGGATCGGTTGTGCGAATCTGATAGAAGCTTACGCGACAGCGAGAAGCGTTTGCAACTTGTGCTTGATGGCAGCCAATTAGGTTATTGGGACTGGAATATTGAGACAGGTGAAGTCATACGTAATGCTCGATGGGCGGAGATGCTCGGCTACACCCTGGAAGAGGTTGAGTATTCCATCAAGCAATGGACGGACCTTCATCATCCTGATGACCGGGAACTTGCGTGGAAGTCAATCAATGATCATTTGGAAGGTCGCACACCTGTGCATGAAGTAGAATACCGTATGCGCACTAAGGATGGGCAGTACAAATGGATACTTGATCAAGCCAAGCTTGTCAGCTGGGATGATCAGGGAAAACCTTTGCGAATGTGTGGCACTCATAGAGACATCACAGAACGTAAACTGGCCGACCTTGAACGAGAAAAACTGCAGAACCAGTTAGCTCAAGCCCAAAAAATGGAGTCCGTAGGACAACTGGCTGGTGGTGTGGCCCATGACTTCAATAATATGCTTAGTGTGATACTCGGCTATACGGAACTTGCTCTGGAACAAGTGGAGCCGTCGAGTTCAATGTATCATAAACTCCAGGAAATTTATAATGCGAGTAGACGTTCAGCTGATATTACCAAACAGCTATTAGCCTTTGCCCGCAAGCAGACCATCGAGCCTGAGATACTTGATCTGAATACGAGCCTTGAAAATATCCTCTTGTTGCTGCGACGACTTATCGGTGAAAATATCACGCTATCATGGTTACCAGGTGAGGGGCTGGGGCAAATCAAGATGGACCCGTCGCAACTCGACCAGTTACTGACCAATCTCTGCATAAATTCCCGTGATGCCATTGCAGGTGTGGGCAAGATCACTGTTGAAACAGATATGATAAGTTTTGATGACGAGTATTGCGAAGACCACCCTGGCTTTATATCAGGTGATTATATCCTACTGGCTGTCAGTGATGACGGTTGCGGGATGGACAAAGAGATATTACTCAAGATTTTTGAACCTTTTTTCACTACTAAAGAAATTGGACAGGGGACTGGATTAGGGCTGGCGACGGTCTATGGTATCGTCAAACAGAATGATGGATTCATTAACGTCTATAGTGAGCCAGATTTTGGAACAACATTTAATATCTATCTACCTGTTTACCTGGGCATTTCTGGAAATAGTGAAGTGAAACCCATCACTGATATCAACATGGGCGGTACAGAGACCATCTTGATAGTTGAAGATGATGCTATGGTGTTAAAGATGAGTAAGACCATGCTCGAAAGATTAGGTTACACCGTGTTGACGGCCAATGCACCTGGAGATGCCATAAAATTGGTAGAATCAAATGCCATTAGAATTCATTTGATTATTACAGACGTTATAATGCAGGATATGAACGGACGTGATTTAGCCGAACAGTTACGCATTATTGAGCCTGAAAGTAAAATACTATTCATGTCCGGCTATACCTCCGATATCATAGCTCATCGCGGGATACTGGATAAAGGTATATGCTTCATTCATAAACCTTTCTCCATCCAGGATCTTGCTGTTAAGGTGCGAGAAGCATTAGAATTAAAATAGATTCAAAAATAAGAACGAGTAATTTATTGGTAGTACGGGATACTGCTTCCTATTGACATCAATAATATCACACCTATCAAAATCTATAGTGCAATTTCCGGCTTGTAGACCATTAAAACAAATACGACTATCAGAGGAATAACTCCCGCAAGAGATATCCATAACCGCATCTTTAGAAGGCGCATTAGCTCCGCAGGAAGGCTCTGGGCCGCGGGCTCAACATTACTTATGAGCTCCTTTACTTTATATTGTGTTGGGATATCACTTATAACCCACACTAAACCAGAAAAGAGAAATAGAATAAATGCCAGAAAGAGCCAGCCAATTTGCCATATATCACCCAGCATGAGGCTCAGCACAATGCCTGTTGTCACAGAAATAATGATCAAGGGTGATGAGAACCGGGCATCAAGCCAGGCGACTGTCTTATAGGTATGAAAGATAATTTCTTTACGACCGGATACCAGACTTCTTAGCTCCCAAAGAATTCCAACCACAGCATTGGCAAAGAAAAGGGTTACGGAAAGTATGTGTACGAAGAGAACATGCGGGTATAATGACGGTCTATCTAAAAGATTTTTAAGTTCAGTATAAAATGTGATACCCAAAAAAATCATGGCCACCATAATAAACAGAAAAATAAATAATATAGATTTTGATTTCATCTTGTTCTGTAACTACTCAGGACGACGTATAAAAAACTAGACATAAAGGGAAATTTCTTGTAGACTGTTTCTATGAAAGATCGG
>JAEINK010000099.1 GCA_016342585.1 Spirochaetales bacterium
AAAGATGAGGTAAAAACCTGGACGTGTCAGTGGACTAACCCAGGCAGGAGTGTAGGTCGGAGGATTCCAAATTATATCTTTCTGTGAGTTGGAAGAGATCAACAGGCTTTAGGGCACTATTTTTCCCTTTAAAGATGACCTAATATCTTCCATTCGTGTTCGATTAACACCAAGGTCGGAGTAGCCCAGCCTTGATCGGGATTTAATATCGATCAAGGTTCCACCATCCTGTTGAGCTTGAAATCGGAATTCCACGTCATCTTTGAACCGCATTATTTTAGATGTAAAAACGGCATGTATATATGAATTTTCCTCTAACACGACAATACTGCCATCAGCATGATCTTCCAAAAGAGTTCTCACCTTAATAAAGGCATCCGGTAATTCCAAAGATAAATTGAGAGGGGGAATAAAATGAATTTCATCTTGAGGCTCTGCCAGGGAGGAGACACAATTCGGGCTATCCGGGCAGACGGAAAACCTGTCGACCTCTTTTATCTTTCCATCCTGGGCACAGGATACCGCTATAATTAGAAAAACAGTAAAAATAATTCCTAATAAATAATTCCTGAATAACAAGATTTTCGACATCTCCTCTCCCCTCCTGTAAAAAATACCATTAAAACATAATAATAGATAGATCCTGCCTGGTTTTGTAAATAGCAGGGATGCTTTTCGAAGGGCTTCACAATTATTTTTCGTTTCAAAGAAAATCCTTAATAAAGAAGTATTTTGATAAATCGATAAATTTAAACTTGATTTATTTAATAAGGTATAATAGTCTTCGGTTATAAGGAGAAATAATAAATGAACAAAAAAATCTCAGTGATGACAATACTCATTACATTGATTCTGATCTCAATAATTTTTACAGGCTGTGGTAAAAAAGAAGAACCGGTTGCTCAGACTCCGGTAGCAAAAGCAGCGGTTTCTGATGGATCCGAAGACCTGAAAATCAGCTATCAGCTGAATCTTGCTAAAGAGGATACAGAAAACTTCTTTACTTTTGCAGGAAATATACGCTATATGGCCGTTGAAAAGGATCATGCGGATATGGTTTCCGGTGCCTCAGCACTAGGGTCTACCCATCTGTTCCAGCCATACCGGTATGATGTAGAAGGCAAGAACACCATATCAGGCGGACTCAGGGGAACATTCCTGTTTGGCGTTACTCCCTATTCTCAGATTGTGGGTGATAACTTCAACGCTTCCAAGGCTTCTGACGGAACCATCACGATTCAGTATGCTCACAGAGGAACTGCCTACCGTATTATGACGGATGCCTCAGGAAAACTTTCATTCCCCAACGGCAGCTTTGAACAGAGAGCCATTGGTTATATCGTAGGGGGAGGACCTCAGGTTATCAGTAAAGACTTCTCTACTGATGGAACCGCTGCCACGGTTGATTGGACAAAAGTATGGGACAGCAAAGTTGCCGGTGGAAAACTTGTAGATGAAACATCCACTAAAAAGACAGGTGATATTGGTAAAGATATTGCAGCAGCTGACTCAATGTACTACTGGGATGGAACTTTAGATGTTGCTCTTACAGGTGATATTCTGACCATAAATGGTGCCTTAACAGCAGTAACACGCTAACAATTTCCTTTTTCTATGGAAAAAGATGGCGGCTATCCTATCCAGGATGGCTGCTTTTTTTTACTCCAATCGAAATAAAGATGTAACAATGCTCCCCCGATTCTCCTTGACTGATTAATAAAGCAGATCTATCGTTAATCCACAGAACAAAAAAATGAAAGGGAAGAAGGTGTTCAAACCAAACATTATTTACACCATGATAGTGATAGAATCCTGCCTGTGATATAATAAGGACAAGGAGTGTTATCATGATTCCTAAAAATTGCCCTATTTTTAAACTGTCTGTCATCGTTCTCTTTTTGATAACTATTTTTACCGGATGTGATCTCTTTATGCCATCGGGCGGCGATACAACCTTGACCGGAGATCTGATAAAATTCAACGAATCCGGTGAGATTGTATCACTCAATGAATACAGTAGTATAAACAGCCTCTACGAGGAGGATGGATTCGCCGCAACAGACAGTGGTGAGAGTGCTGGTACCTCCAGAGAAGTTGTGGAACCGGACATTTTTAAAATAGAGGGCGACCGATTATATCTTGCAAATACACATAATGGTTTAATTATCCTTGATATTACGAATAAAGAAACGCCCCGCCTCCTCGGCAAGGTAAAAACAGAAGGGACTCCTTACGAAATGTACCTTTCGGGTAACGAGGTAATTTTGCTTCTCAGCCAGGCAGGCTCCTGGGATCAGAGCAGAGTTATGTCCATAGATATTTCAAATCCTGAATCAGCCCAGCCCGGAAGCAGTGTAGATCTCGACGGCTATATTGTCGATAACAGACTTGTGGATCATATTCTCTATGTGGTTACTAATGATTACTCAAGTCAGGATGACGCCGAAGAAGACGATAATACCATCACAGTATCCTCCTTGTCCAATATATACAGCACTCTGGTTACCGCTATAGATATAAACTCCATGTCAGAAACGGGATCTTTGAGTGTCTCCGGATATTCCAACGCCATTCATGTGACAGAGGAGTCCCTATACACCTCATCAAGTTCCGGAAACTATTGGGATAACGGAGAATCTCTTATAAGCCGGTATGACATCTCTGACGGTGCAGGCACTCTAACCGAAACAGGAAGTTTTACAATAAGGGGTGCTGTTGCAGATCGTTTCAAAATGGATGAGTATGACGGTTATTTCAGATGCATAAGTTACGATTGGAACAGCAGAACAACCATTATCTACTCTATAGACTGGGCGATCCCATCCGCCCCGGTATGCCATCATGAGCCCCTATTTCTCGCGGAGGGAGAGCGCCTCTTCGGGACTCGATTCGGTGATGATTTCGCCTATGTGGTGACCTTTCTGCAAACAGATCCCCTCTATGTTATTAAGTTCACAAATCCGGATTCTCCAGAGGTGATCGGAGAGCTGGCCGAGATTCCGGGATGGTCGGATCATATAGAGATTATCGGAGATAAACTTTTCACCCTGGGTGTGGATGATGTCAGCGGCTGGAAGGTAAAGGTCTCATACTTCGATGTATCAACCCCCGAATCCCCGGATCTGATAGACTCTCTGATTCTTGGAGACAATACAGGTTACTCCTTCTCCATGGCAAGTTGGGATTATAAAAGGATCAATTTCCAGGAGTATCTAGAAGCCTGGGCCATCCCCTTCTCCTGGTATGACAATGAAGATTACACCTACAAAAACTGTGTAAGCCTTATAAAAATAGAGCCGGCCTCACTTACCGAATGGATTACCCTCCCCCACCCTGCAGATGTGAAACGGACAATGAATGTTGAGTCCAATATTGTATACACCTATTCGAATGAGGTAATAACAGCATTTACAATAGAAGGAGAGGATAGCTACACTTTAAAATCGGAACTCGTCCTGGCGGAAAATATTACGGGCATTTATCCTTTATCGGATGATACGGGCATTAAAATGGTAAGTGCCGGTTGGGGTTCGGAGACCTATCTAAAACCTTTTAAGCTTGCTGATTATGATTCAACCGACTCATTAGGCCAGATCGAAGTTGTAAACAGTGGTTATTGGTATTTTACAGGCACAGAAGATATTCTCAGTAAGGGAGATTATCTTTATTCGCTTATTAACCTTTATTCGGATTCAGATCGGGGGACCTATATCTATACCTATAAATTCAGTCATCCGTCCGCACCTGTACTGGATAAGAGGGTAAAACTATCTGATAACATTAGTTACTATGAAGATTATCCTCAGAAACAAAACAGGGGGGCATTTTCCAGGGTATCTGAAAATATATACTCTGTTCAGCTACACAATGGAATAAAGCTGATACAAATTATAAACGGAGAGGAGCCCTTGATTTTATCCTTCATAGAGAGTGATACCCAAAGCTACTTTGTTGCCGATCAAATCTGTTATATAAACACGACCGAGTATTCCGATTCATGGGATGATTACTATAAGAATTACCTCTCGGCCTACGATTTGACCGATCCGGAATCTCCCGAATTTTTATTTAAGGTCACCGTTCCAGGCCAGGTACTGTATAAAGAATCGGAGACAGTTTTCATGAGCTACTATATTTCCTACCCCAGAGTCACCAATCGATGGGAATGGGGCAGCCCGGACTACTGTCTGATCAGCTTCACAGTAGAAAATGAATCATCCAATATTAACGGAATCCTTGAGCTCGAAAAAGGGCTCTCCTCCTATTTTTCCAATGAAGATCTTTTTGCATTTTTCAGCGGAAATGATTACTTAAATTATGATTATGGAATAGCCGAAGATATGGCATGGTATCCCTATAGAAGTCAAGCGAAAGATCTTTTCACGATTAAATTGAATAAAACCCTTGTTCCTGTCCTGACAAAAATTGAAGAGTTTGATACGGGAGACTCCTGGTTCTCAAGCAGTATGATTCCTTTTGAAACAGCAGAAGGAGATGAGAATCTTGCAATCACCTCAGATGAATCAGTTTGGGTCTTCACGATGAACAACGGAACTCTTCTTCTGAACAAGGAAGTACCAAGAGCTTCCGGAATGGAATATGGGGGAGTGTACAGAATAATGGGAGAAAACCTCTATGAAGCCGAAGGTTTCGGAGGGATTGTCAGAACCGAATTATAGAAAATCTTATGTCCGGTAATTTTCATACCGGACAAAAAACTTATAATTCAATCTAATACAGATGACAGGCCGTAAAGTGACCGGGAGCAACCTCTTTCATCTCCGGATACTCCTTCATACATATATCCTTTTTAAAGGGACATCGGGGGTGAAAATGACATCCGCCCGGAGGATTAATCGGCGAAGGAACGTCTCCCATCAATATGGGTTTTCGATTTTCCCGGCCTCGAGGATCCGCACTCGGAAAGGCAGAGAAAAGGGCCTGGGTATAGGGATGAAGATGGTTCCCTTTCAGCTCGTTTTTATCAGCGAACTCTACAATCCTTCCAAGATACATAACCATTATCCTCTGAGAGATAAACTCGACGACAGCAAGATCATGGGCAATAAACAGATATGTAAAATTATACCGGTCCTGAAGGTCCAGAAGCAGATTTAAAATCTGTGCCTGAACAGAAACATCCAGAGCCGAAACAGCTTCATCACAAACGATAAACTCGGGCTCCAGGGCCAAAGCCCTGGCAATCCCAATTCTCTGACGCTGCCCGCCGGAAAATTGGTGAGGAAACCTGTTTTTATATTTTGGATTAAGCCCAATCTCATCCAGGAGAGATTCAACCTTATCCTGGATCTCCAGCCTGGTTCCGGCCTTATGGATACGCAGGGGCTGTTCAAGTAATGAAGAGATCTTCTTCCTGGGATTCAGGGAACTGTAGGGATCCTGAAAGATCATCTGCATGGAAGTTCGGGCCTCTTTTAATTGAGAAGCGTTCAATTCATAAAGGTCCCGCCCTCTGTACTTTACAAGCCCTTCAGTCTTCTCTTCCAATCTTAGTATAGTCCTGCCGAGGGTTGATTTGCCGCAACCGGACTCTCCAACGATCCCAAGAATTTCTCCCTCTATAATATCAAAACTGACCCCATCCACAGCCTTAAGGATAGCTTTTTTTTCGTTGATATTTTCCGGCCTTATGGTAAAGTGGGTCCTTAAATCTTTAACTTCAAGTAATCGTTTCATAGCTCCAGCCTCATTATTCATACTTACCCAGCTTTCCGGCCCTATGGCACCAGACCGAATGCCCGGGGGATATTTCTGTTTCTTTCGGGAACTCTTTCCGACAGATTTCCTCCGTATATTTACAGCGGTTCTCGAAAGGACACCAGTCACCGATTGTGAGGAGATCCGGAACCTGCCCGGTTATCGCTTCTAGGCGCTTACTATCCTCATATTTTTTATTCGAAGGAAGAGAATTCAAAAGTCCCAGGGTGTAGGGATGACCGGGAATCTCAAAGAGGTCGTGAACCTCGGCCTCTTCAACCTTTCTTCCTGCATACATGACCACAACCCTGTCGGCCGTCTCGGCGACAACTCCCATGTCATGGGTAATAAGCAAAATACTCATATCCACTTCCATCTTCAATTCAGCGAGAAGCCTGAGAATCTGAGCCTGAATCGTAACATCAAGAGCAGTGGTCGGTTCATCTGCTATCATAAGTCCCGGCTCGGGAGACGCAAGAGCCATGGCAATCATGGCACGCTGACGCATCCCGCCTGAGAGCTGATGGGGGTAGGATCTGGCCCGTTGTTCGGGTGCGGGGATCTTTACAAGTTCAAGAAGTCTAACAGCCCGCTCCCAGGCCTCATCTTTGTTGATTTTATGATGTGTCTGAAAAACATCGGCTATCTGCTTGCCAATCCGAAAGACCGGGTTAAGACTCGTCATGGGTTCCTGGAAGATCATGCTTATTCGATCACCCCGATAAGCTCTAATCTCCTTCTCGGAGAGCTTGAGAAGATCTATACCTTCAAAAAGGATTTCACCATTATCGATCTTCCCAGGAGGCATTGGAATGAGCTGATTTATGGAATGGGCTGTTACAGATTTTCCACAGCCTGACTCGCCAACCAGGGCCAGGGTTTCACCCTTTCTGATATCGAAAGAGACATTCCGCACAGCTTTGACGATTCCTCTATAGGTATAAAAGTTAACATCCAGATTTTTAATGGATAGGAGGTTTTCATTTTTGGTGTTCATATTATCTGACATATCTCCTCCTTAATCTCTCAGCTTCGGATCGAGCATATCCCGCAGGCCATCTCCGAAGAGATTAAACCCGAGTACCGCAAAGAGGGTCGCTATTCCGGGAAAGGTTACAATCCACCAGGCACTTGTTATAAACTCCCTGGAACTCGCAATCATAAGCCCCCATTCGGGTGTGGGAGGCTGTGCTCCAAGGCCTAAAAAGGAGAGGGCGGCGGAACTTAAAATAGCCTCACCAACACCCAGGGTCGCCTGAACGGAGATAGGAGCCAGGCAATTGGGAAGAATCGATCGAAACATCAATTCAAAATTGGAGGCCCCAAGGGAACGCTCGGCCATGACATAGTCACTCTCCTTCTCGGCGAGTACACTGGCCCTGGCCATCCTTACGTATCGTGGAATCTGAGATATCCCGATGGCTATCATTGCATTGATCAGCGAAGGCCCTAACATGGCGACAATGACTATCGTAAGCAGTACATACGGGAAGGCCAGCATGATATCGATAAATCTCATTATGATCTTGTCCAGCCATCCGCCATAGTATCCGGAGATAACTCCGATAAGGGTTCCAAAGACAAGTGAAATCCCCACACTGAAAACACCTATGATCATGGAGATCCTGGCACCATAGATTAATCGTGATAGAAGATCCCGCCCCAAATCATCGGTTCCAAGAAAATAGGAGTCGGTGAAGGGGGGTGACTTTCTTAATGCCATGGTCTGTTCAAGGGGATCATGAGGAGCTATTATCGGAGCCAGCAGCCCTACAAGAAGAAATATGGCTATTATCGCCAGTCCGGCAATGGCCCCTTTATTCTTCAAAAGCTGATGAAGAGCCTCTCTGAATCTACCGGGCACTTTTTCAAGAACCTCGGGTTCCTCAATTGGTTTATTCGTTATTGTATTTTCACTCATTTCATAATCCTACTGCAGCCGTATTCTGGGGTTCACCAGAGTGTAAAGAATATCGACTATCAGGTTGATGAATACAAAGGTAGCCGAAATAATGACGACCCCTCCCTGCACGGCCGGGTAATCCCTGGCCTCAATAGCATGATATAGCCACTTACCAATCCCCGGCCAGGCAAATATTGTCTCTGTCAGAATTGCTCCGGAAAGCAGTAATCCGAATTGGAGTCCGATAACGGTTATTACAGGAAGGAGGGCATTTTTAAGGGCATAACGGTAGACAACCCTTCTCTCCTTGATTCCTGCCGAACGGGCGGTCTTGATATAATCCTGTTTTAATACTTCCAGCATACTGCTTCGGGTAACCCGGGCAATTATGGCCAGGGGAATTGTTCCCAGGGCAATGGAAGGAAGAATCAGGTGTTTCAGGGCAGAACCCAGATATTTAGGATCGCCCTCTTTTATCAGCAAAATTATGGCATCGATCACATAAAAGTTTGTAATTGGTTCAAAATAGTAGCGGACATTCATCCGGCTTCCCGTAGGAAGCAGGTCGAGTCCGACTGAAAAAATCATAATGAGTACAAGTGCCAGCCAGAAAACCGGCATGGAGACTCCGATAAGAGCGCCCACCATGGAAGTAAAATCTATCCAGGTATTCTTACGTGTGGCAGATAATACTCCTATGATGATACCCAGGGTTGCCGCAAATATCATGGCAAAGAATGCAAGTTCAATCGTGGCTGGAAAAAGATTCTTAATCTCTTCCATTACAGGCCTTCCCGATTTTATAGATTTTCCAAAATCGAAATGGGCCACCCTCTTTAGATAGAGGCCATACTGAGTCAATAATGGCTCATCAAGTCCTAGTTCAGCCCGTAACATCTCTAGCTGTTGTTTGTTTGCCCGCTCACCAAGCATGACCCGTGCAGGGTCACCTGGAGAAAGGGCTATCATAAAAAAAACCAGGGTTATGACACCGAGCAGCGTCGGGATCAATAATGACAGCCTTTTTAGAATAAATCTTCCCATAATATACCTTCAGAAAAAAGGGGGCGGTTTGGGCCGCCCCCTGAAGTAATTCTTTTATGGGCATATCTAAAAACTCGAAACACGAGTTTTTTCCATAAATTCTGCCCACGAGAGAACCTATCAGAAAAGAACTATGTTTAAAAAAACATAGTTCTTCGAGGTTCTCTTATTTTTTAAGCCATACATCGTAGAACTGACGTTTTCCAACAGGGGAAAGCTGAAAGTCCATGACGTAGTTCTGCATAGGTTCAGAAACAACGGAATGTGCAATCGGAAGCCAGGGGGCCTCTTCATGGAAGATTACCTGAGCATCTTCATAGAGCTCTGTTCGTTTTGCAACATCCATGGTCTCTTTAGCTTCCATTATCATGTCGTTAAATTCAACATTTCTCCAGAATGCAATATTTCCAGCGGGAATTTCCGCAGCGGGGATGGAAAGTAGAACGGCCAGGAAGTTATCGGGGTCTCCGTTATCTCCGGTCCATCCAAGGAGAGCCATGTCGTGTTCACCATGATCGGTTTTCTCAAGGTAGGTTCCCCAATCATAGGAAACAATTTCGATTTCTACACCAATCTTTGAGAACTGGGCCTGCATGATTTCTGCAACTTTTCTTCCATCCGGGTTATAGGGACGAGCAACGGGCATGGCCCAGAGAGTTGTAGAAAAACCATCGGCATATCCGGCTTCAGCGAGGAGTTCTTTCGCTTTGGCGGGGTCATACGCATAATCGGTAATTGAATTATTATAGGACCACATAGTAGGTGGAAGTGGATTCTTTGCGGGGGTTCCGGCTGTACCATATACACCAGCAATAATCTCATCCTTGTTTATAGCATAATTCAGAGCCTGGCGAACCAGCTTATTATCAAAAGGTGCTCTGTCACAGTTGAAGGCCAGATAACCGACATTGAGACCTTCCTGCTGAATAACCTTGATATCAGGATCAGCTTTCATGGCATCCAGATCTTCGGGACTTGGGAAGTCAATAACATCAACCTCACCCTTCTGAAGGGCTAAATACCTTGCTGTAGCATCGGGGATTACCTTTATAATCAGACGATCCAGATAAGCGGGACGTCTCCAGTAATCTTCATTTCTTTCGAAAACAATTGCATCTTCCTTCTTCCAGGATACGAATTTAAAGGGGCCTGTTCCAACGGGGTTATTGGGGAAATCTTCACCATATTTTTCAACAGCAGAGGGAGAAACGATCCCGGCAAAATCCATGGCCAGGTTAGCAATGAAAGGAGCTTCCCTCTTTTTAAGAACAAACTTAACAGTAAGATCATCAACAGCGACAATATCTTCTACAATATTCGCCATATCCATGTATCCCCAGTATTTCCAGGGGCCAAGCTCATGGTAAGGGTGATCTTCCCACAGCTGTCTTCCCAGAGAAAAGACAACAGCATCAGCATTAAAATCAGTCCCATCATGAAATTTGACTCCACTCCTTAAATGGAAGACAAACTCAAGACCATCCGCTGAAATATCCCAGGACTCGGCAAGTCCGGGCTGAACTTCTGTTGTACCATTCTTAAACTCTACGATGTTATCATAAATCTGTGTACATCCATAGTAGGATTCTCCATCGGTTTCTCTGGCAGGATCAAGACCAACAGAATCTCCTGATCGTGCAAAAACGAGTACTCCTCCGCTTTTTGAATCAGCAGCACCTGCTGAAGATGAATCACCGGCAGCAGGATCTTCCTGTCCTCCACCTGCGAAAACCATTGCTGGAATACAAATCAGCATTAAAATCAGAACTGTACTTAATACTTTCTTCACAACATTTCTCCCTTTTTATAAAATATTTATTGTTAAGTTGTAACTACTCAGGACGACGTATAAAAAACTAGACATAAAGGGAAATTTCTTGTAGACTGTTTCTATGAAAGATC
>JAEINK010000013.1 GCA_016342585.1 Spirochaetales bacterium
TTCCGCAGGCTTTACAGCGGTAACGATGAACTGTACCAAAGGCTCTTGAACGGTAGGTTCCATACTTAACATACCAGAAATCCTTATCAGGATTGTGAAAATGTGTGCATTTTGGGTTAGGACAACAGGGGATTTCCATACGATACTCCTTACTAATTTGTTTCTTAATAAGGAATACCGGGGAATTTGTGCTGTTGCTTCAGATCAACAGGCTTTGGGGCACTATGTAAATCTTATAAAAAGTTCACAGCAAATGATCAGTACATTGAACTCTATAACACCAGAATCAAAGCCCAGAGGGATGAAGCTTCCCGTTTAGATGATGCCCTTGAGAAGGGACTTGAGCAGGGCCGAAAAGAAACTAATTTAGAAAATGCAATGGTGATGCTTTCAAAAGGTTTTGATGCTCAGGATATAAGAGATATTACTGGTCTGACCATTGAAGAGATAGATATGTTAAAATAGGAGAGATTTACTCTCAATGATATCAGTGCCCATCAGTGTAAAAGTATTTCCTATAAAACAAAAATGGTAATAAACACATCGTATTAAAGGAATTTAATTCCATAACTGATTTCAACGGAATCAGCCGGGGTTAGCGAAAGACTGCCCCAAGTCGCCCTGTGGAGCAAATTATGTACTCATAACCGGGGACCGGAAGGAAGGCCGACGACAAAGCCGGGCTGTAGCGTTACTGAATCAAAGATTCGGTTTAGGAGGCTTCCCCTAAAATATTATCCTCTTAAACCTCAAACTCAATCCAAACCGGCCTATGATCGGCTATATGATACTTAACAGCATCATCAAAATATTCCCGGCCTATCTTCCAGGCTTCTTCAAAGAAGGGCTCATGGTCGAAATCGAAAACGCCCGACTTACCCGTGTAGTAGGACTCCATCCTGCCCATGTGGAATGAAATCTGATCATAATGCTTATCCCCGTGAAGGTTGCTGCCAATGGAGGTGCTATGTTCCGGCAGCATTAATCCCTTTGCTTTAAGGGCACGGTAGACATTGCTCGAACTATCCAAAGACGGCAGGTTAAAGTCCCCAAGAAGTAGAATGTTTTGGGAATAGGAGCCTTTGGACTTCATCCTCTGGGAAGCCCATCTGGCAAGCCCATAGGCCTCCAGGGCCCGCCGGTCTTCATCCCTGCAGGAGGTACTCCCATAAAACAGATGAACAGAGGCGGCCATGAACTCAAGCTCTCCTGCCTCAAAAGCTGTCACATAGGGGTTTCGATCGAAGCCTGTAAAACTGCCGGATACACCCTTTAAACGTATATACCTGTGGTCCCCCGGGGGAATGGCCACCTCAGCGGATAATTCAAGCCTCTGGATCTTATCCGAGTCATAGATAAATCCGGCCCTTTCCCTGTTGCCCCCTATATCCGAGATCACAAATGAATAGGAAGCGGGGAGGAGACCCATAAGATAACGAAGGTGGTCAAGGTCTTCACTTATCTCCTGAATTGCGATCAGATCAAACCAGCCAATTACCTCTGCTATCAATCTAAAGTCATCCGGACTTCTATCCTGACAGCCCAGATTCGTAAGGTTCCAGGTGGCGGCCAACAATGTCTTGCTGGATTTGGATGGAATGGTTCGAAGTTGCTTTGTACTCTTCAGGGCGGAAGCTTCTCTATCAAAATTGTAATTAAAGGTTGGAAACTCTCTGGAATGGGGGACCATAGTATTCTCCTTAAATTCAATATCGTTGGCTTTTAAGGAATTTTAATACTAATTTGCAAAAATCATACTTTCGTATAATTGCATTCTGCTTTTTTCTAAATTATGGTTTATGAGAAGGTATAAAAAATAAATTTAAGATGTAGCCTACTTTGTTCAATTCTTCCAAAAGAAGGAGCGATCATGGAGATTAAAAAAGTCAGTCTGATTGAAAACAAAATTACATTACTATTTTTGACAATGGCTGTTGTCGCATTACTCTGCAACCTTGTTGCAGGTCTGATTATAAGGGAGATACCCTTTAGGGAATGGGTTATCCTTCCAGGGGTTACGATTTTTTTAGGGGCAATTTTTATCCTTATTTCAGGGGCACTCCTTTTTTACAGGTTCATCAGAGTAATTCAAATCTCATTTCTGTTCCTGACAGCACTTTTTGCGATTATATTGGATTATAAAAGCATCTATGGTTTCTCTCTTATAATCCTGGCGAATATACTTATGTATGTGTATGGGTATCTTGAGAGGCAAGGAGGATTAAAGAGCATTGGGATTATGTTGTTTTATATAATTACAACGGAAATTATTCTTTTCTATACAGGTAAAGCAGGAACTGAGTTTGAACTTTTAATCTTCGTTGGATTTTATTTAACAACACTATTTATAGTATCCGAATGGGAGAAAAAGAAGCATTATGATTCGGAACAGGAGCACTGCCATAATATTCTGAACCTGAATAAGGAAAAAGAGAAGCTTGAAATTATTATAAAGACTTATGGTACCGAGAAATTATGTTCAATTTTAAAATTATATAACCTGTCAAATTCTGAGCAGGAAACCATTATTGAATTACTTAAGACCGGAGCTTCTAACAAGCAGATTGCCCAAAAAAGGTTTGTTTCTGTAGTAACTGTTAAGAAGCAGCTTTCCTCCGCCTACAGCAAAATGGGCATAGAAAGTCGATCCGCCCTGTTCAGCTTGATCTTTAACAGTTATATATGGAGCTGTCAGCGTGAGTCCCGTCATTGTCAGTAGTCAATCATCCCAGTGATAGCAGTCAATCCCATCATTGACTGCTGTCAATATGGTCACTGATAGTAATCAAAAATGATATTGATAGGAATCAGATAAAAAAATAACAGTAGTCAATTATGATGATCGACTACTGTTAAAAAGGTCGTGGTCCGCAACGACCGGAACCTGATTTACTTGATTGTGACCAGCTCTTCAATTTTTGTAGATCTTAGAACATGGTTGCCGAGCCTGGCTACTACAGACACAGTGTATTTGCCGGGAGCTAGTTCGGGAGTCTGGAGCTGCAGGAGGGAGCTGGTGTTGTAGGTAATAACAGGAGTTTTTGTGATTGTACCCTGGGAATCCTCCCAGAATACACCTTCATCTTCCATTTCTGTATCAACCTTCAGGTTAACACCCGTAAGGGACATGGCATGGAAGGCTTTAAAGAAATTGGATTCGGGGGCATTAAGATTTTCCATACCAATAATCAACGGATGCTTCAGGCTGTTTTCCATAACTTTTTCTGTGTTTATTCCGGTTGTAACCCTCTGTATCATCTCATCATTGATTTTTAGGATAATCTTCACTTCGTGATTATTGGTTTCAGCACCCGGGCGAAAATCTTCATCGATGGAACCGAAGCTGCCTCTAATGGTCGTTTTGAATATACCAATGGGTGTTTCAACCTTTAGTCCCCGGATTAGATTACTTACAATTGCATTCATGAATTGAGTTATTGCCAGTCGAATATCCTCTTTCCGTTGGGTCGTGTTGTTCTCCATCTCCACCAGGAGATCCTCAAAGAAAATAGTTTTCTGGTGAATAACCCTTGCCATAAACCGTCCATCATTTTTGAGCATGTTTTTTAAAAGAGTAAATTCAAGACATTGATTTTGCACTTTTTATCCTCCGAGTTTTCCTATAAAAAGAAAACTCTATTTTTGTTTTCGAAAGGCCTGCAAGTACGGGACACCACAGCGGACCATGTCCCTTTTATGAATTCTATTTACGGTCGGAATGTTATAACGATAAGCGAAGTTTAGGGATAACGTGTGATTTTTATACTTTCGTATAATGATAACTCTTTTAAATCCTTTCAATCTTGTAAGTATCGCACAGCTGTTTACTTTCTATGGAAAAGGACTCTCTGGATGTGAAAGAACAGATGTATCAGTCTTAAAAAGATCTTTTTGACAGGAGTAAAGCCGATGCCAGTTATGTATCAATGCATCCCCCTGCCTTCGCAGGAGGGCCTCTTCCGGAAGCTTGTCGCTTTTATTCAGATTAACCCTCCTGTCTGCCGGAAGCAGATTCTACAGGCCGTGCGTTATTTTTTCACATCTATGATCAAATTCCAGTTCTAAAATGGAATATCTTCTACATTCCGAGAAAGAGTTATTGGTATTATCAGGCGTGAACATTTCCGAACGAGTGCTGATATGGAATAAACTTAAAATATCAGTTTTCTGATATTTAGTTTGTTCATGATCTAATCAGATGCAGATTTACTTTTTCGAATTACCGAAGGTCATGAAGCTTTTGGGTTTATATAATAAAGACAACAATACTTGCGTCGATTCAGGCCGCATAGTTGAGCATCTCGAAAGCGGCTCCATGAAGTACAGCTTGATCCAATAGCTTCATCAAATACTCGGTGACTTCTTCAGAGAGTATGTACTTTCCACAGTTTGTACAGACCATTGCGGGAACAGCTTTTACTACGATTATTGTTGATTCTCTCTCCAGTGTAACAGTTGTTGAACCGTCCTTATAGATTCCTTCTTTACAAATTACGCATGAAATCATTGTTTCCTCCGTGAAAAACCAGGTACCCATATGTTTGGATCCGGTTCGTATGCTGAAATGACGATAATCATGGATTCTAACTCTGAAAATATAATATCAGAAACATAAAGACTATACATGCGCGTGGTATGGCTTTTTACATTAATAAAGGCCGATTATGCTTATTGCTGCCTTGTTAAAAAGTTATCTATGGCATAATCCTCATAGATGGTTATTGGTGAATAATGCTTTTCGGATTTGTGTAGTAATTTTAAATTAATCTACAAATCTGTTTGTATTATATGATGAAGATATGGTGAATTATGCCGGATTCTGTTTAAGAAAGGACCTCCAGAATTATTTATTTTCTGTAAAACATCCATAAAAGAGTGTAAAATAAATCGTGATGCAGTACCAGGATTTAACCGACTACACAGAGAACCATCCTTCACTTTTGCTTCTACGGGAAAGAAGGGCTCCCTTAATTCTGGCTTTTTTCTTTGAAAGTTTTCAAGGGAGCCGTCTGGCTCCTAAGGGGGAAGAGGACCTACATCTCAATCTCGCCATGATGATGGATGAACTGCAGTTATTTTCCGATCAGGAAGAAAATCGAGAACCGGATTATCTGGGATTTTCAAAGCGCCTGCTTGATCAGTGGTGTAGTCCTGCAAAACGCTATCTGCGTCGTTACACCGACGACAGGGGAGAAATACTCTATGAACTCACATCCCATAGTGAGAAAGCCTTGCGCTGGATGGATGAGTTAAATCCCCGGGAGTTTGTCGGAACCGAATCCCGGTTTACCTATATATATCATGCAATTCAGGAGCTGTTGGAGGGCAGTCAGGAAGACCCTGAGGAGCGTCTGCGGCAGCTTATAAAAAAGCGGGATGAGTTGGATAGGGATATTGAAAATATTCGAATGGGACGTCCTGTACAGCAGTTGGAGGACTGGCAGATTCAGGAGCGCTTTGAAGATATCAGTCGTAATGCAAGAACTCTTCTCTCCGATTTTCGTGAAGTAGAAGAGAATTTCAAAGAAATAATTCAAAACCTTTTTGAAGAGGAGATCAACCATCATTCCACAAGAGGGGATTTACTTAGGATGACAATGGATGCCTCGGAGAGGATGAAGGAAACCCCTCAGGGAAAGAGCTTTTACAGCTTTTGGCAGTTTCTGTCCTCCGATCTTGGAAATGATCAGATTCATGTTATGGTGATGAATCTATACAGTTTACTGAAGAGGGAAAAGGAGGACCCTGATCCTTTCCTGGCCGATCTGAAATACTATTTACATCAGGGTGGAATGAAAATCCTTGATACTAATCATCGTTTGGCGGAAAAGTTGAACCGGCTGCTGACCGATCAGCAATTCGGGATGACACGGAAGCTAAGAAAAGAAATCGCCGAAATTAAGTCACTGGTGCTGGAATGGAAAGAGAATCTACCTTCCGGGGAGGGATTTATGATTATGGAAGGGACCCCCAAGGTTAATCTGAAAATGGAACGAACTTTAAGTTTTCCCGCAGAGGCGACTATGTACGATCTTCCTTCGGAGGAAGTGGATGAACCTCAGGCCCTTGATTCTCTCTACGATCCCTGGGCTATCGATCCACGGGTGATTAGAAAAAATATACAGAAAGGTCTGTTAAAATCACCGGTAATTCACCTGGACGAACTTTTAAGGCTCTATCCTCCTCAAAAAGGGCTGGGGGAGTTGCTATCCTATTTGGATGCTGCGTCCAAGGATCGTAAGGCGGTTATAGATGAGACGGAAGAGGTCCTTTTGTATTACAGAAAAGGTGACACAATTCGCCATATTAGCTTTCCCAAGGTGGTATTTAGCCGATGAAAGAGACGAAAGATTTTGCTCCTGTAGTTCTGCAGCTACTAAAGGGAATCCTTCAATATGAAGATAAAGATTGGACTGATTTGCTCATACATCAAAGGGCTGTACGGGCTTATTTTGCTGACATTGGATTGGAGCTTCATCTGAACGAGGCGGACGGATATGCCTACCTTGCTCAGCCTCTCGATGAGGAAGAGGAACAACCTCTACCCCGTTTGACCCGGCGTATCCCTTTAAGTTTTGAAGTATCCCTTCTTTGTGTCTTACTCCGGGAAGAGATGGATGCCTTTGAAGCCGGGGCTTCCGAAGCCCTGTATCTTTATATAACCCTCAGTGATTTTCGGGAGAAACTGCAAGTTTATTTTAAGGAAAACCTGGATCAGATACGCCTTTTCCGGGAACTGGATCGCTATGTCCGCAAGGTAGAGGAGTTGGGTCTCATTTCCCAATCGAATAGGGGCAAGGAGAATCAGGAGCCTATCTATCGTGTATCTCCGTTGACCAAGGCTAAAGTGAGTTTGGAATTCATCGGAGAATTTAAAAGGAAGTTGGAGGAACATGGAAAGTCTCTTTGATAATGATAAGCCCCGGGGTTACCGGCTCTTCAGTTTTGAATTCTATAACTGGGGTTCTTTTCATGACCATATTTGGAAAGTTGATCCCAAGGGGGAATCAACCCTTCTGACGGGAGGCAATGGCTCGGGAAAGACCACCCTTGTAGATGCATTGATCACACTGCTGGTTCCTCAGAATATGCGCCATTATAACCAATCTTCCGGAGCGGAACGTAAGAAAGAGCGTACCGAACAATCCTATATGCTTGGGGTTGTGGGGAATCTGAAGGAGGAGCAGCAGTCCCTGGCTCAGCAAAAAACCCTGCGCACCCAGAAGGATTATTCTATTCTACTAGGAGTATTCTTCAATGCAGTCTTAAACAAGTATGTTACATTGGGTCAGGTCCGTTATTTCACCAACGGTTCCTTGCAGCGTCAGTTTTTTACATCTGACCGCTATCTGGAGATAAAGGAAAATATCCTGCCGTTGGAAGAGAATAAGGGTAGTTTCAAAAAACGGCTTACTACACAATGGGGAATCCGGTTTTATGAAAATTTCAGGAAATATCAAACTGCGTTCATTCGTAGTCTGGGGATGCGGTCGGAGAAGGCGCTAAATCTTTTTTCCCAAACTGTTGGGGTAAAAGTCCTGGGTGATTTGAACGGTTTTATACGCAGTCATATGCTGGAACCTTCGGATACGGAGAATCTTTTCAATAATCTCTACTCCAATTATCAGACCCTGCTAAACACTCATCGCAAAATAGAACAGGCCGAAAAACAGTTGGAACTTCTGGAGCCGGTGATCAAAGAGGGCAAAGAAGTGATAAAACTGCAGCGGAACGAGAAAGAGGCAGAGCTTTTAAAAGCTTATCTGCCTCTCGGATTCCTTCCGTTGAAGAATGAAAGCCTGGATAAGGAAGAAATAACCATAACTGAAAAGGTAGAGGTTCTGGAACAGCAGAGTCTGAGAGCAGCGGAAGAAAAACGGTTTTTAGAGGAGCAGCAATACCAGATTCGGCAGGAGTTGGAGGGGAATCAGGTTTCTCATCAAATTAGTCTTCTTAAGGAGAAAATGAAAAACACTGAATTTGAACGGGAGATCAGACGAAAACGACACCAAGAGTATGAACAATTATCCCGGGATTTGGAACTGCCCCTGGTTCAGAGCTTACAGTCATTTCAGAGTAATCAGAAACTTCTCAAGGAGATAGAAGAGAGTTTGCGGGAGCAATTGGAGAAAAACCGGGATGATGATTTTATTTATCAGAATACTCTGAAGGATTTGGAAAAGAACCGGGATGATTTAGAACAGGAAATTCTTTCATTGGGTAACCGAAAAAATAATATTCCCATGAATCAAATTGAACTCCGCCGCAGCATATGTGAAGCCCTGAAGTTACAGGAAGAAGAACTTTCCTATGCGGGTGAGCTTATTCGTGTTAGAGAGGACCAGGTAAGCTGGCGACCTGCTGCCGAAAAACTGCTTCATAATTTTGCACTCTGTTTGTTGGTTCCGGATGAGCACTATTCCAAGGTAAACCGTTATATTAATGAACATAATCTTAAAAGCAGGCTGGTTTATTACCGGGTTAATCAGGAGGAAACGCTTGAGGACAGTGCGTTGTGGAACCAGGAAGAGGATATCCTCCCTTTAAAGCTGGAAGTTAAGCAGGATAATGCCCTGCAGGGATGGGTTTGGAACTATCTGAACCGTAATTTTGATTATCATTGTGTGGAGCAGGTTGATCAGTTGCCGCGATACAAAAGGGCTCTGACCCTGCTAGGGTTGATCAAAAGGGCAAACCGTCATGAGAAGGATGACCGTCGGCATGTTACCGGTCCTGAGAATTATGTTCTGGGTTGGAACAATCTTGAAAAAAGGAAGAAATTGCAGCAGCAGCTAATAGAAGTCTCTAAAGACTGTGAGGAGACGTTTAATACCCTGACTGCCCTTAAACAGAAAGGTAAAAAATTTGAGGATCAAAGGAGACGAAGGGACCAGCTGGCCTCAATAAATGAGTTTGGAGAAATCGATTGGTTTCATCTTGATTCGCGGTTACGGCAACTGAAGGAAGAATACAACCGATTATGTGATACTCACAAGGATGTAAAGAAGCTGGAGGATAAATTAGAGCAGCTGATTATTAAAATTGAGCAGTTAGTCGACGAAAACAATACTATTCAACAGGAAAAGGGAAAACTTTTGGATCAAATGGAGCAGGTGAAGCGGTATCGAAACCAGTTTCATGAGAAGATAGATGATCCTTATACCTTCAAGGAGCTGCTGACGGAAGATGAGCTACTCCAGCTTAAAGATACCTTTCAGAAACAACTACCAAAAAATCTACCTGAATATCTTGAGGAATTGCTTCGGTTAGAGGAGCGTATTCAGATTAAGATAGAACGGCAGAGGGATGAAATTTCACAGAACCTTCGCCAGGCGACCTCTACTCTCGTTAGAAGTATGTATGAGTTTATAAATCCAAAAGTCGGAGTTCTGGAACAATTTCCATCTTGGGTTGGTGAAACGGCTCATTTAAAAGCGGAGGAAGAGTATATCTCCTCATTTGATCAGTTTTACAAGAGGCTGAAAGAGGAGGGATTGCCTCAATATAAGAAGGATTTTCGTAAATATTTGAATGATAGGATGCAGGAAGATCTGATCGGATTCCAGGAGTCCCTGGATCGTAAAGTAAGGCTGATTCAGCGGAATATTGAGGTGTTGAACAAATCCCTGCGGAAATTGAAATACAACACCGATCCGGACAGCTATATCCGTTTAATCTGGGTAGAAACCAAGGATGTGGCCATACGCGAGTTCCAGCGGGATCTCCGTAATGCCCGCGGAGATGCGGCACGGCTTGCTTTAGGGGATGAGGCAGAACTGGAAAATTGTTTTTTGAGAATGCAAAAATTGATCACCCGTTTAAAACAAGAAGACCTATACCGGCAGAAGGTTCTGGATCTACGCTACTGGTTGGAGTTTGCGGCGGAAGAAAAAGACTGCATAACAGATGAGCAGATCCAGTTTTATGAAGATTCCAACAGTCTGTCCGGCGGAGAGAAAGCAAAATGGGCCTATACTATACTGGCTTCGGCTATTGCTTATCAATTCGGGATAAATGAAAATGGGGACCGTTCCTTTCGATTTGTTGTTGTCGATGAGGCTTTCAGCAAGGTGGACCCGGAAAATTCTACCTATGCCATGAATCTTTTTAAAAGTCTATCGCTTCAGCTTATGGTGGTAACTCCTCTTGATAAAATCAACCTGGTGGAAGACTATATTGAAACGGTCCACTACGTTGAAAACCGGGATAAAAAATCGCGATTGTATAAACTGGGTTTTCAGGAATATGAGGAGAAGAAGAAGGAATGGCAGAAACAGGAGGTTTAACCCCGGAGTTTGTACGGGAAAAGGCTCAAAGCAAGTATTTCTCCCTATTGAAATCCTGGTTAAAACAGGAGGAATCTTTTCCTCTTCGATTGAGAGGGTGCACCATAAGCAATGCGGTGCCTTTCGCGCAGCGGATGAAGCTGATAAACGGTCTCTCAAAAAAACAGAAGACAGAAAAAGCAGCAGGATATCAAATGGTCCTGGAAACTCGCAGCACAAGATCTGAGGGGACGCAAACATTTCTGAAAGCGATTGAGTTCCCCACCTTTGAGGATTATTTGGGTTTCCTCGGGAAATCAAAGGAGTTTTCCTCCTTTCAGAATAGTGTGGATCGAATCCGCCGGGAGTTGCCGGAATTGGAAGAATGGCTAGTGGAAAATCCCAGGAAAATATTGAAATACCTGGAGAATTGGGAGATGTTAATAGAGGTTGTACGATTTTTCCGGGACGAAGAGCCTACAACTGCTGCATTGAGAGCTTTACCTATACCAGTGCCAACGAAATTCATGGAACTCCGGCAGCCCATTCTTAGGGAACTCCTTGATAAGGTTATTCCTGAAGATCGAATTAATAAGGAAGAACAGGACATTGCTCTTCGATATGGATTGGACAAGGATGAGGATTTTCGTTTTAGAATAATCATTCCTGAATCACTCAATCCCGATTTTACTTTTAGGGATTTTGCGGTACTCCCCTCTGAATTGGGGGATTGGGATCCCCCCTTTTCTAATGTTCTAATCATAGAAAATAAGTACAGTTTTCTTGGAATTGATCTTCCTAAAGATTGGTTAAAAATGTGGGGAATGGGGAAGGCTGTAGTTAGACTGAATGCATGTAAATGGCTTGAGCAGAAAAATCTGTATTACTGGGGTGATATAGATCCTCAAGGGTTTGAGATCCTGCATTTTTTACGAACCTTTTTTCCCCATACACGCTCGGTTTGTATGGAAAGAGAGGACTATGACCATTTTAGGGAATATGCACATAGTGCAGGAACCTTTTACGCAAGGGATGACTTTAATCTAACATCGGCAGAGCAGGAATGTTATCATTATCTTGTTGAAAATCAACAGTACAGCAGAATTGAACAAGAACGTATCGAGAATGAATGGGTGTATAAGAAACTTTCTTCATTCAATAAACACCTTTGAACGATGCCATGCTAAATATTCTTTATTTTCATAATCAAGAATCCACCGTTTAAAACCTTCACTGTAGGAAGAGACTTTATCAGAGACTATATTTTATAAAGTTACTAACCACTGGTTCAACTTCTAAAAATGAAAATGTTGTTTTTTTAAAGAGATAATACTGTCCTAATAACCAGAGTAGGGTGATCGGTTTATTTAAAGCCCGTGCGTTATTTTTTCATATCTGTGATCAAATTATAATTCTAATATGGTATATTTTCTACATTCCGAGAAAGAGTTATTGGTATTATCAGGCGTGATTCAACAAATCATCTATGGAAAGCGTCAATGAAATTCATAGAAGAAGCCATCCTCACCAACGGACTCTAGACAGGTGCGCTCACATATCTCCTACGTCAATGTTCTTTAGAATTGCTATTTATGATCAATCTCATTGAACAGACTTTTTACCACACTTGAATCAAATCAAATAAATCCCCGGTAGTTAGCTATAAAGGCATTCCTTTATCCGGAGGATTCATCATGAAAAAATATATCAACCCAATATCTGATATCTTTGTCCGCTACCTGCTGGGCTCGGAAGAGAATAAAAAGCTACTACTCGACTTTATAAATACAATTCTTTTTGATTCAGGTTTTGAAGGAGCAAAAGATATCACTCTTTTAAATCCTTTCAATCTTGTAAGTATCGCAAACAGTAAGGAATCCATTCTCGATGTAAAAGCCGTCGACTCCCATAACAGAATCTTCAATGTAGAGATTCAGGTACTCAATGATTCCCGATATGCGAATCGAACCCTATATTACTGGGCAAAACTCTATTCAGATCAGTTGGAAGAGGGCGAGAAATATAAGAACCTCGATCCTGTAATATGCATTAACCTTCTTAATTTTACCATTTTCCCAGAGCTACAAAGACCGCATAGCTGTTTCCTACCTATAGAAAAGGACTCTTGCGATGTGGTATTATCTGATCAAATGCAGATCCACTTCTTCGAATTATCGAAGATGGATGTGAAAGAACAGATGATTCTGCATTCAAGACTTGAGAAATGGGCTTACTTTTTCGAAAATGAAGGAATTGTAGGAGAGGACATTATGAAAAAGGTACTACTAACTGGAGACCCTGTTATGGAGCAGGCTCATAAATCGTATAAGAAGTTTACAGCTAATGATCAGTACATCGAACTCTATAACGCCAGAATTAAGGCCCAGAGGGATGAAGCTTCCCGTTTAGATGATGCCCTTGAGAAAGGCCGAAAAGAAGCTAATTTAAAAACTGCAATAGTGATGCTTTCTAAAGGTTATGACATTACTGAAATAAGTGATATTACCGGTCTGCCCAGTGAACAGATAGAAAAGTTAAAATAGGAGAGATTTACTCTCAATAATATCAGTGCCCATCAGGGGTTCGTGAAAGACTACCCCAAGCTGCCCTGAGGACCTTCATCCCTAAAGAGGGCTATCGTGCAAGAGCATAAGCGGTCCTTCTTTATCCCACCACCATTCTATTTGTTTGTCTCACCAAATGGGCCGGCATGGGGCTTTCCAGCTTCCAGGTAATGCTCATCGGTTTGCTGCCTGTATGAGAAATGTATTCAGCTTTTCCAAGGAAATAATAGGGGAGTACAATCCCATTTCTTTTTTGATCCTCTCGTACAAACATTAAAATAGAGTGGTTGTTCTTCTTATGATGTATATACCTCTGTCCCGTCGGGGAGGTCTCCGCTGTGGTGGATTGACTCTGCCAATGGAAATACCTGTCATCCATGGCGTAATCCTCATACATGGTGGTAGGCGAGTAGTGCTTCTCCGTTTTATTAAGGGTGATAAGGAAGACATCCGTATTTATATCTTTTATCTGTAATACACCCTCTCTCATCTCTTTTTGCTTAGTCAGATTCCAGTAACCTAATCCTGATAGAAGCGCATCCCGTGTGTAGGAACAGTGTAAGGAGAGGGAACAGATAAAATTAAAGGTCTGAACAGGAGGTGTGCTCTCAATAGCATTCTCCCGGTAATTGATTAAAGTCCCTATCTCAACTTTTAGAACAGGATTTCGATTTAAAATCTCTCTCGCCGACGAAAAGTCTGCCGGAATGTTACTCTTCCTGAAGAGGGTAAACAGGAACATGGTAAGGCGTTGTTTTTCAACCTCATCCTCTGCTTCTCTATCCGAATATAACCAGCTCCTGATAAACTTAATTTGATACTCATCATTTATAGTACACAACCGGCGTAACCCTTTGGATAGGATCTCTTCCTCTGGATCATGGAACTCCGCATGTACACCTGCCTCTGTTTTCAGCCGTGTCCAGGATGCGGATTTATAGATGGTATCGATCTCAAGGTGATGATAGGTCAGGAAAGTTTCCAACGATAATTTTAAGCCGGTAGTACGACTGAACTCCGCAATATTTTGTATGATTTTACTTTTTCGCTGAATGAATGACTGTTTAATATTATCAAGAATATATTTCTGAGCCTGTCTTTCCAGTTGAATAGTACATCCCGCCGGAAGATGGGGGAACTCATTATTAACCTCATCGTCTATCTTCAACTGGGAATTATTGATAAGAGCTCTGAATCGTAAATCAAAGCGAAAGTTCTTATGACACTGCCCCACAAAGTCCAATACGGTAAGGCAATCCTTTTCATCATCCAAACGTAATCCACGCCCTAACTGCTGCAGGAAGATCGTCAAAGACTCGGTGGGCCGCAGGAATAAAACCGTATCTATCTGAGGAATATCCACTCCCTCATTAAATAGATCCACAACAAACAGAAAGTTAATCTCCCTGTTCTGTAATTTACCCTTAATCCTGTTTCTAAGTTCAGGAGAAGAATCAGAAGTTAAAAAGGCAGAAGGAATACCTACCGTATTAAAAGAGTTTGCCATGGACTCGGCATGCTTCTTCGAAACACAAAAACCCAATCCCCGAGTCTTCTTTACAGAAAGTACCGTTTCTATCGTTTTATCGATAATTAAACTGGCTCTTATATCATTCCCGGTCAGTACATTATCAAGATCGGAAGAACGATATCCACCCCTCTCCCATTTTAATACCGAATAATCAACCGAATCGCTTATACCAAAATATTGAAAAGGACAGAGCAATTTCCTGTTAATAGCATCCGGAAGGCGTATCTCCGATGAAATATGATCATCAAAATATTTTAGAATATTACCGCCATCGGTCCTTTCCGGAGTGGCCGTCAAACCCAGTAAAAAATCCGGGGCAAACTTACTCAATAGCTTCTGATAACTCTTCGCCGCCGCATGATGAAACTCATCCACAATAATAAACTTAAAGTAATCCGAAGCGTACCTATCATAAAGAGACTTAGAATTAAACGACTGAATCGATACAAAAAGGTTCTCCATCTGAGAAGGAGCATGGTTTCCTACAAGCAAATCCCCAAAATTATGGTCCCTTAAAACCGCCCGGAAAGTAGCCAGGGATTGCTTTAGTATCTCCTCCCTATGGGCAATAAACAGGAAGGGTGGATATTGCCCGGCCTCCTCTTCCTTCTCCTCTCGTAACCACCTCTTATAAGCGAAGGCCGCCACAATCGTTTTCCCCGTTCCCGTGGCAGCAATAACCAAATGTTTTTTACGATTCAATAAACTTCGCTCGGTGAAAATCTTATCCAGAATCTCTTCCTGAAAAGAGTAGGGTTTCAAATCGAAAAGAGCAATAGATTCTCCATTATCCTGAAAACCAACCCTCTCACTCTGTAAGGCAGACTTAAGCCTTTCCCTTTCCGACTCTGAATAAGAAACGAACTCTGAATCATTCCAATAGGTCTCGAAGGTCGCTTCTATCTTGTTCCACTGAAATTGCTGTTCCCATTGGCTAATTTTAATATTCCACTCCAGCCCTTCAGTCAATGCTGCATTGGAAATATTCGATGAACCCACATAAGCCGTAGAAAAGCCCGTCTCCCTCCGGAACAAATAAGCCTTTGCATGAAGCCGTGTCCTATGCGAGTCATAACTAATCTTAATCTCCGTATTCGGTAAGGTTGATAGAAACTCTACGGCCTTCTGATCCGTTGCACCCATATAACTGGTTGTAATAATGCGAAACCGGTTGCCATTGACCTCCGTCAAAGTACGTAAAGCCGGTTCCAATATCCTGATTCCGCTCCATTTAATAAAAGAACAAAGGATATCGACCCCATCCGCATTAACAATTTCCTTTTTAAGCTGAGAAACAAGAGACGGATCCTGCCTCGTTCCCGTAAGAAGGGCCCCCAGGTTGAGTGGCGTATCAGGACGTTCTGAAAGTTCTGATTTTGGAACATTCTGCTTATATAATGCCAATAATTTATGGGTATCCGGTGGTAGATATAGCTCTTCTAAATCTCTAATACCATGCTTTTCGAAGATTGAAATTATCTCATTGCAAATTGAAATCTGGTTGCGAATTTTGCTCTTTTTAGCCTCGGCATCACTGCCGGTACTCTTATCAGCCCTTATCTGAGCCAAGCTCTGAACAAACAAGTTATGAATATACTGGCCCAGATAATCATGACTATCCGCACTATCTAAATCAGAGGATAAAGATTGTAACGAACTATCATCGATTTCCCGCTGAGTAAGCAAATTGACAAGAACATCATAGAGACCTAATTTCATCGGATTCCTTTTTAAAGAAAATATTTGTTATGTGATTATTATAGATCCAAAGGATTATGTTGTAAATTGTCGTTTTTACTCTACCTGAATACCCAAAAAATAATATTGATTAATGGTTATACTTTTGTTATACTATTAATATGAAAACAGCTATATCAATTCCAGACAATTTATTTACCGATGCAGAAATAACAGCCAAACAATTGGGTCTTGCAAGGAGTCAATTATATGTCAGAGCAATTAAGGAATTTATTGAGCATCATAATAAAGATAAAATAACCGAAAAATTAAATATTCTTTATTCAGATACTGAAAATGATCATAATTTTACCGATTTTGGAATTAATTCACTTCGAGAGGCAACTAAAAATGATACGTGGTGAAATATGGTGGGCAGATCTTGGGATACCATTTGGGAGTGAACCAGGTTTTAAACGCCCGGTTGTTGTAATTCAAGATGATTCTTTTAATAGAAGTAAAATACGAACAACTATAATTGCGTCAATCACAACAAATTTGAATCTTGCGGATGCTCCCGGAAATGTTTTTATAGAGAGTGAGGAAACCGGATTACCAAAAAATGGTGTAGTTAATATATCTCAGGTTTCAACAATCGATAAAAGAAGATTAACGGAAAAAGTATGTGTCTTATCACAGAGTTCAATGTCAGAAATTGATTACGGTTTAAAATTGGTGCTCAATATTCAGTAATTTTATGGTACAGCCGGAGACTTCTTTCTTCTCATAACAGAATATTCTTCTATTCTTTTTTTGATCTCTGATCAATTACGTAGTATAATTGATTTATACGTTAATAAGGATGAGAGAATGTTAAAAAGAATTCTTTTATTAATCATCCTGGCCTATACTTCATGTTATCCATTATTTTCACAAAAACAATTCTCCTTTTTCTTAGAGCCTGGTGTTTCATTTCCAGTTTCATCTGGAAATTCGTCCTTTAAAACAGGTTTTTCAGCAGCGCTTTCCGCTCAGTATAAGTCTGATTCTGAATCTAATTTGACTTTGAATACCGGTATCGACTTTAGAAATGTTCCCACGGATGTTGACGACTTATCAATAAACCTGGTTTCTTTAGATCTGGGTCCGGGAATTGATTTAGCTTTACTACCTTTTCTAAACTTATACGCTGGATTTTCTCTTGGATGGTATGCCGGTATCAGCACGGATCGTGTAACTCAGAATCCCCTTGTTTCTGCAAATCTGGCTTTTTCATTCCGCTTAAACCCTGTTTTTGCATTTAATCTGGGGGGCGATTATCGGTATTATCTGACAAGGTCTTCTGGAGTATTTACTGATCTTTACCAGGGAATAGGTTTGTCTTTAGGAGGGGCCTTTTCTCCGGGTATGAAAGAGAGACCCGCTGATTTGGAGTTTTCCAATATTCGGTTTTTACCGGTTTTCCCTGTTTTTCATAAATATTATAATGATCATCCTCTAGGATTTCTTCTTATTAAAAATAAAGAAAAGAGCGAGGTAACTGACATAAGGGTTTCATTCTTTGTCAGCGAGTATATGGATGCTCCGAAGGTAATGCCTGCTTCTGATTTTCTGGAAGGTGGTCGTGAAATCGAAGTACCGCTCTATGGTCTGTTCAATATGGATATAATGGATTTGACTGAATCTTCAATATCAACCGCTCGGATTCAAGTGGATTACATCTGGCGCGGTAAAGAGATGTCTTATGAATTCTCTGAAGCCATGTCGATACAAAATCGAAATGCAATGATGTGGGATGATGATAGAAAAGCTGCCGCCTTCGTGACGTCAGGTGATCCTCTTGTTCTTCAGTTTGCCAAGAATGTGGGCGGTTTGGTCAGGCAGTCATCTGTAAACCCGGTTAATCTGAATTTTAGAATTGCTATGGGTATTTTTGAAGCACTCAAAGATTATGGGATTAACTATGTTGTTGATCCTTTAACTCCTTATGCTAATCTTTCTGGAAAAATAACCGCTATCGATTACCTGCAATTCCCCAGGCATACCCTTACTTACAAAGCCGGTGATTGTGATGATTTAAGTATTCTTTTCTCGTCACTCTTAAAATCCGTCGGAATAAAAACCGCATTCGTCACTATTCCAGGTCATATCTTTATGGCTTTTAATCCTGGTATAAGCTCAGAAGAGTTGTCCAGAGAGTTCAGACGACCCGATGATTTCATCCTGATGGATGATGAGGCCTGGGTTCCTGTCGAGATAACTCAGGTTCAAAATGGTTTTTTAATGGCCTGGCAAACCGGGGCGAAGGAGTGGCGGGAGCATTATCCCAAAGGAAATACAGGCTTTTACCCTATTGATTCCGCTCAGGAGATTTATCAGCCAGTCGGGCTGCGGGGAAGTGGAGGTAATCTGGATTTTCCAACTAATGAGGTCATAGTTGATTCATATTCTTCAGCATTAGAGCGTTATATCGGTATGGAAATTGAGGATGAAGTTGCCAAATACCAGGCACGGATAGAACGCTCTGGAGGGAGTTCCCGGGATGTTAACAGACTCGGAGTGCTCTACGCCCGTTATGGTTTATACGAAAAAGCGGCGGAGCAGTTTCAACTTTTAGTCGACAAACAGGAGTACCCTCCTGCCAAGATTAATTTGGGTAATATCTACTTTCTGAAAGGAGATTTCAACCTTGCCTATGAATGGTTCTCAAGGGCATCAGTCGATGAACCGGATAACCCTTCGGTCCTGGTCGGACTTGCCCGAACAAATTATGAACTGGAAAATCATATGGTAGTTAGCCGACTGTATGACAAACTTATAACAATCGATCCTGCTGCTGCGGAAAAATATAGTTATTTGGTACTTGATAGAAGCGAAGGTACACGGGCTGCGGATAGAGATGAATTCTTTGATATGCTCTGGGATGGAGAAGAAGAATGAAAAAAACAAGAGTCATATGGTTGTTTTGTATTGTGTTTTTCATCACTAGTTTTTGCTCTTCATGTGAGGATGAATTCCTTAAGGAAATTGAACAGGAAATAACAGCGGCCACACATATTCCTCCGACACCAGTTGTTCAGGTTGAAAGCCCGACTACCAATACAAAACCTATATGGTCCTGGAATCTCCCCGCCGGTATTGTTAACTTCAGGTTTCAATTGGGAGCAGAGTCAGGTACCTGGCAGGTTACCGGAGGTAGCGGGACATTGGGGTATTCACCTTTAACAGATCAACCTGATGGGAGTTATACTCTTTTTGTTCAGGCGGCAAATGAACTGGGGAATTGGTCTGAATCGGGAACGGCTACTGTTGTAATTGATACCTCAGATCCTGTTATTTCCGCAGGTTCTACCATAGAATGGACGAGGACTCCTGTTCTTCCCGGGGCTACTGCCGAAGACAGAACGGCTATGACCTATACCTGGAGCAAAGTCTCCGGTAATGGGAATATACTTTTCGATAATGCTTCTCTTCTTACCCCTGTAATATCCGGTCAGTTGGAAACAGAATCAGAATACACTCTTCAGTTAACCGTAATAGATGATACAAACCACATTGTAAGTGATCAAATGGTTTTCAAATGGGATCATAAGGCTCCTGCCCCGGGGGACAGTGGAACTATAACCATAAGTGAAGTTTCCACCTCGTCATTAACTTTGGACTGGAGTGCAGGTTCCGATCTTTCAACTTTGTCCACAGCCCTGGAATATAAAGTTGTTGCTTCGACTCAGGATAATATCAATACCGTTATTTCGGCGGAAATTTCCGGTGAAGGCCGTTTTACTGTTATGGACTGGGCTGCTGATACTTTAAATACTAATGTTTCCGGTTTGAATATTGGCAGTTTATATTATTTCAATGTACTGGTCAGGGACAGGCTTGCGAATACGGCGATGTATGGAGATGTTTCCCAGGATCTGAACGGTATACTCGGTTTGTCTATAACGGTAAATACGCCCTGGGATGAGATTCTTACTTTTGATGAAGATGATGATGTAGTGGTACAGCAGCCCGGGACTTTAACTGTAAGTGTGAATGAAAGCTTTGACGGGTATGGCTGGGAATTATATGGTTATGATTTAAGTTCGGAAACCGGAAATTCTGTCACTCTTGACAGTAGTGTTTTAAGTCCGGGTGTTCATCATCTCTATGTTTTTACAGACAGAGGCTCCAGTCAATTTTCGGAAAATCTTAGATTTGTAGTTGAAAACGGGGTGGGTGAATAATGGAAAAGCAATCGATTCTGATGGTTTTTATAAAGGTAATCCTACTGGTTATTGTTCTGACTTTTTCTTCTGGATTTTTTTCCTGCCGCTTCTCTCCTATTGAAACAGAGCAGAGAGGAACAGGTGTTTTACAATTGATATTGGAAGAACAAGGTATATCCAGAACGGTAAAACCGGTTCTAACAATCGATTCATATCGGATATACTTTGCCAATGGCCCGGAGGAGAAATCCGCCGTACTTTCATCAAATTCCATGCCGGAGATAACCCTTGCCATAGGTTCATGGGATATTCGCGTAGAAGCTCTGAATGAAGCAGGTGGTCCTGTTGCGGAAGGAGAGGTGAGCGGAATTATTATTTCTGCTGATACAACGACTCCCGTTGACCTGGACCTCGAACCAATAGAGAGCGGAACAGGAACGGTGGACTTGATTATAACCTGGCCTGAATATATCGGTATCGATTCTTATGAACCTCTTTTGAATGGAAGTCCGATAAATAGTGGTGATTATAGTGTGAGCTCAACTGAGGGAGTAGTCAGGTTTCAATATAGTCAGGAGTTGAATGCTGGAGTAACCTTTAGATTTCAGCTTCTATTAAAAACGGCTGCACTTCTTCAGGCAAATGTCATAGAGATGGTGCAGATCTATGGAGGTCTGATCAGTCAAAAAACAATAACCCTTACGGACTCGGATTTTACACACACTCCTACAGCCCCAACGGATCTATTATTTGTACCGGGGACAATTACCCTGACCTGGAATGATACCTCCAATATAGAAACGGCCTTTGTTGTTGAACGGAGCACTGGTGATGAATCAAACTATGCCGTTGTGAACGGTAGCGTTAGTGCGGGTTCTGAAAGCTGGCAGGATACTACCGCCGCCTATGGGTATACATACTACTATCGAATGAAAGCGGTTAACGATTTTGGAGAATCCGCATATTCGAATACTTCATCGGATGATCTACTAATCCCAGCGGTTACCCTTCTTTCGCCATCCAATGGCGAGGAAGTCGAGGATATCACACCTGATTTGGATTGGAGTGATTCTCTTTATACATCCGAATACTACAATCTTGATATAGCCTTAGACTCTGGGTTTGATCCCGGCGATATGGTTGTGCAGGAGTCTGGTTTGAACTCTTCTGATATTACACTCCCCAGCTCTCTTATCAATGGCCAGACATATTACTGGCGGATTAAGGCTGTCGATGGAAGTGATGCTTATGGCCAGTGGTCCGCTGTATTTTCCTTCACAATTGATATAGATACAGACATTACTATTACCGAGGATATGAATAATCCTGTAACACTTCTTTTAGTTGGATATGATGCAGAACTGCTTACTGGAACAGATATGAATCTAACAGTAACACATTCCGGGACTGCTGACAGTTACAGTTGGTATCTGGATTCACAACAGATAATCGGTGCTGATCAGGCGTCGGTCTCTTTCGGTTCTAACCTTGGAGATGGTTCATACACAATAACTTCTGTTGTTGAACTGGATGGTGCTTATTTATCTGTATCTTATAATTTCAAAGTCGGACTCTATTATAACCTGGGTGATACGGGACCGGCTGGCGGTGTTATCTTTTTCAAGGATGTGAATGATGACTACGAAGATTTCGATTATCTGGAAGCGGCACCGGGTGATATAAGCACAGGTATTCAGTGGTATAACGGAACAAACTTTCTTGTCGGAGGTACCTTCGGGGAGATAGGCTACGGGGAAAACAATACGGCCACCATTGTTGGAAGGCAGGGCGCTGGAAGTTACGCAGCTTATATTTGTAAGTATTATGATCTGTCTGACTATAACGATTGGTTTTTACCATCTTATGATGAGTTGTACCTCATGTACCAAAAACGATATTCGATCGGTGGTTTTTATGAGATTGGTGAATATTGGTCCTCTAGTGAATTAAATTCTGATTTTGCTCGTATTCTGGGTTTTTCTTCCGGGGTTGGAATGGATAGTGGCAAAGAATTTACATGTCGTGTTCGGCCAATCAGGGCCTTTTAATATGATCAGGAGAATTGCTATGAGAAAGAATATGGCTCCGTTGGTTTTGGGAGTTGCTATCTTCATCAGTATAATTACCGGCTGTGGAAATAATTCATTTTTAACTCCGGAGACGGCCTCTCTTTATATAAGTATTAATGAACCAACAACTGCAATGTCCCGAACTGCCATACCAACTATCGATATGGAAATTGCCTCCTACGATATTTCCGGTACCCATTCAACTGCACCCTCTTTTGGTCCGGAGAATACAACCCTTCAAAGTCATAATAAAGAGGGACTGGCCCCGGGTGAGTGGACGATTTTGGTATCCGGCAAAAATTCAGCTGGAGATATTATAGGCGAAGGCAGCAATACTATAACCCTTATCAGCGGTTCTGATGCCGCTGTTTCCATTACTGTTTCTCCACTCCAGGAAAAGGGGAGTTTTCAACTGAACTTTAATTGGGATTCAGGTATTTCCATAACGCCTGTATTAAATGTAGAATTTGGGCAGTCGGGAGGCAGTCTGGAACTCCTTACAATGAGTTATACTGCAACTACTGCGGAGTACTCTTCGACAACGGATTATCCTGAGGGTATAACCCCTGGGTATTACACGCTCGTCGCGGAGGTTCTGGATGGAAGCATAATGCGGAAATCTTTTGTTGAAACGGTAAGAATTGTTTCCAATCAGACAACCACGGTTGAATATACAGTAAATGAAGAGGATATGGTCGAAGATTCTACGGGTCTTGTTCTCTATTCACTTGCCGAAGGTGAGTATGGGGTGGCTCAGACCGTGAGTCTATCTACCATAACCGATGGGGCATCCATACACTATACTATTAATGGCTCTACGCCAACGAAGACGACCGGTTTGCTATATTCTTCGCCAGTAACAGTGAACACCACACAGACTTTACGGGCTGTCTCATTTAAGGACGGCTATGCTGTATCTCCGATAACTGAGGCAATCTATACAATTACTGGAACGATTCCGGTTCCTTTAGTCTCTATGGATGAAGGTCTTTATTTTGATGAATCACCTCTTGAGTTTACCGTTTCGACAGGCGGCTGCACTATCATATATACCACCGATGGTTCTATCCCCATACCGGGAGCATCTGGTACGGATATTATCTATACAGCACCCTTAACCTTGAGTAATGAAACGACCTATAACTTCAAGGCCCTGGCCTATGAAACCTCGGTGCCTTCAAATATTTCCGATGTTATTACAGCGGATTATACTATAACCGATTATGTGTCTGTTCCTGCCTTCGATATTGTCGGCGGGACCTACAATGAGGCGCAGACTTTAACTTTATCCTGTTCTACATCCGGTGCCGATATCTACTACACAACAGATGGTTCTGAACCTTCCAGTACTAACGGTACTCCGGGGACTACGGTATCTGTCACCGAAAGTATGAATGTCAAGGCTATCGCCGTAAAGGAAGACTGGGGTGATTCAAGTGTTGCTTCACGTAATTTTGAACTTCGCCCGGTTGATCCTGTATTCTCCGTCAGTGGTGGTACGTTCAATAATAGTTTTAATCTGACTATCTCGACAGTCACACCAAATACCACAATTTATTATACTATTGATGTGGATGGTACAGGTCCTCTTATGCCTGAAGTAGATAATGGGGAGTATACGGACAGTATTACCCTTGACCATAGTGTCAATGTTTCTGCTTATGCAATTCATGATAACCCTGGTTGGAATGTATCGGGGGACACGGAAGATGATTATAATTTTCAGCCGTTCACTCCTTCACTATCAATTCCCGGAGATGTTTACGGGGATACCAGTTTCACAGTGAACTTTTCCTGCGGGACCTCAAGTGTAACCTATCTCTATTCAACAAACGGTATATCCCCGGTCGAAGGCAGTAACGGGATCATCGGCTCCAGTTGTGCGGTGTCGACGGACCTGACCTTAATGGTAAAGGCCAGAAGAACAGGGTGGACCGATTCATCTGTAGTTTCGGCGACATATGAAGTAGGAAATACGGTCAGGACACCAGAGAATGGTGTCGTTATTACCACTTTGCTGCCGGATCTTGAGTGGCCGAGTTCTTCTACTGCAACCAATAATTGTTTACAGGTAGATGACGATATTGCCTTCGGATCCGCATTGATTAACCTGACATCCATGAGCTCCACCGATTACAGCTTCAGCAGTGAGTTGACTGAAAGCACCACCTACTACTGGCGATTTAGTTATGATGGAGGATCGACTTACAGCACTACTTATTCATTCACACCCGAAGTCTATATCGTTGGTGAGACGGGGCCTGCCCTGGGGAAAATATTCTACGTTGATACAAATAATAGTTTTCCCGATTGGGATTATCTGGAGGCCGCGCCGGCGGACGTAAACGGCTCCTGGAACCCCTGGGCACCGGATTTCGGTTCCACTGGAGCGACTGGAACTGCAATTGGAACGGGAAAATCGAATACAGACAAGATCATTGACTATTGGGAACCAAACGCCAGCAGCTATGCGGCCAAGATATGTGACGAATATGAACTGAATGGATATACCGACTGGTTTATGCCTTCCAAGGATGAACTGAATCTGATGTATCAATTGAAAACTACAATCGGGGGCTTTCCGTCACCGTATACCGATTACTGGAGTTCTACTGAAGCCTCTCATTCCTGGTATGCCTATGAACAGTGGTTTCAGGATGGTTCTACAAGTCAGCAGCAGAAGATACAGGGGTATTATGTTCGTCCTATCCGGGCTTTTTAGGATGTAGAAGGAGCTGCTGCATTATTTAATTAGGTGGTTGAAGTTTCTCTATGATTCTCGCTGTTTATATATAAGGGCAAGTAACTTCTATCCTCGTTCCTGTATGAGTTCCTCCCAAAGTAAAGCTGAACCGTCTTTTTGAGGGAATGTTTCGCAAGTTTTTATTTTTTTCAAGGCATCTAACTCTTTCATCACATCATATTGATAGATAGGGGATTCTTTATCATGAGGAACCACGGCATTCTCCTTTTTCTGTAATAAATCATGGTCTGCTATTACGAAGTGGACGATGATCTTTTCCTGAAATAAAGAGGACCCCGGATCACAAGGATCCCTGGTTGAATTAACTACTTTGACAGGATCCTCTGTCTCTGATGTCCTGAGTTTATGGTCGCCGAGTCTGGTGGATATGGATATACTGGGAATATCTAAACAGGGTGATCATCGGGGAGGTCTTTCTTATAGCCGTCTTTTTTTTAAAGGTTTCCGAAACTTGCTATAAAACCTATTTGAAGATTGTCCAGGGACGGCGATAACTCCAGGATTCTGTTATAATTGTAGGCAATCTGTACGGCGAATGTACCAAATCGATCACTGATAAAAACATCCTCAATTTTAGTTTGTTTATTTATAATCTCATGGGCATAAACCCGGTTTTCAGTGGATCTGTCCCTGAACGTACAGATTTGAAACCCTGCTTCCAGAAGACCTCCAATTATAGTTGGACTTTCCTCTATTCTGGATCCTCCGATACCAAGAGTGGCATACCAATAACCTCCGCTGGCCGGATAAAGAAACCTCTCTATTTCAATGTTTATTTCTCCATGTGTAAGATCAACCTTACCTTCATTAAATAGATATACTGAGAAGTTATAATCCAGGTTTGTATCGGGATCTACTCTAAGCCCCTTTTTAAGAAGATACAGCTTATTTGATTTCAGACCATTTCCGACCCTATCTAGTGAAAAACTGGAACGGACTATATCTGTGAAGGTTAGTTTTGGTAAAAATCTGTCCAGGAATAATCGGTTAACTGCAAAATCAAATGTTTCAATATTAGTATTTATGGTGTTTATGACGGTTCCAAACTGCATATCAAATATTTTAAGCTGGAGATACAGGGATGACAGGGGTTCTCCATCAGAATCTATCCCATCATCCATCGTATCAAAAAGTAGTCCATTAAGACCTATTTTCTTCATGGTTATTCCACCGCCGATACAATTACCTCGGTCTGTACTTTTTAGTATATTTATCGGCTGATCTGCTTCATCAAAAGTCTCCTTATAGTAAGATGCATTTTGCAGGCTGAGTATTCCGTTAAATTCGAAATAATCATTACCAATAAGCATAAGACGTAAAAAAGAAAACATTCCTCCAAAATGAGAGCGATTCTGCATCTCCTGATTTAAACCGAGGATAGACCTGTATCCTATTTCTGCCCCGCCACCAGCCTTTGATAATCCCGTATCTGGTTTTCCTGACTCCTGGATGACCTGATTTTTATAGAGGATATCAGTTCTAGCCATATAATCGTGATATACATCAAGGCCGGTACGTTCTGTTGGGTTATAAATATTTAGAGATTCGGTGAAGGACATAAATGAAGTAAGTAAAAAGCCTGCTATAAATACAAATTTAATCTTCCATAACATAGATGCTCCCGAATAGTGCAAATAAACCGCTCGTAAGAATCAACGCGGGGATAAACAGCCAGGAGGCGAGGTCCGACAGAAATAGGGAATTTATATCATCAATGTTCTGACTATTGGGACCTTGATCGAAAAAAATCCAGGTTAGATAGTTTTCGTTTGCTGCTGGTTCCGAAGAACTATATTCAATATAATCAGAACCTGGGTACATCGTTGTTATTGATTCTTTGTTCCCTGAATACATTTCTCCGAATTCTTTAAGAATAATTTCATCTGAAAAGGTGTTTTGTAAAAAGCAGGTAAAGAAAACAATCAGGGAAATCAGTTTTGAAATTCGTCTAGAATTATTCATAAACTTCTCCGGAAGAATAATAAAATTATATATTCGATGTACTTATAAAGTATAAATTCCGAAATTGAAGTTGTCTACATTTAATTCTCATAATAAGCCTGTAAACAAACAATTTCAAAAGTAGCGTGGATAGTCCCAAGTGAAGTATGGTTTGTAAAAGTATTTTATTCCCCTACTCAAATGGGAAATGATAATTCCAGGAATCCCTTAAATTATCACATATATCCATGACACGTATGATTTCACTGTGGGGCATGGAAGGTGCTTCTATAACACCTTTTGCTATACAATCCAGACATTCTTGAACTTCATATTTAAAACCAGTTAATTGGACCGGTATTTCATACTCTTTTATAAGAGTGTAATTTTCATCATAGAGCTTAATTGCTTCCGGATTATTTATGTTGGTAATTTCCAGATGACCTCTATCTCCATTTATGACTCCTCTTCTATTTAAGTTTGTATAGATAGTTGTTCGAAATGTGGCAAGCATTCCATTCTCATATATCAGGCTTACGTTTTCTTGCCCGTCTACTCCCGACGCTTTGTCAAAGATTACAGATGATTCTATAGTTTTAATTTTTGTTCCAAAGAACATCAAGGTAAAGTTGATTGGATAAACACCTAAATCGAGAAGGGCACCACCTGCGAGTGATTTTTCTCGTATTCTTTCAACATCATGAATATTATATCCAAGGTTTGAATCAACAGATGCTATATTTCCTAAAACACCACTTGTAATAATATTTGATATAATTTTGCGGGTAGGAAGATAGCGGGTATAAATTGCCTCTGCTAGAAGAAGATTCTTATCTTTTGCCATTTTTAAGACTTCTCTGGCCATAGTACTATTTGCAGTAAACGCTTTTTCGCATAGTACGTTTTTATTGTGGTTTAGTGCATCCTTTATCAGTTGATAATGATGAGAATGGGGTACTGCAATATAAACAAGATCTATTTTATCATCACTTAATAATTCATCATATGAACCGAAGGCTTTGTTACTCTTATAAGTTTTTGCAAACTCCTCTGCTTTTTCAAGAGACCTTGATGCCACACCATATAAATTAATACCATCCATTAAATTAACAGTCTTTGCCATTTTAGTTGCTATATTACCACAACCAAGAATTCCAATATTGTTCATATCAAGTTAACTCCTGAAACTCTTTATCAGCGGATCGATATTCCCGCAATTCTCGCAAAACCTCTCGATCCAGAGGGTTTTTCCCCCGGGAGGGGAGTATCCGGTTTATATCCGTAAAATCGGAAGGATTGATGACGACCTCCAGTCCGAAGGAGGTAGAAACTTTGATACTGTTTTTACCCGCCTTAACGTGATGTCCATCCGGGGCAAGGGCGGCGGTTCCTGAATGGTGAATAGATTTTCGATTTTCCAATCTTTCTGTCCTGTCTTTCATGCATACACTTCTGCAGAATCCGCAGACCGTATAATACAACCATTCTGGATCAAATACTGTTTTTCTATAATCTTCGAAAGCATTATCCCCGTCCTGCATTTGAGGATCGGATTTCTGAAGGGAGATGCAGAGGGCATCCAGTTCCGGTTTATTTTCCGGCAGGGGAGCTGCCAGTCTATAAGGGCTCCAGTTTGACCAGTCTCCCCGGGTAGATAGCCCTTCATATCCGGTGCAGCCGATCCAGCAGCAGGTATTAGGCTGTTTTCTGCTTATGGTTTCTGTAATCCCTGCGATCCTTACCGTCTGTGACTCACCTGGATGTATCATGCCTACCGGACATACGGTCGCACACATTTTACAGCCGTCGCAGGGGTTTTGTTCACAAAGCGGGTCTTCATCCAATACCGCGTCGGTAATCACGCTGCCCAGTTCGACAAGTGCTCCATATTCAGGAGTCATAAGGTTACCACTCCACCCAAGCCTGCCCAGACCGGCTGCGACCCCTGCATATCTATGGGAAAACTCGGGATGGAATTCTGTCATCTCGGTGATATCGGCAGCGCCTTTCTCGGGAAGGTAGTTGTTGTTTATATTCACATTCACAGCACGGTATCCTAGGCTTTCCAGAGATTGAACCAATATGTCTCCGATAGAATACAATCTTTGTACTGTCGCTTTTCTGTCTATACAGTGTGATTTCCAGTCTCTCTTTTCAAGGAAACTGGTAGTCCTATTCTTATCCAGGGCAATGGCAAAGGAGATGACCGATCTTGCGCCAGGCATAAGAGTCTCTGCATTGCCGGAGGGTGGGGAGTCGGCCAATCGTTCCACAGAGGTGATCCCCGCAAGGTGGGCTCCCCCCTGAAGAGCTATTTCTTTTATTTGTAGGGACAACACTTTCATGTGCTTCATTATATTATAAAAATGGAATTTTTCTTATCTTAATATTCCATCTATGATTGGATATGCACTAAGTGAAATTGATCTTATTCCTGATTTTATACCATTTTTAGTATATTTGGATGAGTTATAAGTTATTCCCGTATTGATTACAGTGTCAATAAAGTTAATCTTTAATTAAAAATTAGATAAAACACGAAAAAAAGTTTTAGAGTAACCTATAAAATTAAAGAAAAATACCTCAACTACAACAGCTTTCGGTATTGTATGGAATCTAATACTTTCATAAAATTGAATAGATATTATAGAATTATACTACCAGAGACGAGACTTGAACTCGTACAGGATATTATCCCGGGGGATTTTAAGTCCCCTGTGTCTACCAATTCCACCACTCTGGCACTAACTTAATAGTGTTGGTATTTTACCGATTCGAAAGGGGTTGGTCAACTGATTTTTTATAAATATATTTTGCTAATTTTGGTCAAATAGATTATCCTTACTAAAACACTAAGAGAGGTATTTTATGGCAGCAAAAAGAAAACGTTCTAAATCTCCAAGTCTTATTTTAATGGTTCTGGCAGTTTTTTTTCCTTTTTTAGCAGTATTATTATATAAAGGTCTGGGCAAAACATTTCTTATCAATGTCATTTTATGCATTCTTGGGTATGTTCCGGGGATTATCCATGCCTTCTGGGTACTGCTTAAATAGCACTCATAAATAATAAAAAAGACCGGGGCGTTTCAGTTCCCCGGTCTAATTATTCTGATAAAACAATCTGATATTTACTATTCTACCTGTACCAGCTCTGTCCCGGGGTAGCTTCGATCCATCTCTTCGGCAGTAAGCCCCACCGACTGGTAAAGATCCATTAAATCTATCTGGGATTTATCAAACTCAGGTTTTACGCTTCCCCACCATTGTTCCTTCCAGTTATAGGTCGCCAGGGTCGCATATCCATTGCTGGCCGGTTTGAATTGTATGAAATTGTAATTGGGATATACCATTATCTTATAATCCCCAATAATTGTCTGATTAAGGCCCTGTTTCAGGACAGCATTCCTGTCTACTCTGGAGTGGTTATCCTCAACTCGCGGTGCGGCAGGCTGAGCCGGCTGGTGGGAAGGGGAGCTGTTTCTCTGGCTACTTGCAGCAGCAGACTGGTTTGGTGCCGGAGCGGCTCTACCAGGGCCTATCATGGGGCCCGAGGGGTTCCCCTGGGGTGTTGGGGTTGCTGGAGTATCCTCTCCCCGATGGATCTGGTTTGTCCCTCTTGCTTGAACGAGGTTTTCTCCGGGATATCCCCTGTCCAGCTCCTCGGGTGTTAACAGTATGGATTGATAGAGGGCTGTTAGGTCTACGATGGATTTATCAAAATCATCAACCATGCTGATCCAGTATTGCTTTTTCCAGTTGTAGCTGGCCAGGGTCGGTGTACATGTATTCACGGGTCTGAAACAAATTATTTCCGAGTTTGCGAAGGTAAGGACCCAGTAATCACCAAAGACCATATGGTGAGCATCGTCGCTTAATACAGCAGTCGAATCGACTCTGGGAAGTTCCTCGGAACTCGATGGTCTTGAGGGCTGGGACGGACTTGCCGGAGTCGTTTGCTGGTTATTGTGATTATTCGGATTGGGCGCGTTGGAAGCTGTGGCCTGAACCAGGTTTTCTCCGGGGTATCCCCTGTTCATCTCCTCTTCGGATAGCAGGCATGAATCATACAGGGAAGGGAGATCGATTAGGGATATGTCAAAACTATCGGTTTTACTAATCCAGTACTGCTTTTCCCAGTTATAACTTGCCAGGGTGGGTGTGCATGTGTTAACAGGTCGGAAACATATTGTGCTTGAATTTTCGAAGGTCAGCACCCAGACGTTTCCGAAAACCCGGTGATGGGCATCTTCGCTCAGTACAGCATGATTATCGACCCGGTAGTAACTTCCCGAGGCGGGGTGCGGTTCTGCCGGATAGGGTTTGGGCGATTCTTCAATTATAGTCTGCGATTGGCCGGGGCCGGTTGGACGGGGCTGAACCTGATTTTTACCGGTAGCCTGCACCACATTCCTTCCGGGGTAGTCCCTGTTAAGCTCTTCCGGAGTAAGGATGACAGAAGAGTAGAGGTCGAGCAACGGAATACTGTTTTTATCGAATCCTGCCGCCGGTGTGCCAACCCAGTATTGTTCCTTCCAATTGTACTGGGCAAGGATTATTGTATTCTCCGATGACCTGAACCTGAGGATGGGGTAGTTGGGGAAAACAACAACCTTGTAGTCTCCAATGAATGTGTTTTGAAGATTTTCCTTTAAAACAGCGTTTCTATCGACTCGGGCAACCGAGGAATTCTGTGCTGAGAGGTTAAAAGAAACAGCAATTAAAAATAAAACGATTATTAAACTTATTTTACAATTTTTCATGTCATAACTTTAAACAAGGTGTTTTTATCTGTCAATAAAAAAAATCAGCACCTGAACCCCTGCTGTAAACCTGTTGTGAAGCTGTCCCTTCTCTGCTATTTAAACTGGGCCTTCATCTTGGCAAAGAGGTCTTCGGCAAGTTCATCGTCCATATTGTTGTCCGGTTCATGGAATTCGACAAGCTCTGCGGGGATCTCTTCCAGGAACTTGCTTGGCCCTGTCTCCATGACTTCCCGCATGATCCGCCTGGTTCGGCAGCAGGTCATGAAGAGTTTTTCCCGGGCGCGGGTTATTGCCACATAGAAGAGGCGTCTCTCTTCCTGTATATTATCAGGATTCTCTTCGAGGGCCCGGGCATGAGGGAGGATCTGCTCTTCAACACCGGCAAGGAAAACAAGATCAAACTCAAGTCCTTTGGCCGAATGAATGGTCATAAGGTTCACCTGACCTTCCTCTTCTCCCTCTTCACTCTGGTTCATAAGGGTTATCTTGTTCAGGTAGGTACCCAGTTTGGGACTCAGATTATCCGGATTTGACTCCCACCGATCGAAAAAGTCACAGAAACGGAGTATATTCTGAAACTTCCATTTGGCGACCTTGTCATTGGTATGGTGCTCCTGAAGGAGGTATCCCCAGAAGTCGATGGCGTCTATGAAGGAGCGGAGTACATCGCCCTTTTTTCTCTCCTGATCGAAACGGGTGCGGTACATCTCCATGAGTGACAGAAAATCTGCCAGGCAGCCTTTCAACCTATCTGAAAGGGGGGAGTCTTCAGCCCACCGCAGGGCGGAAATGGCGGAGTAGAGGGAAAATCCCCTCTCATCAGCCACATTTCGGATTGTCTGTACGGTTTTGATACCGATTCCCCGCCGGGGTGTATTTATTATTCTGAGAAGGTTGACATCATCATCCGGATTCACGATTACCCGCAGGTAGGCAATAACATCCTTAATCTCTTTCCGTTGGAAGAAACTTGTACCGCCGGAAACCTTGTAGGGAATGTTAAGATCAAGAAAGGCCTCTTCGATAGGGGCTGTCAGACTGTTGGTCCTGACTAACACACCCACATCATGGTATTTTCGACCTTCATTGACGACCCATGTACGAAGGGTTTCGGCAATGAAAAGCCCCTCTCTGGTTTCATCCTCCGGGTAGTAGATCTGGATGGCTTTTCCAGAATCCATTCCAGACCACAAGGCTTTTTCCTTCCTGTTTGTATTATTTGATATAAGCTGGTTCGCTGCATTCAGGATATTCTGGGTAGAGCGATAGTTCTGTTCCAGCTTGATCTCCTTAAGCTCGGGAAAGTCCTTTTCAAAATTAATAATATTCTGATAGTTGGCCCCGCGCCAGGAGTATATGGATTGATCATCATCCCCGACCACACAAATGTTATGGTGTGCATCGGCGAGGAGTTTCATGAACTCATACTGGTAGAGGGATGTATCCTGAAACTCATCGACCATAATGTATTTATACCTCTCCCGGTACCCCTCCAGAACATCGGGATACTCTTTGAAGAGTTTGACCGGGAGGACAATAAGATCATCAAAATCGACGGCGTTGTAGACCTTCAGGTGATTCAGATACTCAATGTAGGCAGGTCGCCACATATCGTTTGTACCATCCCATTTGATCCGGTTGGTTTTTATTCCGGAAAAAAGGTTTGAGAGCATATAGGGATCAAAACCATCGGCGGGGATTTTTAACTCCCTTCCGACATCTTTTATCAATGAAATTTGATCGGTCTGATCATATATGGAAAAGTTTTCACGGAATCCGAGATGACTGATGCTCTCTTTGAGAACTTTAACCCCGAAGGAGTGAAAAGTAGAGACGGTCAGGTTGGAAAGTTTTTTCCCCGTAAGGCTTTTAACCCTCTCGGCCATCTCTTTAGCCGCCTTATTTGTAAAGGTCAAAGCAAGGATCTGAGACTGGTGGATACCTGAATCGAGCATATGAGCCATGCGAAATGTAATAGTTCTTGTTTTTCCTGATCCTGCTCCGGCAATAATGAGGAGAGGACCCTCAAGGGTAACCGCTGTTTCGTATTGCTCGGCGTTGAGCTGGGATCGTAATTCTTCAGACACCTGTATGTTTACCTCTGTTGTTTATATCTCTTTAATAAAAAATGAAAATGCCTGTACACCAAGGGTTGCGACAATGGAGACGATAATACCGGAGATGATAACACCTCCAAGAGCGGCAAGTATGGTTTTTCTTTTACTCATTCCTAGGATCCAGGCTCCCAGAGTCCCTGTATAGGCTCCGGTGATGGGGAGGGGGATGGCCACAAAAAACATTATTCCCAAATAACCGTATTTATCTACTTTTTCCTGAACCTTGTGGCGGGCACTCTCGATGAATTTTGTAAAAAATCGATCATACCAACCCATCTTCAAAAACAATTTGTGGAAGGTAGATAGAAACAGGAAGACTAACGGCGCGACAAGTGCATTTAAACCCACACAAAGGGGGTAGGCTGCCACCAGGGGTATCCCATTGGCCAGGGCATAGGGTATGGCTCCCCTTAATTCAGAAATGGGGAGAATGCTTAAGAAGGCGGAAATAAGAATAGTGTTAAGTTCCATATGTAAGGATTAAGCCAGAAACAGGCCGGTTTTGCAATACCGAACAGGGATGTTTCCTGTTTATTTTTTAGACTCCTGATGCCCGGGGAAAAGGACTTTCAGGGGTTTCCGCTTCACATCAATGGCATTAACACCACATATTTCATGACAGCAGTAGCACCTTATGCATTTTGAGTAGTCCACACTTACTTTCCTGTGTTCTCCCCGGCCTGTAAACTCAAGGGCTGCTGCGGGACAGATTCTTATGCAGTCTCCACAATAAACGCAAGGTGCCTTATAAAAGACGGGGACCGGAGCAAATTTCTCTCTTACTTTTCGGATAACATTAGGCAGAAGAAAATCTTCAAGCTGACTTTTTCTGGAGGTCATGGGGATTTTCTCGAAGTCTTTTATGGTGAGAGGAAGCGGATCGCAACCGACAACCTCTACCTCTTCAAAGGAATCAAGCCAAATTCCTCTGGAGAGGGCCTCTGTATTTATGGGGATCTGCTCGGGGGCATAACCGATCAGCGAGCATGCTGTAACATCCATAGCCAGAAGATTGGATGAGGCTAATACTACACCAATCTCTCTGGGGTTCCCCGCTGCGGGTCCATGACCCTCCATACCGATAATCCCATCCATAAAGGCGTAGTGGGCCATTATACCCGTATTCAGGTCAACAATCATGGAGGCAAAGCCTTCCCGGCTGGGATGACTCAAGTGGAAGGGACTTTTCAGAAGAGAGGGAATAAGACCAAACAGATTTTTCATCGCCCCCGTGTAGTACATGAGCTGGTGGGTTTTCAGTTTTGGAAGGCTGATGACCAGATCCACCTCCTCCAGAATGGAGGTCACCGTAAACTGTCTGGTCACTTTTCCTTCGGGACACTTCAGATTGAACTTTCCTGCGGTGAAATCGACCCAAATGGCATCATTCTCATCAGTCACCTGGCGAAGTCCAGACTTTCTTCCCGTGTAGCCCGGTTTCTGAAAACCGGGACTGTCACCCACAAGGATTTGTTCGGCCCCGGCCTCCCTTACCACCCGGATAGCCGCCTCAAGAAAGACAGGGTGGGTGGAGAGGGATTTTTCCGGCGGAGCGTCAAAAAGGATATTTGGTTTCAGAAGGACGGTCTTACCCTCCACGGCAAGCTCTCCTGCCAGTTCAACAGCATCCTTAAGAGCCTGATATACTAATTCCGATGTATACTCATGGCAGGGGATAAGACCGACCTTTTTATTCATATTATGCTCCGTTACCTGTTGCGGGAAGTGGCCCCAATGCTGGTGACAATGGGGGGGTTATTCCATTCTGAGCCGCAGATTCATCCTCGGGGGGATAAAACGCTTCTATCAGCTTATCTCCCGTATAGCTTGTAATCATGAAGGGGTGGTTATGGTAGGAAGATTCCGCGGGGTAACCTTCATCTGTTTTAGGGTAGAGGGTCAATGTGTTCTCTGTGGAGGTGGTAATTGTAAAAGTCATTGCCGCTCCTGCCGGTTTGGAATCCAGGAACTTTGATGCTTTCAGGTTAGAAAGGTTCCCAAGGAGAGCATTAACAGCCTCCGAAGATACTTCCTCGCCGGAACCGTATGTCCAGGCATCGCCGGCCCCCTTGGAAACAAACCGGGTAAGACCACTCTCTGTGTGGGTGATTTTTATGATGTCATTTCTGTTCAGCTGCATAACGGTTTTATCACGATACTCTTCAGATGAGGCATCAAGGGTACCCCTCAGGTTTCCCCTTAAGGTGTATACATTTTTATCACCCGGGAAAAGAACATAGTTGTAGTTGCCCGAAGAGGAGAGTTTTCCAAAGTGAATCTCCCTGACCAGCCGATCGCCATTCCAGGCCTTTAAGATTATCTTTTTTTCATCATCCAGGTCATAGCGTCCATGACTGCCCGCCTGGGAGACCAGATCCACCGGAACAACATCTTCTACGGCATCCAGGAGTTTATTCACCTTACCCGAATCGGCAGGATAAGAGCCTTCGGCTATCATCCATCCCGCATCCGATTTTTCTATTGAAAGGAGACTCGACTGGCCGCCGGTTATCTCCATTTTGGTAAAATCATCCCTGCTTATCATCCGGAAGGAGGGCAGAGTATAGTTGATTTCCGATGTATCGCGGAACCCGATGTAGAGCAGGCATGCCAGGGCGGTAACGCCCAGAATAATATATTCAAGGTACTTTTTCATTATTCACCCTCCTTTTTAAACATGGCTTCGATTTGCCTTTTTCGTCCGATTCTCCGGATCATAATAAGCAAGCCGAGGACAGCCGTAAGGATGGGCAGTCCTGCCATATTAAATCCTTTTATGAAATTCTTGACTCCTGAAGAGGTTTCCTCCAGAGGATTATAGGTCTGTCCTTTGGATCTCATCCGGGCAAAATCTTCCCGGCCGTTAAAGCTGTCTACCAGGTTCAGGATGAAGGTCGCATTGGGTGTGTTCCCGCTGGCATCGAGGACATTATCCATAATCAGCATGGATGAACCAACCAGGAAGATCTTTCCTTCCTCTCCGGATTCAATAATACCGCCTTCGGATACAGCCCCTTCACCCTCGAAGAGCACATCTCCTTCCGGGGCCGTTTCAACGGGGGCTCCGGCACTGCCTTCGGTTCCATTTTCATCCTCTGCAGGCGGTTCCGGTGGTGTGGGACGGGACTTGCCCTTGAAGAACGAGGTCATAGGGCCTTCGGCCACTGCAGCCGCCACCATGGTTTTGCGTGCCTCCGCAGAGGGGGGCATGATCATCATGGGGTTATAAAGGTTTATCTCATCCTTCATTTCCCAGGCTTTGTCTGACGAATTTATCAGGGAAACCGGCGCTGCACCTGAGGCAGGTGTTTCAGAAAGGACGAGGGGGGACGAATTGAGAAGAAGCAGCCCCTTGATGTTGTTCAGTATGGGCGAATCCTGGTTAATATTTTCCCCTTCAATTTTCGGGGCAAAATAGATGGGCACTTCGGCTACACCGCCGTTATTCTGGCGGCTGGTCTGCACAAAGCAGTTCTCATCCAGGATGTAGGAGTTCCCCAGAGAGAAACCATAATGGTTAAGAAAATCTCCCAGGCCTAAATCTCTGGGGATGTATACAGGAGCCTGCTGGCCATACCCCTGGTTTTGCTGGGGCATAATTTCATTCATGGAGTCCAGCATAAAGATAACCGCGTTTCCCTTCATGATGTACTGGTCCAGGAGAAACTGCTCCCACTCGGTAAAGGAGGAGGCCGGTGAGGCCACGATGAGTGACTGGATTCCTTCGGGGATTCCATCCTCAGCCAGGTTTACCTGCTGTATATCATAGTTGGACCCGATAAGGTTCCGTAAATTATTCAGGGACGGCCCCTGCTGTTGACCATAAGGGTTGGCGTAGAGGGCCGGAGTCCCGTGGTCGGCAAGATAACCGATTTTAGGATTCACACCGGCGAGCTTGTCTATCACCCCGGTAAGAGACTCTTTCACCTTTTGGGCATCCTCTATCTGATAACCGAAAACTCCCCGGTTAAGAAGGTTCAAGGTGCCATACTTTTCGCCGGAAGTAATTATAAGGGAGGCATACACATTGTTTGAAACCCCGCCTCTCCCATTCTGCAGTTTTACCGAAGGAAGGTTATACTCGGAAGGAGGGAGATCCCCCGCCTTAAGATTTTCAGGATCGATAATTGAAAACTGGAGCCTTCCATAATTGAGCCTGTTTAAATCCTCAACAGCAGACCGGATAGACTCAGCATAGGTGTTCATATTTGAACCGGCATTGGCAAGGGAGCCGGAAAAGTAAAGCCGGACTTCCAGATCATTTTCCAGGGCCAGCAGGGCCCCTGTCTTTTCACTCATTCCTGTTATGGTGGAGGTTATCTGATACTCCATATTATAGGAGGCGGATAGTACGGGGATAGTTTCAACGATATCTCCCTGAATGAAAACCATACCCATGAAGGCACTGACCAGCTGAACTTCGTCATTGGCCACCTTCTGAATCTGGATGGGATTTATCCCATAGCTCTGAGCCGCTGTTCGTGCCGCGGCAGACTCCTCTTTTTCATCCTCGTCGGCGGTACCGATCATATTGATGGAGTAGTTAAAAAATTTATTGGCCGCCAGACCATACTCCTCAAGAACATCGGAGATATTCTGCTCCATATTGTTATAAGGGGCAGGAAGATTCTCCGAAAGGAAAATCTTTATGGTAAGGGGTTCCTCAAGTTCGGACACCGCCGTGCGGCTTGCTTCCGAGAGGGAGTAGATTTTATTTCCCGTCAGGTCTGCCCGGAAAAACAAAGTTGTCGCCGCTATGTTTACAAGCAAGATAACGATAATCCATGCGGTAAATTTCAGCCATTTTGATTCTAATATTTTCTTCATGTTTATCCTCCTTACCTGTGGTCCCTGTTAAATATCCAGGCGGCCTGTAAAGACAGAAAAATCACCGACAGGAAGTAGAGAAGATCCCGGGAATCAAGGATCCCCCGGCTGATATTCGTAAAGTGGTACCCCGAACTGACCGCCTGCAGTACATTCCCGAGGCCCGTGGGGATCAGGACCAGCATCTTGTCCACAAGAGAGAGAAAGAGACAAACCGCTGCACTGATAATGAAGGCCACTATTTGATTTTTGGTAAACGAAGAGGAGAGGACTCCAATGCTCACATAGGCCCCGGCGAGTAAAATCGAACCGATATAACCGCCGATAACAGGCCCCCAGTCCAGCTCCCCAATTGAAGAGATGAAGAAGGCATAGGAAAGGGTGGGCAGAATCATGACTATCACAAAGACCAAAGCAGCCAGGGATTTTCCCACCACAATGTCCAGAGTGGAAACAGGCATGGTGCCGATAATCTCGAATGAACCGCTCCGGTACTCCTCGGAAAAGAGCCTCATGGTGACCGCTGGAATTGTGAAGGCAAAGATTATGGGCAACAGACTGAAGAAGCCCCTCATGTCCGCCCTCTCATAGAGAAAGAAGGAGGAGAAGAAGAACCAGCCCGATATAATTAAAAATAGCCCGATAACCAGGTATCCCGTAGGGGAGGTGAAGAAATTCTTAAACTCACGTTTAAGGATTATTCCGGTATTTCTTGTATTCATGCCTTATCCTCCATTGTAAGTTCGCGGAATACATGTTCAAGAGATTTTTTCTCTTCAAGGAATTCCATAAGCATCCAGTCCGTTTTCTTAACGAGCCTGTAAACATCTTCCCGGACATCCCGGGAGGAGAGGATGGAAACCGAAACAGGATCTGCCTCACTGTCATTCTCATCTGAAATCTCAATGGAAAGGATACCATCAATGGATTCAAAGAGGGGTTTCACTGCCCCGGCCTTGCATCCGGTTACTTTCAGGGAAAGGGTGCGTTCGGCTTCACGGGATGTGCTTAACAGCCCCGAAGGTCCATAGGCAGCCAGCTTTCCCTTGTTTATAATCACAACCCTGTCACAGGTTGCCTCGGCTTCACTTAAAATGTGGGTAGAGAAGATAACCGTCTTCTCCTTCCCGATCTCCTTGATGATAGCCCTGATCTCGGCAATCTGGTTCGGGTCAAGTCCGGAAGTCGGTTCATCAAGAACCAGGATCTCCGGGTCGTTCATCAGGGCCAGGGCCAGCCCAACCCTCTGTTTATAACCCTTGGAGAGGGTGGCGATAGACTTATGCATTACATCCGATATACCACAGAGGGATGCAAGTTTTTTGAGGTGGGGCAGTTTATTCTCTTTGATAACACCCCGAAGGTCTGCAATGTAATCGAGATAATCGTAGACCAACATATCCGTATAAAGGGGAGCAGACTCGGGTAGATACCCGATCATGTTTTTCACCTTTATAGGATCATCAGCAGCATTTACGCCATTAACTTCTACACTGCCGGAACCGGGTTTCAGGTAGCCGGTCAGGATTCTTAAGGTGGTCGATTTTCCAGCGCCGTTCGGTCCGAGAAGGCCAAGGATCTCTCCCCGGGAAATCTCCAGACTCAAATTGTCTACAGCTCTGGTGGGACCGTAGTTCTTTGTCAGATTTGTAATACTGATCATACGTCCTCCTGGAAGGAATTAAAATTATTATATTGGCACATTCTAAGGAAAAAATGAGTTTTTGAAAATAGGTCAGAATATAAACAAAAGTAAAACTTTTTTATATTGATAGAACTCCGGCACCTGTCATACCCGCCATATAGATCTCCTCAAAAGCCTTGTCATACAGCCGGGCGCTTCTCTCCCATGAGAATTTGCCATAATGTTGTCGAAGCTCCCCGCATGCCGCCTCGATTTCTGTATACTCACCCCTGTTGATTTTTTCTATTACTGCGCCCAGCTTTTTCACAAGTCCGCCCTCCTTATACAGGCAGGGATCATGAAACTTTTCAGGCAGGAGCTCCGGGTAGGAGAGCCGGTTTGGAAGCAGGGGGAAACAGCCCGCCGCCACGGCCTCCACGATGGAGATCCCGAAGTTCTCCTGCCGGGCGGTGGAAACAACGATATCTCCCTTTTCAAGCCAGGCCTGGTATTCTGCCCGGGAGTCACACCAGCCATACTGAACGACCCTCTCTGCGAAATAGAGTTTTGCCTCCCCAAACTCTTCCGGGACCTTCTTGAAGTTTTCACCCAGGATGGCCAGCTCGAAAGCAAGCCCTTGTTTGTCCAGTTCATAGAGGGCATTGAAAAAAGAGGCCGGATCCTTGTCATGCTCCCACCTGTGGTTCCAGATGATAAGGGGCTTCACACCGCGGCTTTGTACCAGTCCTTCTCCCAAAGGAGATTTTTGGCTTGATACCGCCGATTTCCCCACATTATCCCTGGCCGGTTTCTCAACGCCATTCGGGGAATTCAGGCTGCAGCCCGGGTATAAGACCATGGCTTTCTGCCGGATTACCTCCACAGCCCAGTCAGGCTTTCCATCGGGCAGCCTTTTTATGAATCCCGGCAGTGCGGATAAAAAATCATTCCTGTGAAAACGGGAGTTGAAGATAATCTTGTCCGCCGTAAGGCCGGTGGTAATGTCGGTAAAACCATAATGGAAATCGAGTTTTTCACCTATGTTCAAAGGATAGGAGAGCTGGGTTTCATGCATGTAGACCACCGTGGGCGGGCAGCGAACACCCCAGAGGGCCTTTATATCCGACACGGATAAGAGCCCGCAGGTAAGCAGAAGATCATAGTTCTGAGGATCCTTTACCTCATTGTAAAAATGGAGGGCTGCACCGCGCATCCGCCACTTCCAGAACCGTGACGGCAGGGTGTGAAGGGTATATTCATGGGCCGAATGCTCGATCAGCCCATCAATAAAGGTCTTATGCGATCCGCCGTAGAAAGGCTCCAGGCAGAGGATGTTAAGTTTCATTTTTTATCTCCTGCAAAAGTTCCTTAAGCCATTGTATAGCCGACGAGTGGGCCATTATTCCATAATCCAGGGTTTTGAACTGATATTTTGCGATTTTTAAACTCTCTTCGGGTAAGGATAATTCACTCAGTTCTGAATCGAGCATTTTAAGATTATTCTCAACAGACTCTGTTTTTTTTATCATCTCTTCTATCATAAAGATAATTGTATTCTTATCTTCGATCAGTCCCAGGAAATAAATCTTCGACAGGATTATAGTTTCGAGATTATTCAGGGGTAGTTCCGCGACCATCCAGTCAAAGAATACTTTTCGTCCCGAATCCTTAATCTGGTATATCTTCTTATTCCTTCCATTTTGAACCGTTTCTCTGAATTTTATCAGACCCTTTTCAAGGAGTTTTTTTACTCCATGCTGGAGACTCCCATAACTGGCGGCATATATCAGGGATAACCCCTGTTTAAAGTTTGCATTCAGTTCATATATGGTCATTTTCTGTAATATCAACAGTCCTAAAATTATATTTTCCATGTTTCTAATAGTAATATAAAAAAACATTACTCACAATCCTTGACGAAATAAAAATCAAATATTACTATTAGTAACATAAGAAGAACCAGGGAGAGTATTGATGAAAATAATGATCACAGGAATAATCATAATGGCCTGCATAATCGGGCTCTTTTTTTTACTGAATAAATTAGGATCGCGGCCCATGAGCAGGATTGAAGTAAGGGATAAAATTGATAAATTACTGGCAAAAACAATAGAAAAAAATGAAACCATAACCGGAGCTCTCCTCCTTATAGATTCGGCTCAGAAGGATTACAAAGAGGTTTTTGCCCTGGGAACCGTTGGTCAAAAGCCTGTAAAAAGTGATCAGCCTTTTCATATCGCCAGTGCAGGGAAGTCCTTTACGGCAGCCCTTGCCGGCATATTGATCGATGACGGGGCACTGAGTCTGGAGGACAGGGTTGATCACTATTTGGATGCCGGTGTGACAGGAGATCTTTTTAAAATTGCAGGCAAGGATTATTCAGACCAGGTTACAGTCAGGAATCTTCTGAATCATACAAGCGGGGTTGCCGATTATTTTTCGGATCCTGTTCATGATTCAAAACCGATGAGTGAATTGATTCTTAGTGAGCCGGAGCGTTTCTGGACTCCTTTAGATCTGATCGACTTCACAAGGAATTATCAGAATCCGGTGGGCAAACCCGGGGAGACATATCATTACTCCGATACCGGTTATATTCTGCTGGGTCTTATCATCGAACAAATATCAGGAAAACCTTTTCATGAAATGTTGAAGGAAAAAATATTTATCCCTCTCTCTATGGATGATACCTATCTCATGTTTTATGCGGAACCGAAAAACGGGAAAAGGGAAATTTCCGATATCTGGTTTGAAGGGGTTCGGATAAATGAATATAACTCTTTGAGTATCGATTGGGCCGGTGGTGGAATAATTTCTACCTTGCCGGATTTATCACATTTTATAAGGGCTTTGAATAAGTATGAGATTGTAAGTGAAGAGACAATGAATCTGCTGTACAGTTTTGATCATAAATTTATGCGGGGGATTCATTATGGAAATGGGTTTATGGAGTTTCATTTTGAGGAATATTTCCCTCTCCTTGCCAATTTGCCCCATTTTCGGGGGCATATGGGTGTACTTGGAACCCAAATGCTCTATGACAGGAATGCAGATACAGTCTATATCTGCAGTTTTGGTTCGACCGATGCCCCTTCGATCAGTGTTCAAAGTATGATTAAGATAGTCGGATATATTTTGAGAATACGGGAGTGACTCTTCCCGCGAAAAGTTTTCGAGGTATCTTCGCTTTCTTGAAGTAAAAGCAACATCCCGATAGAATATAGGCATGATTGATATACTTTGTATGGGCCATGCTGCCTACGATATAACCTACTATCTGGATGAGTTTCCGGTAGAGGATCAGAAATATTATACTACGAAAAGTCTCGAATGCGGAGGCGGCCCCTCTGCCAATGCGGCCGTTCTTCTTTCGAGATGGCGAATCCCTTCGGCATACGGGGGAATTGTAGGGGATGATGCCTTCGGGAATGCCATTATCAGTGAGTTTGAGAGGGATAAGGTTGATACGTCCCTTGTCAATATGATTCCAGGAGCCATGACACCCCAATCGGCCATCATTATTAATGCGGGCGGACACCGCACTTTGATAAACCGGCGGGAATCCGATGGTGATTATCCCTATATTGTGAATGAAAAACTCGATGCTGTGTCACCCCAGGTGCTGCTTGCGGATGGATACTATCCGGAACTTGCCCAGGCCGCCTTGAAAAAATTCCCCGAAGCCCCCTTCATCCTGGACGGGGGATCGGTTCATGAGGGAACAAAGGCTCTGGCGCCCCATGCGGATTTTCTTCTTGTTTCAGAATCCTTCGCCAAATCCTGGACAGGAATGGGGGAAATTCAGAGTGAAGAGGATATGGAAAAGGCGGTTGAGGCTATTGCAGGTATAAATGGACGATACGCCGCAATTACTCTGGGGGAGCGCGGCCTTATCTATGCCTCTCCCGATGGAAAAGGTTTTATCCCCGCCTTCAAGGTGGATGCTCTGGATACAACCGGGGCCGGGGATGTTTTCCACGGTGCTTTTGCCTACTGCATCTTCTGGGGAATGGATTTCGAAGAATCCCTTCAATTTTCCGCCCTGGCGGCCTCCATGTCGGTTCAAAAAGAGGGTGCCCGGACTTCGATCCCCCCTCTTGATGATGTTCTCGATGCTTATGAGAGGCTTGCATGAAAAAATTCAAAGCCGTTTTTTTCGATCTGGATGGTACCCTTTTAAATACAATAGGGGACCTGGCCAACTCAATGAACCGTGTGCTGGCAAAATACGGGAAATCCCCTTACACAAGGGATGAGTACAAGCTCATGGTGGGCATGGGGGTAAGAAATCTTGTCGAGATGGCAGTTACCGGTCGGGGATTATCCCCGGTGCAGGAGCATATTGACCTTTTTGTAGAGGATTATCATGAAAACTCGATTGTGGATACTGCCCCCTATCCGGGGGTGATGACGCTTCTGGAAAAACTTTCCGAAAGGTCTATTACGACCGGAGTTATCACAAATAAAGCCGAGGAACTGGCCTGGAAAATATCCAAGGCCTTCTTTGGCGGTGATCAGTTTCACTTTTTTCGGGGCGGCAGGGATGGTTTTCCCTTAAAGCCGGATCCGGAGGGGGTTCTTTTTGAAGCCGAAAGGCTGGGTTTGACGGCAGATGAGGTGGTTTTTGTAGGGGATTCCAATGTGGATATGAAAACAGCCCAAAATGCGGGGATGTTTCCCTGCGGTGTCTCCTGGGGATTTCGTTCTGTGGACGAATTAAAAGAGGCTGGAGCTGAACAAATTCTAAACGAGCCTCTTGATCTGCTTGAGTTGATGGAATAGATCTTTATAATAGATTATAGAATCACTGCAAAAAAAAGTAATGGGGTAACAAATGGATCAACTTGAATTGAAGAAAAAAGCCCAATCTTATCTGGATAGGGAAAACAACGATTTTTTCAGGAAGGAACTTGAAGAAGTTCTGGCAAAGGAAGACTGGGCCGAACTGGAAGACCGGTTTTATAAGGAGCTTGATTTTGGAACCGGTGGATTACGCGGGGTAATCGGGGGCGGTGACAATCGTCTGAACACCTTTAATATTCATAAAGCGACCCAGGGACTTGCCAATTACATTTCTGCCCAGAATATTGATAACCCGGGGGCGGTAATTGCCTACGATTCAAGGCACTTTTCCGATACCTTCGCCCTGGATGCCGCCCTGGTTCTTGCGGCCAATGGCATCAAAACCTGGCTTTTTTCTTCTTTAAGACCGACCCCTGAACTCTCCTATGCTGTTCGGGAATTGGGTGCTTCTGTCGGTATTGTTGTGACAGCCAGCCATAATCCTCCGGAATACAATGGATACAAGGTCTACTGGGCCGATGGAGGCCAGCTTGTTCCTCCCCATGACAAGGGTGTTATCGCCGAAGTACGAAAGGTTACCCATGATATCAGGATCCTGGACGAGAAAGAGGCCCTGGATTCCGGAATGCTTGAATACATTGATACAGAGATTGACGAGAGTTTTATCAGACTGATCAAATCCTACTCAATCAGACCCGAACTCATTAAGGAGTGGGGAAAAAAACTTAAAGTTGTTTATACCCCCCTGCATGGAACGGGCACCATGCTCATTGAGCGAATTTTCGGTGAACTTGGGATTCAGTCCATTACCGTACCCGAACAGCGGGATGGGGATGGGGATTTCCCGACTGTGAAATCTCCGAATCCCGAAGAGGCTTCTGCCCTGAAGATGGCCCTCGAACTGGGTAAAAAAGAGAAGGCACAGCTTGTGATCGGTACAGATCCCGATGCCGACAGGATCGGGATCGCCGAACCGGATGGTGATGATTTTCGGCTCTTCAGCGGTAATCAGCTTGGTGTTTTGCTTGGTGACTATATCTTCTCCTCCCTTAAAGAAAAAAATGCCCTGCCCAAACATCCCGCCCTGGTTAAAACCATTGTGACAACCGAGATGCAGACCCTTCTTGGTGAAAAATATGGAGCCAGGGTTTTCGATGTCCTCACCGGTTTTAAATATATCGGAGAGAAGATCAAGGAATTCGAAAGCGATAAATATGAGTATGTTTTCGGGGGAGAGGAGAGTTATGGATTCCTGTGTATGCGGGAAGTCCGGGATAAGGATGCCATTTCTACAGCGGCCATGATCGCCGAGATGGTTCTTTATCATTACTCCCAGGGGAAAACCCTGGCAGATAGATTGAATGAGTTGTACATCGAGTTTGGAATGTTCCAGGAGATTCTTGTCAGTAAGACCATTAAAGGGCCCACAGGTGCTGTCAGGATAAAGGAGATCATGCAGGGATTAAGAGAGAATCCACCGGCAACATTCGGGAAGGTGGCCGTTCGAGAGATTCTGGATTATAAGGAAAAGAACAGGAAAAACCTTCCTCCTGCAGATGTCATTCAAATTATTCTGGAAGATGATACGATCATTACGGCCAGACCTTCAGGCACAGAGCCAAAGATCAAATTCTATGCCTCCGCCCGGACTGCTCCGGGGTCGGATCTTGCTGAGAGCCGTAAAGATATCGATTCCCGACTCAATGATATCCGCAATTTTCTCGAAGAGTTAACAGCCTAGTGCTTCTATCAGCCTGATTTGATCAGGTGAAGAGTAAAAGGGACTATAAAAAGGGCCGGCCGGAAATATTCCGTGTACCGGCCCTGTTTTTTACCCTAATACCGCTTTCTCCGAAGCCTTAAGGCTTCAAGACAGAGCTCCCGAAGGTGAGGTTCATCTATCAATTTCCGATCATAATCATTCTGCAGATCTTCAAGAAACCTCTCTTCCATGTTGTAAAGAGAATCTTCGAGTCCCTTCGACCAGATAAACTTGGCAAGCTCTTCCGGTTTTTCGCGTAATTCCAGAAGTTCTCCCGCCTTTCTATGGGAGAGAAACCATCGGATATCATCTATTTCGAGTCCATATTCGTCCAGAAGTTCAGTGATTACCAAAACATCCTCCTCTTTCAGATATTACTCACTTGAAAATGGGAAGTAAAGGTTATTAATGATTTTTTTTTATTTGCCGAAATTTAAAATAGGAGATTCAACAGTTAATTGGAGGAAGATATGATTCAATACAGAGTAAAAGGTAATGCAGGGCAGTCAACTACCATGGAAATTATCGAAGAACATCCGGATGGATACCATGTACTCATAATCCGGGAATATGATAATTTTCGGGAAGAGAGCCGTGAATATCTGTCTGCAGAGCTGTTTGAAACCTGTTTAAGGACAGGATATCTTACAGCCATCGAGGCTGACCCCTCATTGATGACAGCCTAATACCGAACAATCAAAAAAAAGTATCTATACCAGCTGGTGTGAAAAAAGTAAAACAGGACATGACCTGAAAATTTGGGTCTAAATGTCCTGTTTTTTTTTGTCATCTTATGATAGTCTGCCACCCTATGAAATTGGAGCTTAAACATGGCTGAGATTCTTTTTGGAGAGATCGAAGAAAATTTCTGGATCGCAAATGATCCGGATTTTGAATCACTCCTTGGAAGAAAAGTTCTGGAATCGGCCGAAGAAATAGAAAAAAACGGTACCCTGGATATTATAGTGAACCGCCCCGGGAGGCTGGAAGTAGAGGTCGTCGAACCGGGAGAGCTGCTTCCCTTCATGGTGAAACTTGTTCGCCGGGAGGAGGGGTGGTTCTGGGATTGTGACTGTACCTGTTCCTGGCCATGTAATCATCTTGGATCCATACTGTTAAGAATAAGAAACAATGACAAGTTGAAAATCTTTGCCAGGCAGGAGATAGAGCCCGAGGAGCGCCTGGATGATTCGGGTGAGCTGTTTCAAAAGGTTGATGAGGCCAGGCAGCGGCTTGGTTCAGCGAAAGATGATGTGCAGGAGTTTCCCCTGGCTCCGGAGGAGCAGAAGTATCTGGATTTGGAAGATGTTATAAATAATAAGAAAAAGCCCGCAAGTCTTCCGGGTATGCTGGTATTTACAATGCTGAAAGGGAGTGACGGTGTAAACCGGATTGCCCCGGGGGCTTTAAAGGTATCCTCTTCCGGGAAACCGGGGAAGCTGGATGATATATTTGCTATTGAAAGGATCTCTTCCGATATCTCTGCCGAAGAGGAGCTTCTCCTTGAGAAGGTCCGGGCCTCATATTCCAAGGAGATACCGGTTCTGCCGGAGATTTTTCTCTTTGTAAATGAAAGGGCCCATCTTTATCTGCCGGCCGAGAAGAAGTTTTATAATTTCAGGGAGTATGGGCGGCTGAAAGCAGGCTTTCGTTTCTCCGGGATATTAAAAAATAATGATCTTGAGTTTTTTCCGGTTTTTGTCCCCGAAGTTGTCAATGAGTCAGACCTCCATGCCAGGGACCTAATCGGGTATACCGACGAGGAGGGTGGTTCCGACAAGGGGGCTGCAAAAAATCGAATTGGTTTAAAATCATCAGCCAATGAGTACAGGCTTGATGAGATTCATATTTCCGGTAATCGAATATTCTGCCTTGATGCCGGAAAGGTAGAGATCGGTTACCTTAATTCGGACCCGGATACTCGGTTTATCCTCTCTATGATGAAGCAGTCTTCCCGGAAGGTTTCATCTGCCGAAATTAACAGGATAAAAGCCCTCGCCTCGGAACGGAATCCCGGGAATATTCAATTTGATTTCAGTCTGGAGAAGGCCGAAGTTATATCCCGGGCACCGGATACCATTTTAAATATGTCCCACGGCCGGGAGGAGTGCCGGATCAGTTTCTGGTTTCGCTATGGGGTGCAGGAGATTCACCACTCAAGTTCCGTCCAGCACCTTAATGGCGGCCTGGATGAGAATGGCAAGGTTCTTTTTCTACAAAAGAGAAATCCGGAATTCGAAGGTTTGGTCATGGATGCCATCCGGGCCGGTTTTAAAAAGCATCTTGCGGCGGAACGGGGACCCTATAACCGGTTTCTATCCAATGATGAACATGATCTGACCATAATGCTGGATATAAATCAGTTTTTTGATTTGCATGCTCCTTTTCTGATGGAAAAAGAGATTGAAATCCGGATAAACGGAAGGAAAATCGTTAAGTCCTCCTCGATATCCTTCAATGTGAAAATGAACAATGACTGGTTCGACATTAAGCTCGATTTCCCCGATGAAGAGGGCGAGGTTTATATCGATGACGAACTGCTGCAGCATAATGTGATCCAGAAGGGTGGTAAATATATCATCCTCACGACCGAGGATATCCAGGAGCTTGTTAAACTCCAGAAAATGGGAATGGATGCCCATGGTTACCTTAAAACCTCGTCAGACAACCTTGGTGTCATCGATATAATATATGAACAAACCATCGAAAAGGAGAATCTCCTGAAGCAGAAGAAGGAGATCATCGATCACCTTAAAAACTTCTCGGACCACAGGGAGGTTGTACCTCTTGGGTTGAATGCTACCCTTCGTGAGTATCAGGAGGAGGGGTTTCAGAGGCTCACCTTCTGGCATAAATACCATCTGAATGGTTGTCTTGCCGATGATATGGGGCTTGGCAAGACGGTACAGACCCTGGCCCACCTTCAAAAGCTGAAAGAGGATGATAATTTATCTGTATCTCTGCTGATAGCACCGGTAGTTACGATTCCCAACTGGGAAGCCGAGGCGGCCAGATTTACACCGGATATAAAAACCTTTCGCCATGCGGGTACCGGGAAGTTAAAGTCATGGCGAAAAGGGAAGAGTTTTGATCTGATAATTGTCAGTTATAACACCCTTCGTAATGATGTTGAGTTTTTCAGTGAGGTTGAGTTCGATTATATAATCCTCGATGAGGCCCATTATGTAAAAAATGCCGCATCTCAAACCTTCAAATCTATCCGGGGCCTTAAAAGCAGGCACCGGCTTTCCCTGACTGGAACCCCCCTGGAAAATAACACCCTGGAGTTATGGACGCAGATGAACTTCCTGAATCCCTGGCTCCTGGGCTCCCTGAAGGAGTTCAGGAACGTTTATGCAAGACCAATAGAGAAAATGGGTGACCAGGGGGCTATGGATACCCTGAGGGCTGTTATTTCACCTTTTTTCTTAAGGCGTAAAAAGGATGAAGTTCTCGATGATCTTCCGCCCAAGGAGGAGATCCTCGTGTACTCAGAAATGGGTGTGGAGCAGGAGGCCGCCTACAACAAGATGAAGGCAGCCCTTCGTCAGCGTGTACTCGATCTCCTTGAGAATAATGAAGGACGAAAGTCCGCCGTTGAAATCCTCACCTTCATGTTGAAACTCAGGCAGATGGCTATTCTCCCGGTCCTGGCGGATAAGAAATACTCGGACCTTCCTTCGTGTAAAATGGATTCCCTCTTTCTGCTACTCGAAGAGGTGCTCTCCGAGAACCACAAGGTCCTGATATTCTCCCAGTTTACCTCGGTTATCGATTACCTGGAGGCCTACTGCAAAAAGAAGAGGCTTAAACATGTGACACTCACAGGTTCTACCCGGGACAGGGCTGTACCGGTGAAGAAGTTTCAGGAGGATGAAAACGTCAGGATATTTCTTCTAAGCCTTAAGGCAGGAGGTGTGGGAATTAACCTGACAGCTGCCGATTATGTTATCCTTTTCGACCCCTGGTGGAACCCTGCAGCCGAGGCCCAGGCCGTGGACAGGGCTCATCGAATGGGGCAGAAACGTAAGGTCTTTACCTATAGAATTATCGCCAGAAATACCATAGAAGAGAAAATTATGGCCCTGCAGCAGCGGAAGAAAGAGCTGGCAGACAACCTTATTTCCGATTCGGGCGGCGCATTCTCCTCGATGGATAAGGATGATATCCTTAATCTCTTTCAATAGTTTTTGGGGCCACCCTCCCTTAATCCATCGGAGAACACCCTTCAGGATTGGTCTGAGATTTAAAGGAAAAACTTTTAAAAAAGGATTGACAATATTCAGGATATCCGTAAAATACATTCTCGTAAGTCAGTAATAAACAATGTTTAAACTGATTAACAGTTGGTAATTGCGTCCGTCGTATAACGGCTATTACCTCAGCCTTCCAAGCTGATGATGTCGGTTCGATTCCGATCGGACGCTCTACTTAAAGACTGATTGCTTTTGCAATCGGTCTTTTTTTTTGATGTGACGATCGGAATCGCACCATGCAGTGCGAAAACGTGGAGCACCGCAGCACCCTGCCTTTGCCCTGTATCCGGCGCGATATGAGGAGCATGACAACAATATAATCACTGAGAGAGATATTTCTTGTAAATTTCAGACTTCCATTCTAAGGTTATAAGCAGATATGAAACGTTCATTATATTTTGTAATAATTATTTGCCTGTTTTCAGCCCTGTTTAACGGATGCAGTTCAATCTGCTTTTCCCGCTCCAATGAACTTGTGCCCGGGAATACATATATTGTCCTGATCGAGAAGAACAATTATCCTTCAGGGTATTCTAATCTGGATTTTAATTTTACAAACTCATATAAGCTGATGGAGTTTTTCGGGGATTTGGGGGTTCCTGAGGGGAATATGTTGTTTGTAAAGGATCAGGTTGGTGAAAAAGAGATACAGGATTCTTTTGCATGGCTGATGAAATTAACTGGTGGAGTGAAGAATTCGAAAATTTACCGGTTGTCGGCAGTATCTGGGTTAATTATTTTATTGAAGCCTTCAGCAATCCTGCCGCCGATGAGGATGGTGACAGCAGATTGAGTTTCAATGAGATTCATGAATTCGCAAATGAAGCAGTACAAAAATATATGAGTGATTATATATTCAGCAACCAGGAGTATTTAAATCTTTATCTGGACATCGGTTATAACCCTTTTGCAAAACCAGCATACCCGAATGCCGTGATGAATAATTATCTTGGCGATAATTTCATAATGAAATCCATGGATTAAATATATTATAATAGAGAATGGTCTGGAATTATCTTTAAATCCCTTTCAATATTCATTCCTCTAAACCAACTGTGAAATCTTCCCTTTAATAAGATGAGTATTGACCATCTCTTCCTTACCCTTGAGAGCAATTGGCTCCTGTGCTTCGGCAGAAAAACTGCCCTCGATAAGTTCCCAGGTTGAATCGCTTACGAGAACACTATCGCAAGGGGCTGAGCTTTCCAGTCTCTGAGCCACATTAACAGCGTCTCCAATTATCGTGTAATCACGACGGAAAAATCTGCTCCCTAAATCCCCCTGGACAACCTCTCCGGAGTTGATCCCAACACGGATATGGATAGGTTTAATCGCTGTCTTATTGAATTCAGCCAGCGCTTCTATCATCTCAATTCCTGTCTTAACCGCCATATAAGCTCCGTTTTCTTTGCCGCCATAAATTGCCATTACTGCATCACCTATGAATTTGTCGATTGTTCCCCCGTTATTCCTGATAATATCAACCATCAGATCGAAGTATCCATTCAAAAGATTAATAACAGTTTCAGGGGTGAGTGATTCGCACAAGGGCGTAAAACCCACAATATCGGTAAAAAGGATTGTTCTGTACTTCTCTTCGGCTCTCATGGTTAAGGGGGAGCCGGATTTGGCTAAATGCCCGGCATGATCCATGGCCGCTTCGGAAATATACATGCTCATGGCATCCCGTTCTTTAATAAACCGGTACTCACCCAGGAGTTTTTCGACGGCGACAAGCATACGTTCAACGACGAAGGGTTTCGAAATAAACTCACTCACTCCGGCACTTCGATTTTTGATCAAATCGAGCTTGCTGTCTTTGGAGCTGAGCATAATAACCGGGCAGGATTTTGTGGCAGGATCTTTTCTGAGGGTTCTTACAACCTCTCGTCCATCCATAACATGCAGTACCTGGGAAATTATAAAGAGATCAATCTGATGTTCATGGGCTAATTCGATTATTTCAGATCCGGAATTAGCTGTAATGCATTGAAATCCCTGTTTCTTCAATCCGGTAACTATCATATTTGTAATGAGTCTGGATGAGTCGGCTACAAGGATGGTTTCCCTGTTTTCAGGAACTGAATTCAGGAAGCTGTTGATTCGGCTTATGAGTTCGGCAGGGTTTATCGGTTTGGTGATATAATCATCCGCTCCGGATTCAAAAGCTTTGTCAATGTGCATACCATCGGTGATCGAAGACTGGATTAATACGGGAATGGACTGGAGTTTTTCGTTCTCTTTGATCTTTTTGCATACTCCATATCCATCAAGCTTAGGCATCTCTATGTCAGTGATAATAAGATCCGGAATTAACTCTTCGGCTTTTAAAATGCCTTCAATCCCGTCATATGCATGTTCCAGCCTGTATCCCTGGGGTGTAATAATGGTATCAACCATTTTATGAATCAAGTTACTATCATCAATAAAAAGGATCACTTCCTCATCTCTACAGGCCTGGGATCCAATGCTCTCTTCAGCAAAATCCAGGAGATCCGAGCCGTTGAAGGGAAGCTGAAAAGCACCATCCGCCCCCCAGGACAGAAAATCATTTTTTTCAGTTGGATTTATAGAAAATGAAAGCACAAGGCTCTCTTCAATCCCCGTATGATCCCTTAGTTCATCAAGGTCGGTAAAAAAAGTGTCTTGAGGGTCCGTGTCGATCAGGATAACCTCTGGAATACCCCTAGAATTTTGAGATTCAAGAGTAGAAAATGGGGCTGATAAAAAACTCTCCGATGATTCATAAAAGATGATCTCTTCGATGTTATTCTCTTTCAGGGTTTCCGAAAGTAGTATGATTGCTTTTTGTTTATCGGTGATGATGTGAAGTCGATTGATGATCTTTTCCATAAGCTAATATAGATCTTAATCTCGGTTCTGCCCAGATAAAATCTGTAATCTATCAGGTAAATGACTTGTATTAAATTTGCTCTTGATATTGGGAATGATATACATGTAATATTAGTTTCTTTTTATCCGAAATTTTATTGAAGGAATCAAATGAACCTTTTCTCTTTTAATAACCTTACAAAAAGCAGGTCTGGCCGATTGCTTTTTAATGATATAAGCCTTGGAATGAACTCAGGAGACAAAATTGCTTTAATCGGAACAAACGGGACGGGTAAGACAACCCTTCTGAATATGCTCTGTGGCAGGCTTGAACCCGATTCAGGGACTATTCACTTCAACAGGGAAACTCGTATCAGTTATTTGGATCAGCAGGCTGTATTCACATCAGATGATACGGTATTTGATTTCCTTTTGAAGGATGATAACCCTGTTTTCGCTTTACTCCGTGATTATCACCATTGTGTACATGGTTCCGGTGAAGCGGAAGATAAAGGCTGTACCCATGTCCTTGAGCGGATGGATCTGGAGAATGGCTGGGGATTAGAGAGTAAAATCCGCACCATGTTGTACGAGATGGGCATTAATGATGGTGAGGTTCTCATGTCTTCACTTTCCGGTGGTATGCGCCGTAGAGCGGCCCTGACGCGCGCCCTGCTGGGGGATTCTAACCTTCTCATCCTGGATGAACCAACAAACCATCTAGATATCCCTACTATCCTGAGGTTGCAGAAGATCCTTCAGAAAACCGATCAGGCTATCCTCCTTGTTACACATGATAGATACCTGGCCGATGAGGTCTGCGGAAAGATTTGGGAATTGGATGACCAGAAGATTTATTCCCATGAAGGGGGTTACAGTGCATTTCTTGAACGGCGGGCAGAGAGGCTTGAAGAGCAGAAGAATCGTCAGCTTAAAATATCCAACATCCTTAGAACAGAGCTGGAATGGCTAGCCAGAGGGCCCAGAGCAAGAGCGACAAAAGATAAAAAAAGAAAAGAACGCATCTATAACTTGATGGACGAGAAAAAGATAGATACAAGCCGGGATTTGAGCTTTTCGACGAATGAAGGGCGAACCATAAAAAGGATCCTTGAGCTGGAAAAGGTCGATGTAAGTTTTCAGGATAAAACGATCCTTAAGAATTTTTCCTTTGAATTTCTGCCTGGTCAGAAGATTGGGATCCTGGGGCCAAACGGGGCCGGTAAGACGACCATGCTGAACCTGATTGCCGAAGAGATAGAAAACGCCGGCGGTACGGTGGCAGGAGTCATAGATCGGGGGGTAAATACCAGGGTGGGGTACTTCCGACAGCTTACACCGAAGATGAAAGATTTGGGTGTTATAGAATTCCTGAAAGAAACGGCTCCCATGTTGACCCTGGCCGATGGTCGAAATTATACACCGACCCAACTTCTGGAATGGTTTCAGTTTCCGAAATCCTTACATTATCAGCCCATATCGACCTTATCCGGAGGAGAAAGAAGACGCCTTTTTCTTGTAGATGTTCTCCTCCACAACCCGAATTTCCTGATGCTCGATGAACCGACAAATGATCTGGATCTCCAGACTCTTTCGGCTTTGGAGAATTTCCTGACCGGTTTTTCGGGCTGCCTTTTAGTAGTTTCACACGACAGATCCTTCCTGGATAGAACGGTGGATTCCCTTCTGGTTCTTGATGGAGAAGGTGGAGTCTCAGGCTTTCCCGGTAGTTGTACTGATTATCTTGAATATGTGGAAGATATACGAAAAAGAGAACAAAAATCAGATTCCTTAAAAGAAGGAAAGACTAAACCGGAAAAGAATAATTACCGCAAAAAAGATGATAATGGTCCCAAAAAACTTTCCTTTAATGAAAAAAAAGAGCTTTCCAGTATTGAAGATGAAATCGCTTCATTAGAAGATGAACAGGCTGAGCTTGAAAACTCTTTTTCTGCTGCCAACCCGGACCCGGAACTTCTTAAGAAAAACACGGTAAGATTTACCGAAGTAGGGGAACTGCTCGAGGCTAAATATGCACGATGGGAAGAGTTGAGTGCAAGGGAGCACATTTAGATCTTAAGGTTTCAAGTTATTTGAAAGTAAAAAGACCGTCGTTTTGCCGACGGTCTTTAAGTATTGATTCCTAATAAATTCTACCAGATTGTGTATTTCTCATTCAGGTAGTTGTGAATTATTTCAATTGCTTCATCAGATAATGCTTCTTGATATACTATAAATTCTGGAACATATCCGCTAAAGGCATAGGTTCGGAAATTGCTATTGTGGTTACCAAGCGTAAATTGATAAAACCGACGTGTTCCAGTAATGATTTGATTTGTGTAACTTGTGAGAGGATCACTATTTGTATTTATTTCTTCAGAACCGTTAGCCCAAAACCTGTAACTATCAGTAGTACTGAAATCTGATTCAGCATTCCAATAACGGATTCGGTTTATTATGCTGAAAGTATTGTTTAAAGCCGCATCTTTTTCTGAATAATATGTTACACCAGGGAAACCATTATAAAAATCAGTTGTTGAATCATAAACCCTGAGATATGGGGTATTAGAACCATAAAGATATGTGCGACCTCCGGAGTCCATAAAATCTTTTGGTCTCATAATGGTGATCACAGTAAACTCGCTTAAATAAGTACCAATACCAGGTATATAAAGAACATCTCCGTTATAGTATTCTCCCGTAGCAATACCGGTTCCTGTAGTATATTCAGGTAAACCATCATCATCCCTAAATCTAAGAGCCGGTTGCCCGTTTAATTCTTCAACATTCGAATAATACTCAGGTAAACGTCTTGTATGAGCATTCATGCTATTTGTTTCTGCGTTATTTCTTTCAACCGCATTAAAGCTGCTGAGTTCGATTATTTCACCGGTACTAAAATCAGGCCATTTAGTAACATAATCTTTAGTTCCCCCATTTATTTGGTCTGTTTCATTTACTGTGTCAGTACCCAATCGAATATTCTTGGCATCCAACCAGATATATGGAGATGCAACAAGTGTTGGAGCATTTGTACCACCTCTAATATTAAGTGTAAAAACACTTTCATCTAAATCATCAGTGTTTATGATAAAACTATCACCAAATCCACCTTCTGTTTCGGGGTCAAACCTCAGAGTGACAATCATAGAGTTTCCTGCTGAAATTGTTCCTGCTGTACCTGAATATTGAGAGAATGGTGAAGAAGGCGCTATAAAATTATTTATTTGTAAATCAACATTTCCATCATTTCTTAAAATAATATCTTTGCTGGTAGGTCCTGCATCTATTCCGATGATAACAAAATAAACAGCACAATCATCACAATTATATTCGGTAGTTCCCACAAGAACCGTCAATTCTCCAGTATCACCCTCTCCTGTGAGGTTTAGAATGTAGTTCGTATCATCCTGATCATTACTTCCGATTGTAACAGCTCCTGTAATTACACTTTCAGACAGGGGAGTGAAGCTGACAGTGAAAGTCTCCGTTTCTGCAGGATTTAATATGAAAGGTGTTGAAGGAGGTGACATGGAATAGTCATTAACACCTGCAGAAAGAACAACGTTGGAAATAGTAAGAGGGTATGTTCCTGTGTTTTCAATCGTATAGATTTTAACACCGCTTGTTTCATTTAACTTTTGGTATTCGAAATCCGATGCAGCGCCACCATTGGTGAATGTTGTTGCACCTTCCGTGACTTCAATTTCAGGAGTTACACCTATACCTGTAAGCTTTAAAATAAAGGGGTTTTCATCTGCGTCATTGCTGAAAACAGATAGTGAAGCGTCTAATGTTCCAGTCGATGTGGGGGAAAAAGTAATAGTCTTATATATACTGTCTCCGGGGGCAATATTAGCAGATGTTGAGCTGTCAGAGAATGAATAATTGGTTGCATTAGTAATATTAATTCCGGAAATCACAAGATTTGCAGACCCGGAATTTTTAATCTGAAAATCCATATTCTGAGATTGACCTTTTAATATATTACCATAATCATAGGTTGTAACATTGCTTTCATAGTCTGATGCGCTTCGAAGTACAGATATTTCAGGTAGAGGTGTGGCCGTTGCCTCTCCAGAAATACTCAAGATAAATGGATCATCTTCCGGATCATCGGAATCGATTGTAATTGTTGTCGGTAAAGAACCAGTTGTTTGAGGTGTAAAGGCCAGTGTAAAAGTTGAACTTCCACCCGGGACTATTGATGTTTCATTTAAAGAACTGCCAAGAGTATAATTTGTCGTATCACCTAAAGTAACTGTAGTTATATTGAGCGCAGAACTTCCTTCATTGAATATTGTGAATTGAATACTTGTTGAATTGGTGTCTACAACCCTTGAATCAAAAGTGTAGGGGGTACTGTTGTGAAAATATTCGGTTGTTCCGCTTTTCAAAGTAAGCTCTGGACTCGCAACGCCTGTACCCGTCAGTTTAAGAACGAATGGGTTTTCATCGGAATCTGTTGATGGGATAGACAATATGGCCTCTTTAACACCACCCGACTGTGGATCAAAAGTTATTGTTTTATAGATTACATCTCCAGGTGCCAAGGTATAACTGGTTGTTAAATCACTGAAGGAATAGTTCGTATTATCTGTTAAATTGATTCCGGATATAACTAAATTGGCTGTGCCTGTATTAGAGATTTCAAAAATTGTATTTGGCGGTGTTAATACACCCACATCAATGGAACCATAATTGTAGATAGTATCATCACTTATAAAATCTACACCTGCCCTTTTAACAGTCACTTCAGGTGTGGCAAGCTGTGTACCGGTACCTTGTACATTAATTATGAAATCAGAAGACTCTGAGTCTGTATACCCGATAACAATTTCAGCGTTCAAAGTTGTTTCGTGAGTGACCTCTAGGGAGGGCTGAAAAACAATGGTAAACTCCTTTTCTTCAGCAGGAACAAGGGTAAAAGGTGTGATTACTCCTGATGTATTAATAGCAAAAGGATTCCCGGTAAGTGTCTCAAGCTCAATCGAATCTATAGTTAGATTTTCATGGCCTGCATTTATGAGAGTAATTGTTTTTGCGGTAGATACATTACCAAGGATAATTGAATTGAAATCAGCTGCAGAGGAATCATCGTCAATCTCAATATCATTAAGATTAACTTGGAGTGTCTGACCCGTATCACCATAACCTGTACAGTCTATTGTAAAATTTCCATATTCTTCATCTGATGAACCAATTGTAATCACAGCATCAATCTGTCCTTCATGGGTAAGGACTGAAGGCTGAAAAACAACACTGAATTCTGCTGTATCATCCGGTGAAAGGGTGTAGGGCAGAGGCATTGATGAATAATCAAGAACAAAGGGGTTATTTCCGATACCACCGGTATCGAGCGATATTGTAGTAACAGTCATATCTATTTGGCCAATATTTTCAATTGTTATGGTTTGAGGTGACGATGGAGTTGCATCAATAAGTTCATATCCAAAATCGATTGTAAAGTTATCACTACTAATTACGTTATCCGAAATACTGACCTGAATTGTTCTACCATTGGCCACCGACTCGACATAGGACTGTAATGGTTCATAATAACCCACTTCACAGGCAGTAAAAACAGCTATAAAAATAAGTAATACTATAAAAAGCTTATTAAGCGATTTCATTTAAAGCCTCCAGAATCTTGCTATCGTATTTCTCTGTCTCTTCCATGAGGGAGCTGATGGCAGATTCTCTATCCTGTATAGATTTATAATTTCTTGAGGAAATAAGTGAGACAAAACTTTCGACGACGTGAATTACACGGGCGATGTAGGGAATATCCGTATCCCTCAAGCCAGACGGGTATCCCGTTCCATCCAGATTTTCGTGATGCTTCATGATTCCATCTTTAAACAGAGGCTGGTACTCTTTTTCAACAAAGAATATCATGTTTAAACCCAAGTTTACGTGATTCTTGATAATGTCGAACTCCTCTTCATTAATCTGTTCTTTGGACAAAATGTCTGCATCGATGCTTAAGAAGCCAATATCGTAGACCATGGCTACCGCAAAATGTGTAATACAGGTTTTTTCGTCATATCCCATTTCCTTGGATATTTTGAACACTAGTTCAGAAATATTTCGTGAATTATTTTTTCTATTGGTAGCCTGATCGATCTGTTCTCCATATTTTTTACAAGTGGCAAGCATCTCTTTAAACTTTTCTCCATCACCGTCGGGGGACGGCAGGGCTGCCCTTCTGGAAGGATCTTCTAATTGAAGGTGTTCCATGGTTTCTGCTACATCGGGAAGGGCAAACTGATTGTTTATAGATGTAATCGGTCTGGTGTTCTGCATGGTATAGAGTGTATTTTCGAACTGTCTCTGACTCTGCTGTGAATTTCGTATGGAAATAAAGATAAGAAGTCCAAATCCTATAAAAAGAAAAAGTCCAATTACAGCGATAAGCAGAATCACATAGAGGCTCATTTTCTCACCGGAAGATGCAATATTATCCTGTTTAACAATTGAGGATTGAAGAATTTCACTGAATTCTTTTTGCTGATTCGCTGCAATTTCATCTCTTGATTCCATTAGTTCCATCATACGTTGTTCGTAGGCGGCTCGTTCAGCCTGGAACTGTTGGGATCTCTGGATTTCAAGTGCCTGAGCACTGTTCATATCCTCACGAAGGGCTTCCTGCTGGGCTTCATTTCTTTCTATTTCCGCCTGGCGCGCGGATTCAAGCTGAGCCTGGTAGGCTTGCTCTTTTTCTTCGTAAAGTCTTCGCTCTTCTGCTCTGATTGCCGCAAGTCTTGCCTGTTCTGAGCGTTCTACTTCAAGTGCCTGGTTGATCTGTTCTATTCGAATCCTCTCCTGTTCTTCCCGGAGAAGTCTCTCTTCTTCTGCTCTGTTGGCTTCTTCTTTATCAAGACGAAGCTGTTTATACTCCGCTGTTGCTTCCTTTACTCTAAAAGAAGAAATAACAGGAAATTGCTCAAGTCTTGCAATTATTTCATCCATATCTTCAAATTTTTCAGTTTCAATTAGATCAGTTATATGGAAAAAATAGATTTTTTCACCAAGAATACGGGCCGGCAGGGGAAGTTCTTCCCCTTCATAGAGGTTTAGAACAAAGTTTATATACAAATACGCCTCATTATAGTTTTTCTTCAAATATTCCTGATTTGCCTGACTCAAATATCTTTCTTCAAGGTTCTGTGCGAATCCTGAAAAAGAGATGAAAAGGATGATGATTATTAAAAGTATTTTCTTATTCATTGAAACTAATTCCTATACCTAATTTACCATTTATATTTGTTTCATACATGCCAGCTTGAACAATGGTTAACAGTTGTGACGAGATTCTGGTATGAAGGTTGAAATTTTTGAATTCCATAATTCGATATGAAAATGCAAGGTTTGCTCCGAAAGCTGTATCGATATGCTCCGCAAGGAAGGTGGTGAGGTAATAATCGAATGAAAGATCTGCCTTCATCCGATCAAATAGTCTGAAATCTTTAAATCCGGCTCCAACAAAAACGGAAGGGAACTTTGTCACTGCCATATCGGTGGTGGTTAGGACATCATAGTTATATTGATTATTATAAAATCCGAGTCTTAAGCTGATTGGAAGGAAAATTGTTGGCGTACTCACGGAAAGTGCGGTGTTTAAATTATAATTTGTTCCTTTTGCATCCGTAATTCCAACAAAACCAAAATCAAATTCGGCATCAAGGTTTACAATGATAAAAGGATGGATGAAGTTTCCACCAGCCTGCAGTGCCATTCCGTAAAGGATGTTTTCAAGGTTTTCACCAGAATGATACAATGTATTTACTTCAGAAGTATAGTATATAAAATTTCCGGGATAGAGGTATGAGTAGAAATTGAAATTTTTAAGTCCAAGTGATCGGATACTCTCCTCATAGACCGCCGCTTTCGCTATTTCTGCTTCACGAGCCTCGATTTGAGCCTGATATTCTGCTTCACGAGCGGCGACTTCAGCATCCCGGATAGCTTTTTCTTCCTGCCTTCTGGCTTCAGCCTCTTCCTCGCGCTTTATTCTTTCTTCTTCTGCAATTCTTCGCCTTTCTGCTTCGGCCTCAGCCTCCAATCTTTCCTGTTCAGCTTTAGCCTCGGCTTCCAGACGCAATCTTTCTTCTTCTGCCGCGGTTTCCCGACGAATTCGTTCCTCTTCAGCCTCTGCCTCAAGTCGGATTCGTTCCTCTTCGGCTTCGGCTTCCAACCGGACTCTCTCTTCTTCCGCTTTTTCTTTCAGGATCTGATCGAGAATAAGATATAATTCCTGGGCTTGCACATGTGTTAAATTGTTATAGAGAACACCTTCTATAATTTTATATGCATATTCATACTCTTCCTGGAAGACAAGATCACCGGCCTTTTCAACGAGCGTTTCTATAAGAACATCATAATCAGGATCTGATGTATCAAAATCGTAAATCTGATCAATCAAATCTGGATTTCTGTCATTTACCAATCCGGATATGAAATTTATTTTCTCTAATATATCCATCTGCTCCAAGGGCTTATCTTGTGCATACATATTGAAGATAATGCAAAAAAATAAAAAGAGTATTAGTAATTTCTTCATTATAAACCTCATACACCAACTTTCGGTTGATTCCTTTATTAAATTAAATCGAGAAAGCAAAAAAATATTTTAAGTTAAAATTATAATGGGTGGCTTGTTAAATAACAAGACATAATGTATTATTCCTCGAAAAAGTCGGTTTTTGGCTTTTAACCAGTAAAATTAACGTTCCAGAGAAGGGGCGAAACAGTGAACATCGGTTTTCCGATAAAAATTGTTTTAGGAAGGGTAAAATGGGAATCAGGGGCGAACTTTTTTCATCAAAAGCATCCACGGGGAAAAGGACCTATTTTTTTAACATTAAAGAAAATAGACATGGTGATCTTTTTATGAATATGGTGGAGAGTAAAAAGCATGGTGAGGCCAGTTTCGAACGTCACTCCATCATTGTTTTTGACGAGGATATAGATATTTTCCTTGGCGAATTTAACAAGGCTGTTGACTATATGAAGGCTAACAAGAAAAAAAGCCGGTTCCAGCCACGGTCTGAAAGTTAGTCGATCAGGCTTCTGCATCAGGTTTTAAAAAATCATCTTTATACGGCACATTAAAACTCATTCTCTGGATCGGTGACGGACCATGAAGATAGTATCGGCGTGCATGTTCTTTCGTCGGATAACCTTTATGTTTTTCATAGGCATATCTGTCTTCAATCCAGGAGTATCTGATCATCCACCGGTCTCTGGCCGTCTTGGCAAGGATTGAGGCTCCCATGATAGAGGGAAATCTATCATCACCTTTGATCTCGGCTCTCACTGGGACCGGAAGATCCGGCTTATATTTGCCATCGGCTAAAGCTATCTCGATCTCACACTTTTTGTGAAGTCCCTCAAAGGCCCGCTTCATGGCAAGCAGAGAAGCATTATGGATATTTATGACATCAATTTCGTTTTCCCATACCCAGCCAATAGAAAAATCCAGAGCATTGTTCATTATCAGGATTGTCAACTCATCCCTTTTTTGAGCGCTAAGTTTCTTAGAATCCTTTAACAATTCGATTGGAAAATCATCCGGAATTATGAGTGCTGCCGCGGTGACAGGACCTGCCAGTGGCCCTCTGCCGGCTTCATCAATCCCGCAGATTCTGCACAGTGGGGTGTGTGGGATTTCAAACTCTAATTCGTTGGATTTCATAGGCACATCTATTCTTATCTTAAGAGATATGTTATTATATCGGAAAAAATAAAGACAGTAAATGGAGTCATAGTGTTTCTTAAAAGTCTTGAGATCTTCGGATTCAAATCATTTGCAGACAGAAGTCGAATTGAATTTCAAAATGGAATTTCTGCTCTCCTGGGGCCCAATGGCTGTGGTAAGAGTAATGTTGTCGATGCGATCAAATGGGTTATAGGTGAACAGTCAGTTAAGTCCTTACGTGCAGAGAAGATGGAAGATATCATCTTCAATGGAACTGAAGGCAGAAAACCCTTGAATATAGCGGAAGTAACCATTGTTCTTTCCAATGATTCGGGTGTTCTCCCTCTGGATATGCCGGAGATAGAGGTTAAGCGTCGTCTCTACAGGACAGGAGAGAGCGAGTATTTTATCAACAATACCCCTGCTAAACTTCGTGAAGTCCGGGAAATGTTTTTCGATACAGGAATCGGAAAGTCGGCTTACTCTGTTATGGAGCAGGGAAGAATTGATCAGATCCTGTCCAGTAAGCCGGAAGAGAGGCGTTATATTTTTGAAGAGGCAGCCGGAATAACCAAGTACAAGGCAAAGGGTGCTGAGGCCGAAAGGAAACTCGCCAGAACCGAAGAGAATATGAGGCAGATTGAGTCCATATTAAGTGAGGTTAAGCGAAGTTATAACACTTTGAAAGTTCAGGCAGAGAAAACAGAGACATACAAAGAGTTGAAGATAAAATCTTTTGAGGTTGAATTGGATATACAACTCCTTCGTCTCCGAGCCTACCTTGAGCAAAAAAACGAAAGTGAAAATAAGCGGGATGAACTCCTTAAAAATCGGGATCAGTTAAAAGAAGAGATTGATGGAATCAACGATTTCCTTCAGGACAATATGGACGAAGTGAATTCTATGGAGTCTTCCCTTGTGGAGACCCAGAAAAAGCTTTATGGAATGGGTCTTGAGAAGAGCAGCAGTGAAAATCAGCTGAATATTCTTGCTGAACGCCGGGAAGAACTTAAAAAGCAGGAAGCTTCCTGCCGGGATAAGGAAAGGGCGATCAAAGAGCGAGCCGATTCTCTGAAAAATCAGATAATCGAAAAGGAAGAGGCTCTTACCGAATATACCCGCAGAATTGAAGAGATTGATGCCAATATCAAGGAGTTTGAATCCCGTGTGGAGGCTGCCCGTGCCAGGATCAAGCAGAATGAGGCTGTGATCACAAAGCGGGAGTCCAGGATCCGGGAGCTTGGGAAAATCCAGCGGGATTGCCAACAGGAACTTGATTCACTGACCGAAGATATTGTTGAACAGTTGGATGTACGGCTGAAAGAGACGGGATATTCTCATAAAGAGAGGCATCAAACCGAAGAGAAGGTACATAACCTGCTGAAACAATTTACAATTCAGCTCGATGGTAAAGTTTCCATCCTCAAAGATGCGGCAGAACTGAAAACCATGGACAAAAAAGAGCTGCAGAAGATGTTAGGCAGTGCAGCAGATTCCCTTTTAGAGATTAAGGATGGTCTATCCAATCTTGGAAATGTCTTTACTGATTATTCAAAATCGATTCCCTCCTTTCTTGATGAATTCCTTGCTCCTGAAGGAATTATAACGAAAAAACGAGAAGTCGATGAGAAACTTGCCGCTGCACAAACCGAAGAGGATGCCTGCCGGAGTGAAGTTGTAAGCCTTTCAGAAGAAAATAAAGGTCTTAACCGTAAAATTGATGAATACCGGAAGACCCTCGAAGAGCTTAAGGTTTCCAGGATGCAGCTGATTACAAGCAAGAAGGGGATGGAGGAGTCGATCAATCTGCTCCGACGGGATCTCAAGTCTCAGGAAACCCTTCTCATTGAAAATAAGATGGAGTTAGATACCTGTCTGCAGAGAGGTGTTGAAATCAATCGGCAGATTCAACTTGTGAAAGATAAAATTACAGATTTTATTGGTCGGGAAAAGGAACTTCAGAAGGATCTTAAAAAACTTGAAGAGGGGATTAACTCTCGGAATAAAAATCTTGTCGTAAAAGAGAAAAAACAGCATGAACTCTCCGACAGGCTACTGAAAGTCCAGGAAAATTTGGAAAAGATTCAGATAAACCTGGCTTCTCAGAATACGGACATTCGTAACCTGTATGAGAACTTTGCCGAAAAACACTCGAGAGACTTGTCTGAGTTTGATTCAAGAACCTATGAGATTCAGACAACAATTAAGGATCTACGGGAAGACCTCTCGAAAATGAGAGAGAAAGAGAAGGGGCTCGGTCAGATTAACCTGATGGCACCGGAAGAGTTTAATGAAGTCAAAGAGAGACACGATTTTTTAAATGGTCAGCTTGAAGACCTTGTGAAGGGTAAAGAGGATCTTGAAAAGATCACATCCCAGATCAGGAAGGAATCGACGGAGCTTTTCATAAAGAATTACGACAAAATACGAAAGAACTTCCATGTCATGTTCCGAAGACTTTTTGGTGGCGGACGTGCAGAGATTAAACTGATGGATCCCAATGAAATCCTGACAACCGGAATCGAGATTTATGCGCAGCCTCCCGGAAAAAATCTCGAGAATATTAACCTTCTCTCTGGAGGGGAAAAATCACTGACAGCGGTTGCTCTGCTTTTTGCCACATATATGGTAAAACCTTCCCCTTTCTGTATCCTCGATGAGATCGATGCCGCGCTTGATGAACAGAATATTGGAAGATTTGGCAACTTACTTATGGAGTTTGGTGATCGTTCTCAGTTTATTATCATTACTCATAATAAAAAGACAGTAGCCAGTGCAAAAACTCTGCTTGGTGTTACCATGGAAGAGTCGGGTGTTTCCAAACTGGTTGCTGTGAGACTTGAAACTAAGGAGAGGGAGCCTGTTTGATCGGTTTTAAGCCTGGTGAACTGAAGATTGTAATTCTCATTACTCTTGGAATAACCGTTATCGGGGTTTTAGTTTCCGTTATTATCTCTATTGCCAGGCAGCCGGATCCGATCCTTGTGGAGTTTGACCATTCCGACAGGGTAGAAGAGGTTCATATGTCTGATTTCATTTTTACTGAGGAAAAAAGTGCTGATGAAATTGCCTTCAAGATGGCCAGGCCCCTCCGGGATTCCTGGACCAATGAAGAGCTCCTCAGGTTCTGGGAAGATCCGGGTAAGGCCGGCCTGAAACAGCTTTCAAAAGAAAACGATGAATTTATAAGAAGTTATTTTGATGCCGTCCCTTAAACTGCTCTTTTTCTTCACATTAATATTACAATTTTCCTGTTCAACCCTCGATCCCATGCTGATAGAAGCGCCCGCTTCCGATGGGGTGGATAGTAGTGTCTCAGAAGACTCCATAGATGAGTTTCTATCAATCCTTGAAGTTCCTGAAGGGATAGAAGTTTTTAATGAGTATTATGAGGTCGATAACACCCCTGTTTCTCCTGAAATGATGGAACCGGGGATAGTTGATGTGGCGGAACCGGAACATTCAGATTCACCTCCACCCGATAAAAACTCCTTTGAAAATGCGGCAGAAGATAAATTTATAGAAAACTACTCCTTCTATTCGGATGAGGTTTCTTCTCCGGAGTATCCAGAAATTGAAGAGCCTTCAATAGATTTGACTAAGACAGAAGATATTAATGAAGGACAGAAATACCCTTCTGTGGACGATTTGCCCCAAGGCTCGCCTTGGGATCCGCTGGTGGAGAGGGATGAAAAAACGACTGTGATTGCCGTTGAAACGGCGGAACATATCGAGGTTTACCTTGGCAATGACGATGCCTCCAAAGAGGAGGTCTCGATAGATATTAACAGTTCTGCTGGTCCTATCAGTTCTGATGTCTCTAACATTCAGGATGTGCCATCTCAATCTGTAAACCAGCTGGCAGGCCTTGAAACCGGGGATTATCAGGTTGAGCAGCTGAATATGGTCCTCTCTGCCGCCGCGGGACTTAATGCTCCCTCCGGATTTACACTTGATGGTTCGGGTTGGATATATCTTGGGGGAAGCTCAAATGGGTCCGGATCTCTGGAAGCAGAACTGAAGGGCAGAACTCTGAAAAGTAGCGAAACGGCTTTTACCTTTGTGTATCCTGAACCGGGTGTTTATACCCTCATGTTTATGAAGCAGGATCTTGGAGATGGTGGTTTTCGCCAGATGGAGATAACCGTAGATGCCCTTCCTCCTGAGGATTATAGTGAACTTGCTCTGCGAATGGGGGAGGATGCTATCGGTTCAACAGGACTCGGGAGCAGCAATGCCGGTGAGTTTGAAGAGGTCGTAACTTCCGTCACAGAAAAATCTCACTCCACATTGGATGACTTCATGAAAGGTGTGGAAGATGATGATATAGAACTTTTCAAAGAGTACTGGCTGGAGTTTCTTGAAAATGGTTCTATTTCCGGTCGGGACTCTTCCCTGTTTTCATCTTTACTGAATATTTCAGATTTTCTAAGCAAAAAAAATCAGGATTCCCTCCTTTTCGATACCCTCTCATACCTGCTTGATGGAAACTCACCAATTCACAAAATGGACAGCGTTTATATCAGGTTAGGAAGAGTCCTGGAAAAGGAGGGGCCATTGAAGGATTTGAGAGAGGCTCTGGTTTTCTATGGACGGCTGACCGGGGGTTTTCCTGCCAGTATTTACTGGGATGAGGCTGACCGGCGTATTAAATATCTGAACCGTCATTACTTTCAGATACGATAGGGTGAAAATATTCTTCTAAATAATTTCTATAAAAAGATTTATCATTTTAAGTTGTTAAGATACACAGCCGGCTCAAGATGTGCATAACATGTGATTAAGTCCTCATATCAGCTTGACATGATGATTCAATAAAGGGTATATATATCCCCAAACTTTTGGAAGGGTCCGGAGAGAATGTTAGAAAAAATTTCTACTAAGTTTAACGACATAATAAAACAAGTTTCCGGAAAAGGGACTATCTCAGAGAAGAACATCCAGGAGGCAGTAGAAGAGATTAAAATTGCTCTTCTTGAGGCGGATGTAAACCTCAGGGTCGTCAGGCGATTTGTAAATAAGACAATCGAAGAAGCTAAGGGTGAGACGGTACTCAGATCGGTAGATCCGGGACAAATGTTTACCAAGCTTATATATGACAGGATGGTTGCTCTCCTCGGCGGAGAGACAACGGAGCTTCAGCTCAAAGGCCCTGATACCCAGTCAGTAATACTGATGATGGGACTGCAGGGGTCTGGTAAAACCACTACATCTGCTAAACTGGCTGCCAGGCTTAAGAAAGAGGGACGAAAACCCCTCCTTGTGGCTGCCGACCTTGTGCGTCCTGCGGCTATTAAACAGCTTCAGGTTCTTGGGGAGCAAATTGGTGTTGAAGTTTACACCGAGGATACAAAGGATGCTGTAAAGGTCGTTAAAAACGGTCTTAAGTATGCTAAAAAGAACAGTATTAACACAATAATTGTGGATACAGCCGGCCGGTTGCATCTGGATGATGAGATGATGAAGGAGATTGAAGCTGTTTTTAAGGCTGCTTCTCCTCAGGAAACACTTTTTGTCGCAGATTCAATGACCGGTCAGCATGCTGTGGATATTGCCAAGGAGTTTAACGCCCGTGTTGAACTTTCCGGTGTTATCCTTACCAAGTTCGACTCGGATGCCCGTGGTGGTGCCGCACTTTCATTGAAAACAATTACCGGAAAAAATATCAAATTTATTGGTACCGGTGAGAAAATAGAAGATCTTGAGATATTTCACCCGGAAAGGATCGCAAGTCGAATCCTTGGAATGGGTGATGTGGTCAGCCTGGTTGAAAAAGCTCAGGAGCAGACCGATGTTGAAGAGGCCAAAAAGCTTGAAGAGAAGATGGCTTCTTCTACGTTTACTCTTGAAGATTATCTGGAACAGTTCCAGAAAATGAAAAAAATGGGAAGTGTTCAGTCTTTGCTTGAGATGGTACCTGGTCTCGCGGGTCAGGTCCCCGAAGATGCTATCAACGAGAAAGAAATGAAGAGAGAAGAAGCCATTATACTTTCCATGACCAAAATAGAAAGGCATAATCATCGGATTCTTGGTCCTTCAAGACGAAAAAGGGTGGCAAAAGGGTCCGGTACCAATGTTTATGAGGTAAACAGGCTCTTAAAGAAGTTTGAAAAAATGCGACTGATGATGAAAAAGGTCGCTAAAAATAAAAAATACCAGGCAAAATTAATGTCTCAGCTTGGTAGTTGAAGCAGGTAACCGTACAGGAGGTTCGAATGAGTGTTAAAATAAGACTGAAGAGATTTGGTACAAAGAAAAGACCATATTATCGAATTGTTGTTTCCGATTCCAGAAATGCCAGAGATAGTAAAGCTCTCGAAGAGGTAGGAATCTACCATCCCATCGAGGTTGAAGAAAAACAGGTTTCTCTTAAGGAAGACAGGATTAAAGAGTGGCTTTCCAAGGGTGCAAGACCAACATCGACAGTAAAAAAGATTCTTAATAAGAATAATATCACAATCAGCTAGGTTGAGGATTGGAGAATTCCATTCGCAAAAGGAGCAGATTGTGGAAAAAGATTTAGTAGAATATATCGCAAAATCACTTGTTGATGATCCTTCAGAAGTTGTTGTTAATATGATTGAAGGTGAAAAATCCACCATTTTGGAGCTTAAGGTCGCATCCGACGATATCGGTAAGGTGATTGGAAAGCATGGTAGAATTGCTAAAGCGGTAAGAACCATTCTTAGTGCTTCTGCAACAAAAACAGGCAAGAGAATTGTTCTTGAAATTCTGGATTGATGGAAAAAGTTGTTATAGGGCGTGTCCGGAAGACCCATGGGGTAAAAGGACACTTCAAAGTTATAAGTTTTTCTGGTGAGTACAAGCATTTTTTGGGATTGAAAAGTATCACTATCCGACTGAAAGGTCGTGATAAGGATTATCAGGTTGAAGAGGTTAAACCCTTCAGCTCTGAGGTTTTAATGAAACTTGTGGGTATTGATTCTCCCGAAGTTGCCAGATCGCTGGCTACCGGTGAGATTCTTGTTACACAGGATTTGGCGGCTCCTCTTAAAAAGGGTGAAGTTTATCAGACCGATTTGATCGGGTGTCGTCTTTATCATGAAGGAAAAGAGATGGGGATAGTTTCTTCGGTTTTTGATGGGGCCCAGTCGGACCTGTTGGAAGTGAAATCCGGAGAGGATACCTTTATGATTCCTTACATGAAAAATTATATCGGGGAAGTTGATACCAAGGCAGGTAAAATTGAACTTCTTGCATCATGGCTGATGGAATGAAGATAACGGTTTTAACTTTATTTCCCGAGATAATTAAGGGTTTTTTTGAGAGTTCCATAATGGCCAAGGCTGTTACGAAGGGTCTGATCGAGTACGAATTGATAGATTTTCGGGAGTTTACGACCGATAAACATCGTACCTGTGATGATTACCCCTATGGCGGCGGAGCTGGTATGGTACTTAAGGCAGAACCTATTGCCAGAGCCCTGGATTCTTTGAATCTTGAAGGTGCAAGGGTGCTCTTTCCATCTCCCTCGGGACCTCTGTTTACTCAGAAAAAAGCCCGGGAGTTTGCGGCTGAAGAACATATTGTTCTTCTCTGTGGACGATATGAGGGGGTTGATCAGCGCATCATTGATGAATATATTGATGATGAGGTTAGTATAGGAGATTATGTAATCTCCTCTGGAGAGATTGCCTCTCTGGTCCTCATTGATGGTGTATACAGATTGCTGGATGGTGTTATCAGCAGTGACTCTCTTGAAGAAGAGAGTTTTGAAGGGGGAATCCTTGAGTATCCCCATTACACTCGTCCCGAGATTTTCAGGGATGAAGGTGTTCCGGAAGTTCTGCTTTCTGGACATCATGAGAATATCAGGAAATGGCGGCTTCGAAAGGGGCTTGAGAAAACGAAAAGAAACAGGCCGGATCTGCTTGCGTTAAGGAATTTCAGCGATGAAGTGCAGGAGATTCTGAAAGATCTGGAGCTTGCAGATGACAAGGAAGGTTGAATATGGACTTGATTAAAGAGATTGAGCAGGAACAGATTAGGGAAGAAGCCTTAAACTTTAAAGTTGGTGATACCGTAAAGGTTTACTTTAAAATTATTGAAGGAACTACAGAGCGAGTACAGGTTTATGAAGGATTGGTTATAGCAATCAAGAATTCAAGTGCCAGAAAAACTTTTACTGTAAGAAAGATTTCCTACGGTGTTGGTGTAGAAAGGATTTTCCCCATGAACTCTCCCAAGGTTGAAAAGGTAGAAGTTGTACGTTTTGGACGTGTGAGAAGGGCAAAACTTTACTACATCAGAGACAGAGTTGGTAAATCCGCAAAGGTTAAAGAACTTATTATTAAGAAAAAGAAAAAATAATTCTTTGAACGGAATATGATTTCGATTAATTCCAGTCTCATACACAATAAAATCGCCGGTTTGGGTAAAGAGCTCAAATCAGGCGATTTTGTTTTTTTAAAAGTGGTTTCCGGTGAAGGTAAAGAGTATCAGATTAGCATTAAAGGCGTTCTTATCCCTGTAAAATCCGATTTAAAACTCAGTATTGGTGAAAAGATGAGGGCCCGGATTGTTCAGGAGGGTGGAAAATACTCTTTTAAGCTAATTGGCGATAAAACTCCCTTGTTAAAATCATTTGAAAGTATCAATGGTGGTTTAAGGGATATGTATGCCCTGGAAGCGGGTTTTGGTAAGTTGGCTAGAGGACTGCTGCGGTCCGGATTCCCTCTGAACCCCGAAATTCTCCGTGCAATTCCTGTTTCTATCAGAAAACAAGCCGAAAAAGACGACTTTCTCTCCCGTTTAGTGGGAATACTCCTCAAAAAAGGGATAAGTCCGGAAGAAATCTCTGTGGACTCCATTTTATCAGGAATATTGGGAAATGGCCTGGCTACCGGTGAGAATTCTGGTAAAAGAAAGAGAGATGGATTCGATAAAAATGATTCGGACGATGAAGATTCTGAGATGAAAATATCATCCGAAGAATTAAAAGACATGTGGGGTGGCGGGGAATGCAAAAATCCAATCCATCTGTTTAATCATATTTCCTCAAAAGATGAACACTGGATGATATTACCGATCTCCATGGCTGGAAGGAAGAAGGTTCTTGAAGGTTTTGCCGCGATTAAAATACTCAAAGGTCGTAATGAACCGGCAAGTCTTTTCCTGAGGTGTTTTGATGATTCCGGTGATCATGACTTCTATATTGATTGGAAAAACGGTGAAAAAGGCCGGATTATGCGGGCTTCGTCTTTCCTGAAAGAGGGAAATCCAAAAGAATTGAAAAATTGGGTAAAATTCCTTGAAAAACTGCAAAACCTTGGCGTCGAATTTGACGATACTAACAATAGAGGGATTGTTTTTGATGGATTTACAGCTGAGGATGATGTTACTTCCTTAGGTGGAATTGAGAGGTTCGGTTGAGAATGAGTGTGAAAAAAGCGGCTGCCATCAAATATACTCCCGGAGAGAAGGCTCCTGTGCTTATTTGTAAAGGAAGGAGACATCTTGCTGACAAATTAATACAGGAAGCAGAATTTTATGGTATTCCTCTTATTAAAAACAACGAGCTTTTGGATGAAGTGATAGAGCTTTCACCAATGGAGTACATACCTGAGGAAATGTACAGGGTGGTTGCTGAAATACTTAGCTTCGTATATGCTCATGGGAACGGAAAACAGTAATGAAATCGATTAGTATAGATGAAATAAAACCCGGTATGGCATTCAGCAGAGATGTTTTTATTGAGGAAGATAGCCTGCTTGCCCCTGCAAAGATGCCTATTAAAGAGAGAGATCTTGATAGAGCTCGGGGCTGGGGTATTACTGAAGTTCAGACCGACGGTGTTGAATACAGGGCTGATTCTGAGGTTAAGAGTTCTGTTTCTGGCAATGGCCATGGTCCCGATACCGAAAAAATACGGTCTCATTACAACACGACTGTTATTAACCTATTAACCCTCTTTACGGCCTTTGAAGCTAAAAAGAAGACCGAAGGTAAATCTTATACGAACCTTCTTGACGTAGTTTTTCCTTTGATTTTAAAAGATCCGGAAGCCTGGTTGAATTATGCCCTGGAAGCCAAGAGGGATGTGAATAATCCAGCTCAGAATGCAGTAAATACAATGATATATTGTATGGCTATAGCTGAAAAAACCACTTTTTCCGATAAGGAAAAGTTGGATCTTGCCATGGCGGCACTTCTTCATGATATTGGTATGTTGAAGATTCCTGATTCTATTAAAAGAAAAAATGGAAAACTGACAAATGATGAACTTGTCAAAATGAAAACACATACTATTCTTACCTACAGGTTTATTACTTCTGAACTGGGGTTTGAAGATGCTTTAGGAAGGATTGCTCTTCTTCATCATGAAAGATGGGATGGAAAAGGGTATCCAAGACAGCTGGCCAAGAAGCAGATTCCCCTGGCTGCTCGTATTCTTTCGGTCGCAGATGCTTTTGAAGCCATGATTAAAGATACACCCTATAGAGATTCTATGATTGGCTATACCGCTGTTAGGCAGATTTTGAACGACAACTCAAGAAGATTTGATGCGGATATCATTAAGGTTTTTATAAAGAGTATGGGTATTTACCCGGTTGGCAGTTATGTTATTCTAAATGACGGGGCTGTTGGTGTTGTCTCAAAGATTCATGCTAACGCGCCTTTGAGGCCTGTTATACGCGTCCTTATGACCGGGAAGGGGGAAAAGGTTCAAAACATGAATGTAAACCTCCTGGAGCATTCAGAGAGCTTTATAGCCCGTCCCTTTAATCCTAAAGAGATTAAGAAGAAAGGGTGAACAGTAGAGAAAAAGGAAATAGAGGAGAAGATACAGCAACTATTTTTCTGATGAATAATGGGTATCGAATCCTTAATCGAAATTATCGGATAAGATCCGGTGAAATCGATATAATTGCATTGGATGACAAGTGTCTTGTTTTTCTGGAGGTTAAGGCATGGAATACCTTCGGCAGTGAAGAGCTTGAATATGGAATTGACTTACGGAAGCAGAAGAAGATTATTGCAGTTTCAAGGGAGTTTCTAATGAGGAATAAACGGTTGGATTTTGACCGTATCAGATATGATGTTATCTTTATTACAGATAGTGGTGATGTCATTGAACATTATAAAGACGCTTTTACGGAGACGGGTGAATTATGATCCGAATTGCAAAAGAGTCAGATCCCAAGAGGCTGGCTGAACTGAAAGAGAAAATTAACGATTCTCATTATCTTAATGTGGCGATATCGAGTATCGCTCATACTTTGACCCGAGAAATCGTAAACGAGAACGAGGCGTAGAATGGCTGAAAATTCGGGAAAACCCGATATTAAACCCGGTGATAACAAAAATACCGGAGGAAATAGGGGTGGTTCAAAACCTAATCAGAATTCCGAAAAAAATAAGGAACTGGGTGTTAAAAGTAATAAAGGCGGTAACCGTCGTCGAAACAACAGGCGTCGTGGCAATAAACCTCGTGGAAAGAGAAGTTTTACCACTGATACCGTTTATGTTTGTCCCGTTTGTGGTCAGAATGTAAGGGATGTTTTGACGGCTATCTCTTTTGGGCCGGAAAAAGTTCCCGCACATTTTGATTGTGTGGTTAAGGACCTTTCTGGTAAGGAAGAGTTGAAAAATAAAGAGAAGATTGTATATCTTGGTAAAGGTGAGTTTGGCGTTGTAAAATTCAAAGGGAATAATGGCGGTAAATTCGAAATAATCAGACGTATTACCCTGGAAAACGATAAAGAAGGGCCAATTCCCTGGCGAAAAGATATAAGCAAACAGTTGAAACGATAAATATGAAATAAATCAGTATATAAAAAAAGGCCGTCTTACGACAGCCTTTTTTTATATTACTGACCTCGAGCTATTAATAACTTCTCAGTTCACTTAAAACTTCATTGGCCTTTACGCGGACTTCCCATATATACGGCCCCTGAGCGATCATAATAATGGCTCTAAACGCATATGGATCCTGAAGACCTCCATTTGCTTTAGCCAACTTCTGAAACGCCAAAAGAGAAGCGTAGGCAAAATTATCACTCGGATTGATAGTATTCTGGCTTCTTACAGCCTCGGCAATTGCGGTTGAAACCTCATTGTTCTCATTCATACCAAGAACACCAAGCTGATACACTGCTTCAGAGAGAACCATCGGTTCCGCATCCTGACGAAGTATCCCTGTGAGAGATTCTTTGGCATTCTCTCCACCAAGTTTACCCATTAAGGCACAAGCCTCTTTTCTTACTACGGGAAAATCATTGATGAGTCGATTATTTTCTCTTACCTGATGACCAACGCCCTCATTAACCAGAGAGTTGAGAATGTAGTGAACTTCTACATCACCTTCACCCACTTTGCCATCATCGAGCATGCTCTCTATATTATCTAAAGCCATCAATTTCATATCCCTGTCAAGGGTAGAGGCTTGTTCCTGGATAATCTGCATCTCCATGCTCTGGAGGTAAAATTCTTCAACTGTTCCTTCTGTATCCTGAGCAAAAATAGCTGCAGGCACTGAAAGTATGCATGCGAGAAGGATAAAGACTCCAAGATTGCGTTTCATATTTTCTCCTTATAAACGTTATAATAACGCTTTATACTCCGATTTTCCAAATTCCATCAATTTTTTCTAAACTATATAAAATACTTCGTTTACCGTTAATCAACATGATAGCTTCAATATGTTCGTTATCCGTAAAAATAAGGTCATCAAGTTTGGCCTGTGAACGGCTTGGTACTACAACATATTCAAAATAATCCTGAAGGGATCTTAATCTTATCCCATATTTCTTTAAAATAGGCTGTTGACTCATCTCCAGAAGCTTCTGAGGATCACTATAATACTCTTTATACTCCCGTGTAAGATAAGTTGTCCATATAAAATAATTTTTCGCTCTTATTATACCATTAAGTTCACCAATTAGGGCTTCAATATTGACAAAAGTTTCTTCAAAAACTTCCGGTGTTACTACAAACTCATCCGAAGCCTCTTCAATCGGAGCTGGATCAACTTCCGGTTCGGGTTCTGTTACAGGCTCCTTCTCGGGAGTAGGTTCCGGAACAGGTTCCGGCTCCGGTTGAGGTTGCTCTATAACAGGTTCTTCATTATCTGTTACAGGTTCTTCAGATATTGTCTTACATCCGAAGAATATTAACATAAGCATAATCGCCAGTAAAAAACTAAATTGTTTATTCATCTCATGTACAGTTTACATTTTCAAAATTACTTTGTCAAAAGCATTTTTCCTTAAAAAAGAATTAAATATCGGTCGTCGGCCGACAAAAGAGGGCAGAACATATTGACTTTTATATACTGACCATTGTAATCTTTGTTTATGATAAGAGCGGTATTCCCGGGAACCTTTGATCCCCCAACCAATGGTCATATGAATCTTATTAAGAGGGCTGCATCAATTTTCGATGAACTCGAAGTTGTAATCGCAGTAAACTCTGAAAAAAAAGATTTCTTCAGGCCAGAAGAGCGAGTAGAAATGCTTAGGGAAATGGTCAAGGATATACCCAATGTGAAAATCCATATATGGAGCCGTTTAATCGTAGAGTTTGTGAATAAAGTTGACGCGAAGGTTATTCTTAGGGGAGTGCGTGCTCTAACCGATTTTGGATATGAGTTCGAGCTTGCCATGACTAACAAGAGCCTTGACCCGAATGTTGAAATTGTTTTTATGCCTACTGATCCAAAGTATTTTGTAATACGTTCTTCTATAGTAAAGGAAGTATTCAAACTCGATGGTGATGTGAAAAAGATGGTTCCGGAAGTTGTTTTAAAAGCTTTAGAGAGTAAGTTAGAGGATGCTTGACATTCGTAAATCTTTACTGTATCTTCAGTGAAATAATTGTGCTAAATGAGAGGTTGAAAAATGGCAGTACCTAAAAATAAAGCTTCTAAAGCCCGGACTCGACGGCGAAAAGCAATAAATTCGCAGTTAAAAGTTACAACTTTTATCGAGTGTAACAACTGTGGAAACAGTGTAGTACCCCACAGAGTCTGTCCGAAATGCGGATTCTATAAAGGTAAACAGGTCCTGGACCTGGAAGATATGGCTTAGAAGGAGTAATTAATGGCAGATGAACTTTTTGAGAAAATGAAAAAACTGATTGCTGAGAAGCTCGAGGTAGAAGAAGATAAAATCACACCCGAAGCTTCCTTCAGACAGGATCTTGGCGCAGACAGCCTTGATACTTATGAACTTGTTTATGCTATCGAAGAGGAAATGGGAATTACTATTCCAGACGAGAAAGCTAATGAGTTTGAAACAGTTAACGACGCTATCGAGTTTATAAAAACACAGACAAAATAAGCATTTGTGAATTTCATTACAAAAACGAAGGACATGGATGGTCCGTCTGTAAATACTGAACGGAGAAAGGATTTACTCCTTTTCGAGAAGTATTCCGGGGTCAGATTTAAAAGGTTAGAACTTTTAAATCTGGCCTTTTGTCATAGATCCTATGCAAACGAAAGTCCACAAAAGACAAATAATAATGAAAAACTTGAGTTTCTCGGTGACTCTGTATTGGGACTCGTAACCAGCGAATATCTCTATTCGATCCTGCCTGATAAAAACGAAGGAGATCTTGCCAGGATTAAGTCTTTTGTTGTAAGTGAAGACAGTCTTGCTGAGATTGCCAGACAGATTAAAGTGGATAATTTCATCCTTATAGGTAAGGGAGAGGAGTATTCTGGAGGACGAAATAAAAAGGCCATACTTGCAGACTGCATGGAGGCCATTTTTGGTGCTTACTTTCTGGATTCCGGAATGAAAGCCAGTAAGGTTTTTATTCTCCGATACCTTGTCCCTGAAATAAATAAGGTGCTTGAAAATCGCCATAAGAAAGATTACAAAACTCTCCTTCAGGAATTTATTCAAAAAAAATACAAGAGTTATCCTAAATATATTCTGGTAAAGAAAACAGGCCCCGATCATGATAAAACCTTTTGGATGAAGGTTAAGATCAACAATTCAACATATGGTCCCGGTAAAGGTAAAAACAAGAAGGAAGCCGAACAGAAGGTCGCCAGCATGGCTTATGAAGATCTTGTTGAACAAAAAGCTGCAAAATCTGTGACTGAAAATAGTTAATAACCCAAAATAAGAAGGATGACCAGGCTGCGTTTTTATCAGTCGCTTAAGAAAAAAAGTAGCGATTTAGCTATCTTTATCTATTAATCTGGTTTTATAAAAAGAAACAGCAATTTTTAGTAATTGGTCCCTGGTATTTAATGATGGATCATCAAAAACAGTTTCAAGCAGGAAATTTAGAATTATACCCATCTGCGGTCCTTTCGGTATGCCTCCCATGAGAAACAGATCATTTCCATTAATATCGAGATCTCTGATTTTTAGGATGTGTTCCTGAGAGAGAACTTTTTTAATATGGTCTCCGAAATCAATGAGATTTTGAGAATCAACAGGCTTCCCAGCCATTCCGAACTGATCCGCCCGGCGCAGGGAGAAAACATCATCGACATTTTCCGGACCTGTCTTGGCCAGGAATCTACGCACAGCAGAATCGGTCCAGTCTTCCTGATAGTTGAACATGTGATTTTCGATCAGGTGACAGACATCATTTTCTATTTTTATGGGAAACTTCAATCTTTTAAGAATTTTATGGGCAATCTTTGCAGAATAAAATTCATGCCGATGAAAAGTAGGCATTTTGTCATCATCATATTTCAGAGATATCGGTTTTCCAATATCGTGAAGGAGAGCCGCAAGCCTTAGGACCAGATTATCAGATGGAGCTCCATCACAAGAATATATAGAATGTTCAAACACATCGAAACTGTGGTTTGCTTTTTGCATTACACCTTTGCAGGATAAAAGTTCAGGTAGAAATATATTCAAAAGACCGGTCTTTTCCATAAGGAACAGAGCACGGGAGGGGTGGTTGGAATGAAGTATCTTAATTAATTCATCCCTGATTCTTTCGGATGAAACATTTTTCAGGTTATCGCTGCACGTACTTATACCCTTGAGTGTGTTTTTCTCGATATCGAACTGAAGCTGTGCCATGAATCTTACAGCCCTCATTAGACGCAACCCATCTTCATTAAAACGATCAACTGGATTGCCGATTGAACGGATAAGTTTTCTCTTAATATCCATTTTTCCATTGTGGGGATCTATCATTTCATTGGTTACAAGATTCAGAGCTATAGAGTTTATTGTGAAATCACGCCGTTTTAAATCCTCAAGAATATCTGGTGAAAACTCTATCTTATCCGGGTGGCGTTGATTAGAATATTCACTCTCTGTCCGAAATGTTGTGATCTCGAACTCATATTTTTTATAAAGAACAGTTACCGTTCCATGTTGTATTCCCGTGGGGATTACTCTTCGAAAAAGTTTTTGAACCTCATAAGGTTTTGCATTGGTTGTGAGATCGAAATCGGACATGATTAGCCCCATTAGCTTGTTTCGAACAGCTCCGCCTACGAGGAAAACCTGGAATCCTGCTTCCTTAAAAATATCTCCGACTTCTGATAGTACTGCTGGTAATTTTCTTATCACACAATGACAATATACATTTTTTAATCTGGTTTCAAGATCCTTTTAAAATTGATTAAAATTATATCTAACTACTTTGATATTATATGTAAATAAAGGTATATTTATATAGCAAAACTATTTATTTTGCATGGAGGAGCGTTTTATGTCATCACAGAGTTTCGGAAAATCATTCTCTTTACCTTTAATTAACGATTTCCCAATTTTCAACACTATATGCGCTTAAATGGGGTTTTTTCTAGGTCTTCCTCGTTTTCTCTT
>JAEINK010000100.1 GCA_016342585.1 Spirochaetales bacterium
TGGTCAGCTATGCGGAGAGTATCGGTATCCCCTGGGGTTTTGCGTAATTACTCCACATGGGATTATGGAGCGCTTACCTTTAACAATTCATGTTCTAGGGTTTTCCAAATAACTTCTTTTTTACTTTTCCATGCGGTACTTTTTTCATATCTTGGAAATAGCTTGTATCATCGGATTTTTGCATCAGAAACGGCTTGATTACTAATGATAAAATTATGAGTGAGGAAATACCCTGCCTTTAGATAAAATGTCTTCCCTGGAGGTCTTTGAAACCCTTGAAGATACTATTGGCATGAAACATGGAGAGTGGGTGGAAGAGGCGCTCAAATCAGACGATAATCTAGTTGTTATCGCTTTGCGACCCGAGAATCTTGTTACCGGAATCACGTTTACCCGGGAGTGTCTAATTTCTATCAACCTGTTACTGGAAAGAGATTCTACCTGATTCCCGGGAAAGAGTCGATGATAGTTTGTGATTGTAATGAGAGGGAAACGGTACGACTGACTAAATTGAAAATAAGTAAAAAAAAAGCCTGTAACAGGTTATTGAATAACAAGTTACAGGCTTTAATCAAGTGCCGCCGAACAGAATTGAACTGTTGACACGAGGATTTTCAGTCCTCTGCTCTACCGACTGAGCTACAGCGGCTCTGTGTGCATATTTATAGTAAATCTGGCCGAAAGTGTCAATATGGTTTTAAAAAAAAGCAAATCAATTTTATTATTTCCTGTTTGGTCCATAATCGCCATAAGAAGGACAAACTGTTTATCTGTTTGTGGCATCCTTCAATTTTATCTGATATACTTATCGCATGGCCAGGACAAATGATGGATTAAAAGCTTATCAGGCATCTATGAAAAAGAAATCAGCAAGTGGAAATAGCAGTACAGATACGGTGCGATCTGTGGCGGATGATGGTTTTATTAAAGAGACTCGTATGCGTCCTCCTTCTTCTGGAAAAAATCGAAAAGCGGGTATGACCTCACCACAACCTATTCCAGCTGAGTCTACGCCGAAGCCCCAGTCTCCCCCGGTTAAGAATCGGAATTCTGGAAGCACCCCCTATCCAGACCGGAGCGATAAAGTTGATTTTTCAAAAAAAGGTAATGCGGGACATAGAAAAGCCGCTGGCCTTCTTCTTATGGTTGGAAAGGAGCGGGCTGCCGAGATCCTGAAGCATCTGGAGCCTTCGGAGGTCGAGGGCATAGTCCACGAAATTGCCTTGCTGAACATGGACTCTGATGAGGCCTCATCAATCCTTTCTGAATTTCATGAGGTTAGTCAAACGGGGCCACAGATGATAGGTGGGGTTGGAACAGCCCATCAGATGCTCCTGGATGCCTTTGGCGATGCTGAAGGGGAGCGGATGTACAAGAAGTTCCTACCGTTCAATGGGGAGACTCCTTTCGGCTTCCTGAATGATCTTGAATACACTCAGATATGGAATCTTTTGAAGGCCGAGTCGCCCAGAGTTATATCTCTGGTATTATCAGGGATCAATCCAAAGAAAGCTTCCCTTATAATGGAAGAGCTTAATCCTGCTGATCGGCTGGAGGTTATAAAACGAATGGCCAGAAAGTCGGATATCCACCCGGATGTGGTCAATCTCATGGGAGAGAAGTTTCGGGAGAAGATCCGGGCTCAGGGAAAGGTTGTTACCCAGGAGATGGACGGGGCTGCCGCCCTGGCAGGAATTCTTCGGTATATGGAGCCTGGAAAGGAAGAGGCTATTTTAAATGAGCTAACCGATGAGAATCCTGAGTTGTCCGATTCTATACGCGAGCGGATATTTACTATCCAGGATGTTCTTCGCATACCGGATTCCGATTTTCAGACTGTATTACGGGATTATGATGATAGGGAGCTGGCTGTTTTGATAAAGGGCAAGCGTCCAATGGTAAGGGAGAAATTCCTTAATAATCTCTCGGAGAGGCGGCGTGATAGAATTGCCAGCGAGAGTGAATATCTTGGTCCTATGCCCAGGAAGGAAGTTTCTCAGGCTACCCGTGATTTTCTTCACTACCTCAGGAGCATGGAGGAGGAGGGGAGCCTTGTTATCCCCCGAAGTGAAGAGGAGTGGATCTGAGATGCGAAGTAGTATATTATGTATGGCATCAAGTTTATAAGTAAAGGCAGGAGTTAAAATGGGCATTGAAAATTTATTAACTGAAAAAATAGGCCAGGGTCTTGTCCGGGCCGGTGAAATATCTCAGGATGATGTCGATTTTGTCCTGCGGAAACAGAAGGACGGCGATAGTCGTCTGTTTGGGGAAATTGCAGTAGATATGGGGATTGTTGATCTCATGGCCGTTATCCGGTTTATTGAACGACAGGATGAGAGTGAAGAGTAGTCTTGGCAAAATAATTTAATAGTCCCGTAAATCATTTTTAAATTCAAATCCCTGTAATATTAAGTTTGCTTCTTAATTTTACAGGGATTTTTGTTTTATTACAGGAGCGTTGTAGTGGAAATCTTTATGCACAACTCCTGCCTCCTGAGTCAACAAAAGTTGACAAAAAGAAAGATTTTCGTCAATAAAAGTTGACACACTATCATATTACTACACTTTAAAAATTGATAGCCCCTTTATTAGTAAAGATTTATTTGAATATCTATCACTGGCACGGAATGTGCATTATAGAAAATACTTATTGTCGCGGTTAAATTTATCACTTAGTATGAAATAGGAAGTGGGTAGCCAATTATTAAAATGAAAGATCAATCTACTGAAGTATGTGTACAGGCGTACGAAAACTCTTCTATCTCGATTGTAAATAAATACAAAGGGAGCCGTGAAACCTATATTCGGTTTAATATAAACGGTCAGGATTCATTGGGGCTCCATAATATTGAGGATGTTTTACTCTCAATAGAAAAAGCCTCTCCTGCATTTGTGGTCCTTCCTGATTCTGTCTCCAGGGATGCACATGAAGTCATATTAAAATACAACCGGGAATTTGAGTTCTATCCATTCGGTGAAATTGAATCATTTATTGATAATCCCCGGGAGGTGGTTTTTTTAGGGTTGGATGCCGCCCTGGCCTTGCATGAACTCCATAGTAACAATCTTATTCATGGTCAATTTACACCGGAGTTGGTTGTAAAACGGAAGGGTGGCGGTGGTTATAAGCTCTTGTATCTTGCAGGGCTTCCATTCTCAAATTATAAACTGAATTTGACCTCTTTAGCTCCTGAAAAATTAAACAGGGAGGCCGGTTTCAACGATACACGCTCGGATCTTTATAGTCTTGGTGTTCTCCTTTATCAGGCCTCTACTGGATGTTTACCCTGTGCCGATGAGGACACTATCAAGACGGTTCACCGTCACCTTGCCTTTATTCCGGAGTCACCTTCGGTAGTTAATACTAAAATACCTGAATCTCTATCAAGGATCATAAATAAGCTTTTAAAAAAGAATCCAGAGGAGAGGTATCAGACCGCTTATGGTGTTGCCAGGGATTTGGCGTTAATTGAAGAAGGGTTGAATAATAATATTGTAGATATGAATTTTAAGATTGCCTCCTCCGATAAGGCTCCCCGGCTGAATTATAGTAATAAACTTTATGGCCGGGAAGTCGAGAGCCGCCAGCTGAGACAGGAACTGGAAGAGGCATGCAAAAAAGATAAAAAAATGATTACGGTCTCCGGTGTTGCCGGTGTTGGAAAAACATCCCTGGTTACTGGACTTGTTCCATACATACAAAAGAGAGGGGGGGTGTACATAAGCGGAAAGTGCAGCCAGCTTGAGCAGAAAAATCCTTACGAGGTTGTTTCAGATACTGTCCAGACTCTTATTCATCAGCTCCTTAAAAAACCGAAAGAGCAAATTGAAAGGATGGTAAAAAGAATCTCTCCTTCTTTTCTGAAATCGGCCAGAGTACTGACTGGCATAATTCCTGATCTTGAACTTTTAACCGGCCCCCTTCCGGAGGTCGAGGATTTTGGTTTGATAAATTCTAAAAACCGACTCTATAATTCTTTTAATGAATTCATGAGGGTCCTGGGTATGGATGAGGAGCTCCTGGTTATCTTTTTTGATGACCTTCAATGGATCGATAAATCTTCCCTTGAGCTGATTGAAAATACAATACTGAATTCGAATGAAAATAATAATATGATATTTATATTGGCATACAGAAGGAATGAGATTATCGAGAACAGTGATATAGAGAATTTTTTAAATTTGATCAGCTTAAAATCAAATCTTACCATCGAATTAAAACCACTTGGAATTAATCCGCTGGAACAGTTTCTTTCGGACAGTTTAATCCGATCAAATGAAGATATCCGGAGTTTCTCTAATCAGATCATCGCAAAAACCGGTGGAAATCCTTTCTATGTAAAAACCTTTTTAGAAAAGCTTCAAAATGAAAATACACTTGTATTTGATTATGAGAGGCAGCTTTGGACCTGGAATATAAGTGATATAATCATGGCTCCCGGGACCGATAATGTTCTGGATCTGCTTGCGGCAGAATTAAAAAAAATGAATCGTAAATATTTAAGAATATTAAGCTATGCTGCCTGTTTTGGTTTGCAATTTGATTTGAAATTACTTTCATTCATTATGGAACTCCCCGCACCGGATATAAAACTTGCGTTGGATGAAATCACTGGACGTGGTTATATTTTTAAGTGCCATGTTGATAAAGATGAATATTGTTTTATTCATGATAAGATTCAGCAGGCGGTATATTGTTTAATTAATGATCCTGATAAAAGTGCACTGCATTTAAATATAGGGAGAAGATTGAACTCCTGGTTAGAAGATAACCTCACCAATATATTAATTATTACCAGCCACTATAACCGCGGGCGACCTTTAATTGTTTCTAAAAATGAAAAGATTGAACTCATCCATTTGAATGTCAAAGCCGGGAAAATAGCAAGAGAGAACTCTGCCTGGGAGGAGTATTACTCCTTTTCTTTAGCGGGTATAGATCTTGTCCCAGGTATTGAGTTGCCGGGGGATGCACAAATACTATTTCAACTTTTTCGGCAGGGAGTGGAGTCCGCCCGACTCACGAGAAGATTCAAGACGATGGAGAGCTGGATAGATCTTTCCGAGAGTTTCGATTTCTCAATTGAGAATAAGGTCCTCATTGAATCTGAGCGAATTACCGCATTAATGGCCCGGAATAAAATGAGTGAAGCCATTTCAGAGGCAGAGAAGCTCCTTGGGGTACTGAATGAAGAGGTTTCAGGAAAATATAAAATATTTCGAAGAAGGTTTTTGCGGCATTCTGATATTTTTTTTGATAGTCTGGCAGAAACAGAAAATTTATCTACAATTGTAGCATTTGAAATTCAGATGCTTTCATTTTCTGCCGTTTATCTCTCTGCACCGGAGCGCCTGCCTTATCTAGTCAATCAGATGCTGGGGCTAACAACAACCCGGGGACGATCAAAGTACCATGCTTTTTTCCTTGTGATGTTTGGTTTAACTTTGCTAAACAAAGTTAAAACATTTAAATTTTCAATTCGATTTGGTCGACTTGCAATGATATTATCCAGGAAGGATAAAAACAGTTTTCTTCGCCCAAAGATTCTCTTTATTTTTGGCGGATTTATTCAGCACTGGTTTGAGCCCTTAAAACATTGTCTTGGTACCCTCGAAGAAGCTATCGAAATAGGAAGGGAAATCGGCGATTTTGAGTATTCTGTCCTTTCTCAAAATTTGATCCTTTTCCTGAATTTTGTAAATGGTAAAAATCTACTCCGTATGGAAGGAGAAAAAGATCAGCAACTGGAGCGTGTAAATAAGCTGGGATTTAAAAGGAGTCAATTGGCTTTACTCCGTACATATAGTCTAATTGGAAATCTGACTGGCAGGTCGTATGATAAATTCACCCTTTCAAATGGAGATTCTGAAGAGTTTGAGATCCTGGACCGATGTTTAAAAACTAAAGATTTCAGTGGTACAGCCTCTTTCTATGTTTATAAAATTATGATTAATTTTTACTATGGTGATTTTAAAACTGCTTTGGAATTTTCTGAGAAAGCAGAAGAGTATGCTTCCGGGCTGCTGGGACAGGTTACTTATATTCTTCTCTTATGGTTTACCGCATTAAGCCGTCTTGAGCTGCTTCATGAAGCTGGTTCAAAGAAAAATCTGAAAGAGATAAAGAGAGTTCTAGGGCAACTTAAAACATTTACACGGTATTGCCCGGAAAATCATGAGCATCGGGTCCTTTTTCTAGAGGCAGGATTGGCCAAATATTACAAGGATGACTTTACAGCGGTATTGAAATATGAGCAGGCATCGGAGCAGGCCCGCATTAATGGCTTTATTCAGGATGAGGCTTTAATTTGTGAATATACCGGGAAATACTATATGGAGCATGAAAAGGAATTTCAGGGAAAATTTTATCTTCATCATGCAGGAGAGTGTTATGAGAGGTGGGGGGCTATTCGTAAGCTTGACCACCTAAAAGGGATTTATCCATTTTTAAAGGATATTAATCTCGAAGGAAAGCAAAAGGAAAATATTGTACAGGAGGTCACCCGGATTGTGGATCTATCCAGTCTTATGTCTGCTTCTCAGGCTATTTCCGGACCCATCGTTTTAAAAGAGCTTATGGGAACAATTCTCGAGGTTATTATTGAGAATAGTGGTGCTCAAAGAGGTTTGTTGTTTTTAGTGGACAGTGATAATCTATTTACATTAAAAGCTGCTGCCTCCTTTGATGCGGACAGTAAAAATATCATTATTGATTCTTCCCCTGATTCAGATGGCTGGCACTATTCCGAGACGGTACTTGAATATACAATGAGAAAAAAAGAGGTTCTTTTATTATCAGATGGTTTGACAAGTGTAGAATATGCCTCTTTGCCCTATTTTCAGGAGGAAGGGATTCGCTCATTATTATGCGTTCCACTTTTACATCTTGGTACTATGATTGGATGCATATATCTTGAAAATAATTTAGCTCCGGGAGTTTTTTCTTCCGAACATCTGGATGTGATTAAAATGTTGTCCGGTCAGATTGCCATCTCTCTGGAAAATTCACAACTATATGAAAACCTATATCAAAGCTATTCGGCCCTTGAAAAGAAGGAAGAAAAAAACAGGGAACAGTTTAGACAGCTGATAGAGGCGGAAAAGCTCGCCTCTCTGGGGATTTTGGCCGCTTCGGTAACTCATGAAATAAGTAATCCAAATTATGCCATACAGCTTAATTCAGAATTTCTGGTAGATTCACGGAAAGAAATCATCAGTCTGCTCGATGAATATTCGTCCGAGCTTCAGGGGGTGCGCATAAATGGCCTGACATTTTGTGAATTTAAGAAAAAATTTCCACAGGTTATTAATACGATCATGAGCTGTTCGCGACAGATTGATAGTGTTGTTAAAGAATTGAAAAACTACGCCCGAAGAGAGCCGGAAGAACCTATGGTCCGGTTAGATGTTAATCGTATAATTGAATCTACTGTAATGCTCTGTGCAGGCCTCATTGAAAAGGCAACATGTAATTTCACTATGTCTCTCGAAAAATCACTTCCTGAAGTCAGGGGGTATAGTCAAAAAATACAGCAGGTGATTATGAATTTGATTATAAACGGCTGTCAATCTTTGCCTGATGAGAACCACTCCCTGGCGATAGAATCCTCCTGCAATCCGGAAGAGGGTATTATTTGTATTAAGGTTATTGATCAGGGGACAGGGATCGATCTCCCCTGTATGGAAAATATCAGAACCCCCTTTTATTCTACCAAGGGGGGGATGGGGCTGGGTTTATCTATTTCGGATGAAATTATCAAGCAGCATGCTGGTACCCTGGATTTTCTATCAAACGATGTGGCCGGTACAACCGTCATTATCTCACTACCTGCAATTAAGGAGGATAGTTTTTAATATGAAACTCTACCCCAGTAATCCCGTACTCATTATCGATGATGAAGTTCATATCCTGGAAGGTCAGAAGTCGGTCCTCATGTCTGAAGGTATATCCAATGTGATTTGTACATCCGATAGTCGATCCGTTAAAGAGATTCTGGCAAATCAATCTATTGAAGCGGTTCTTCTGGATCTGATCATGCCTTTTATCAGTGGTCAGGAAATCCTTAAACACATTGTGGAGCATTATCCTCAGATTCCTGTGATTGTAATCACCGGTACCAATGATATTTCAGAGGCCGTCACCTGTATGAAAACAGGGGCTTTTGATTATATGGTTAAGGCTGTAGAAAAAAGCCGGCTTATCAGTGGAGTGAAGAGGGCGATCGAATACAGGCAGCTTCAGCGGGAAAATCGAAAGCTTCGCCGTTGTTTTCATAAGAGTCAGCTTAAAAAGCCTGAGGTTTTTTCTGAGATAATCACGAAAAATGTAAAGATGCAACATTTATTTTCATATATCGAGCTGATTGCCGAGTCGGTTGAACCTGTTCTGATTACTGGTGAGACGGGTGTGGGTAAGGAGCTTTTGGCCCGTGCGATCCATTCTGCCGGAAACTATTCCGGTGATTTTGTGGCCGTCAATGTGGCTGGGCTGGATGACCTGGCTTTTTCCGATACCCTCTTCGGGCATAAAAAAGGGGCCTTTACCGGGGCTTCTGAATCCCGGCATGGTTTACTTCAGAAGGCAGAGGGGGGAACGATTCTTTTGGATGAAATAGGAGATCTTTCCCGGGAGTCACAGGTGAAGCTTTTAAGATTGATTGATAGAAATGATTATTATACTCTGGGGTCTGATATTCTTCGAAAATCCGAAGCCCGGATTATTGCGGTAACCAATCGAAATATTGGTGAGCTTGTTGAGAATGGAGCCTTCCGACGGGATTTGTTTTATCGTCTGGATACCCATTCTCTCTCTGTTCCTCCCCTGCGGGAGAGGTTAGAGGACCTTCCCCTCCTTGTAAACCATTTTCTCGAAGACAATAATCGATCGGATATTGATGGGCTTCTTCCTCTCCTTCAGGCGTATTCATTCCCCGGGAATGTTCGCGAATTGAGGTCCCTAATAATCGATTCCGAAAGGCGGAGTTCGCAGGGAGAGGATTTGCTGGAAATAATCAGAACAAAACTTGATTCATCTTTAAATTTACCTTTTAATGCAGGTACGGACAATGAGAATATTAGTCTTGTGTTTTCTGGTTTGCACCTCCTGCCAACAATAAAAGAAGCGGGAGAGGCGCTTGTTTTGGAAGCTCTGCGTCGTACTCATGGAAATCAGAGTTCCGCTGCAGGCTTACTGGGAATATCAAAACAGGCCTTAAACAAAAGAATTACCAACAGCCACAACCGAAGTTAACCGCAGACCTCCCTGGCATACTCTTCTATCAGTCTGTTAAACTCATCAGGTGTTTCCCACTGGGGGCTGTGCCCTGCCTCTTCAAGATAGTGTATCCTGTTTTTCCAGCTTGTGCTTATATTCAGCTGTTCCAGATATTCGGAATTTATAAGCTGATCGTGTCTTCCATGAAGAATAGCCAGGGGAAAGTGCAGTTTTTCCGCAAGTTCTACTTCATTCCGCAAATTACCATTGGCAATGCTTGCCCCCATAACTGATCTTGATACGGGATCGATCCTTTCTATCACTTTTGGGAGAAATTCCGGGATCTGACTTCCTGTTTTTAGAACTCCCTCTACCCATTTTTGGGCAATGTCTTCAGATATATCCGCATTAAACAGGTTCTGGCTTACAGGGTGGGGAAGGAAAGCCTGATCGAAAGCCGGTGGGAGTTTGAACGGGGTTGAACCGAAAACCATGAGTCCCCGCATTGCGGGTAGTTTATCCGAAGATTGAAGGAGAATGTGTCCTCCAATGGAGTGTCCCACATAGATGACCTTTTTTAATCCTAGGTATTCCACTGTTTTGGAAATAATTCCAGCATATCCTGGAAAGGTATAGGTCTCTTCCGGGGTTTTCGCGGGTGACGAGTAACCATGACCCGGCAGATCTATGGCTGCAATACTGAATTTTTCTGAAAGACGTCCATTAAATTGATGCTCCAGAAGGTCTATTGATGATATTTGACCGTATACGAAAAAAATAGTTATTTTACCGGAACCCTTTCGATAAAGTGCGATTTCCTGGTTTTCAATTTTGATTTTTTCATAATTCATTTTACTATAGACTCCCTGTTTACCAGCAATAATTATAACAGAGTTTTTTACTATCTGTATAAATAATTACTTAATGCTCAGCAGTTCTTTATATGACAATATAAATTGGGCGCCAACCGGGCTTTCCGTTACAATGGGCTAATCCGAGCCGCT
>JAEINK010000101.1 GCA_016342585.1 Spirochaetales bacterium
ACGATGTTCATGCAATGGAAGCGCTTTTAAGAGTCTTTGCCGGAAACCCATTCATGGTTGGTGCTGAGTAGTTACCTATTTTGAGGAATTATATCCAGATTCCTATGTAATCCATGATAATTCCGGAGAGTTGAAATATTTTCTATATAAGGAATATGAATTCAATGGAGTAGCCACGACTCCTTACTCACCCAATCTTAATGCTTATGCGGAACGGTTTATAAGATCTATCAGACAGGAATGTCTGGACTGGTTTATTATTTTCTCGGAGAGACAACTAAGGAATATTCTGAAATCATACATGGAATATTATAATAGATTTCGGCCACATCAAGGTCTCGGAGCAATTCCAGAAGGTAAGCCCCCTGATATTTACGGTACGATTAAGAAGGAGCCAATTCTTTACGGACTCCATAACCACTATTACAGAGCCAGCTAATCTAATATGGAAAATTTACGTCATTAGCTTCAGGGGAAGTGTGTCCTCATCAGTATGAAAACTCAGATTTCTTCAATTATAACGGCAAAAGACCTGTTTATCAGGCGCTAACACCAGGGAAAACTACAGGAAGTACCATAAAAATGCTTCCTGTTCGAACAAATTTAACTTTCGCATATTAAATTGCTAGTACGGGGAGACCCCGCCAATGCCATGTCGTACAGCTCGGCCGAAGATGTTATACCCTACCTGGTTACGGGGAACAATAAAAATTATCCCTATCCCCAGGGGTTAAGAGAGTTTTCAACTGGATATTTTGATGTAGATGGAAACGTAACCACAATGTCGAGTGTATTAATCCCAGGGACCTACGATCTTGTTATATTAATTGATGGCGATGTTAGCGGTTTTATAAGTCAAAACAGTAAAGATTACTTCTTTTTCGTAGAGGCAAAAACCGTTAGCGGAGGGGACCTGGATATCAGTGCAGAATTTGAAGGGATAAGTATTCTTGAATAAAATATCGGGGCTGTCTGAGAAGTGATCCTGGATAGCCCTTTTTAGATCTCTCCTTTTTATGAGGGTGGATAATTGCATGATACTTAATAATTGTAGGTTATCATGTGAAGACCGTGGTCTGGCTGTATCGACCAACGTAGAAATTATTTCACATTAGTCCCTGCCAATTATACCAATATGCTTTTACTGAAAGCCTTGTTCCACCTGCTATCAGGATTTTGTTGTAAGGGTTTTTTTATCGTGCAAGCCACCTGGGAACGGGCCCTGTCCCGGCTGCATCAGCTGAGGGAGAATGATAAATTCACCTCCTGGATCTGCCGCATCTGCCGGAACATCCTTATCGAAGCGCGCCGGAAGGATGACCGGGAGGACGGGAGTTTTGAGGATGAACTCTCTATCGAGCCGGGGTTACGGGACAGGGTATATGAAGGGTATGACGGTCTGGTCCGTCTTTCCCTCAGGATGCTTCCGGAGGAGCAGAGGCAGGTTGTCCAGCTGCGCTTCTTCTGCAGCCTCTCCTACGCCCAAATCGGTCTTATCTGCGGGATAGAGGAGAAACTGGTGAAGAGCCGTCTTTACGAGGCAAAAAAGTCCCTGAAATCCCATCTGAAAAACCTGTATGACGGCCTGGAAGTCTCACAGAGGAAACTCAATCGTATGGAGGAGTATGTGATGAATGAATTTGATAAAGCCACCCTGGGGGCGGAGGTTTTCTGCCGCCTTTCCCTGGACAGCCAGAAAAGGATTGTAGCCTGTGTGAAGGAGACGCTGGAACTGACCCCGGAACTCCTGGAGGAGATCGGAAAAACGAAGCAGGGCAGGCGATTCGCCGAGGAGTTCTTTATGATCTTACGGATTTGCTTTGAACTCAGTTATCGGTTCAGGGGCATTTTTTTAATATCATGATGTAAAAGGCTGGTTTCCTATGTATCTATAAGTATGGGTACATACATTTCCCACAGGGCGAGCAAGCTCCAAACTATAGTATGTGATTCACTTGCCCGGTACCAGGCTTATGCAAATCCTCCAAAGGACATTGTTAACCGCCTTGAGAAGTTCACCGGCTGTGCCGATTGGTCCCAGGGAGTAGCCAGGATACAATGTGAAGATTGCGGCTATTCATATTTCCGGCCATTTTCATGCAAGGTTTTCCATCTTTGCCCCTCCTGCGACCAGAAAAGAACCTTACTATACGCAGAATACCTGGCAGAGGATTTATTGCTTGAGCTGCCTCATCGGCAATTTGTGTTCACCATTCCAAAGATACTTCGCCCGTTCTTTAAAACCGATAAGCGACTGTTCGGTGCGGTATCCCGGCTGATCTATACCCTCCTTAGTGATTTTTTCTCCCTGGCCGCCGGTCAGAAACTTTTATGCGCCTGTGTTGTGAGCTATCAGTCATTTGGAGAATTTGCCAGATTTCACCCGCATTGGCACGTCCTCGTCCTGGAAGGTGGATTTACCCGGTACGACCGTTTTGTGTATATGCCGCTTGGAGCGGGTAAGGGCATGCTTAAAGTCTGGCAAACGGCAATTCTGTCCTTGTTTCTGCGAAATAAGCTGATAGACCAGAACCGTGTAAACATGCTCAAAAGCTGGAAGCATTCGGGATTCAGCATTGAGAGCGAAACCAGACTCATCAGCAAAGCCGACCGTCAGGCTTTGGGAGAATATATTGTTCGGGGAGCCACTTGTGTAGAAAAGATCAAATATAGCGCTGATACCGATATGGTAACCTGGACGGCATCCTCCACGGGGTTTTACAAGGGAAAGACCGAAGCCTTCAGGGGTTTTGAATTTATTGATCAGCTATCGGCCCATCTCCCTCCCCGCCGGGCGCAGCTTGTGCGGCGGTATGGTGTATATGCCGGGAAAGTCCGTACCCAGTGGCTGACACGCCCGGGAATCTATCGTTTTGCCCCTGAATCCTGGAAGCAGACACATCCTGCCCGGCAGCGAGAAACGCAAGATCAGGACACACTGCGATATGGTTTGGAACCGGCCGAAGCACCTGATGTCTGGTCGAAACTGCGCAGTCAAAGTTGGGCGCGGTTGTTGCAAAAGGTCTACAAAGCGGATCCCTTTCTCTGCCCAAAGTGCCGGGGAACCATGTCTGTTGTGGCGATAATTGAAGAACCTGAGGAACTGGCCAGGATTATAGAGTGGGCGGCAAACCGGGAACAGGAAACACCTATATCAGACTGTGCCCGTCCTCCGCCTCTTTGTCGAGTATAGGTTCCGAACGACAATGTAAATACAGTATAGGATACTCTTCAAAACTGGCCCATAGGTGAAGTTTTGTCTTTTAGACGTGTAAACTTTTCCCAGGAACAAGCAAAAATAGGTATGACTAGCTGTTTTAGAAATAAATCATGTTTAAGCAAGGCGTAGTAGGGGAACCGCCGTCGAGCATTTGGCAAAATTCGATTGATTCCGGGAAGAATCCCGTTTTATGAACTGTGATTGCCACAAAGTCGAAATGACAGTTCCTACCATTTAATACCTTACCCGAAATGCCAGCGTATCAGGCCTGGTTTCTACACTTACTTCAACCGCAGACCCGGATTTGGGAAGAAACAGAAACGAAACTCCCCCTAAAATTAGTCCAGCCCCAGCCAGTACTGATCCAATAATAAATCGGTTTGAAGCATTTTCATCAACTGCTGCTACCCTGGCAGCTTCATAAGCATCGTAATCGGCTGTTATATCACCGCTGGTCGCGTTATTATAATCATTTTGGGCGTTCCAATAATCAATCATTAACGGCAATGAAGAGATCAGAAAATAAGCTCCGACACCGGCCGAAATTATTCCACCGGAGAGTGTGGAGGCAAACAGGATAGGGAATGGTCTTTTTTCGATTTCCGGCAGAATTTCAGCCTGCGGTACAGTAACTGTTGCTGTACTGTCACTTAAATAATCCAGTTTTGCAATAAACTGGTACATATTGTCTATCAGCGCATCCAGGTCGGTGTAGATACCATCCGCAGAACTGATCGTCTCAGAGGACTGGGTCTCAAGTATTTTGGCATTTAACACAATTCGGGAACCGACCATACCAATACTGCCGGTAACTATATTCTCGGCGGAAAGCATCTTTCCTATCTCCAGCATACAGGCCTCATCCGAACATCCGGAGGCAGAGAACTTGAGTTCATCAAGGAGCGTTTCCCGCTGGGAAACATCTATTACCTTATAATTGCCTGTCTGAAAAAGTGCCGATGAGATTAGCGAAATTATTGACTTCATCTCCTGATTGGAGATATCATTGGCCTCGAAGTCGAGTACGGCAATTATGGGTTTCTCCCCATTATCCTGAGCATTGAGGGTGAAGCACACAATAATAATCATACAAAAAGCACATATCCGCTTATTCATTAAATAACTCCCGCTGTTTCTTTTTAATAATCGTCATCATATGTAACACCAATTCCATTATCTTCTATAAAAGTGGACCCAGTAACAGTAATATTATTGTTTGAAATATAAGTTGAAATAGTAGAATCAGTTATAGGGTCATTTCCTTGAACACGAAGATCGCCACTGATTGTCCCGGATCCGGTTGACATCATACCAAAGGCAGTCAAAGCATCGTTATCATGGATCCTAATGGTGTACGCGGCGCCAAGAGCAGCCAAATCTGATAGATCTGTCAGGGAACCATTATTATCTATCTCCAGAATGTTGCCTGCTGATATAGAGGTGATATTTGAAAGTCCATCCAGGTCCGTTAGACTGGCATTACCTCCGATAAGAATGTAACTGGAATAGGATGTCAGACTTGGTGCAATAAGACCGGCTAAGGAGATAAGCGAATCATTGTTGATTATTCTTATTCCAAAGGGAACACTTGCTACATTACTAAGACCTCCTATATCGATAAGGTACTCATTGTTTTTAATGACGAGACAGTTGACGAATGTGATTGCCGCGTTGTCATTCGTATTGGTATCCGACAAACCATCCAGGTCTGTCAGGGAATCATTATTTCCAATGTATAGACCGCAATTAATAGAATCGAAATACGTAGCCCCCACACTACTGATACTGTTGAGACTGTCCAGGCTGTCAAAGTTCATCAGAGCACTATTGTTATTTACGATAAAACCCCTTCCGATGGACTGAAGATTCTCAAGTCCGGCAAAGCCGCTTATAGAGGGACAGGAATTCAACTGAAACATTAAACCGATGCTGGTCAAATCTGTCAGGGCAAAGGATGTAAGAGACGGATTATCAGTAATCAGCAGATCATTGCCGATTGTCGCTAGTGAAGTCAGATTTACACTAGTTAAAGAAGCATTCTCACCAATGAAAAGACTCCCTCCAATACTGATAATATCATCCAATGCCGCCAGGGTAACCAAATCCTGGTGATATCTTATACGGAGATTATCGGTGACAGCTGTTATACCTTCCAGGCCCTGAAAATTGAGAAGGCTGTCATTGTTATCGAGATACAGACTAGCCGGCAAGCTTCCTGTAAGACCCGACAGACCGCCTATACTCGAAAGAACAGGGTTATCTGAGATTGTAAGATCACCGCCTAATGAAACAAGTCCAGCAAAACCATCAAGGTCTTCCAACAAACTATTATTATCAACAAAAATCTGTCCTCCAACCAACTGGAGCTGGGCCGTGCCGTTAAAACCATCTATATCAACTAGAGCGCTGTTACTGTTTATACCTAAATCCCCAATTACAGTATCCAGCTTATCAAAGCCGGTAATGTACTGGAGCGCACTGCTGTCTGAAATAGTAAAATGATTTCCGATAGATTCCAGGCTGGAAAAATTAATAGAGGATAGGATAATATTATTAAGAATCTGCAAAGATGAAGGAGCAGAGGTAATATTGTTCATCGAAAGGCTTGTCAACACTGAATTAGTACTAACAGAAATATTACCCCCAACACTTGTCAGGTTCGGCAGATTGATCGTCTGAAGACCGTCATTATTTATTATATAAATTAAACTCCCAACTGACTCAATATTTGATATTCCGGATAAATCAGTTAAAAGAGTTGTTGCACATATGTTCAAAAATCCTGGAACGGAAGTAATTCCTGACAGCTGAGAAATATCGGACAGATTGATTGGACCATAATTATTATTGGCCCCTATCTCTAAATTGCCGCTGATGGATGTCAGGTTTTGAAGCCCGTTCAGGGATGCCAGGCTGTTATTTGTATGAATCTTCAAACTTCCTCCTATGGATGAAAGTTTTTCAAGACCGGCAAGTGAAAGAAGAGTATTATTTCCACCAATATCAGAGGTTGGACCTAGTTGCAGATCTCCCCCTATTGAAGAGAGGTTTTCAAGACCGCTCAGGTCCGTAAAGCCCGCATTATTCATATCTAATATCATAAGTGTACCGGAAATAGAGGAAACATTGTGGAGGCCGTCGAGGCTGGCCAGGGCATCACAATTATTTATATAGAGATCTCCGCCTTGTATGGAGGTAATACCGGATAAGGCTGTAATATCGGAAAGAAGTGTATTGCCAGATAAGGTCAAGCCTCCCCCAAGAGAACTGAGCTGCGATAGTGCTGTGAGGCTGGTGAGGTTAATGTTGTCTTCTATATCAAGCCCTCCCTGTATTTCAAAGATATTCTCCAATCCTGATAAGGATGTAAGGGAGGTGCTCTCTATTGACAAATCTCCTGTCAATCCCGAATAGCTGGAAAGAAGCGCTATATCACCGGCAGTATCCGTAGCATCAATGGTGATACTTCCCGCATAGAGGGGTGCATCCAGAACATCAACATTATGGGAAAGTATTGTCTCCCCGCCTGTACTTACAGCCCGGCAGTTCACAATGTGGATTCCTCCCGTATCACTGAATGTTACAGTCGCCGAATCACCATAAACACTGTCATCATCTGTATCCCAGCTGACTGTGAAGGCTGAATGGGGATCGGTGACAACGGCAGTCAAGGTTATCTCCCCATTTATCCGGGCAGAGGGTGGGCTAATCGATTCAATAACCGGAGGAGAATGATCAGAGAACCAGCTGTAGGTTGTTGCTCCGCCCTCAAGCTGCCATTCATCAATACCGTTCTTTCCGATAACCTCAAGAGTATGGTCGCCTTCGGTAAAACTAAGGCTGATATCTGTGTTTATATCAATTTCCGCGCTCCAGGCTCCAGCGTCCAATCTGTATTTATAGGCAACGACCCATGATCCGCCTACGGTTACTGTAGCTTCCGAACCGTTGAATGGATCCGCAGGAAGTCCGCCTAATTCAGCAATCACATCATCCACAACATTAATCTCATGGGGCAGAATAGTTTCTCCGCCGATACTGACAGCCTTACATTTAATGGTATGGATTCCTGTTGTATCCGTAAAGGTAATGGTCGCCGAATCATCATAGACGTCATTGCCGTCTGTATCCCAGCTGACTGTGAGAGCTGAATGAGGTTCAGTTACAACAGCCGTCAGGGTTATCTCTTCATTTAATCCGGCAAAATTCGGACTGATTGATTCGATATCCGGCGGAGAGTGATCCGAAAACCATTCATAGGTAGTTGCTTCGGAATCAGCCTGCCAGTCATTAGCACTATTTTTACCGCAGACTTCAAGGCTGTGATCACCTTCAGCAAAGCTCAGATTAATATCAATTACAAGAGCATATTCAGTGCTCCAGGCTCCTCCATCCATTCTGTATTTATAGGCCACTACCCCGGGCCCGGCTACTGAGACAACAGCCGCAGAATCGGATAAGGGGTCCTCAGGCAGGTTTGACAATTCTGCAACCGGAGCTATAATATCACCAATTGTCCAGACAGCAACAGCGGCTGATGCCTCCGTCTGCCATAGGCCGGCAGAGTTTTTGCCAATCACACTCAATGAATGAACACCCTCAGCCAGATCTGTCAATATTATTTGTTCACTGATAACCGTTTCATCACCGTAGCTGGAGTCATCCAGGTTAAATTTATATGCTGTGATATCCACACCGGTCACAGTAATAGTAAAATCATCAATCACAAAAATGCCGGTAGGTGCGTCAGAAATTTCTACAACGGGAACAGGATAGACTGTCCAGGAGTATGCAGTCGCATTGAGTTCTGTCTGCCATAGATCATGTGCGATCTTCCCCAGGACTTTGATATTATGAACTCCTGATGCAAGTTCTGTTTCTGTCAAAGGCTGACTGACAGGGATTTCCACACCATACTCTCCATCGTCCAGGCTGTATTTATAGGAAAGAATATCCGCCCCCCCGACCCCTATATTAATAGAATCATCCAGGGTATCAGTATTCGGTAGACTGGTTAGCGCAGCAGCAGGTTCATTGTAAACTGTCCAGGTATAAGTGGTCATATATTCTTCGGATTGCCAAATACCAGTATTATTTTTTCCAATTACACCCAGAATATAGGTACCAGCCTGCAGATCAGTAGCGGTTATATGATTACTTATATCCTGTTCCGGACTCCATGAACCTTCATCAAGCCTGTAACGGTATGAGGTTATATTAAGCCCGTTTACAACAATATCCAGAGTTTTCGAGAGTGTATGAAACCCGGGTGTTGAAGAAACAACCACCGTAACAAACGAGGCGTCTATAGTCCAGGAAAACATTAAAGCCCGGCTTTCCCACTGCCAGACACCGGCGCCATTCTTTCCTATTACATAGATTTTATGTTCCCCGGCTGCAAGATTGCTGAGGGAAATTGGTGTTTCAATAGCTATCTCTTCTGTATACTCCTGATCATCCAGCTTGAATTTATATGACACAATTCCGTTGCCGGAAACAACTACCGATAAAGATGTGAGATTAGTCAGAATCGAGGGCAGGTTTTCAAAATTAACTTCTGGTAAATCAGGACCGCTATAATCCGGATTATCCGGATCCAAAGAATTTTCATGCGGAATTGATATTTCAAGGGGTAACTCACAGCCAAGATAAACGAGTGTAATAAACGCGAAGATAATAAAAAGAGCCTTATTCATTGTGGCACTCCTGAAAGTGTTTTTGTAGAAACAAAGGAGTTGAAAAGATACTTCAATTATACACCAGATTTTAGCTATATCAATGTACAAATTATTAATAAATATCCTGAACCTGGTGGTTTAATTTTCCCTCAGATTTAAAATAAAGAGCTGGATGTTTGCCTTTCATGCAGAAGTGTGAGCTGATAATACAATTGAACTATCACTTAGGTGGAGGGTGGGAAAATCACTACTTAGAGATTAAAATACGACATCCTGTGCCGCCTGCAGTTGAGCAAATTCACCGTTGGCAACCCGTATATTACATTTTTCAACACTCTCAGCGGTTCTATATCCCTCAGGTTCGTCATGGGCATCTTCTACAAGAATCACCCTATATCCCCTTGAATGGGCTCCTTTGGTAGTACCTAGTACACATCCCAATGATGAAACACCTGTCACATATACCGTATCGATATCTTTCAAAAGGAATTCCTTATGCAGATTTGTCGTCTCAAATGCATCGACAGTATCGCCTTTATCAACTATCACCCCATTGTCATAATAATGAAGCTGATCCGGTAAATTCCATGCATCAAAACCTTTTAGAGAGCTTAACATTATATAATAAATGGGAACATCCGCTTTGTATGCTTTGTCTAATACCGTGTTAATGTTTTGGAAAAACGCTTCCTGATGAAATAAAGGAATAATGTCTTTTTGTGTATCACTGACTATGACAGCAGAATTACCACCTCGGCTTTTTCGGGCCATTATTGTGTATTCAACGGAAGATTTGTCTTCCGCCGACACATTTATAACAATGGGAGTTGAAATATCATATTCCTTTTCCTTCTCAAAATCAGAGGTTGCATTCTGACTGAATCCCATCGCAAATTTAATAGGCTTATACCGTTGCAATATCATGGTTGTAGGGCCGTGACGAACACTATATAAGTAGTGTTGCACAGTCATA
>JAEINK010000014.1 GCA_016342585.1 Spirochaetales bacterium
AGGCTTCTGCAGCATCTCAATTCAGCTTCAGGCCTGGGCGATATTAGCCGCTTCTTCAATCTGCGGGTGGAAACACTTGAAAACAGGTTGCCCGTGTCGGTCTGGCGATTGAGGCGGCCCTTGAAAAACACCTCCCCTGTACAGAAAACATGACTGCCGATGGTTTTGAGACCTTTTCCTACTCCCAATACTATCCTTGTCATGTAAACACCTTTGTCGGTTCTGATTCAGAGTATGTTTACACCATGGGTTTTTCAAACCTCAGGCGCAAAGGGCGTATGACATCGAAACAGAAAGCCCGCAGGACTGAGCTTGAAAACCAGGGCAAGGCCAGCCCTTCCGCCATACAGAAATCCTTCCGAATCTGTACTGACAAGATCCTGCAACTTATTAAGAGTAAAGAAATTAGTACATCCGCTGAAAAGAATATACTCTATACGGATGAACATAAAGCCTATCCTTTGGCCTTTAGAAAACTTGATGGATTTGAGGAAGCCTTCGAACATGTTCAGATATCATCGAAAAAACCAAGGACAGTGTATAACAATCTCTTTCCTTCCAACTACTTTCACCGTTTTCTGCGTATGGATCTCTCGGATCATACCCGTGAAACCCTGCAATGGGCGAAATGTCCCAGTGCCTTGATGGCACGAATGGAAGCCTTTCGTTTTGCTTACAACTGTTTCAACCCCAGAAGGGTGAAGGCCAGTCGGGCCGGGGATTGGACAACCCATGCAGAGGCTGCCGGTATTTCCCGGGCGATTCTATCTGAGACAATTAATGAGTTTTGGGGAAAGAGACCCTTTCTGGGTAAAACAAATTTAAGTGAAGATGAGGTAAAAACCTGGACGTGTCAGTGGACTAATCCTGGCAGGAGTATAGGCCGGAGGATTCCAAATTATATCTTTCTGTGAGTAGTGCGATATCAACAGGCTTTGGGGCACTATTTATTCACCACTCCGCTTTGAGCGGAAATAAGAGTGAAGCTCCCGGACTTCCCGGCTGAAGTTTTGAATATTTTTTCGGGCACCTTGCAGATTCTCATCATGCCCCCGTCTACGGGCCTTCTGGTTAAAGGCCTTATAGTGATCCTCTAGAGACAGGAGTCTCTTTTCGAATTTATCCAGGAATTTCCGATCTTCATCCTTTACGGGTTTATCGAAGGCATCGAATTCATACTCAACAATCCCTTCATTACGGATTTCCCCCTTGAATGCACGGTAAAGATTCAGACGAATTCCTTTTCCCATATAGGCGAATCGACCCTCTTTTTCGAACCTTCTGACACTCACAAGGATGTGTGTGCTGTTCAGATAGCGTAGAGACCGGTATTCAGCACCCCTCTTCACGAAATCATTATCTTCAGCGACTTTAATCGTTTCATCAAAACCACCTATCCGGTTGAAAAGCCTTCGTGTTACAAAAATACAGAACCCGAAGGCCTTTGGATCTATCCGGAGGTTTATCAGAATGGTTAAATTTATAAGCTTATGTATGATTCGATCAAGCTGATAGGAGGAGACAGGCTTAATCGCGCAAGTTGCCAAATCAATATACCTCTCTTCCATCTCCTCGTAGACATCCTTGATGAATCCAGGCGGCAGTAACACATCCGCATCGAGAAAAAAAAGGAAATCCCCCCGGGCAGCCCGGGCTCCGGCATTGCGGCCCGCTGCGGGCATACCCCCATCAACAACCCGGCACCCGGCCTCCCTGGCAATATCTCTCGTCCGGTCGGTCGAGTGAGCATCGGCCACTATAATTTCATAATCATCAAAATCCTGACTGAGAATAGAGTTCAAAAGGCCAGGTAATTCGTTCTCTTCGTTCAGAGCGGGAATAATAATACTTACTTTCATAAGATAAATATAACCAATACCTGAAAATTTCAAAAGCATTTAAATTGATCAAATAAAGATTTATTGGCCCCGATGTAATGATACTGTATAATGATAATACAGGAGCTGTTATGTTAAAAAAAATAGCCTGTTTATTGGCAATAGTATTTATAACCGGATGTACCTCAGCACCAACCGGCAGTAACAACAACTCTGAACCATTGTACCCATCGGACTTCTTCTCACAAATTGCTATATTTATTACAGGAAATGTCCAGGAGGACTCCAGAATTGCTGTTTATCCTTTCTATGGGACCGGGGAGATTCATCCCTTAAGCGACTATCTGATTGAAGGACTTACAGCCGAATTATCTATCACCGGGGAGGTGGAGATCATAAACAGGACCGCAATCGACCTGATCATAGAAGAACAGAAAATACAGCTGAGCGGCCTGGTCGCTGAATCATCGACAGTGGAGATAGGGGCACAACTCGGGGCGACAATCATCGTTACCGGTTTTATTGAGCAGAATAACCTTATCATTCAAATCATTGACGTCGAGACGGCCGCCAATCTGGGGGGGCGTCAGCTTACAATCCCGAAAAACCTCATGAGCCATCTCAATGAAAAATCTATCATTAAACAGGAATTTCAAATCCAGGAAAAAGGTGTATTCGATATTACAATAGTAGAAGAGTTTTCTGACAGCCGGATATTCGCCGCTATTACAACGGAAACTTACAGTTGGGGCGATAAATACTTTGATGGATTTTCGGCCATTCAGCCCATAGATGGGGGAATCAAATTCTCCGGAACCGCCGAATTGAATGACCCCGAACTCGAAGGGGAGATGATCTTTGAACTGAAACTCCCGATTGATCAGTTTCCAGGCGGGAGCGATGGTATCTATCTGAAAATGAAAACCTATCAATCGGGGATATTCGGATTTGGTATTGGTGAAGAGTATATTCACCATTATATTTCCGCCTCGGGGCCTGACGAGTTTTTAATTCCATGGGGTTACTTCGGGGATACTTCTCCATCCTTTTTTTCTATATCCTTTCCCTCCGAAGAGAACTCACTCCTTTTTCGGGAAGCAACCACAAATATAAACTTTGAAATCCATGAGTTTGGGGTGTACGAAAGAAAAAATGGATCTTCCCCGGGTATAATCTCTTTTGAAGATGATGAGTTAAGGGCGGTCTCCACGGTAAAACTTTACGGATTCGGTGAATACATGGATTACTCGGAAAACGATCAGGGAATACCCAGGGTAAACAACGGCCTTAAAGATTTTGAATATTCAATAAACCATAAAGAAGAGGGAGCTGTAGGCAAGGCATTAACCTATGACTTCACACTTTCGGGACTGTCAAAAGAGATAGAAGATCTTTATGACTCGGAACAGGATCTGACGGTCTATATTGATCTGATTTTCAGTCTCACGGAAAGTTCATCAAACAGAATTCAATTCTGGCTCCAGTCGGATATTATTCGAGGAGGCTACGCCGACCTCTATTATCAGGATGGAGAAGGAGAGTATGCGGGTTATCAGGATCTGACGATAAGCCCACTCTGGAGTCTTCAGACCATGGAACTTGAAAGGAGTGTTTCCGGAGGTAAGTACAGATTAGTCCTGGCCCTCGATATACCCGAAAGAAGAGTAAGAGCAGCCGTCGAAAAAGGAGAACTGACATTAACCTTCGGTTTGGATGAAATCACAATTGCCGAATAGGGGACACACCGGACCTAAAGGCTCTCTTTGTACTCACTGGGACTCACACCGGTTATCTTCTTGAATATCCGGCTGAAATACCCCTGATCGATATACCCCACCTTGTATGAAATTTCCTTCATTTCAAGTTCCGGCTGCTCCCTCATGATCTTTTTTGCCTGGCTTATCCTCAGCTCCACTATGTATTTCGTAGGTGTCTTATTAAAAAAACCCTTGAAGACCCGGGTCATATAGGTCGGGTTTACATGAAACTTATCAGCCAGCCCCATTATGGAGATCTCTCCCCTGTACCCCGCCTTGATAGCGTCTGCAACCCCCGCGGCAAGCTCCTCCTGAGCAAAACCTGAAGGGTAGGTTTCGGATTCAAGGACCTCTTTCCGGTCTTCAAGTCTTGCGGTAATTTTTCCAAGTGTCCCTTTCAGGTTATCATTTTCAACAGGTTTAAGAAGATACCCCAAAACCTCAAACTGTATGGCCTTCTGAGCATAGGAGAAGTCATCATACCCTGAAATGATAACGGTCAGGACATCCGGATAATTATAATACACCTCTTCAATAAGCTTCAGCCCGTCGGTGACAGGCATTCGTATATCTGTAAAAAGGATATCCGGCTGTTCCTTCTCGATGAAATCCAGTGCTTCACTCCCATTTTTTGCCTCTTTTAAAAGGTAGAATCTTGGATCAAAGGTGGTAATCTTCTGGATCAGATTCTTTCTGATCCGCGGTTCATCCTCAGCTATCAGGAAAGAAAAAGTTCCTTGCCGGTTCATTTTTACCTCCTATTGTTATTTTCACCCCGCGCCCCCCCTCCCTGTTGGCTACAAGGAAGGTAAAATCATCATCATAAAAAATTCTGAATCTGGAATAGAGGTTGATCAAACCCATACCATTTATATGGAAATCGAGCTGCCTGGACTTGTCTGTCCGACACTCCTCCATCTGCATAGCCAACTTTTCAATTGCCTGACTGGTAAATCCCGGCCCGGTATCCTCAAGAATAACCTCCCACCCGGTCTCATCATTTCGGCCTTTGAGTGAAATCCTCCATGGAGGCTCCGTATCAAGACCATATTTCACGGTGTTTTCCACCAGGGGGAGAACAGAATGCCGGGGAATTTTTAATTCCATCATCTCTTCCGGAATCGAAAGGTCAAACTTAAGGTCCTCACCATATCGGATCTGCATACAGGAGATATAACTTTTGACGATCTCTATCTCCTCACGTAAATTCACATAAAAACTTGAACCATCGGATACATACCGCAGGATCCGCGAAAGACTTCCGATGGTATCGACGATTTCACCGGTCTCACCCTCTTCAGCCATGATACCGATATTGGATATCATATTGTAGATAAAATGGGGATCCATCTGGGATTGGAGAGCCAGGATCCTGGATTGGGTCTGGAGGGTTTTCTCCGCCACCAGAGAGGAGAGGGATGAATCAAGCTTCTGATTCATCTCCTGAAAGGAGAGATGAAGTTCTGCCACCTCACCAAGTTTTGTAACAGGGGTATCTGAATCATTCAGGCCATCAAGGAGATTCCAGTCCAGCCGGCTTATCTTTTTATTCAAGTCCCGCAGCGGTTCGGTTATCCTTCTGGATAATAGTACGGATATAAAGAATCCTGCACCTAATAGAAAAAGACTGATCACCGAACTCATCACAAGAAAATCGATTATCGGCTTCAGATAAAGCTCTCCGTCGGTAATAGTAAGGACAATCCATCCGGACTCCATACATTCGGTGACGGCAATCATCTCCCGGGAAGCCTCCCCCGAAGCCCTGAAATCGAGGATAGTACCTCGATTTGTTCGGTCAGCAATCTGAGAATATTTAGACCCTAAAGGAGCTGTTAATGGAAAAATCTGAACACCCCTGCTTGTGAAAATCAGAAACCTCTCATTCTCCCGTTCAAATCCATCAAAAAGAGTATCCGAATACTGTTTGACCTCAATAATCCCCAGAGGATTGTGATAATCATCCTTCATAGCCTTAAAGATAGAGATAAATCGGGGGGTCCTCCCCTCCCCGAGGATCTCTTCGGCCAGCTCATCCCGGTGCATTCCAGTGTAGTGGATAGCTCCCGACTGCCAGTTATACTGGGAAAGTATCTTTTCAGCTGAATCAGGAACAGAATTCAGAAGATCATAAATACCGGATCCCAGGAGACGATCATCCTGAAGAAGGAGGTTAATCTGAGGAACAGCCTTGAATGGACCGGTGATCTGATCAATAGTCCGAACCATGGAGGTAATTATGCGGTACTCCATAAGGCGCTTTTCTGCCGAATCTTCAATCCTTTTCAGTTCATTGTATAATTTTATATCATGCTTAAGAACAGAAGAGTAGGAGACATTCATGGCCAGATTCTTCATCTTTGTCAATTCAAGTTCTAATTTTCCAGTCAACTGATCCGCCAGGACCATCAGAGACTCCTGCTCCCGGGCCATTAGCAGTCTGCTCGAATAGACATAATATGATATGGTAAAAACCAGAACTATGAAGAGAAGAGGAATAAAATTGTTTACTAACAGGGCTGTTCGAATTCGTCTTTTTCCGGCTATCTTCTTATTCTGCATGGATATGCCATGATACCGCTATATTATTCAGAAGGCAATTTAAAAGATCACCTTAGATAGATTTGTCCAAAGGCTTGATCAGTTCTGTCCATATACAGGTGAAAAAAGCTGCCGTACACTATTTTCATGCTGTTAAAACAATAGCATACGAAAACAAACAGTTGTAAACGATAAGGAGAAAAGAATGAAAAGGATAACAGCAATTATTCTGACAGTATTATTTATCTGTACACTTCCTCTGGCAGCAGGCGGACAGCAGGACAGCGAAAGTGACGGTGACGGAACATTCACAATAGGATGGAGTAATGCCGGAATGGGTGACTCATGGAGACAGTTCCTCCAGTCCAATTTTCTCGCGGAAGTAGCAGCCACACCCGAGATTACAAAGCATTACATTACAAACGCAGATGAGAGACCGGAAAAGCAGATTGCCGATATCGACGATCTGATTGCCAAGGGTATCGATGGACTCATCGTATACCCCACAGTTGGTGAAGCTATTGCCCCCGCCATTGAGCGAGCCTTCGATGCAGGAATACCCGTTGTCGTATTCGGCGGAAACATCGCTACCGATAAATATACCTCCCTGGTAACTCAGGATCTCTTCGGATATGGTCGTAGTCAGGCTGAATGGCTTGTAAAACAGCTGGACGGAAAGGGCAAGATTATAATGCTCAGCGGTATCGCCGGAAACACAACAGCCGAAGAGAGACTCACTGGTGCCAAAGAAGTTTTTGAATCAACACCCGGAATTGAAATTCTGGATCACCAGTACTGTGACTGGTCCATCACAAAAACAAAATCCATCATGGAAGCTGTTATCAATGCATTCCCTGAGATCGATGGAATATGGGCCGATTCAGGACTTATGTCATGGCCCGCCCTTGAATCCCTCTCCGAAGCAGGTAGACCCCTGGTTCCCAATACGGGAGATCAGCTGAATGGTTATGCCAAATATCTTGTAGCCAACAATGTTCCCGGTTACGTTTTCCCCATGACCACACGACTCTCCGCCGAATCCGTAAAAGTTCTGGTTCAGGCCATGAAGGGAGAATCGGTAGATAAGGTACATTACATCGAAGTATCCGGGATGGGTCCCGACCTGATAAAAAACTTTGTCAGACCCGAGCTTTCTGACTGGTGGTGGATCGGTGATGACCAGATTCCCGCCGAGTTCCTGCCGGAGCTTTAAGCAACCATTGTTATTGAAAGTCTCTTATGACTTTATAGATAAAACTTCTATCCGGCCGAGTTTCCCCCCGGCCGGATAGTTTTGTTTACAGGAGTTAAGCATGAAAGCTGAAAATATTGGTAAAAGCTTAAAAATAAGGAGCAAGACTGCCCCCTCAAGGATAGTCTACCAGCCCACCGAATCTAATAACTGTGAAAAAAACGGAATGCCCACCGAGATAACCTTTAAAAAATATGAAGAGATTGCAGCCGGGGCTCCCGGTATTCTACATATTGAATCCATAGATGTGACACCGGAAACCCAGGCACGATCGAACAGGATGGTCCTGATTGATGAAACACTTTCCGGTTATAAAGAGTTAGTTGAGAGAATACGAAAAATTAATAAAGAAGCCCTTATTATCTTCCAGTTGAGTCATGCCGGACGACTCAGCGATCCAGCCTTTAAGGCCCCGGTTGCGATTTACCAGAGGGGAACCGCTCCAATAAAAGTACTGACGACTGAAGAGATCCAGGAGGCAAGGGATCAATTCGTTTCCTGTGCGGTTTTAGCCTGGAAAGCTGGAGCTGACGGTGTTGATTTCAAACAGGCCCACGGTTTCCTGGGAGATGATTTTCTCCATCCGGCAAACAACAGGAAGGATCAATACGGCGGTAATTTTGAAAACCGGACCCGATTCTTCCTTGAAGCATACAGAGCCATGAGAAAAGAGATCAGGGATCCCGATTTTCTCATAGGTTCCCGGATTTCTCCCTTTGAAGGAATCCCCGGAGGTTGTGGAACAGCAGACAAAGACGGCCTTGTAGAAGATCTGACCGAAATGAGGAAATTTGTAAAAATAATGGAAGCAGAAGGAATAGACTTCATCAATGTCTCGGCCGGATATGCCGCAGCCAACCTCGAGCTCCTCCTTCCATCGGATCAGTATCCCGAAGGAGTCCCAAGGCTTTTCGGCTGGACAAGGATGATTAAAGACGAGGTTACCATTCCTGTAATAGGTTCGGGCTACTCATACCTAAAGGAGGGTACAAATAACCTCTACGGTGAGGATAAAGAGAAAAAGAGTTTGCTTTATCATGCGGAAAATAATATTGAAAAGGGCTGGGTAGACTTCATTGGAATCGGGAGACAGGCAATTGCGGATCCCCACTTTGCCAAAAAGCTGCTCGAAAACAGACAGGATGAAATCAAATGGTGTACCACCTGTGGAGGCTGCGGCGCCCTTCTCGGTAATAATAAACCAATTGGCTGTACGGTTTATGAGAGAGAGTTTACCCGGATCCTTGAATCGGTATCATGATTTAATTACGCCCCTGTTTTGCCTCGCTCTCCCTCATCTCGTGTAAGGAGAGAGAGGCTATATAAAAGGAAAATAAATCAGGACAAAACAATCCGATTAAAACATTGATTAAACAAGATAGAATGCAAACCCCAGATAAAAACTGATTCCACCAGCCAGAACAAAGAGATGCCAGATAACATGGCTGAAGGGCATCTTCCGCAAGAGGTAAAAAATAATGCCAACAGTATAAGAACCACCCCCGATCATAGCCCAGATGACAAATCCCATAGGTGTAGCACTTATCAGGGGTTTAAAGGCAAAAATAATGATCCAACCCATGGGTAGATAGAAGAGATCGGAAATAACATTCTTTTTCCTGAATATGAGAACCTTGGATAGGATCCCCAAAACGGCCACTCCCCATACAACTCCAAAAACAGTCCAGCCAATACGGCCTTTAAGGGCTAAAAGCGCGACAGGAGTGTAAGTCCCGGCTATAAGAAGATAGACCGCAGCCTGATCGACAATCCGCAGGATCTTATGGGCCCGGGGCATATCCGAAAACTGATGGGTCAATGCCGAAGACATATAGAGAAGAATCTGAAAGGCCCCATAAATACTGAAGGAGACATACTTAATCGTCCCTCCCCCATTTAATCCGGTGAGAACAAAGAGAAAAATCATACCGGCTATACTCATACCGGCGCCTATACTGTGCGTTACCGAATTCAGCTTTTCCTCTACCGTGTGGTTAGTGTGAACACTCTCTTTATCAGCTGTCATATAATTAGTCCTTGGTTTTACCTGAAAACAGATTTCTACACACATTTTACCAGTATTTTAAATCGATTAAAACATACCGATCAGGAAAAGCTAAAATAATTTTCTATTACTTCTTATTGTTTCCAATTTTTTTCTTGATCCAAACAACAACATATGCTAATATTTAACAACAAAAGATAAAACATGGTGGTAAAGATGAACATTTTCAACAGACTATCGGACGAAAAAATAGTTCCGGTAATAAAACTCCAGAGTCCCGATTCCGCAACTCCTCTGGCAGATGCCCTTATAAAAGGCGGAATCAATGTGGCGGAGGTTACATTCAGAACCGATGCTGCGGCAGAATCCATAAAAAAGATCAGAACAAACTTCCCGGAGATGCTTGTGGGAGCAGGAACAGTCCTGAACCTGGAGAATGCTAAAAAGGCGGAAGATGCGGGAGCATCCTTCATGGTAGCTCCGGGATTCAACCCCAAAATCGTCCAATTCTGCCTGGATAGAAAGATTCCCGTGGTTCCTGGAGTCACCTCTCCTTCGGAAGTTGAACAAGCCATGGAGATGGGACTTGAGGTACTCAAGTTCTTCCCCGCCGAGCTCTCGGGAGGAATCCCCATGCTGAAAACCCTTGCTTCCGTTTATACAGCTAAATTCATGCCGACCGGTGGATTGAATGCCGATAACTTCATCGATTACCTGAAACTATCCAATGTTATCGCCTGCGGCGGAAGCTGGATGGTAGGCGGTCCACTGGTAGAATCCGGTAACTTCGAAGAGATAACCCGATTGTCCGCAGAAGTTCGCAGGATAATTAAGGCCAATTTCTAAGAGCTTTCTTAGAATACAGGGAGAAAAATATGAAAGATTCAATCAATATATGTGTAATAGGCAGCGGCAGGGCAGGGATGATCCACGCCCGAAACTTTGCAAGGTCTGTTGCGGGTGCTACAATTTACGCCATGGTGGACCCGGTAGAAGAGGCCGCCAAAGCAGCCTGTAAAGAGTTGGGAATAGATAAATACTATCTTGATTACAAGGATGCCCTTAATGATGAAAACATTGACGGTGTTGTTGTTGTAACCCCCACGGCCTACCACAGGGATATTGTCATGGCAGCAGCCGCAGCGGGAAAGCATGTCCTATGCGAAAAACCCATGGCAATGGATGAAAACGAATGTGAGGATATGATAAAGGCCTGTGACGAAGGGGGAGTAAAACTTCAGCTTGCCTTTATGAGAAGATTCGATGAGAGCTTCATGCACGCCAAGGAGAGGATCGACGCCGGTGAAATCGGAGATGTCGTCCTTGTAAAATCCCTTACCCACGGACCATCCATCCCTAAACCCTGGATGTACGATATAACAAAGAGTAACGGTCCCCTGGCCGAGGTAAGCAGCCACGATATCGACGCACTCCACTGGTACAGCGGAAGCTATGTGGACGAAGTATACGCTGTTGCCGGTAATTACCGTTGCCCGGACGCAGTGGCCGCGTTCCCCGACTTCTACGACAATGTCATCATGAACTGTCGCTTGAAGTCAGGTTCCCAGGGAATGGTTGAAGGTGCTCAGGGAGTCCTCTACGGATATGATTCCAGGGTTGAGATCCTTGGAACCAAGGGTATTATTCATGTTGGAAAGAATCAGAACTTCAGCGTCCTTACCTGCACCCCCAACGGAATACACACCCCCTTTGTTAAAAGCTGGCAGAACCTTTTCATCGATGCCTATCGAAAAGAAGATTCCCATTTCGCCGAATGCATAAGAGAAGACAAGCCCCCCCTGGTCACGGGCAGGGACGGCCTTGAGGCGGTAAAGGTTGTGAATGCCGGAAATAAATCAATAATCGAAAAAGCACCTGTCAAACTTTAGGAGATAAGATGAAAACTGCAAAATTATACGGAAAAGAAGATATTAGAGTCGAAGAAGTAGCAGTTCCAGAGATCAGAGAAGATGAAGTTCTTGTTCAGGTGAAAGCCTCATTCATCTGCGGGACCGATGTAAGGATGTATAAAAACGGTAAACCCGGAATCGATGAGACAAACCCCAGGGTTCTCGGTCATGAGATCGCCGGAGTCGTCGAAAAGGTCGGTGCAAGAGTCTCCGGATATAAACCCGGGATGAGGGCGGCTATCGCTCCCAATTACGGATGCGGGATCTGTGACACCTGTATCTCAGGAAACACCCAGATGTGCAAAGAAGCGAAGGCATTGGGAGTAACCGTAGACGGAGGATTTGCCGAATACATTAAGATTCCCGCCAGGGCTGTACGACAGGGAAACATCACCCCGATTGCCGATCATATCAGTTTTGAAGAGGCTGCCCTGGCAGAGCCCCTCTCCTGTGTTTACAACGCCTTTCAGAGAATAGGAATTTTTCCCGGGGATAAGGTATTAGTAATCGGAGCAGGTCCCATAGGAATCATGCACGCACGAATCGCCGTAATGGCCGGAGCATCCCGGGTTTTTATAAACGATCTGAGTGAAGAACGACTCGAGCTTGCAAAAAAACTCGTTCCCTCTATCACCCCGATCAGTGGAGATGTAAAGGAAGAGCTTGAAAAACTGACCAACGGTAAACTTGCCGATGTGGTAATCACTGCCGCATCGGTCAAACCCATTCAGGAGGCAGCCTTCGCTCTGGCCGGATTAAATGGAAGGATCATGTTTTTCGGCGGGCTCCCCAAGGGGAATTCTATTGTATCCCTGGATACCAACGAGATCCACTACAAGCAGCTGACCATCTCCGGAACGACAATGCAGAGCCTTGAACAGTTCCGTGAATGTTTAAAACTGATAGAAGAGGGTTCGATCAAGGTTAGTGATCTGGTCACATCCTCCTCTTCTCTGGATAATATATCTGAAGTAATAAGCAATGTAGCCGCCGGAAAAGGGCTAAAAAGCGTGATAACTAACTAGGGACGGTAAGAATGAACTCATATTTGCTCGGTGTGGACATAGGAACGCAAGGTGTAAAAGCCGCACTTTTCGATCTCGAGGGAAACATGATGAGCAGCGGATTCATCCCTTCCCGCCTTCATCAGCCCGAACCGGGAGTAACCGAAGAGGATGCCGAGTTCCAGGTGGATTCGGTATGCAGGGCCATAGAGACCTGCGTTAAAGAAAGCGGCATAGATTCCTCCGGAATAAAGGCTTTGGCTATCGATGGACAGATGGCAGGTGTCATCGGAGTGGGGGAAGACGGTATGGCCGTTACTCCCTACGACTCCTGGCTCGATACAAGGTGCGCCCCGTACATCCTTAAGATGGACGAGATCGCCGGTGAGAGGATCCTTAATAAGACAGGTAATCCTCCAAGCTTCAACCACGGTCCCAAAAAACTCTGGTGGAAGAATGAACGACCGGACACCTACAAAAAGATCCGCAAGTTTGTCCAGCCCGGAGGATATGCGGCCATGAGGCTCTGCGGTCTTTCCGGGGACCAGGCATTCATTGATAACACATACCTCCACTTTTCAGGCTTCTCGGATACCGAAGCGGGAACCTGGGATGGGGAACTGATAAAAGCTTTTAACTTTGACGAAGAGAAACTCCCGCGAATCGTTTTGCCAACCGAGATAATCGGAAATATGACCAAAGAGATGGCCGCAAAATGCGGATTATCCGGCCCGATTCCTGTGGCGGCAGGCTGCGGAGACACGGCAGCCTCCTTCCTCTCCTGCGGTGCGGTAAAGCCGGGTATATGTGTGGATGTAGCAGGAACAGCAAGTGTTTTCGCATCGACGGCCGAAAAATTCTGTGCCGACACAGAGACAAGAACCCTGGGATGCGGAGCATCCGCCACACCGGGTCTCTGGCACCCCTACGCCTACATTAACGGCGGCGGGATGAATCTGGAGTGGTTTATCAAGGAGATCCTGGGCAGGGATCAGAAGGATCCCGATAGATTTGAAGGACTCTTCGGAGACCTTCAATCCCTCTCGAAAACCGATCCCCTCTTTATCCCCCATATGACAGGCAGGGTATCCCCCAGCCGGCCAGCCATGCGGGGAACCTTTGCGGGCCTGGAGAGAACCCACGATAAGAAAACAATGTTTATGTCCATTCTGGAAAGCGTAGCCCTGGAATACGGTATCTACCGCCAGTCCCTCCTTAAGATGGCACCATCCCTTAAACTTAAAGAAATTAGAATTACCGGCGGAGGCGATGCGAGTAAGGTCTGGAAAGAGATGAAATCGGGAGTTCTTCAGATCCCCGTGACCTCCATTACCCGTAACCAGGGAGCCCCCCTTGGTTCGGCAATTATAGCCGGATGCGCCGCAGGACTGTTCAAAAACCCTGCTGAAGGTGCCGAAAAATGGATAAAAACCGGGGAGTCAATCTCCTGCCCTGTAGAGTATTACCCCCACTTTGAAAAGCGGACGATCAAATACGAAAAACTCCTTAACATTATGGATGAGTTTTACAACCCGGGAGAGTAGGAACAGCATGACAAGATTACACCGAAAAATAGAAAACGCCCTGGACTACAAAAACTGGAATAATACGGGGGTCGCCCTCTGGTGGTTGGGACAGGCGGGGTTCCTTATAAAACATAATGGAATAACCATCCTTGTGGATCCCTATCTGTCGGATGCTCTCGCAGCGAAATACAAGGGAAAGAAATATCCCCATACAAGGATGATGGATCCCCCGATTGCCCCGGAAGAACTTACCAAAATCGATTACTATCTCTCAAGCCATGCCCATTCGGATCATATGGATCCGGGCCTGATTCCTCTCGTCGCAAAAAATAATCCCGACTGTACCTTTATTATCCCGGCCGCAACTCTCGAGACAGGACTCACCAGGGGAATCCCTGCAGACAAAATGATCCTTATGGATGATGGAGAAAAATACAGGGCGGGAGGCTCCATAACAATTCACGCCCTGTCATCGGCCCATGAAAAACTTTCTAAAAACAATGATGATAAGAACCTCTTTCTCGGTTATGTAATAGATCTCCATGGATTAACCATCTACCATTCGGGCGACTGCATCCCCTACCCCGGCTTAAAACAGAAACTCGCAAGCGCTTCTATCGATCTGGCCCTCTTACCGGTAAACGGCAGATCTGATATCCTCCGCACCGATGGCATAGCAGGAAATTTCACCCTGGATGAAGCCCTGGACCTGATGAATGAAAATATCTCCTTTATGATTCCCCATCATTATGGTATGTTTGATTTTAACACAGTCTCTCCCGATTGGATTAAACAGACAATAATGGAGAGAGGTATGGAGTCCCGGGTATTTCCCGCAGCGACTGGATTATATTTTCAACTGGATGGTTCGGATGAGTGACATGACAAACAATGGTGACAAAATTCTTTTCGCGGAAGAACGAAAGCGTAAACTTGTAGATTATATCAATGAAAAAAGAAGCGTAACCGTTCCCCAGCTCTGTTCCGATTTTTCGGTTTCCAGCGCGACGATTCGAAATGATCTCCGGGAACTGGATGAGGCGGGTTTCATAACCCGGACCCACGGCGGGGCCATAAGAAAATCCAAGACAAGGAATGAACCCGTCATAGACAAGAGAGTCTCCGGCAGTGAAGAAAAAAAGACAGTGGCACGATTGGCCCTGGAGTGCATCGATGACGGCGATACAATCATACTGGATGTAGGCACGACGATTGTTGAGCTTGCCAGGATCCTGAATAAAAAAAGGGATATTACGGTTGTTACAAACGATCTTACCATAGCCTCTATCCTCGAACCGTTCGAAGGTGTTCAGGTTGTGATTATCGGCGGAATCTTAAGGTCCGGCTTTCACTGCACGATTAACCACGGGACGGCTTCCCTCCTGAACGCTATCACGGTAGATAAGGCCTTCATGGGGGCAAATGCTTTCTCCCTGGAACGGGGGGCGAGTGCTCCGGACCTTTCCCAGGCGGAAATGAAGAAGCAGATGATTTCTGTTGCCTCCAAGGTTTTCATTCTCTGCGACCATACAAAACTGGAGACAAACTCCTTCATGAATTTCGCATCCTTAAAAGAGACAGACCTTCTAATCACCGACAAGATTCCGGAAAACTTCAAAGAGAGTTATGGTGATGCGGATGTAGAAATTCTTACTTCCTAGGATTTCCAAAGAAGAGGAATCTATTGTCGCTCCACTCATCCTGGTCTCAATATTTACCTTAGTATAGATCTCCGGCAGAGAAGTGGTATTCATAATTAAGGAATCGATTTGATCGACCTGATTAGGATGTTATTGTGTAATTATCAATTCTAATTTTGACAGTTCCCGATCGAACCTCAAAAAGAGACCTCTGAAGGATAGAGGCATCAAAAGATCTGACAGAAAAACTATCAACACCGATATTAACATCGGTATAACTGGGGTTTTCGTCTCTTCTCGTATCTGGTTCTATTTCAACAGATATCCATTCACCCGTATTGATCTGGATCCTATCAGCATAACGTCCATCATGATATATATCATAAGTGAATGGATAATCATTTGTTCCTCCATGAAAAATATAATCACTTCCATCGTTGGAGAAAAATAAATACTGGGGGTCATGAGTCGAATAGTCGGATGTTGAAACCAGGGCTGATATTATCCCGGTAGAATCAATCTCTTCAATATATAGATCGAAACTTATCGTATAAAATCCAGACAGAACACTGTCACAATTATCATAACCGAATATTATCTGATTATCAGGATAGTCTGCATTGTTTAATTCCAGGTATAGATAGCTGTTTTCACCTTCTGACCGTATTTCAGCCGAACTGTCCCCAAGAAGAAAAAGGAGGATTTTGTCATCCATAACTTCATCTTCGAAATCTTCCTCAATTTCCGTAGAATCGAAAATATCGCCAAGATTACACGAAGAGAAAAGAATAGATAATTGGAATATGATAGATATAACAAAGATCAATTTATTCATTAACTTCATCCTCAGCGGTAATAGATCTGTACGTTCATGGACATAATCATCTTATCTGAAAGAAAAGAGGCCTCGGGAGCAACCATATTAATAATTCCTGAAAACAGGAAACGTATGGTTGTACCGATAAGCATCTTATCATTTAACGCATATACTCCGCCGGAAAATCCGGCATTAAATCCTTCATCCGACATATACATATCCGTATCATAAGGGAAAATACCTTCATCCATAAACGAATAATCCAGATATGAAAGTTCCGGACCATAGCGAAAGGTCATACCCGGCTTATCAGGGGAAGCTTCAAAGATTGTATCCATGGTATTCGAAGGATGCTCGCCCCTTGAGGCAAAAATAATTTTCATAATATCAAACCGTACTATTAGTTTATAAAGGTGTGATTTAAGGGGCACCAGGCCTGTTTCGATAAATAAACTTGAATTCCCCAGGGGTATCAAAAAAGAACCTTCAATCATGAACTCATCATTATCGGGAAGGTATAATGTGCTAATCAACGGCATGAATGGAATTCCTGTGAAAAAAACATTGTTCAGAAGCTTTGGAACCGAATAATCCCTTACGATTAATGTATTGAGAACTCCGAAATTTTCTGTGAATTTCTGAACCGTCCGTTTAAGCCCTGCAAAGGTTTGATTCCTCTTAAAGAGCTTATCAATATTACTGATATTAAAGGTGTATTTCTGATATTCAAATGCCTGAATCCCCGCACTATAGGGAAGATTTTCGCTGGGGTCCTTATAAAACTCGGTGAGATTGCTTGATGAAACCCCCAATGTCAGAATATCAAAGAAAATCATACTTGCCTCAATATCATATCTAATAAAATTATTGTCATAAAACTGAGCATCGATCCATTCAACCGACTCATGAGGAGTAAGGAAATTCGAAATGTTTATAAAAGAACCCGAAGCGGAAAAATTGAACTTCAGATTTTTCCCCCCAAGTTTTGTCTGCATAAATCCCAGATTCAAGGATGGTATGGTGTCTTTGCTGGAGGGACCCAGCATAAAATTAGTATTAATACCGAAAAGTGGTTCGGGGAATTCGTCCACCTGCTTTTCAAAAAACCTTTGATAGTTATCATTGAAAAAACCGGACTCTTCCAGCATAAGCCATTGCGACACAGCATCTACGGTCCTATCTTCAATAGTGGGATTATCCTGAGATGATAAAAAGCTTATCTGAACTGTCAGAATGAAAACCCACAGTAGTTTTTTCATATTAATCATTGACTCAGTATAGGTTTGTAGATTTCTGCTGTCAATATTTAATGACCAGGGATTTCATTATGATTTATTGAGACTGTAACTCAACTTTATTGACGGATAAATTACAATACAATCATTCTCCTCTTCTGTTTCAATTTAGCAGTTTCTTGCTTCGAAAATATAATTGTTAGGATTGAAATTTCAATATATAGCACTAATTTTTCTGCAAATAAAATATTTGCCACCCCAGAAATTCCATACTTTAATTACTTACAGTAAGAAATATAAAGAGGAGAAAAAAAAAGCATGAAAAAACTATTGTTGTTGGTGGTGTTAGCAATGCTGGTCCCGGTTATGATTTTTGCAGGAGGCCAGGCAGATTCTGGACAAACAATTGATGATAATTTCTTTGACAAAACCGTTAAAATTATCATTCCCTATGGCGCAGGTGGAACACATGATGTAGTTGCCAGGAAAATCGCTGAAGTTGGATCCAGATCCAGATACACGAATGCTCCAATCGTTTGCGTACAGGAAACCGGAGGCGATGGCCTTGTAGCAGCAATTCACTTTACAACGAAAGATCCCAATGTAAGGGAGCTCCTTACAACATCTTATGGACTCTGGTACCAGAAAATTGTTAAAGGTGATGCCATAAACCTTGATCTATCCAAGATTCATCCTATAGGAACCTTTGATGACAGATCCTATCTTCTTTATGTAAGATCCGACTCACCCTACCAGACCCTGGAAGACCTTATTGCAGAATCAAAGAAAAGAGAAGTTGTTCTTTCAGCTGGTGCCGTCGGTGCTGATGCCCATCTCTGTTTTGGAGGCCTTATTAATCAGGCTGGGGGTAAAAGCCGAATAGCTTCTTATGAAGGTGGAGCACAGCAGATTGCGGCTCTTCTCAATGGTGAAGTAGACTGCTTTGTTGGTACTTCTCAGGTTGGCAAGCAGTATCTTGAACTTGGCCAGGTACGAGCAATCACAACATTCAAAGATTTTGATTTTACCGGTTTTAAGGATGAATTAGGGATTGTTGTTCCTAATGTTGCCGATGCCGGTTATCCTCAGAGTGCAATCACCGGCGGTGGTATGCTCAGTGTAAGAACTGGTACTGATGAATCCTATATCGCCGATGTAGAAGAACTGATCAAGAAAGTATGGGCAGACCCCGACTTCTCGAACTTTACTACAGATATCGGTCTTAATATTTTTGATATCTACGGTGATGATCTCACCAAGCATATTGAAAAGGCTGCGGCTAACGCTACCCTTTCCGCAAAATCTCTCGGTTTGATTGACTGATAACTATCAAGAATTCAAATGTAGGGGTTCCATGTGGAACCCCTTTTTTAAATTAATTAAAAGGGGTTATGATGAAAGTCAGAACGAATCTGGCAGGAGGAATCATATTCATCGTTTTTGGAACGATACTGCTGCTCCTGTTGAATACACAAGTAATAACCTATGGTAACATCGCTTTTTTGCAAAGTGCAAAGGTTGCACCATTTTTCGCCGAAATTATCATGATCACCGGGGGCATCCTTTTGGTAATCCAAAGCCTTGTGTTTAAAAAAGAAAAAATTGTTGACATCAACTTGGGCGAACAGAAATTTGCAATAGCCACACTGATAGTCTTCTGTCTTTTTGCCGCCGCGATCTATTATGCCGGGTTCATTATTGGAAGCCTTTTATTTGTTGTTTTGATGTTTGTTCTTAACCGAAACAAAAGTATCCCTCAGTTTATCGGGCTATCCATCCTGGCAATTGGAATATACTTTCTTTTCACCAGTGTTTTCTATGTGCAACTACCGGGTGTAGGAGGGGTAAACTGATGTTCGAAGTATATTCAGAAGTATTCACACAATTGTTCACACTTACAAATTTGGTTTATTCAGTCGGCGGAGTAATGCTTGGTATGATTATCGGATGTATACCAGGCCTCACGGTTACCCTTGGTATTATTCTACTACTTCCCATGACATATGGAATGAATTCAGTTACAGCCATTGTTTCATTACTCGCAATCTATGTAGGAGGTTGCTATGGTGGCTCCATCAGTGCAATCCTGATCAACACACCTGGAACAAACTCTGCTCTGGCGACGACATTAGACGGATACCCACTTGCCAAATCTGGGAAAGCGAATAAAGCACTGAGTACAAGTTTATTTTCTTCCTCTCTGGGCGGTTTTCTGGGTGCTATCATCCTTCTCGTGGCAGCCCCCCCCATAGCTTCGGTTGCCATGAAATTCAGATCTCCAGAATACTTCTCCCTCGCTATCTTCGGCCTTACTGTTATCGCAGGGGTCTCAGGTGATAACATTGTGAAGGGGATAATTTCAGCTTTCTTTGGTATTTTCATTTCCTGCATAGGACTGGAATCACTTTCGGGTACACTTCGATATACCTTCAATTCAGTGGGGTTATTTGGCGGTATCAGCCTCCTGCCAGCCTTGATTGGACTTATTGCTTTGGCTCAAGTGATCGTTAAAACGGTGGAAGAAAAGGCAAAGAAAGCCAACAAAGAATCTGAAAACTTTTCAGAACATATTGAGGATCCTGGAATCAATGGACGAGAAAGACGCTCAATACTTAAAACAATCTTGAAGTCGACAGCAATTGGAACGATTATTGGCGCAATGCCCGGAGCCGGTGGTGGTGTGGCCCAATTTGTCAGTTATAATGAAGCGAGACGCAGCAGCAAAACCCCGGAGAAATTCGGGCATGGATCACTTGAGGGTGTCGCAGCAGCGGAATCCTCAAATAACACTGTCGTCGGTTCTGCAATGATCCCTCTGCTCACCCTCGGTATCCCTGGTGATGGTGTAACAGCAATCCTTCTTGGTGCTTTTATACTCCATGGTATGGAACCGGGTCCAAAATTATTTACAGATCAGGCTGTTGAAACCTATTCGATCATAATTGGACTTATTATTTGTAATGTCTTCCTCTATATTCTTGGGTCGATTTTTACCAAGCAAATATCAAAAGTCATCAAGATATCGTATAAGATCCTTGGTGTTGCTATCTCCCTGTTCTGCTTTGCCGGTGCTTTTGCCAACAGCGGAAGTATATGGGAGATGCTGCTTATCGTACCCCTTGCCGCCGCCGGATACTTCCTCGGACTTCTGGGATTCTCAGTCATACCGATGATGCTTGGGCTAATCCTTGGGCCTATTGTAGAGAATAACTTTTCAAGAAGTATGATCGTCTATGATAATGATCTGTTTATTTTCTTCAAAGAACCGATCAGCTGTGGGATCCTTATCTTCGCTGTAGTTTTCACCATTCTTATCGTGCGAATGAACAATCAAATTCATGAGCGAGCGGTGGAACAGACTGATGAAATTATGCAGACCGACAAAAAGGAACCAGCAACAAAGCCAGAGGATTAATATCCACAAACAGAGGTGTTATTACATTCTGTTTCTTCCAGTAATGCTTCGGTAATAATTATGGTATAAACAGCCTGAATATGAGGCTTCTTTAATATTACCGAAGCAGCTCTTTTTAAACCCACGGAAAATACTCTTCTAATCCACTATTTTCCAAAGACCCATGACTTAAAACGAACAACCAAGATATTCTAAAAATATCCTGCAATTCTCCTTTGAATCATCGGAAATTCTATTATAATTAATAGTAGGTTCCTGGTACATCCAGCAGCCCCCATGAATGCCCGGGGAGCTCCCGGAGTCGTTCATAAAGGAGTAGAAAAGATGAACTTGAATCTTGATGAAGTTATAAAAGAAGCAAGAAGTCTTCCCTTGATCTCTTTACAGGGAATGACAAACTACCAGAAAAATATACCAAAGCTGCAAAAATATGTTGACGACACCATGTCCTCACACCCATCCATAAATAAGATAATTGGTAATAAGCCCCTGGAAGTCATGTATGCCAATCACAAACATCATGCCGCTTTTATGTTGACAGTGTTCAGTATAGGGAACTATGAACTGCTTGCCAGGACTATCCCCTGGGTATATAGAGCTTACTCTGCCCATAATTTTTCATATGATTACTTCCCTCTGGAGTTAGAGGCATGGCTTGAAGCGGTGGGAAAATACACAGCCCTGGAATTAACAAAAGAAATAAAATTAGTATATGAATGGATGATAAAAAAGCATGAAAATATGATTTCTTTATCCCAATCAAAAATGGGGTCACAACCTCCGATCAGTGAAAACTGGCTTGAGACAAAGAACTCCTTTTTTACCGCGATTTTAGAGGGGGATCACAAAGCCTGCCTTAAAATCGCCATGGATGCTATTCCCACAGGAAAAGAGATAGAGTCGTTTTATCTGCATGTAATTCAGCCGGTCATGTATGAAGTGGGTATACTCTGGGAGAGGGGGACGATTTCCGTCGCCCAGGAACATCTTGCCTCGGCGATTGTCGGCCGGGTGATGGCATCCACAAGTATGCTGAATGCTGCCCCTGCCAAATATATTGGCAAAGCCGTTATAACAGCAGCTCCCAATGAATTTCATGAAATCGGAGCCTGGATGATTTCGGATATACTCGAAAATGAAGGATGGAATGTAAAATACCTTGGGGCCGATACCCCGGCAGAAGATCTCCTTGAAATGCTCCACTCCTTTCAACCGCAGGTTCTGGCCCTATCCATTACAATGCCCTTTAACATCCTGAAAGCCAAAGAAATGATAGGTAAAATCAGAGAGAATGAAGAACTTAAAAAGATTCAGATCATCATAGGCGGACGTGTATTCAATGAAAACACGGACTTATGGCGATCCACCGGTGCTGATCATTTTGCGGCCAATGCCCATGATATAAAGGCTTTCCTGGGAGAAAAGAGTGCCTGATGGATAATCTAAGGGGTCTGATTTTACAGCACGCAGATAAAATTGAGGATTATTTCATAAACACAGAGACACTTGTCTTTATTGTACTTGATCAAGACTTGATAATATCAGCACATAACTCTTGTTTTTCCAGAATTGTTGCTTCAGGAAAAGATGCTGCCGGGAAATCCATACTCACATTTCTACTCCCGGAAAGTCAGAATCTCTTACCCCTTTCTGGGGGCCACTACCAAACAGTCTCTCTGGCTGAATTTTAAATCGGATTTCTCCCCCATTCCTCTACAGTGTTACATTTCGAAGATGGAAAATGGAAACCATTTAATATTTGGCGGGAATCTTATGCTCACCAACGAGCAGATCCTCCAGAAAATGACTACCATGTCCAATGAAATATCCAATATCACCCGCGACCTCCACAAAAAGAATAAGGAACTGCAGGAGGCTCAGTCAAAGATAAATGTACTCAGCGGAATCGTTCCCATCTGCATGCACTGCAAAGAAATCCGGGATGATGAGGGGTACTGGAACCAGCTTGAAAAGTATATCACGGAACATTCTGATGCCCAATTCAACCATGGCATCTGTGATAAATGTCTGGAGAAGTATTATCCGGATTCAACGTCCTGACGAAAGGTTTTCAGAACTCTTGTTTTGATTAAATGAAAATGTGGGAAAATTTCACCTGTTTCGACAGTGCCGATAAAGAATCAACCGATGGTGCTGAAGCATTCTTTGACGCCTCATTCCAGTTTACAAACTCCAAAGGATGGAGCGGTTGCGGGTTTGAGAAGCTGAACTCAATGGCACGAGGTTCGGATGGGTATTCAACCCCGAAAGAAATCCGGGATGCAGGCCATGCAAACAATCCCAATTCGTTCACTTTCCGATATCAAGATAAGGTTTATAAGGCTCTTAATCCCAATGATATGGGTGATACTTATTATGAGACCTTAGAAGATTAGATTCGGCTTCTATACTCCATTATTATACGGGGGAAGGATTCGCCTTTGAGCGGAGAATCCTTTCCCCGGTCTTTGTTATATATGAATAGATTGTGATGCAAGGATCAATCTATATAGTTTCTTGAAAATTGGAGGTATATGGTATCACCTCCTGCACCTTCACTCAGATCCTGAATTTGGCCATTTGTATTATAGGCTTCTTCAAAGGTCAGTCCCATAATTTCGGATGATTCTCGTGAATAGGTGACCGATTCTCCTCTGTTGTCAATCCGAAGCGCCCTAATGGGCAGCCCATTGTCAGTATCTCTGGAATAATAGATATAAATATAGTCACCACCGGCACCGGAATTTGTATCACTGCCTCCGTTTACATAACCCGCAGGTGGGGCTGGATCTTCCATGTTGTATACTACGATATCGGTAATGGGAGGATGAGAGGCATCATTATCCAGACCTAATGCCGCATAAATAAAAACATCATCCCCCCCGGCATCCTCATTAAGGTCCTGACCCATTTTATAATAAACCAGACCACCATCGGTATACGATGTATTTCGATCTTCATCAATCACATTGATATCGAGGATGGCTTTCCGGGGTTCAGAATTGAACTGAAGTTGCCCCTCTTCTGCCCAAGCCTGAAACGCCTCTTGTACTTCTATACGACGGATATCGTTATTACAGAATTCCCAAATAGGGATCAAGCTGTTTTCGTAATAGTCGCAGAAGACAGGATTATTATCAATTGTCTCCAGCCAGGCATCATAATCGTCTTTTGTGGCAATACTTATTGCATATTGACTGTCGCCTCCATAGGCTCTGAGAGATTTTAATTCACTTGATGAGTAATTGCTGTATTCTGCAGCTGATAATACAGAGGTGGATACATCAGCACTCATCAGGAGCCCCCTGTAACTGGCTTCTGCATAAACACCAATGGAATGACTCCCGGACAGATCTGAAGTCCTTGCTGAGATATTATAATCCAGCCGGGCTCCTACTACTACCCCTGTCATTAAATGGGTGCCATATGTGGAAAACAGGGTATCTGTATCAAAATCGGGATCATTTAACCGATCCGAAAAGGTCTCGGTCAAATAAGGTTTAAGAGATGCTGTAATAGAACGGTCCGCCAATAGTAGTCCGTATTTATGCACATAAATCTTGATTGTAGCATAGGAGTATTCGCTGCTGCTGTACCGCTCTTCACTATATGCTGTTTTGATGGAACCGGAAAAACCTCTATAATCTCCACTGATGCCTGCTGAGGTCATAAGAGAAGAGCTGTATGTATCTATGGAGGTCCCTTCAATACTTTCGTAATTACTGACTTCCATGTTTGTAGTCTTTACCATATCATCATTTAAAAGGGCATCCAGATCCAGAATCCTCTCCTTAACCTCAGAACTAACTGCATATTTCCCAAATACATCATAACCACATCCTAAAATATCCATTCCGCTAACATTGTTCTCTTCAGTGGGAGCAAATAAAGAACATCCAGTTTGGAGGATTAATAACAATATAAACAAAAAAAAGATTTGCTTTTTCATTAACATAATTTGAAACTCCTTTTATCTATAACAACTATATTTTATATATTAATATACCATAAAACATATTTTTTGAAAAATATTCATGGTGTCCAAAGACTATTTACTAAATTTTTTAACAGCTCACCCAGATGCCATGATATACTTTTGAAGAAATCGACATCGGAGCGTTTCAATGTTTAAAAAGAATTTATTTTTAATTTTTGCTGTTTTAACTCTATTCATTTTCCGGCTGCCAGCCTGTACCAGTCTGATCGTCACTTCAGGTGCCTCCAAAGACGGCTCGGTCATGCTCTCCTACTCCATGGATGCCTCCTTCCTATACGGTGAACTTTATTTCTGGCCGGCGGCAGACCATGCCCCAGGAACCATGATCGAACTCTACGACTGGTGGGATGACGGGAAATACATGGGTGAGATTCCTCAGGTTGATCACACCTTTCAGGTTACTGGAAATATAAACGACCACCAGGTCGCCATTGCCGAATCCACATTCATCCCCATAGACAGAGAACTTTTATCGCAATCCAGGGCGATCATGGATGTGGGAAACCTGATGTACATAACCCTCCAGAGGGCCTCAACTGCTCGGGAGGCTATTGCCATTATGGCCGAGTTGACTGAGCAATACGGTTATGCAGGATTCGGTGAATCCTTTTCGATTATAGATAAAAATGAAGCCTGGATTATGGAAATCGTCGGAAAAGGACGGCTGGAACTGGGTGCTGTCTGGGTCGCCCGGAGAATCCCCGACGGGTATGTCGCCGGCCATGCCAACCAGGCACGTATAACGACCTTCCCTCTGGATGATCCGGAAAACTGCCTTTACGCCCCGGATCTGATTTCTTTTGCCCGGGAGAAACGATACTGGACAGGAAATGATAAAAACTTCAGTTTTGCCGACACCTACTCTCAGGTCAACGGAGAAGTCATCCGGTGGGGAGACCGACGCATCTGGAATGCGTTTCGCCGAATGGGAGTCGATATGGAAACCTGGGCCGAATATAGTCTGGGCAGTATCGAAAAGAGGCATCCCCCCACTGGTGCCCCTGGCGGTATAATCTCCAATCGCATGCCACTATGGGTCAAACCCGCTAAAAAACTAAGTCCTTCGGATCTGATGAGCTTGATGCGGGATCACTATGAAAACACTTCAGAGGATATGTCACGGGGTCTATGGGCCGGTCCCTATTCCCTCCCTTACCGTACACGGCCGCTTAAAGTCCTGCATAGCCCAGAGAATGGATTCAGCCACGAACGCCCCATTTCCATCCAGCAAACCGGATTCTCCTTGATCGCACAGGCACGCAGCAGCTTCCCCGATCCGATTGGCGGTATCAACTGGTTCGGCGTCGATGATACGGGGCATACGGTTTATGTACCCGTCTACTGTGGCGTTACGGATATTCCACCCTGCTTCACCCACAGGGAGGATGGTCTCATTAATATTTCCTTCGATTCAGCTTACTGGCTTTTCAACCTGGTTTCCAATTGGAGCTATACCCGGTATACAGATATCTTTCCTCATATCAAAAGGGCCCAACGCTCCCTTGAGGAGGATTTTATCAGGCGAGCGGCAGACACCGATGAGAAAGCCCAGGCCTTGTACATTTCTGATCCGGACACAGCAAGGCAGCTTCTGACAGAGACAACACTTTCAGCCGCTGCCGATATGATGAGCCGATGGAGAGAGCTCTGGGAGTTCCTAGTCGTCAAATATCTGGATGGGAATATCCGCCCTTCGGTCAGAGAGGAGTTTTTAAGGAACAGTCACGGGTTCCTTCAGTATCCCGAAGCCAAGGGGTTTCCAACTTTCTGGATTCAGACCATGCTGCAGAGGAAATACAATGTAGATCTGAAAAGCATATATTCACAAGAAGAAATACTGGAAATTTACGGAAAAAACAACCGGAACTTCATCCTGCAGCTCATCCTACTTGCCCTGACTATCGGATTCGCCGCTTTATCGCTTTATCTTTTCAGAAAATATAGAGTCGAAAAGAACAGAACAAAGAGAAAACAATGAAATCCGTCCTTCGTGTATTTATCTCCATTTCAGGATTTCTGCTTATTCTTCTACTCTTTACAGTACTTCCTTTTTTGCTCTCTCCCACGGAAACGGGCATCCGATTCTCCCCGGACATTGCTTTAATTCAACTCATTGATTTTTTCCATCAGGTTCAGTCAAACGGGTTCAATGAGTTCGTTTATGGATCCATGCCGAGCAGACTGTCGGAGATCATACCGGACTGCTTCCTGAACTCCTTCATCCTCTCCTTTACAGGTAGCCTGACAGGACTCTTCTTCGGTCTCGGTTCGGGACTATTCATCTCCCGGTTTAATATACGCTGGGGTGAACCGGTAGCAGCCTTTTTCAGTTTCATTCCTGATTTCATCTTTGCTCTGCTCATACAACTCATCGTAGTCCGCATCATCATGCTTTTCCCCGGCTTTCCCATCAGGGCCGTCAGTCAGGGAGATACGGTACTTTTCCTCCCGATGGTCACAATAGTCCTGTCCACCGGCTCCTACCTAACCGCATCGGTTATTAACAAGATAAAGTTTGAACTGACACAGGAGTATATCCTCTATGCCAAGGCTCAGGGGTATTCGGTAAACAAACTCTATTACCGGCATCTGTTCCCGGTTATCCTGACACACATCAAAACGGATCTGAAGAAGTACATCTCCCTGATCCTGGCCAACCTCTTTATCCTGGAAAGACTGTTCAATATCCGTGGACTGTCAAAGATTTTATTCACCTTCGCCTACAAGGTAGAAGCCACCTATCTCTCATCGGCCATGATAACAACGACCGATATAACCCCGCACCTGAATGTGGCGATAACCGGGCTTACTTCAATTATCATTCTCTTTTACCTGCTCTATTTCCTATTCCTGGGACTCCTGAACATGGTAATAAGGAGGTTTGTCTGATGAACCGCACCCTTACCGCCGGCCTTCTTATTCTAACTCTTATTTTTGCCCTTTCTCTCCTGGGGCCCGTCCTCGCCCCTTTCCAAATAGATCAGGCCGAATCTACCCGCAAGGTAGACGAACATATTACGGGAAGTCCCTTCCATCCGGACTCATACCATCTGATGGGATCTGACGTAAACGGTTTAGATATCCTTTCTCTCCTCCTCTTCGGAGCCCGCTATACCCTCTTCTTCTGCCTGGGAACCGCAGCGATCCGACTAATCTTCGGAACCCTTATGGCCGGGGTCGCAGGAAGCCGTACGCTTCCTAAATTTAAACTCTTCCAGGGTTTCTCCGCCATTCCCACGATGATCCTTATCTACTACATCCTGGTGAATATCAACTTCAATCCCCGTTTAACACCGCCGATCCTCGCGCTTATCCATGTGGTTCTTTTCGTACTCATAGGGCTTCCCGGCAGCTTCACCGTCATGCAGGATAAAATAGAAGCCTTAAAAAAATCTTCCCACGTAGAAGCAGCGCGCTCCTGCGGGGCCGGAGAGTCCTACATCCTGAGGAAGCACATCCTGCCCTTCCTTACCGAACCACTTCTGATGCTTCTTCTGCGCGAATCTATTTCCATCCTGGTCCTTATCGGGCAGCTTGGAATATTTACGATTTTTATCGGAGGAACGATCGTCATACCTCATCCGCAGACTTTTATATCCCGGACCTACGAATGGTCAGGACTACTTGGTTTTTACAGGGCCAATATCCTCTCCGGTTGGGCTTATATGCTACTCTATCCTCTGGGAGCCTATCTGTTCTTTTTGATTGGGCTCTACCTTTGTACCAAGGGACTGGAAATTTATTTTGCCCGGATGTATAAGAGGATTAAACATATCTAACTGTTTTTTAAAAAAAAAGATTATTTGAAATCTCCGGAACATCTCACCGCCGTTCAATTCTTTCACCTATAATTCCATCAAGTATATTATTCCCAATCCAGATTCTATCAATTCGCTATATTTATTTTAAAGTTACCGGAATATAGATTTCACTTAGTGAATCTTCATTATACGGCCCCTTATGGTCGGGTGGATAATATTCAAAGTTGAACAAATGCGGGAGTTTGTACTCAGTTTCCGGAAGATATGTATTATAGATATATTCATAGGTTAAGCCGACCTTATTGGAAAAACCACGGTGGTAAAATCTCAGATATTTCTGAGCAGGTAAAGTTTTGGCGGTAAACTGAATTGGGATATTTTTAAAAGCTTCCACCTCTATAGCAAGAAAGAAGAATATCGAACCATAATCCTGATTAGGAAACCAGTACTGAACCTGATAATATTTTTCAGGTTTTACACGATCAATTATCGATTCAGTGTTATTTGCAAAAGCCTTCCATGGCACCGACAGGTCTTCCGGCATATCCTGATTAAAATAAAGAGGCATCCCAATTAAATGCAGTGGACCAAAGTCAATCAGTTCAGGGTCTTTCTCTGGTAGACTTCGAACATATTCGAGTTTCTCTGCGGTCAAAGGTCTCAGAAAATTCTCACTGGTAATCATTTCTCCTGTTTTCAACTGCCCTGGATTAAATCCAAACTGTTTTTGAAATGCTCTTGAGAATGTTTCAGGACTTCCGAATCCAAAATCAAAGGCAGTATCAATAATCTTCTTATTCCCATTCATTAATTCGATCGCGGCCTCTGTTATCTTACGCTTGAGAAGATAGGCCTTTGGAGAAAATCCGGTTACTCCCTTGAACAAACGGATAAAATAATAAACGGAAAAACCAAGCTTATCAGAAATCTCCTGAACACTTATTTCAGATTTAAGGTTATCTTCTATTATTTTAAGTGATTCATAGATAATCTGCCTATTATTCATTGTCCGTCCTTAATTATGATGAGGCTATTTCTAAAATAACGATTTTGAAATAGCCTCACGATACTTAAAAATTAAATTCATTTCCCCAGTTAAACGATGCCGAATCCTCTACTGTTTCAGGCCAGTGCCTGCACCATGAAGGGACCTGCCAGCTGTCGACCCTGTCACTGCTGCCGTGGTATGGTTTTATATCAAGAACAGGGGTGCCTTCTTCTGCATCAATATATGGAGTGTACAGTATGCCTGCCTCAATATCAATTCTGCTGATATATACAGGAGTGACCGCTATAGGGTTTGGTCGTACGGGCGAACGGGTTGCAAAGATCCCAATCTTATCAGGCCCCTTTTTATACGGCTTTGGAGTTGTTAAAACCTTTCTAAACTCGCTGTCATCAAATTGATTTGCCCACCAGAGAATATTCAGCCAGCTGAACCCCTCAATTCCAGTTAAACCTTCATGATACTCTTTATCAAGTTTTATCATAAAACCGTCCTCACCCCGCTCAACCACACCGATTTGTTTCAATTTAAATTCGTTCAATTTATTCCCCCTATTATGTTAATAATAGAATTATAATTATAATAATCAGCGAGGACTTGAGATTAATTGCGGCACAAGAGCAAAATAGTCGACGTTTTTTGCGATCCGAGACTCTTTCTGGAAAGCATAGCAAAATGTTTCATCACAGCGTACCCCAGCCACGCCATTATTCAGTCGGTGCAATCAGAGACAGATCAATGCGATTATGACAATTTTAATGAGCTTAATAAAAAGTTGAACATGCTTCGATTCTCGGATTTTTGAATCCAATGGATTAATAGTACAGCACAGGGAAAGAATTCATCTGTGGATAAGTTCTTTCCCGCCGTTCATTTATTGTTAAAACACATTGATCCTAACCCCGAAGGCAATCCGGTTTTCAAGCCCCCCCTCCACATCCGACGAGATGAACCAGAGTTGATCTTCAAAGTATATTGAGTATGTGTTCAGAAAAGGCAGGCTTGGGAATTTTGCCTTCACCAATTCTACCTGACCAACCAGGGCACCAAGGACCAGTCCGGATTGTTCGGAATCCGCGGAAGACATTGAGAAATATTCAAAAGCCGAACCAATCGCTATACTTGATGATAGAAAATCAAAATCCGGACCGAAGAAGTACCCATAGGGGATGGTGGCAATGTTGGCAAGAAGTTTAAACCCGAAAACGGTTCCATCAAATCTCCCCTGGGGAGCCATTCCAAAGAGGGCCTGAAGTTTTACATTATCATCGAAAAAGGTTAATCCTGCCCCGACTTCCCAGAAAGTGGCTCCCAGAAAATGACCATCAATATACAACCCCTGTATGAAGGAGGGGATCTCGTAGGAATTCTTACTCCCCTCCCGGAGCATTACCGAAACATCCGAAAGACCGCTTGCATCCGAGGCTATTCCGTTCAAGGAGAGGGTCTCGTTGAAAGCCAGGCCCTCTTCAGGAGTAACAATGGCTACCGTCGGGGGAGTATCATCCACAATGACATGGATCTGCGAGACTGCAGTTTCACCATTTTTAAAGACCGCCCTGACAAGGATCCCAAGTGCTCCATCCTGAAGAGACTGTGTCTCTAATCTGAATTTCCAGCTGTCTCTAACTTTGAAGGAGGTAAAACTTCTTCCATTATCGAGGCTGTACTCCAACCGTTCCACTTCCCTGCCTCGCCTCTCCTCACGGGAGGGATCTTCGGTTCCCTCAGGAAGAGGGGCAAGGTAACCAACATCCCCTTTTATCCAGGGACGGTTACTCACATAATCACCAGTCCTTACTGAATCGATTTTGATCCAGGGACCCTGTGTATAGTATTCGATTTTCAGGAGGCTGCTGTGGCTTTCATTCTTATCAGAGTCTTCAAGAATCACCTGAAATTCGAGTTCCCCCTCCTCAAGTTCATCAGCAAGCATATACCTGTAGAAATAACCGGAAGGATCCGGCTGTATGACATCGAAAGGATTTCCATTCTTGTAAAGCGTAACAGTCTCGGGGATATAATCTCCTTCGATCCGACCTTCAAGGACAAACTCGCCCTGTATAGCCGTTCCCTGAAAAGGAAAAAGGATACCGGGAACAGATTTACGGGAAAGATCTTTCCTTAATATATTCCTGGCGACTACAGTTTCATTACCGGCATCATCGTAGGCAAAAATCGATAGATTGTATCTTCCGGGAAGAAGAGTTTTAAGATCTATATTCTCGATCACAACTTCACTGACTGGCAGGGTACCATCAAGCACGGGAACACCGCTGGTTGCTCCGGCTTCTTCATTTATGGATTCAACGGCGGTCTCAACTTCGGCTGAAGTAATCTCATCAAGGGGGCGGATCGTGTATTTCAGCTCCTCGACGCCAATCTCATCGGAAACCCTCATCTGGAAGGTAAGAAAATCACTTACACCCATTCCATCAAGGGGATTACTCAGCTGAACGGCAGGCGGCGTATTATCGATAGTAATAAGGCTTGAATAAACGGCGGAGACGCCATAATTATCTTCCACTTTTATCTGGATCATATAATTTCCATCGACGAGCATTCTGCTGTCAAACTGATAGGTCCAATCGTTAAGCCCTTCCGCCTTGTGAAAGGAGTTTCCATTATCCAGTGAAAGGGAAACAGATCCGATACCGTTAGCATCTGCCGCAGTTCCAGCCAGGGTAAGAACACCCCGGTTGCTCCGCCCAATAAGGGGTGCAGTCATTACAGCCTGGGGGACATCCAGGCTGACCCGGAAATTCAGGATCACAGGCTCACTTTCAACACCCCATAAATCGAAGGCTTTTATCTCAATCTGATGTTCATTGTCGGTCAAACCAGAGAGGTCAATAGGAATGGCAAAACTATTGCCACCGGGAATTTCCTGAACTTCTCCATTATCTATCTTATATTCTATTTTAGCCACACCATCATCATCAAAGATTGTACCGGAGACGGTTAAGTCAGATTGAACAAGGAAGTTCTCCTCGGGGATCTGAATCTGTATCTCCGGGATATCTCCCTGGGGTTGGAAAAATAACCGGGGGAAGAGGCGCCCGACATTACCTGAAGTATCAACAAGGCTTAGGGCCATCTCCGGGGGAACTTCACTGAAACTGGAGAGATCCATGGAAACAAAGAAACTGTCTGCACCATCATACTCGTCGAGAGGGTCATCGCCTATGGAGTAGAGACCGGAAAAGTTCTCCGCCCATTCATCCTCTCCCCTGAACATAAAGGAGAAACGGCCATTCACACTTTCATTGCCTTCCGGCAGGATCTGGATCATCTCGGGAGCAACCGTGTCCTTAATAAAGAAGAGCTCTGAGATATTTGCATTTCCGGCCTCATCGATCCCCTTCAACCTTAAATGAACAGGACCATCCGGTATGTCGGATAGATCAATTTTTCCGCTAAAGTCAACTTTCCCAGGATTCTCATCAGTGAAAACTGTTTCAGAGATCGATTCCTCTAAGGGTATATCTGCCTCTTGTTCGGATGATGATTCAGCCAGGGGTTGGACTTCCGGAACCGGATCCAGGTCAAACTTTCGAAAGCTCTGATCCTGCAAGCTGTATTCAATTCCAGCGGTGGCAAGATCATCAGTCAAGCTCCCGGAAAGGGTGATCTCATCCCTGTAATATCCCCCGAAAAGTGGGCTCGAAAGTATCAGTTCCGGTGGCCTTGTATCCGAAGAAATTTTGAAAGGACCAAAGGTAAATAAATCTCCATCTATGGTTTGAATTTCAAGGATTTGCCCCTCCGCAATTTCAGGGGTATCCGCCTTTATCCAGACCTTCTCCCCTTCAAAAGAGACGGCAAAAGCATCGGAAAGGGGTGATAATCCGGCGGACACGATCTCTCTGCCACTGAAGAAAAAAGAAAGTTCCGATGAAGGTGCCAAATAAAAGGTCCCATCTTCTGCCGGCGTTGAAAGGGGATACAAACCTTCACCGCTATTCACCACTCGTCCTTCTCGATCGGAAAGAACAAAGAAGAAGTAATCCTCCACTGTTTTTCTTCCAAAGTCATCCTCTAATTCTATATGCAGATCATGACGCCCGTAAGAGAAATCTTTTAGAGGAATATTAAACTCATAATCAGTATCTCCTGCAGATAGTTTCAGATTGACAGGTTCTCCCTCATCCACAGTGAGGGTCTTAATATTATATTTTCCTTTTCCTGTTATAGATCCGGTTAGGGCGGTTTCCGAGCGAACGGTCAAATCCCCTCCCTGGACAAAAGGAACGGAGTCCTCCCCTGTGACAACGGCATCAATACTTAATACTCCGGCTGAGGGGGCAACGGTAAATCGCCGGGAAGCGGTCATGGATTTTCCGTCACCGTATTCAGCTCTGAAAGATAGGGTATGGCTCCCAGGCTCGGGGACATCAATCAAAGCAGTCCCCACAGGGAACCCATTTACAGGGGAGGGTTCTCCGCCATCTATAGCCCAGGTAAATCTGGTAACCGATTCAAGACCGGTTACTCCGGCGGATATATGTAACTTATTCCCACTCTGCTTCCCTTTAAAAATAATGCCATCCGCTTCGGGAGAGACAGGATAGAGTTTAACTGAAGGAGGTTCCTCACCGGGAATTGGAATCTGATAGGATTTTCGGACGACAGCCTCCCGGCCGACCCCATCCCTTGCCAGGAGTGTAACGACACCGCCGCCACCTGCAAGCAGGCTTCCATCCGGGGTAATACTGAAATCCCAGCCGTCTTCTCCCTCACTCAGCCGTACAACCTCATATTCACCTGAACCGATCCTGTAGTAAACCTCCGGTTTTCCGGAATCATCGGTTACATTACCGGTCAGACTTACCTTCCCCCGATACTCACCTGAATCCGGAGTGATCCCGGAAAAAAGAGGAGGAAGAAAATCGCTTATGACTGTAAGGTTTCCCGAGATAAATTCGGTCCCCCTGTCGCTGACAGCTCTTAATTTAAAATTTTCGAGAGCCCCGGCCTCCCCCCCTTTAATGGTAATAAAATCGCCATTCCGGCTAATATCCAGAAAGGCAGCCTCTTCGGGAACCATCAATTCGGAGAGAGGATATCCGATATACCGGAGGCTGACCCCCGTATTACCATCAACCGGATAATCTCCCGGAGGATGATAAAACCCATGCTCCAAAAGGTTAACCGAATGGTCGGCCATCCAGAAATATTCAGTGAAACTCTTTTCTGAACCAAGGGTATCTTTCGCAGTTACAGCTATTTCGATATTGCCATAGGCAAGAGGTTCCGGGAAATCGGCAGAGAATGTGAAAACGCCGGCTTCATCACTCTTTTTCAGGGCAAGGGGGAAGCCCTCGCCCCCGGCGATTGCCATCTCGGCGGAGCCTTTTCCACCTTCAAAAACAAGGGTCCCGCGAATGCCTGAAATCTCATCGGGGCGTACAGAGGCGCCTGGTTCGAAATCCAGCTCGCCTCCATCCCGATAGGTAAAAAAGTCCAGACTAAACTGAGGGGGACCAGGCAGAAGATGAAAAGAAATGGTCGAATCAACACCCTCCACACCATTAACATCCCTACCGCGGTAGGTCAGCCGGTGTTCTCCGGCCGTAAGATTTTCAAGGGGAATATCAAAAAATCTTCCAGATTCAAAAAAACTCTCTTCACCCCGATCAAGGCTGTAGGTAATCCCGGAGGGGCCATCATCATCCAGAATGACACCCTGAAGCCGCCTCTTCTCCGAAAACTCCTCGGAAAGGGGATTAAAAAGCTCCACAACAGGAAGATCGCCCTCCCAGTCAAGATCCAATTTCAATGGATACTTCTTAACATTCCCGGCAATATCCTTAAGAATGAAGTTCAGGGCAGCCTTCTTTTCTCCCGTAAAATCAACATCTACTTTCCAGTAGGGATTTCCCGGTTCCAGGGGAATGGCTATGGTCATATCGCCGCCGTCGGAATACTCAAGGGAGTCAATGCCAACCTGATCAAAGGCTCGTCCCATAACCGAGAATTTACCATTAACAGGCTCATCTGCGACAGGATAGAGAAAATCGAGAACCGGAGCGCCGTTATCAATATAAAGAAGAAGGGCCGCCCTTCCGGACGAACCGAGAGTGTCCACACCCTTAAACCAGATTATCCCGGGACCATCCGTGAGCTCCCGGGTATTTATCACGAAGGAAAAATCACCACTCCCATCCTTATATTCACCGGACAGTTTGGCGGGTTTAAAAAGGTTCCCTCCATCAACAGAGAAAAGCAAGCTGTCCACACCATTTGAATCCTCTATGGTTCCTTCTATTGTAATATTCTTGCTGACAAGGTCTCCATTTATATGAGATGTAATTTCAATCTCGGGTATATTTCTATCAATAAAAAACTCGGTTACCTCTTCATTACCGGTCACCCCATTTATATCCGTACTTCGAACGGTTAATTTGTATTTACCATCTGTAAGATCATCGGTGGGTATATCATAAGACCAGTATTCTTTCCCGGGGATCCTTGTAAACACCCCATCCTCAAGCTGAACTTCAATAAAATCCACACCGTCATCATCTCCGGCACTTCCCAGAAGATTGAGATCACCGGAAATCCTCATATTTTCCGAAGGATAGGTAAGCGATGCGGTCGGAAGATCCGAAGCTGGATCAATAAAGATATCAACCGCCGTGGATTCAACCTCATTTCCGGCAATATCAATTCCCCGGACAATCAGATTATACCGGCCCTCTTCAAGATCAGAAATATCATACTCATATTCCCACTGGCTCAAACCTTCCACGGGGAAATACTGTTCCAGGACATTTGTTTTCTGAACAGGTTCCACATCAGAAATACCGGATTGGTTTTCTATACCGGAATCTTCACTCTCCTGAGCAATAGCAGCAGTAAAAAACAGGAATAGAGATAATATTATAAATAGTACTTTGTTTCTCAAAATGCTCCACCAAATAATAAAAGGAATTCACACGCTACTATAATGTTCGGCGGTGATCATGAAAAGATACAGCAAGAGGTGTAATTAATCAAAATTTTATATATAAAAATATTTATTTTAAGAAAAGCAGAGAGTCCACAACCCCATGAAAAGCCCAGATTATTTTACCATCAATGACGAAACGGCTTTTTCAAGCCCCTGAAGGGAAATCGTGAACATTGGAAAAATATCTGCGATGACATTAATTGTTGAGGTGTACTCCCACAGGTTATCTGAAACAGGATTGAGCCAAACCGAGTAGGGAAACACCTTACGAAGCTCCTTCAAATGATAAAGCCCCGGAGCATTCGCCTTCTCTTCCACATTTATTGTCCCGTTTCGGTAGAGAAGCTCATACGGGGACATACTCGCATCCCCAACGATAATCAACCGAGTCTCCTTATCAGATTTCAAAAGAGCCTCTACCTCTACAGGTTTCCTGAATCTCTGGGGGTCCTCCCAGACAGTCTCATATATAGCATTATGAAAATAGACGATTTTCAGATCTTTAAAGAAGCTGTTGGCATGATCAAAAAGGGTTTTAACAATCCCGACATGGGGATCCATGGAGATACCACCGTTATCTATGGCAAGGATCACCTTCAGCCGGTCTTTATGCCTCTGTTTGAAAGCCATCTGAATCTCACCACCACTCCTCATGGTGTCATAAATGGTTTGATCGATATCCAGATGATCCCGGGGTCCGTGAGGAACAAGATTTTTCAATCTTTTCAGGGCTTCCATCATGGCGGCTTCGGAGAGAGGTCCTCTATCGGTATAATCTTTGAACCTCCTCTCCCCGGCAACCTTAAGAGCGGAACGCCTGGTCGAAGCTCCTCCAACCCTCATCCCCGTGGGATGATATCCTGAATGTCCGGTTGGTGAAGTTCCTCCGGTGCCAATCCACCTGGTTCCACCATCGTGACGCTCCTTCTGGTCAAGAAGCCGATCCTGAAAATATTCTATAAGTTCTTCAGGAGTTTTATTCATAAGCTGGAGTTCATCGATATTCAAATCGGCTGCTGATTGCTTTGAATCTTTCAGCCAGACCTCTAATAAGGCTGCCATATCATCATCAGGAATGATTCCCTTCAGAAAGGGGTCCTCTGCATCCTTAAAATAGCTGGAGAAAATCGTATCATAGAGATCAAAGTACCGTTCACTTTTCACCATGATGGACCGGGCACAGACATATAGCTGGTAAATACTGGTGATTAAACCGGCCGACAGGGCCTTCTGCAGGCTTAAATAGGCACTAATACTGACAGGTATCCCGGACCTTTTAAGCTGCAGAAAAAAATCTGTAAACATATCAGCGGTCCATGGCCTCCCGGCCTTTCTTAAGATCCTCACTGCGCTTAAACAGTATCCCCAGGTAGGGGATCTTCTCCTCGATAAGCCCACCTGATTTGAACTCCGGATCGGAGGTCAGGGCTCGGATCCAGTTGATCAACTCTCTGGTGGCCGGACGCTTCTCGATACCGGGTAGTTCCCGCATCTTATAAAAGGCGGTAACAACCTGATTGGCAAGAGTGTCATCAAGGTCAGGAAAATGCACACCGACGATCTCCTGCATGAGTTCTTCATCGGGAAAGGCAATGTGATGAAAATTGCATCGACCCAGGAAGGGGTCGGAAAGGTCCTTCTTACTGTTGGAGGTTATTATGATCACAGGCCTGTGTCGGGCGGTGATGGTCTTATCAATTTCGGAAATATCGAACTGCATCTGGTCGAGAACATCAAGCATATCATCCTGAAAGTCCGTGTCTGCCTTATCGACTTCATCGATTAACAGAACTACCCTCTTCTCCGAGGTAAACGCCTGTCCGATTTTACCCATTTTTATATAATCTTCTATATTATTTACATTTCGCTCTGAATCCCCAAACCGGGAATCATTCAATCTTGTAAGTGTATCGTAATGATAGAGGGCATCAACGAGCTTCATGCTGGATTTAACATTAAGGACGATGAGTTCCATACCCAGGGCTTCGGATACAGCATGAGCAAGCCGGGTTTTTCCTGTCCCCGGCTCTCCTTTCAGGAGGAGAGGCATCTCCAGGGTCATGGTCATATTTAAAATAAGGGAGAGTTCATCATCCAATACATATTTTTCAGTACCCTTGAATTGGGGAACTTTATCTGTCATTTAAAAATCCTTACCTATTGTTTCTGGAGTTAATCAGGCTGGAGCCTTCCACTCCAACTGGCCGGTCCACTGGTTTTCCAATATATACACTTATAAATATTTCAGCCAGCCTTAAAAAACCCGGAAAGGGCTCGAATCATATACCCTTGATCATCCCGGCCGCAGGTTTCCCTGATGGAGTGCATGGCCAACATGGGTATCCCGACATCCAGGGTTTTAATGCCGCCCTGGGCACTGGTTACAGGACCAATGGTCGATCCGCAGGGAAGATCCGATCTCATCATAAACCTCTGAACAGGAACACCGGCCTTCCGGCAAAGCTCCTTAAAAAAAACAGCACCTTCGGATGTGGTGGCATACCTGTAATTGGCGTTCATCTTTATGACGGGACCACCATTTAAGGTCGGGGCATAATCACGATCATGCATCTCCGGGAAATTGGGATGAAATGCCTGGGCCCCATCCACGGAAATAAAATAAGAGGCAGCCCTCGCCCTGTACCTGTCTTCAGCAGATCCTCCCCGGACCAGAACAAGGCGATCAAGAAGGTCGCTTAAAAAACCCGAATCTGCCCCCTGGAGAGTCGCACTTCCAACCTCCTCATTATCAAAGAAGAATCCGCCGACGGTTCGCCGGGGATCTTTGACCGATAAAAGGGCGGCTAGAATGGCATGACACCCCGCCAGATTATCTATGCGCCCGGTGACGATTAGATCCCTATCAAGCCCGGAATGGTTCCCCGGCTGACAATCATAGAGGAAGAGATCCCACCCCCCTATCTCTTCGGGAGGGCATCCAAGCACCCCGGCAATCAGCGATTTCAAACCCTCGGGAGATCCAGTGCCCGCAGAGACAAGTGCCTGAAGGTGGACCTGCCGGTTATATTCAAAACCAGTATTTACTTCCCTGTTAAAATGGATAGCCACATTGGGAATAACCGCAACAGGCCTTTCAAAATCGAAGAGGACAGATTTATAACCGCTTTTTTCCCCCTCGTCACGAAGCTGAACCACCCCGGCGATGGAAAGATCCCGATCAAGCCAGGTGGAAATGATAGGTCCTCCATATACTTCAACCGGAAGCCGAAGGTATCCTGTCTGCGGCTTACCAGCCTCTCCGTCATCCTTCAGTTTCAATCCGGGGCTGTCTGTATGAGCTCCGGCCAGTAAAAACCCATCTGCAGGAGGTTCGGTCCCCATAATGAAGGCGGCAACCGCCGAATTATTCCTTTCTATATAATAACCCTTTCCACTCTCAAGCTTCCAGGAATCCTTCTCATTCAGGGATTGAAAACCATTACTATCAAGAATACCCTTTATATGCACGGCGGAATGGTAGGCCGTAGGGCAGCTGTCAATGAAATCTATAAGTTCGGTGGCTATGCTTCTCTCTTCACTTTTCATAAAAACATCTTAAACATTTTACAATGAATAATCGACAGGCGAAGTTGGAAATTTAAATATCCATTTACTATGATCAAATTATGACCCTCGGAATTTGCAGGATCATCGCCTGAAAACAGGCAGGAACCCGCCTGGTAAGATAATTTTATTGACAACCGGGTCAAGCTATGCTTTACTTACTTAGAGTAAGAAAAGAAAGGAGATTATTTTTATGAAAAGCAAAATTGTTTTAATTCTGACCATCGCCCTTCTCCTCACCACAGGCCTCTTCGCCGGTGGACAGCAGGATGCAATGGACAAAGAAGTTGTTCTAAAATGGCCAACCATCTGGGTTGGAGAAGATTCAAAAGCAGCAACAGTAGCGGCCCTCGTTGATGAGTTTAACGAAATGTACGCAGGCAAGTACAAGGTAGAGATCGAAGCAAATCCCGACTACGACGCATACAGGAATAAACTGAATTCCCAGATCGCCGCAGGTGTTGTTCCCGATCTTTTTGTTTTTAACCCGGATCCCACATCCTTCGCATTCTATGAAGGCGACCTTTTAATGGACTTCTCCGATGAATTGGCTGGAAGCTGGGGTGATGATTTTGTATCCGGTGCTGTTGCCAATGCAACCAGAAGCGGTGCTGTAAAATCCATTCCTTACGAAGTTGGATACACCCCCGTTTGGTATAATATGGACATTTTCAAGGCTGCCGGCCTTTCCGATATCCCCAAAACATACGACGAATTCTTTAATGCCTGTGAAAAGATTAAAGCCGCCGGTTTTATCCCCACAAGTCAGATGACCGGTGGAACAAATGCATGGACCTCACAGCTCTGGTTCTCCCACATTGCGGCCTCCCTTGGCGGACCTTCCGTATGGGAAAAACCCATTACCGATCCTGTTTTCGTAAAGGCTGCTGAAATCCTCCAGATGATGTATGCCGACGGGAACACTTCAAAAGATGCCGTTGGTGGAGATGCCGGTGTAGCCGGTGGACACTTCCTGGCTGGTAGAAGTGCCATGTTTATCAATGGCCCCTGGTATATCGGACGTGTCAGAAATGATGCTCCTGAAGTATTCAAGAATGTTAAAATTGGCCCCGCTCCCGCCGCGGATTTCTCAGGTGCTCAGATCGGTTTCCCCCAGTCAAACCTGGCTGCCGGATACACCGACGACCCCGCAAAGAAAGCAGCTGTTGTTGCCTTCATGCAGTGGATGACCAAACCCGAAAACGTTAAGAAAATTTCCATGGACTCTGGTGCTATGTTAGCTATCAAGTTTGGTGTTGGTGCCGGTGAAGATGTAGATTTTGTACAAGGTCAGTTCATGAATGCCGTTAACGACTCATCCTTTGTTAACACCCACTTCCAGGCTAATTATGCCACCGATGTTGTTGCCGAATTCGGTCAGGCTCTTGCCAAGATGGCTCTCGGAGAGGCAACTCCCGAAGAGTTCCTTCAGCAGATTGCCAATAAGGTAGATTAGGACTTCAGAATTCCCTGCTGCTGTTACAGGTATGGTGGGGAATTTTAAGAACTTATAACCGATTACAAAAGGCCTGGCGTACTGCCGGGCCTTTCTTTTACGAGGTAAATATGAGCACAAACAAAAACTGGAAACAAATCATACTCTTTTTACTGCCGGTCATTATTCTTTTCGGGGCCTATTTTGTGTATCCCCTGGGGTTTGTATTTGTAACAAGTTTTACAAAGTGGAACGGTATATCGAAACCGCTCTTCATAGGACTCAAGAACTTTACGAATCTCTTCCAGGATGAAACCTTCCGGCTCTCCTTAAAAAATAATATTGTCTGGGCTCTGGTCCTGGGATTCATCCAGATCCCCCTGGCCGCCGGTATGGCCATGATTTTAGCCAGAAAACCCCGGGGCTGGAAGACTTTTAGAACAGTATATTTCCTCCCCAATGTCATATCCCAGGTAGCCCTCGCCATGATGTGGCTTGCTATCTACAATGCAGAGTTTGGAATTCTTAACAGTCTTCTTGAGATAGTCGGACTGGAAAGCCTAAGCCATAACTGGCTGGGAGAGATGAAGACCGCCTTTCCGGCCGTTATCATCCAGCAGATATTCTACATCGGTTATTTCATGATTGTCATTCTGGCATCCCGGATGGGGATCCCCGAATCCTATTATGAAGCAGCCGAAATTGATGGTGCCAATGTGTTTCATCAGGAAGTTCACATAACCATCCCCATGCTGAAACCCATCCTTATAACCACCATAACCCTGGCCCTTGCCTACGGAATGCGTCATTTTGAGTCCACCTACCTGATGACCAATGGCGGTCCGGCCCACTCGACTTCGGTTATGGGGATACTCCTCTATCGAAACCTGGGGGCCTTGAACTATGGTGAAGCCAACGCCATTGGGGCCATCCTGATCGTCTTCGGGGGAGCCACAATCGCAATAATCAGATGGCTGTTCAGCAGAAACTCAAGCGCCGGCGATACGGTACAGTAGGAGAAAATAATGAGCAAAACATCAAGCTTAAATAAAATAACCCCTATAGATGTCCTGGCCAAAACAGGGAAATGGCTCTACATACTATTATTTCTGATTATGACCCTGATCCCACTTATCTGGCTGGTTATATCATCTTTTAAAACAAACTTCGAGTTCGAAACCCAGCCATTCGCGTTCCCGGCGGTATGGCAATGGCAAAATTACAGAAACGCCATTCAGATGGCCGGTCTTCCAAGGCTGTTTTTAAATTCAACTCTTGTGGCCATCTTTACAACCGGTCTTAATGTCATCGTAGCCTCCATGGGTGCCTTCGCCATTGCCAGAGAAGATTTCAGATTCAAAAATGGAATCCTCTCCATTATCCTTTCGGGAGTACTCATCCCCATCATCGCTCTGATGGTCCCCTACTTCAAGATCGTAAGTCTGTTGAATATCTATGACTCACTACCCGGCCTGATCCTGACCTATTCGGCTATCAATATACCCATATCGGTATTCCTTATACATGGATTTATGAGTTCCCTGCCCAAAGAGCTTGAAGAGGCGGCTGTGATAGACGGCTGTTCCTTCGCCGAACGATTTACAAAGATCGTCTTCCCCCTGACAAAACCCGGCCTTGTTACCGCGGGAACCTTTGTATTCATCTACTGCTGGAATGAGTTCACCTATGCCATGTTACTCACCTCTTCAGAAGCAAGCAGAACCCTCCAGCTCGGTATAAGATTCTTCCGCAGCCAGTTTGTCACAAACTATACGAGTATGCTTGCAGCTATCGTAATTACCATGCTTCCGACAATCCTTGTCTATATCTTTCTTCACGACAGGATAATAAGCGGACTCACCTCCGGAGCGGTAAAGGGATAAACGGGAAAAAGATGAATCCGATATACAGCATGAATGTGAGGGAGCTTCAGGAAGAGTCCGGCGTACCAATTACAGAGGTTGAAACGGAAACAGACCTCTACTACGCCATGGCTCTTGCCATGTATTCGACTATAGAGAAAAACAATGAAGCCGGCAGATCGACTACCATGATACTTCCGGTAGGGCCGGTTTTTCAGTACCGGAGGTTCAGGACATTACTGGACTTCCGGCCTCTTAACCTTTCCGCACTCCACCTCTTTTTTATGGATGAGTATATCTCTCCCGGTACGATTGAAAGGATTCCGGTGGAGAGTCCCCTGTCATTCCGCGGGTTCATAAAAAGAGAACTAACCAACCCCATGCCCGAGGGTATGGGATTCAATCCGAAGCAGGTTTATTTTCCCGATCCGGCAGATCCCGCTGATTATGACAAAAAGATTGAAGCCCTCGGCGGAATCGATCTCTGCCAGGCCGGGGTGGGTATTGTGGGCCACCTGGCCTTTAACGAACCCATATCCTCTTCAAGGATAAGCCTTGATGAGTTCAGGAGACTCCCCACCAGAGTTGTGGAACTCACAAGAGAGACCATCACCATCAACTCGAATACAGCCCTGAAAGGAGCCTTTGAAGAGGTTCCGGAAAAGGCGATCACAGTCGGCATGAAACAGATCCTTGAATCCCGCAAGCTGGAAATCTATATGAATAGACCCTGGCAGGCATCGGTACTGCGAAAAGCCCTGATGCTCTCTCCCTCCCCTGAATTCCCGGTCACATGCGCCAAGACCCATCCGGATCTTTCCTACACGATAACACCACTGGCTGCCGAGGTTCCGGATCTTGCCTTAAGATGATCCATACCGATATACACCTGCATTTTTGTGCAGCTCCCAGATTGGATGAACTTCTCACATACTGCGGGACAGGCGGTATAGGCAGGGCAGGCCTTGTCTCACTCCCGGACAGGAAGGCGGGGAATTTCAACAAAGCTGTCATCAACGCAGTAAAACACAACCCCGCCAGGTTCATAGGATTTGGCTGTCTGGATCACAGGCAGCAGAGGAGTGAAACCGGGGGAGCGGCCCAGGTGAAGGAGCTTTTCAGTGAAGGCTTTACCGGCCTTAAATTGTGGTTGGGAAAACCCCGGACCCAGGTCGATTTTCAGGTCCGGATGGAGGATTCATACATCACCGGTGCATTGAAAAAATGTGAAGAACTGGGCCTTCCGGTCCTCCTCCACCTGGCAGACCCTCCCCCTTTCTGGGAACCTGGCGGCCCCTATGGCTCGAAGTCTACCGCAGACAGGACGGATGGAATAAATCATTTCGGTACATTCAATGACTGGATCGACAGGGGACGTGAACTATTCACGAAATTTCCGGATGTGGCCTTCCTGGGGGCCCACCTGCTCTTCCTGGCAGGGGGGATGGAAAAGATAAACGAGGTCATGGCGTGCCACCCGAATCTACTCCTGGACACGGCCCCGGGCCGCTGGTTCTACCGTATCCTGATCAATCATAAATCTCAGGCAGAAACCTTCTTCGAAAAATACGGGACACGCATCCTTCTGGGAAGCGACGCCATGTTCTTCCCCGAAGAGTTTACCCTCTTCCCGAAGATGGGGGTAGATGAAAACCTTGAAAGCTTTAACAGAATAAAATCCTTCCTTTCCGGCAGTACCCGCAAGGGAGAGGGTGAGGTTAACGATCCTTTCCCCTGGCCGGATTATTCTGTTGAAATGAAAATACCATGTCTGAATCTTACGGAAAAAACCAGAGAACTCATCATGATAAAAAATGCTGATATATTTTTTAAAGGAGTTTAACTTTGAGAAAAGCAGTTGTTATTGGATTGGGGATAGGAATGGCCCATGCGGCCGGCTATATGGAGAGCCCGGATGCAGACCTCCACGGGGTCTGTGATCTGATCCCTGAGCGCACCTCCCGTATGGGCGGAACCTTTGAGTCCGGCAGTATGCTCTGCCTGAAACCCCTCTTTACAAAAAATCAGCTCGCTGGAAAATGGGAAAAGGCGGGAGTTAAAGTATATCCGGACATGGCATCCGTCCTCTCAGATCCGGAGGTGGATATCGTATCGATTTGTACCCCGGACTATCTTCACCTTAATCACCTTAAACTGGCCATGAAGGCCGGTAAAGATATTCTCCTGGAGAAACCGGTTGGAATAGATATTATGGCAGCCGAAGCCCTTTCCGCTGAAGTATCCGCCTACCCCGGTGCCCTCGGGATCGGGTATGAGTTTCGACTGAATCCTGCCATCCTCAAGATGCGGGAGCTGGTTCTCTCCGGAGAGGTCGGTCCAATTGAGGGGTTTTCCCTCTACCACTTCAGAACCCCCTTCCGCCGGGATAAATGGAACTCCTGGATTCAGAAAAGGGAGTACTCGGGTGGTCTTATAATTGAGGAAACCTGCCACTGGTTCGATCTCGCCCGATACATCACAGGGAAAGAGGTTGAAAGCCTCCATTGCCTGACGACGGGAGGTGTCCATCAGGATTTTGACTTCGAAGATATTGCCTATATAAACGGAACCTTTAAGGAGAGGGGGATCCTTCAGATATCTCACAGTCTGACTGGCTTCGACTTCTCCCTGCAACTATGTCTTCACGGCCAAAAAGGAACGGTGTGGTGCGGACTGAAAGAGGAGAACTACTCCTCCCTGGATGGCGGGGCTTCGGATCATATCGGGATAGTAAGCTTCGGAAAACCAGGGATGAGCCCGGCCGATGCCAGGATTTGGAAATGGGGGAAGGAAGCGACCGAACCGCAAAATATCAGGGATCTGGTGAAAGAGTTTGCCGCACGCTCGGCCCAAAATGTTCCTCAGAGGGCCAGCTGGGAGGATGGTTGCCAATCTTTGAGGTTATCGGTCAAAGCCCTGGAATCGGCCAGACTCGGAAAGATTGTAAAAACCTGAAATGAACATTACGGCGATTAAGATCCGTCGTTTTAGAGGTGGCCATCCTGACGAAAATATTCACTGAACACAAGATCACAGGCTCCCATACCCGCATGAAGAGGATTGTACTCCACTGGGATGAAGTTGGGGTGCCTTCCTCCGGGAGCAAAGGTGAACCGGCTGTCAGCCTCTTTCACCCTGGTAACAAGATCTTCACTGAAGGTTCGGCTCCTGCTGATTATCAAATAACTTTCGGGACTGAATAGATTGTTCAGATTCTGAATCGTATGAGAGAGGATATCCCCCTTCTCCCGGATAAAGGCATCAACCTTCCCTTGTATTTCCGGATCATCCGAATCATGGAGAGATTTTTCCAACTCCTCCAAAGAATCAAGGACCACGATTGAAGAGAGGTCTTCAAGGATTGCCCCTTCGGAGAGGTATGTTTCAAGACATCCACGCCTGCCGCAGCTGCACTCCCTCCCCTTGGGATCCACCGAGATGTGTCCCAGCTCAACGGTAGTTATACTGCCGGCGGTAAGAACTTTTCCATCATTAATATAAGCCCCGCCGACTCCTCCCCGGATAAGGATGGCCATTATAGGACCCTTTTTTATTTCGGTATTCATGTTGTACTCATTCATGGCGATTACCGAACAGTTGTTATTGACATAGACGGGAAGATTAAGATTTTCCTCCAGGTACGTTTTTAGATCGAAATTAACAAGGCCGTTGATCCGCGAATAATAAATTACCTTTCCGGTTTTTGTATCCACCCTTCCCGGAGCGCCAAGGCCGACCCCTATCACCATATCAGGATCTATACCCGCCGACTTTATGGCGTTTTCGATCAGCTCCTTAAGAATCAGCAGGACCTGCTGCCCATCTATCCCCTTATTAATCTCTATGGTTTGGGACAGTATGGTTTCACGGGTCAGGTTTGAGATTACGACAGTTGCCGCATCAGACCAGAACTCCACACCCACGATATAGCCTGCTTCTGGATTCAGAGTATAGAAAACGGGTTTTCGCCCCTTCTTTTCCACACTCTCCCGGGGCCTTGTGGTGACTTGAATAAGCTTCTGCTCCTCCAAATTATTGAAGATGCGGAGGATAGTCGGTGCTTTCAAGCCAGTAATCTCCACAACCTCACTTTGAGAAAGGTTGTCCTTTTGTTGAATCAGTCTGAGGACAAGCTTTTCATTGCCTTTTCGTATGTCTTTTCCCCGCAGGGCTGTTTTTCCACTCTTCATCTTTACTTCTATTTGCGTTAGTATATATTTAACAAAGTAAAAAGTGATTTAAGACAAGCCACCCTATTACTTTCTTACCCTAAAAAACATAGTAACCCATTCACGCTCATACCGCAAGTCTTAGTTAATGTTCCGACCTCCTGTGTTTTATTCAATGACTATCACGTTTCAGATAATATTTATAAGCGAGAGAAAGAAGAATCCCCAGAGCAGCATAACGCCACACCCAGAAGGGTAAACCGAGGAAGAGGTTCACCGGAATTTTATCCCAATTCCAGATATCCGAACCGGCCGCAACAGGAATAAGAAAAAAGAGGAGCCGGTAATCAAATTTAAAAGTGATTACAGATTCAGCAACAGGAGTCCCCCGATGGTGTCGGGAGAGGAGGAGCGGCGCAGCCAGAGAGAGGAGAATAAACAGACTTATAACAACAATGAGTATGGGTATAACCGGCAGCATACCGGAGACCTCAAAAACTCCGAGAAAAAAAAGAAGAACCAGAATCTCTCCTGCAATAATAGAGACGACGGCCCCGAACCAATGGGCCCGCTTCCAATAGAGTCCGCCGATGAAAGCGGGGGTTAGAACACTCAAACCATTGAAGGTTGTTTTATTGATAAAGGCAAGGATCTCTGCCGGGGGATTGACGGCAATCAGAAAGCCGGTACACCCCAGAATAAGAACTATCATCCTTCCCACGGCAGGACTGCCTTTCCATTTTCCGGGCAGAAAATCACGCTGGAGAAGGGAGGAGATGGAAAGGAGCTGAGAATCCATAGTGGACATGAGGGCGGCCAGGCTTCCGGTAAGGAGGATTGTACCAAGCAGCTCACCCGCATGAAGCCTTAAAAGCAGGGGAAAGATCGAATCGCTCTGCCCGGCAGGAAGATCCGGAAAAACATTTTGCCCCATCACACCAATGGATATCGTAAGAAAAAAGAGCCAGGTTGTGATCAGCGGATAGAGGATGATCGTTACATTGAGTGATTTTTCATCCCGGGCGGCCAGGAACCTCTGAAAAAGCTGGGGAAACATGGGATCCGCAAAAAACCAGAGGAGCAGGTAGGAGAACCAGATGCCGGGCCCCAAACCTCCGGTACCGCTTCGCGTAAAGAGTTCCGGTGATTGAACAAGCAGCTCCTCGTGTATAGTGATGAAGCCCCCGCTCTTAATCGAGATTATGATAAAGGAAGTAAAAGTGAACCCTATCATCATCACAGCCTGAATCAGATCGGTCCAGATGATAGATCGCAGGCCACCGGAAAAGACATAGAAGATAACAAACAGGCTGATGATGAAGGCTCCGACAAGGTAGGGTATCCCGGTCAGAGAGAAGAGTGAGCGGCCTGCGGCTACCGCCTGAATAGCGATATAGGGCAGGGTAAAAAAGACGAGAACACCGGAAATAAGCAGTTTCAAAAGTTTCGATCCATACCTGTAGGAGATATAATCTGATGGGGTTAAAAAACCGGCCCCGCCGGTTTCGCCATTACCCGGAGGGCCAGCGCTTCTATCAGCCTCGGACAATCTTCGGATTCGCTTTCCGATCAGAATGAAAGAGAGAACCATAAACCCCGTGCCGAAACCCATCACCGGATAGAATGAATACCCCATCCTGTACCCCGCCCCGGAGAGGCCGAAGATTGTAAAAGCCGAAAAATTGGTGGCAGACATTGTGAAAAAGAGAAGAAGCCCCCCGATACTGCTGCCGGCGAGGTAATACTCCCGGATGGAAGTCCCCGCACGCCTGCGAAAAGAGAGTCCTAAAATCAATGTCAGTAGAAGATAAACAGAGACAACGATTACACCTTTATTCATACCATCCCCTTTAAAGAGCCGGGATGGCCCGAAAAGCGGCCTGGCATAACCCTTATACTATCTTTTTATATAAACCAATAAAAAAAATCAAGAGAAGAGGGAGCAATAAGTTCAGTTACTCCAGCGAAAAGGGGGAAGAGCTTTTATACTCACCTTGAGTATCATTTTCAAAGAGAAAGAGGGGGGCAATATTTTTTATAAAACCGGAAAGGCTCCTGCACATCTCCTCCTCAAGTTCCTCTGAGCTCTCAATGTACAATACATTCTTCACCATGGACGCCGTACGGAAGTAAAAATATTCCCGGGCATCACTCTTCCGATCCTCCTGATAAATCAGGCATTTTCGGATATCGGCAGCCACTTCCTCTGGAATTTCAGAAAAATCGATATACCGGCTCCCATCTCCCTTTATCCAGCCGGAGACATAAAGTACGGGTTCATCATCTTCCGTGGATTCACGGCTCTGAATAAGTCCTGTCTCCCCGGTCAATTTGAACTGATTTCTTATGACGTTCAAAACCCGGACAGCCAGTTCCCCGAGGGAGTCTGATCGAATCAAATCCGGATAAACATCAAAGAAACCTTGAGTATAATGATTAAGGCTCTCCATCTTTTTCAGATCATTATAAGCCCGGATACAGGAAGATGTTATTGTGTAGAGAACATCTACCGAAAGCTGTGTCTTTTCCCGGTAATCGTTTATATCATATTTATGAACAATTTCCCGGATAGAAAGCGCTCCGGGCTGACCCGTGCGTAAAACAATACGGGTAAATTTATTCTCCAGTTTCTTGCGTATATATTCCACCAGACGAAACCCGCTGTCATCACGCTCCATGATTACATCCATAAAAACCAGGGCCAGGTCCTCCTCCCGGGATAAAACCTCCCGGGCCTCCTTCTCCGAATAGGCATTGAGGAGGGTCACAGATCTTCCCAGGAATTTCCAGTTTTCCATAATAATCTTGGTCATTTGATGTACGGAGATCTCATCATCAACAATAAGAACCTTCCAACTCTTCTCTTTATTCACGGAGATATTATCCTCTTTAAGCGAAAAATTCAGTCGCGGCATAATTCCTCTATTCCATGCATCCCCGGGCCAGGAGAAACGCATTGAGTTCACTCAGGACAAGGGAGAGTTCATCGGAAAAGTTATCTACCTCTACCTCTGAAGGCATAACCATACCCCGTTTCATATCCGCTTCAAGACTCAAGGCACTCCGATAGAGTTCATCGGCACCAAGATTCCCGGCAAGCGATTTAATACTATGGACAAAACGATGCGCTTCAAACAAGTCTTTCCTGGCAAGGAGTTCGGAAAGTTTTGCTCCTCTCTCATAATATTCATCATAAAATTTGGTGAGGAATTTTATATACATAGCAGGGCTTCCACCCAATCGATTAAGTGCACTTCTGGTATCTAAACCAGGCAGACCATCAGCGATCTCGCCAATTTCAGATTTCAACTGTTCATCAGTCATTGTTTCGAACCTCATAGGTAAATCATAATTTATTATGTACTCACAGTCCACTTTTTGAGCTTTTTTTTTAAAAAAGAGGTAAATAATAGAAACATTTTGTCTAATCTATAGACATATATTTGCTATAATTGAAGAGATAAGGAAGATATAAATGACAAAGAAAAAAAAATCCAAGGCATGGATCCCTTTTGCAATAATAATACTCGTGATCTCCGGATTTATCGGATTCAGAATCCTGGGAATCGTAAATCCAGAGGCAATATCAGGAATGAAACAGGATTCCGGGAATGAATCGGAAAATGAAGTGGAAGAATCGGTATTTGCCATAAATACAGCCATATCCAAAATTATGGAAGTAAATGAATATCTGGACCTTAATGGAGATGTGGTTGCGGCCACCACAGTAGAGGTATACCCTGAAACCACTGGAAAACTGATAAGGATTCCAGTAAAAGTAGGCAGTTATGTGCGCAAGGATGATGTGGTCGCCTGGATTGATCCTTCACGCCCCGGAATGAATTATGCGGAGAGTCCTGTTAAATCGCCAATCACAGGGACAGTAACCGGCGTATACGGTTCGGTAGGCGGGATGGCCGCCCCCCAGGGGCCCCTCCTCTCGGTGGGGGATCTTTCATCACTCCAGGTCAATGTCTATGTACCGGAAATATTTACCTCTAGAATATATAAGGGGATGAATGGAACATTGAGTTTCGAAACTTTTCCCGGAGAAACCTTCCCTGCCAGAGTTCAGGAGATAAGCCCGGTAGTGGATCCGATCAGCCGGACAATGGAAGTAACACTCTCCATCACAGGCGGCAGGAATAAGCTGAAAGCGGGCATGTTTGCTGAAGTCAGCCTGGTCATTGAGAAGAAGAGTACGGCCATCACCGTTCCCTCCGATTGTATAGTCCGGAGATTCGACAATACATATATTTTTACCATTCAGGGAGATTTTGTGAAAATGGTCCCGGTTGTCCCGGGCATCTCCGAGAATGGATTCACCGAGATTCTGGAAGGAATCGAAGCGGAACAGGAGATTGTATACCAGGGGATGAACCTCCTTGAAGATGGTGCAAAAGTTAGAATCGTAAACAGAGTAGACGCATATGAGTCTCTCTAAAACGGTTGTCAATAAACCGACAACAATCCTCATAATATTCGCCCTCCTGGTAGGTTTGGCCCTGTATATCGTCCCGCAGATCCCTATCGATCTCTACCCGGAAATGAATCCCCCCATCCTGGTGGTTCAATCAAGCTACAATGGGGCAGGCCCCGAAGAGGTTGAACAAACCCTTACCCGAACCCTGGAAAGCATGCTGATAAATGTGAGTAACGTTAAAAAAATGACCTCTACCAGCTCCGAAGGGAGCAGCATGATTATCCTTCAGTTCGACTGGGCTCATGACCTGACGGAAGCCGCCAACGAGGTGCGTGATAAACTGGAATTCATAAAGGATTTTCTACCGGAAGATTCTACCACCCCCCAGGTATTCAAATTCGACCCCTCCATGCTTCCCATTATGGATCTTGTAGTAACGGGTAACAGATCCCCCGAAGATCTCCTTGCAACCGCAGAAAACCAGATCCAGCCCTACCTCGAACAGGTGGAGGGTGTGGCGACAAGTTATATCAGCGGGGGAAGAAAGAAGCTTATCAGGATAGAGATATCCCAAAACAGACTTGAAGCATACGAACTGACCCTTACCCAGGTTTCCCAGATGCTTGCCAGTCAGAATATGCAAATCGGCGCCGGTAATGTGGCCGAAGACAACACAAACTACCTTGTGAGAACATCCGGAGAGTATTCGGATCTGGATGATATCCGAAATACGGTGATTGCTTATAAAGGAGGCGGAATGGGAGCCGCAGGCTTTTCCATGCCCAAGACCATCCGACTCAGGGATATTGCCCAGGTAAAGGAAGGTTACGAAGATGCAAGCCAGATGGTTTACATCAATGGAGAGCCGGGTATTTATGTGAGTATACAGAAACAGAGTGGAACCAATTCTGTTGAAGTGGCTGACAAGGTGAAAGCAAAACTTGAGTCGATAAACACAAGTCTGCCTGCCGGTGTCCAGGTTTCGATCCTGACTGACTCAACCAATATGATCCGGGCCTCCCTGGGTCAGGTTGTAAGCGCAGCGAGAAATGGTGCCATCCTGGCTATGCTCGTCCTTTTCATATTCTTGAGAAACTTTAAAAGCACCTTCATTGTCGGCCTCTCTATACCGGTATCCCTCCTTATCACCCTGATGATCATGTATTTCATGGGACTCACCCTGAATATCTCCACCCTGGGGGGGCTTACCCTGGGGATCGGGATGATCGTTGATTCATCCATCGTTATCCTGGAGAATATCTTCCGGTACAGGGAGAAGGGGGCCAAGGCCAAACCTTCGGCCCTCCTGGGCAGCCAGGAGATGATAACAGCAATCATGGCCAGTACCCTCACAACCATCTGCGTATTCCTTCCGGTTCTCATGTTCAAAAAGGAGCTCGATGTCATTGGTGTGTTTTTCAAGGATATTGCCCTCACCATCGTTATTGCCCTCCTCTCTTCCCTCATTGTTTCGGTAACCCTGGTTCCCGTATTAAGTTCCAAATATCTAAAGCTGTTTACCCGAAAACAGAAACCAATTAAGTTCAAACCTTTAAGGCTTATCGACACAGGGATGGAACGCCTCTTCACAGGCCTGGATAATTCCTATAAGAGAGGTCTTGCAGTAATCCTGCACTACCCGAAGATGACAGTATTGATCTCTTTTCTACTCCTGATCCTCTCCCTAACCTATTTTGGAACAGTTGGTATGAATCTCTTCCCGTCATCCGAAGAGGAATCGATTACCCTGAATGTGGCCTTACCAAATGGAACCAGGCTCGATCTGACCAGGGAGGTTATGGATAGATTTGAAGAGATAACCAAAACTGAAGTTGATGGGTATAAGGATATAATTGTCACCTCGGGAACAACCCAATTCTTCGGCTTAGGATCTGCACAAACCAATTCAGGAAGTATCAAGGTCACCCTGGACTCTTTCGAAAAGCGAACTCATACATCCAAGGAGATCAAGGAGATATTCCGCTCTCACTATGATGAGTACCCTTCGGCTGAATATTCGTTCTCTGCCGGCACCATGGATATGGGAGGAGGCTCCCCCATCGATATTGTCCTGAAGTCCGAGGATCTTGATAAATCCAAGGCCATGGGAGAGGAGATTATCCAGCTGATCAAGGACAACCTGCCGGATCTCACCGAGCCAACCTTAAGCATGGATACAGGTCTGCCGGAGGTAGAAGTTATTATCGACAGGGAAAAAGCCTACACCCTGGGCCTGAATGTCTACACAATTGGTTCTGAAATCAGTGCCGCCGTGGATGGAAGGACCGCAACCCGCTTCCGTTCGGAAGGTGAAGAGTACGATGTTCTTGTCATACTGGCCGAAGAGGACCGAAATGAAATTCCCGATCTGAATAAGATATTCATAATGAGTGCCCTGGGAAGCAGAATTCCCGTCTCGAGTTTTGCCAGATTAGAGAAATCTACAGGACCGGTGAGTATAGCCAGGGAGGATCAGACCAGGGTTATTCATGTCACCGCCGGTCTGCGCCCCGGTGTGGCCGCAAGTGAAGGAGAAACAGCTGTCAGGGAACTGCTTGAAAAGAATCTTGTCCCGGATGAACAGATTGTCATTGAATATGCCGGTGATTATCAACAGGTTCAGGATATGATGAAGAAGTTCATCGCCATCATGCTCATCGCGGTAGCCCTTGTTTTCGGGGTAATGGCAAGCCAGTTTGAATCCCTCCTGGACCCATTCATTATTTTTCTCAGTATTCCCCTCATGGCAATCGGTATCATCCTGATCTATCTTATAATGGGTTCATCCTTCAGTATGCTCACAGCGGTTGGTCTGGTTATGCTCGCGGGAATTGTCGTGAACAACGGAATTGTCCTTGTCGATTACACCAACCTTCTTGTTCGCCGGGGATTCCCCGTACGGGAGGCTTGTATAGAAGCGGGAGGAAACAGACTGCGTCCAATCCTTATGACAAGCCTTACAACCATCCTGGGAATGGCCCCCATGGCCTTCATGGCAGGAGAGGGCGCCGATATGGTACAACCCATGGGGCTTACCGTTGTGGGTGGACTCACGGTGAGTACAATCATGACCCTTTTCTTTGTCCCGGCCATTTATCTCCTGTTTAACAAGGGTAAAAAGAAGAAAGTAAAAGATAATACCGTCCTTCCGGAAGAAGAAGATGCCCCCCCGTTAGTAAAGAACACAGTTGAGACAGGAGAAAAAGAGTGATCAGAATAGAAATAATTGCAGACAACGCTGTCGAAGATGATATAATGGAAGCCCTTAAGGAAAATGGAGTTGGTTCCTGTTTTACTAAAATCCCTGTGGCCCATGGAGAGGGAGATTCCACTCCCAAACACGGAAACCACATATGGCCCGAGGAAAACTTCATCCTGGTGATATACTGCGAGAGGGATGAAGCAGAGTCAATCAGGGGCCTTATCAGGGAAGTAAAACTGCAATTCCCCAATGAGGGCATAAAATTATTTGAAATTGAATCGGCGGTCTGAAGAAGTAATGACGGAAAAGACAGAATCAATACTCTCCCATGATGAAATACTGAAAACGCTGACAGAGGCAAAGCCTCTCCTTTTTGACAAGGGCTGCCATGAAAATTCTCTGGCGGCTCTGGTAGAGAAGGCAATAGAGATCACCCATTCAGATCTCGCAGCCTACTATCAGATTAATCGAATCTCTGTCAGAAAAACAAACCTTTGCCTGATATATAAAAAATTCCGCCGCCCTCTTCCTGAAATACTTCCCGGTGAGGGAGAGCTTGTTTCATTTATTCTTGATTGCCGGGAAACGGTATTAAAACTCTCTTCAAATGAAGATAGTGACGAAAAACTTTTTAGCGAAATCCTGCTGCACCCTTCGATGAAAAGCGGGGTTGCCATTCCAATCATTTCTGAGACAGCAGAGGGTGTTTCATATGTGACCGGGATCCTCTATGTGAACTCAAAAACCAATAACTTTTATAATCGAAGCAGGTTCCTTCTTCTTGAAAACCTTTCTAAGCTTGCTATGGGATTTATTAAACGATGTGATAACGAGGACAGTCCGAAAAATGTTCCTCTTAAGGAAGGAGTAGTCGTATGACCCCCCAAATTATTTTTATCTCGATATCCGCCGTTGCGGGCCTCATTATAATTGCATTGATAACCGGGATTATCCTGGAAACCCAGTTCAGGAAAAAACTGAAAAAAGCACTTGATAGACCTGAAGCCATGGACGCATTCAGAGAGTCCTGGCCCCCTTCGAAATTAGTCAAACATTCATTAAGAATGGAAAGGCTTGCTAAAATATGGGGAAAGAGTGTCATAAGTGATACAGGTATTGCCCCCCTCTGGGCCGACAAAATGGAGACAAGGCCTACAAAGAGAGCCTTAAAAAGGGTTCTCTATCACTCTCCCAAGGTGTTTGTCTGCCGGGCTTTCCTCACAGGCTTGAAAAATAAAAGGCTCACACCAGTATTAACCACCTGGATAAACGAGACCGGTCCTGAACAGGCTTTACGACAGATATCCCAGTCCTGCAGGGGAGAGGCGTTCGATGGAACCGAAGCACATAAACTAATAAGCCCCCTCCTGGCTGACAACCTTGATCCGATAATTGAATTCACCGGAGCATCCGAGTGGTATACCCGGTATTTTGCCTATAAGGTCCTCCTCCATGACCAGGACAAACGCAGTAAAAGGGCTGCCTGGGATGGGTTTTTCGATACCCATCCTTTAATCAGAAATACCCTGGCCATAGAATTCAGCTCTGACGAAAGGAATAAACTCTATACCCAGTTATGGGAACTTTTATTGGAGGATCCATCTTTCGAAGTAAGAAAGAGTTCAAAGATGAGAATTCTTCAAGATTTTGCGGATCTCCATACACCATCAGAAAAAAAGTTGACAGGAACGCCGGCCTTAAGGTTTCTCCAACTCCTTGAAGACGGTTCTCCCGATGAGATAAACATCGCCATGGAATTCTTATCCAGTACCGATCTTGAACTTCGATTCCCCGCCGCCTCCTTTCTGGAGAGAAACGGGATACTGGAAAAACTCCTGTTGACCTCTACCATGGAGGACAGGGTTGTTTTGGAGAGAAACCTTTCCATGCTGAAAATGGCATTGGAAGTGAATGTATCTTCTTTCCTGAAAAAAATAGGATCAAACTCAACCCCGGGAGCCCTCTTAACAGCAGCCAAACTCCTGAACCAGGGGGGAGACAGGAAGATGCTCGCCCCCCTGGCTGAGGCCATATTCAGCTTCTTTGAAAAAGAGAAGCCGGGGCCTGAGTATATCGAAATATACACAACCCTTTTGTCAGGGATTAAGAAAAGGGGCAACGATGCCGCCCTCCAGCAGATGTTTAATGAGATTAAAAGCCGCAGGAATCAGGAGCCGTTTCTCGAGCTCCTCCTCCCGGCCATCCCGACCAGGGGTGACTCACTCTTCATTCCCCTACTCATCGATTTCCTTAAAACTGATGAGTTCCCATCGAGGGAAACGTTAATAACCACCCTGGTAAAAATGCCTGCAGAATTGATTCTTCCTAACATTTTCGAAATCCTCGACGGAAATCGGGCAGACTACTCCCATACCATAAGGATATCCTGCCTCCGTCTTCTGGGAAGATTGAAACTCCCCTACTGTCTCCAATGTATCCTGGAGTACCTTCCCATCCTGCCGAGGGAAGAGGCTCTGGAATTCGCAGAAATCTTAAACGAATACCCCAGGGAGGAGTTTGAGAAAAAAGCCGCCGCCCTCTTTAAAACTACGGACGGTCAAATACGGGCAGCCCTTATCAGGGTCCTGCCTCCCATTGAAAACAGAACCTTCATCAAGGAGATAAGAAACGCCCTGAAGGATGCCGATCCTGATGTCAGGATCGCCGCCATTGAAGCCCTGCTGAGCTTTGGTGAAATAAGGCTCCTGAACCAGGAAACATCCATGCTAAGAGACCCTGTAGAGCGTGTCAGGCTGGCCACAGCCCGTGTTATTGGTGAATATGGAGTACCCGCAGCCCTTACCGTCCTGGAGGATATCCTCAAGGATGAAAATGAGACAAGACCGGTAATTAAAGCGGCCATCGCAGGCCTGGGAGCCTCAGCGACCCCCGAAAGCCTTAATCTTCTAATCGGTATGCTCGATCAGGATCTCCCCTACACACAGGAAATAATAGCAGCCCTTTCCGAAAGGCAAAGCAAAAAGGATTTAATGCAGCTGATCGAAAATTTCAGAGGAGGCTCCCCCGCCCTTAAGGACCACCTTATTGAAGTCTTCAAAACACAGGAGAAAAATGCCGAACCTGCTCTCCTTAAACTACTTGAGGAACAGGATGACTCTTTAAAAGCCTATATCGCCGAAATTCTTCATGGTACAGGATATATAGGGAAGACCATCAGAAAACTCTCCCACAGAGAGATAAAGATTCGAAAACAGGCGGCTATCTGGCTCTCTAGCCTTGAATCCACCGCCAGCTACCGGGGACTTGTCCTTGCCGCAAGAGATCCCGATCAGGAAATTAGAGTCCTGGTTGTTAAGGCTCTTGAAAGGTTGAACAATCCGGAAGGAAGTGAAATTCTTGAAGCACTTAAAAATGACCCGGACAGACGGATACGAAAGTACACCCTCTGGGCCATGGAGCGGCTGAAGGCCCTGGCACTGGAGTAAAATGACTCCAGTGCCACTTGTGAAACACTAATATTCATCCGCTGGGGAAGAGCATCCGCTCTCCTACCTTATCACGCTATCCACACACTGCTATCACATCCTGATATGAGTATGAGGTTTGATATTTCCCTAATGATAGAGTATAATTAAAAACAGGTTTCGGGAGAGATTATAAAAACATATTCCTGCAGCCTCTTGTTTTACCCTACTGATAGAAATGCTTACATCAACTGATCCCAGCTTCATCATCAGTTGACACAAGCATCAAAGTCAACTGACATATATTCGAGTATCAACTGACGATCAAGTCAACTTGTTCACGTCTTTTTTATAACTTCAAGTCATCTTGTTTCTTTCAGAGAAACAAGTTCGATGTATCATTTCTGAATTTATCAAATATTACAACAATCAGGGAATTAACAAGATCCCTGATGCTGAAATTGCAGAAAGTTATGGCTTAATAAGAAGGTGTAGAATATTGTCCGGTCTCCACCTCATTATTATAGAAGTAGAGCCTGAGATCTATCCCGATGGAATAAAAATACGGGACGCCATTTTCATTAAAAAAGATGCAACTGATAACCGCTTCGACAGAATATAAATACGGGGCGCCTTTAAAAAGAGAACCAAATTCAAAAAAACATCTGGGACTCAGAAAGAGGCAGGATTTGATTTATCTGGAATTATAAAAGGAATAAAAAAAGGGAATCAGGGAGATAAGTTCCAGAAATGTTTTGACGAATTATCATCGAAACCACATTTTTCCAAACCCCGCAACGCGAAGATCCGGAAAAAACGTTTGATCTGGATTTCTTAAATCTTTAGGAGATATTTGCAGGTCCTGCCAAAACACTGAAACTGTTGGCTGAAACAAAGAACAGCGAGGGTTCGTTCTATGACTCAGCATCTCCCTTCATCCCAAAAAAACATGTTGTTCAAGTTTACGGCAACGAATTGCCATTCACTTAAATCAAGATAACGCACCAAATAGTAACTGTCAAGCAAATATTTATTACAGATCTGTTATTTTTTCGAATTCAAATTATTAAAAAGGGTAATTCCTCTCGTTTTTTGGTCAGTTATGGGGGGATAGCCCAATATAGAGGCGAAACCCCGGCCGTTCATCCCCACATATAAAAAAAGCCTGTTCCAGACAATAAAATCAGAACAGGCTTTGAAAAAAGTATTTAATGGCAATTAACGGGTAAAACTGCCAATAATCGAATTCGCAGCTTCCCGACCGCGAGCCATAGCCCGGATGACAAGCGAAGCTCCTGTATGACAGTCACCAGCAGCAAAGATCCCCTCCTGACTGGTCTGATAGTTTTTATCAATCTTAATATTTCCTCGCGGATCACAATCAAGACCAAGAGATTCAAGAAAACCTTCCTGCTCAACATGGACGAATCCCAGAGCAAGGAAAACAAGATCCACGGGGATGGTAAACTCACTCCCGGGAATATCGACAGGTTTCATCCTGCCGTTCCGGCCCATCTCCCAGTTAACCCTGGCACAATGGGCCTGGGAAACCTTTATTCCGGTTCCAGTAAACTGGGTTGTAGAAATTCCCCAGTCTCTGGTACACCCCTCTTCCTGGCTGGTAGAGGTTCGGAGTATGGCCGGCCAATCCGGCCACTGGGGGTTCCAGGGGTCCTTCCAATCAAGAGGTTTGGGCATAATCTCTATCTGATGAACTGAAGAGGCTCCCTGGCGGATAGCAGTTCCCACACAGTCGGAACCGGTATCACCACCACCTATAACCAAAACTTTTTTTCCCTGCGCATTAATTGAAGGATGGTCATGATCACCATGATTATAGAGAGCTGAGGAGGTAAGGTACTCCATGGCAAAGAAAATACCATCCAGACCACGACCTCCGGCAGGAACATCTCTGGGTCTGCCGGCTCCCATGGAAAGCAGAACTACATCAAAAGATCTTTTCAAATACCTCACGGAAAGATCTTCACCAATATTTACATCCGTTTCAAATTCGATTCCAGATTGTTCCATAATCTCAATCCTGCGATCAAGAACCCATTTTTCCAATTTAAAATTGGGGATTCCATACCTTAAAAGTCCACCTATTCTGTTGGATTTTTCAAATACAGTTACCTTAAACCCAGCCTTTCGAAGTCGGACTGCTGCGGTAAGACCCGCCGGCCCTGAACCGATGATGGCCACCGACTTACCGTTTTCAGAAGAGGGTAATTCCGGTTTAACCCACCCTTCCTTGAAGGCCCGTTCAATTATGGCAAGCTCGATCTGCTTGATAGAGACAGGCTCGGAGTTGATCGAAAGGGTACACGAGGTCTCACAGGGAGCAGGGCATATTCGGCCCGTAATTTCCGGAAAAGCACTGGTTGCGGAAAGCCGCTGGTAGGCTTGATACCAGTCATCCCGATAGACAAGATCGTTCCATTCGGGAATAAGATTGGCATTAGGACACCCCAGAGAGTGACAGTATGGTATACCACAGTCCATACATCTCGCCCCCTGATCTCTGAGGATATCCTCGGCAGGAGCTGTATGAAATTCATTATAATGTTTTACCCGTTCAGCAACCGGAGCATAAGATCCGGTGCTTCTCTCATATTTAAGAAATCCGTTGGAAAGTCCCATTAAACGTAAACCTCCTCTGTAATATCCACCGTTTCAGTCTGGCGAGACTCTTTGGCCTTTAAGCGTTCCAGGGCAAGCTTATAATCAACAGGGATAACCTTTACAAAGGCCGGGGCCATTTCAACCCAGTCCCTGAGGATACGCTTTGCATATTCACTGCCGGTGTATTTAACATGCTCTTTCACCAGCCCTTTCAACCTTTTCACATCGTCTTTTTCGATTACCGGCTCGATGTCAACCATATCAAGATTACACATGGTATCAAAGAGCTGATCTTCATCCAGGACATAGGCAATACCGCCGGACATTCCTGCAGCGAAGTTGATTCCTGTTTTACCAAGAACAACAACAACACCTCCGGTCATGTATTCACATCCATGGTCTCCAACACCTTCAACAACCGCGATGGCACCGGAGTTCCTAACGGCAAATCGCTCACCTGCCCTTCCATTTATGAAGACACTTCCTGATGTTGCCCCGAAAAGGTTAACGTTTCCTGTAATAATATTATTCTGAGGTCTGAAGGTTGCCTTCTCAGGCGGCCTTAATATAATTTTTCCTCCGGAGAGTCCCTTTCCAAGATAGTCATTGGATGTTCCCCTCAGGTTCAATGTGATTCCAGGAGCAAGGAAGGCTCCAAAACTCTGACCGGCATCCCCGGTAATTCGGCAGCTTATTGTATCTTCCGGAAGTCCTTTTGAACCATACTTTCTGGCAACCCTGGAACTCAATGTGGTTCCAACGGTTCGGTTTCTGTTTCTTACCTTAAAATCGAGCTCAACCTTCTCCCCCTTCTCAAGGGCCTTTTCAGCCCTTTTGATAAGCTGATAATCCAGGGAGGATTCAAGACCGTGGTCCTGAGAGGTTGTACACCTCAACGAGTCGGAACTTTCAACACCCGGTTTGGTAAGTATTCTGGAAAAATCGAGACCGCTTGCCTTATAGTGGTCCAGAGCATTATCAACTTCAAGAACATCGACCTGGCCAACCATCTCGTCCACCGTTCTAAACCCGAGTTCAGCCATAATTTCCCGGACATCCCGGGCCACAAAGGTCATGAAGTTTACAAGGTTTTCAGGTTTCCCCTGGAATCTCTTCCTGAGTTCGGGATCCTGAGTGGCAACACCTACGGGACAGGTATTTTTATGACACTTTCGCATCATGATGCAGCCCATATTGACTAAAGAGATGGTACCGAATCCAAACTCTTCGGCTCCAAGCAAAGCAGCGATAACAACATCCCTTCCGGTCCTGAGCTGACCATCAGTCTGGATTCTGATTCGACTTCGAAGTGAGTTAAGAACCAGGGTCTGCTGGGTCTCGGCAAGGCCGATCTCCCAGGGAATTCCTGTATGTTTGATAGAAGAAATCGGTGAAGCACCGGTTCCCCCATCATGTCCGCTTATTAAAACCATATCGGCTTTACCCTTGGCGACACCGGCGGCAATAGTTCCAACGCCAACCTCCGATACGAGTTTTACCGAAACCCGTGCATCCGGGTTTGCATTCTTAAGATCGAAAATCAGCTGGGAGAGATCTTCAATGGAGTAAATATCATGGTGGGGAGGTGGTGATATAAGCATGACCCCTGGGGTCGAATGCCTGACAGAAGCGACAAACTCATCGACTTTATGTCCAGGCAGCTGTCCCCCCTCACCGGGCTTGGCTCCCTGAGCCATCTTAATCTGAAGTTCACCAGCATTCTGCATATAGTTTATGGTAACCCCAAATCGTCCGGAAGCGACCTGCTTCACAAAGCTCTTGGCAGAATCGCCATTAGCGAAGGGGACAAAACGTTCCTCATTCTCACCGCCCTCTCCCGAGTTACTCATACCGCCAAGCCTGTTCATAGCAATAGCCAGGGTTTCATGGGCTTCACGACTGATGGAACCAAGAGACATGGCTGAAGAGACAAACCGTTTTACAATATTCTCAACAGGTTCCACCTCGTCGATGGGGATAGCGGTTCTATCCTTGAACCTGAAAAGGCCACGGAGAGTACAGAGGGTTTCAGACCGCTCATTTATTATACTGGCATACTCTTTATATTTCTCATAATCCCCATCTCTGGAGGCACGCTGAACAGCCACAACTGCTTCGGGGGTCATGAGGTGTTTTTCTGAATCCATTCTATAGTGGAGATTTCCACCCGAATCGAGGACTTCCTGCTGCTCGAGAATACCCCCGTAGGCAACCGCCTGTCTCCGTTCTATATCAGAGGTAATTGAATCAAGGCCGATTCCTCCAATCCTTGAAGGAACTCCGTCGAAGTAATTTTTAATCAGCTCATCACTGAGTCCAATTGCCTCAAAAATTTGAGCACCGCGATAAGATCGGATGGTAGAAACACCCATTTTTGACATGACCTTTAAAAGGCCTTTCTTAACAGCTGTTATGTAGTTTTCGATGGCTCCATCCAGTTTCATCCCTTCAGGAAGACGTCCTTCATCACTGAAATCCGCCAGGGTTTCAAAAACAAGGTAGGGGTTAACCGCACTTGCACCAAAACCGATAAGACAGGCGTAATGCATAACCTCTCTAACCTCACCGGACTCAACCAGGAGAGCGGTAAGCTGTCGGGTACCCTGTCGAACAAGATACTGATGCAGGGCAGAAACAGCCAGAAGGGCCGGAATAGGAAAGGCCTTCGGACCGACACCCCGGTCACTTAAAATAAGGAAGGAACACCCTTCGGCAATGGCCTCATCGGCCTGTCGATAAAGCTCCTGAAGACTGCTCTCAAGATCCAGAGCGGTCCCCTCTTCTCCATAGAGGATGGAGAGTGTTTTTGATGTATATCCCTCAAGGTTAATCCGCCTCAGGGTTTCCATATCATCGTTGGTCAGGACGGGATGCGGCAGTTTAAGCTTATGACAATGGCCCGGTTCTTCAGCAAGGATATTTTCCTCCCGACCGATAAAACTCATCAGGGACATTACAAGGTTTTCTCGATAGGGATCGATGGGAGGGTTTGTTACCTGAGCAAAAACCTGCTTAAAATAGTTATATAGTAATTGAGGCCTCTTGGAAAGAACAGCCAGAGGGGCATCGTTTCCCATGGAAGAGAGGGGCTCCTGACCATCCCGGGCCATGGGGTATATAATTTTCTGGAGATCCTCCAGGGTGTATCCAAAAACCCGGTGCATGGTATCAAGATCGGTCTCCTCCCTCTCCACAGAGCGGGGAGCCTGAAAAAAGCCCTTCAACTCGATCTTGTTTTCCTCAAGCCATCTTCGATAGGGGCGCCGCCGTGAAACAGAGGCCTTAACTTCATTATTGTAACAAACCCTCCCCTTCTCGGTATCAACAAGCAGGATCTTACCGGGTCCAAGTCGCCCCTGATTTAAAATATCTTCGGGTGGAATCTCCAGAACGCCAATCTCCGAAGCAAGGACAATCCGCCCACTGCGGGTGACGACATATCTGGCAGGTCTCAGGCCATTCCTGTCAAGGGCAGCACCTATTCTGATACCATCGGTGAAAGCCAGGGCGGCAGGACCATCCCAGGGCTCCATGATGGTTGAATGATATTCATAAAAGGCTCTCTTATCCTGGCTTATATGATATTTATTTCCCCAGGCTTCGGGGACCATCATCATCATGGTGTGTTCCATGGAACGTCCCCCCTGATGAAGCAATTCAAAAACATTGTCAAATGTCGCCGAATCACTCTGATCCGGCTGTGCCGCCGGGAGGATCTTTTCGAGATCATCACCGAAGAGAGGCGATGCCAGGGTGTTTTCCCTGGCCTTCATCATCCCGATATTTCCTTTAAGGGTGTTAATCTCACCATTGTGAGCGACATAACGGAATGGTTGAGCTAAGGCCCAGGAGGGAAATGTATTGGTCGAGTACCTCTGATGTACAAGGACCAGTGAACTCTTGAAATCAGGATCTGAAAGGTCTGAGAAAAAAGCGGCCATCTGAGGCGCCACAAACATTCCCTTATATATAATCGTTCGGGAGGAAAAACTCGGGATATAGAATTCATCCATGGAGAATCCCTCAGCACCAGCCTCCTTCTCGATAGAGCGGCGGATTATATACAATCTTCGCTCCAGCTCGGCAGGCTCGAGACCGGCAATCCTGACAAAAAGCTGTCTGATAAAAGGCATGGATGATTTAGCCGTTTCTCCAAGGCAATCCCCATTCACGGGAACATCTCGCCATCCCAGGAATTCGGCACCCATACTCTCAACAGTACGATTGACAAGGGTGACAGCTTTCTGTCTGTCGGCTTTATTCATAGGAAGAAAAAACATTCCAATCCCCAGCTCCCCTTTCCCGGGAAGTGTGAATCCAAGTTTTTCAGTCTCTTTAATAAAAAATTCATAGGGTATCTGAGCGAGCAGGCCCGCACCATCACCGGAGTTTACATCTCCACCGACAGCACCACGATGCTCAAGATTATTTAATATTTTAATTCCATCCTGAACGATCTGATGTGAGGGATTTCCATTAATCTCCGCAGCAAAACCAACACCGCAAGCATCATGTTCATATTTCGGGTTGTATAGTCCCTGTTCTTTCATTCTTATCTGCCTCCAGAAGGATTTAACGGCAACAAATTGCCATTAAGCGTATCAAATGCTATTATTACTATTGGATTTTGTCAAGATATACAGGTTTAAATGGATAATCTTACTGTTTTATTAGTTTTTTACTGTGATTTTATTATTTTTATGATATTTTTTTCGGCATTTTTGCCAATTACTACAACTTTTTATGTACCTGATTCATGAAATCCGAATAATGGAAGAGAGAATTGTATTCAACCAGGTCACAAACGGCATGGGAAACAACAGAAATACCTCTTCCAGCCACTTCAGCCAGGGGGTTAAGACCTCCCAGCAGGATCCCACCTATTCTGCCGGAGTTCAGAGGGATCTCCAGCAGACTGTGACCGGGCCATCCCAAGGCATATACCTTTCCCAGTCCGGCAGCCTCCATTTCATTGGAAATCTCTAAAACCCGTTCTCTGCAGATTGAGGGTATCTCCATGAAATTGCCACCAACACGGGCATTCCCATTTTCAGCAGCCTCGGAAAAATCAAGCATTCCGCTTTTTATAAAAATCTCAAGGGGTTCAATACTGGTCCCCGCGTATTTAATAATTTCAAGAAACCGAACCAATTGTGAATCATGAATCTCGATGAGACCGCCAAAGAGTGACTGAACTGGGATTCCGTTTCTGACCATAATACCGTTCAGGTTAAAAGAACAGATTGTTCCCAATCCTATGGAATCTTCAGGGACAACTTCGCCCCCCATCACCATACCCGGGGTAAAGAGGGTGACAAGCTCCCCCATGCAGAAACCCGCATCGAAAATCGGTGTAAGAGCCTCACACGCCTCGTCTATATCGGCGATCTTCATAAGACTTGTATTTACGATCAACCGGCCTTTTTTGGTAGCCGGATCAAAGTTCATGAGACAGGTCATCTCATCAATTCTGGAATTAAGAAACCCCACCTTTTCAAAAACCCGGGCCTGAGAAAGCTCCTTACGGCCCAGTTCGGTCAGCCGACGCCCATGACGGCCCACATATTCGGTTAACCCCTCCTTATCCATGGAGAGGAGATGAAACCGGACTGTCCGTTCACTGACCTCATACCCTCGGCTGTTCAGGTATTCGGTTATCTTGTGACTGCTGGTAGGGCGATTAATCTCGCCTAAAATTCTGAGAATTGATAATTTTTTCTTTTCAACCTTATCGCTCATGCTTTTAATTGAGTAAATGAAAACAGGCAATCTGTCAAGAAAAAATTGTAAACCGAAGGGCTAAAATCACAAAAATCCTGTTTTTCACCACTATATTTAAAAAAAAACATCTCCCATAACGTGTAAGATTATAGAAAGAACAGAATTTGCTTTCGTGGATTTTATTAAAAACGATAGAAAACGCTTGAATAGCGTCCTACATTTATGTAGGATGCAGGCGGAGTACCCAATGTCTGAAGATAAGAAGCGACGTCACTATCAACGAAAACTACTTGAACTATCCCTCCTCTATGATATCAGCCAGGAACTCGATAAGAGTACGGATCTGCAGCATGTGATCCAACCGGTCCTTAAGATCATGGGAGAGAAACTGGGCTTTGAAAGGGGGGCGCTGGCCCTTCTGAACCGCGAAACCGAACAGCTTCAGATAGAAGCAGCCTATGGATTAACCGCGGAAGAGATAAAACGAGGTCGATACAGGTTGGGAGAAGGGGTTGTCGGAAGAGTCGTTCAGACCGAAGAGCCTGTAATTATTCAGGATATATCCAAAGATGAAGAGTATCTTGGAAGAACCAGATCTGAACACACCTCCATTCCGGATGAAACCGCATACCTCTGCGTTCCTATCAGGATCGAAAACAAAACAATTGGAACCCTGGGGGTTGAGCGACAGAAACTGCCGGAAAACAGTTTATATGAAGATATGAAGCTCCTTTCTATAATTGGATCGATGATCGCCCAGGCTGTTAAGGTGAGAAGAAGGGTTCAGGAGGAGAAGGAGAGGCTTACAAGTGAGAATATTCGACTCCAGGAAGAGTTAAAGAATAAATTCAAGCCCGATAACATAATTGGAAACTCTGCCGCCATGCAGGAGGTCTATGATCTCATCTTCCAGGTCTCCCCCAGCGACGCTACCGTACTTATTCGAGGAGAAAGCGGAACGGGGAAGGAGCTGGTGGCCCATGCCATCCACTACAATAGCCCCAGGGCCGATAAACCCTTCATAAAAGTAAACTGTGCGGCCCTGCCGGAAGCCGTAATCGAAAGTGAACTCTTTGGCCATGAGAAAGGAGCCTTCACCAGTGCTATATCCAAACGACAGGGAAGGTTTGAATTAGCCAACGGCGGAACAATCTTTCTGGATGAGATTGGGGATCTCTCACCGACGACCCAGGTAAAACTCCTGCGGGTTCTTCAGGAGAGGGAGTTTGAACGGGTTGGAGGTTCGGAAACCATTAAGACAAACGTCAGGATTGTGGCCGCAACCAACAGAGCCCTGGAAAAGCAGATGACAACAGGTGAATTCCGGGAAGATCTCTACTACAGATTAAATGTATTCCCCATCCACATCCCGCCTCTATCGGATAGAAAGAGTGATCTCATCCTCCTGGCAGATTATTTTGCTGAAAAATATGGTAAGAATAGCGGGAAAATCATAAAAAGGATCTCCACACCGGCAATAGAACTCCTGATGTCTTACCACTGGCCGGGAAATGTACGGGAGCTGGAGAATTGCATTGAGAGGGCCGTACTCTTAAGCAGCGACGGTGTAATTCATGGAAACCACCTGCCCCCAAGCCTCCAAAGTGCTGAATCGACCAATACAGTGCCGGCCTCTACCCTGGAAGCGGCCATTTCCAGACTGGAAACAGAGCTGCTGCAGGATGCTCTCAAAACATCAAAGGGAAATATGGCTAAGGCCGCACGGGCCTTGGGACTCACTGAACGCAAAATGGGACTCCGTGTCGGCAAGTACGGTATAGATCCACTGAATTATCATACATAAATGTAGGACACCCTTTAAATTGCTACATTTACGTAGCTATTTAAAGGTGTTCCCCATTCATTAAAAAAGAATCCAAAAACAATAATACTTTATATTTCCTTTACTGATAAGCTTTTACTAAAAAAACTATTCCTCTTCATTATTTTTTGGCACACTTCCTGCATAGATATTAGTACCCCAATACCCCTCAATAAGGAGTGAATGATGAAATTAAAAAGGGTAGTTTTAATTCTGCTGATAACAATCGGAGGTTTAACCGGATTGTTTGCAGAAGCATCTACTGAGGAAAGCATTGCATTATTTTATGATGCTTTTGACATGATCTGGCTTGTATTGTCAGCCGCACTGGTATTTTTCATGCAGGCAGGATTTGCCATGGTTGAAACAGGTCTTACACGGGCAAAGAATGCCGGTAATATCCTGATGAAAAACCTTATGGACTTTTCTGCCGGTGCCATAGCTTTCTGGGCTGTTGGATGGGCCCTTATGTATGGCGCCTCCAAAGGCGGATTCCTTGGCAGCAGTCAATTTTTTCTTGCCGGAGCAGATCCCGCTATGTTCAGAGACTGGATGTTTCAGGTAGTGTTTGCAGCAACAGCCGCAACAATTGTATCCGGTTCGATGGCTGAGAGAACAAAGTTCTCCTCCTATCTGGTTTATAGTGTATTTATTTCGGCTATTATCTATCCGATTTCCGGTCACTGGATCTGGAGCGGTGATGGATGGCTTGCATCCATGGGATTCCATGACTTTGCCGGTTCTACAGTCGTTCATTCGGTTGGTGGATGGGCAGCTCTCGTCGGGGCCATCGTTCTTGGACCCAGAAAGGGTAAATATGTAACCGTAAATGGAAAGACTGAAAGAAAAGCCATTCCGGGCCACAATATCCCCCTGGCAGCACTTGGTGTTTTCATCCTCTGGTTTGGATGGTATGGATTTAATGCCGGAAGTACATTAAGTGGAACCGATCTTTCCATCGCTTCTGTTGCAGTGACAACAACCCTGGCGGCTTCGGCCGGAGCAGTTATCGCGATGATCACTTCATGGATTATGTTCGGGAAACCGGATCCTTCCATGTCCTTAAATGGTGCTCTGGCAGGTCTGGTTGGAATTACGGCTGGCTGTGGAGTTGCCTCTCCGGTCGGTTCTGTAATCATTGGAATTGTTGCAGGAGTATTAGTAGTATTATCTGTCGAGTTCATCGATAAGGTTCTTAAGATTGATGACCCCGTCGGTGCCGTTTCCGTACATGGTGTATGTGGTGTCTGGGGAACCCTGGCAGTTGGACTGTTCAGTACTAACCCCGATATGCCCGGCCTGTTCTACGGCGGTGGATTTTCACAGCTTGGTGTTCAGGCAACCGGTGCGCTGGCAGTATTCGTATGGGTAATAGCAACATCTACAGTACTCTTCCTGAGTATCAAGGCTATTACAGGACTCAGGGTCGATGAAAAAACCGAACTTGAAGGATTAGATATTGGCGAGCACGGAATGGAATCCTACAGTGGATTTCAGATCTTCAGCACAATGTAGGGAGACAAATAAATATGAAACTTATTACGGCTTATGTTCAGCCCCATAAATTGAATGATGTAAAACAGGAATTGTTTAAAAGAGAGATTCATAAAATATCCATAACAAATGCCCTTGGATGCGGTCAGCAGAAAGGCTACCATGAAACATACAGGGGAGTGGATGTCGAGGTGAATCTGCTAAAGAAGGTACGGCTGGAAATCGCTGTAAACGAAGAGTTTGCCGATGCTACGGTTGATGCAATTATCACCGGCGCCCGAACAGGTGCTATTGGAGACGGTAAAATATTTGTTACTCCCATCGAGGAGTGCATAAGAATCCGGTCCGGTGAAAAAGGAAAAGCAGCCATAGGATAAGAAAAAGGTGGATACAGCCCAAAGCTTGATACTTCTACTATTTGGTTCTAAGCTGTAAACACCTGGTAAAACAAAAAGACAAAGAATAACATCCGGATGAAAGTTCCGGAAATATTTCCCGGGGATTTTCCCCGGGAAATTGAATATTCAAAGATGAGGAACTTTCAGAAAATGGAGAAACTCAGGCCCCCCCTGTCAGGATTGACTATGCTGAAACTCCATTTTCTGAAACTGCTTCGACAGATGCATAAAAATTATTCTTTAAGGAGAATTGAAAAGAAATGAATACTATTGATTTTATTAAAACCCCTGTAAACGAGATCTACGGCTGTAACAGCTTTAACGATATCGTCATGAGAGAAAGGCTTCCAAAATCTATCTATAAGGAAGTCAAGAAAGTACAAAAGGGTACTGTGGCACTAACACAGGATGTGGCAGAGGTTGTCGCCTATGCCATGAAAGACTGGGCAATTGAGAAGGGTGCAACCCACTTCACCCACTGGTTCCAGCCCCTGACCGGCCTTACTGCCGAAAAACACGACTCATTTATATCCCCCACTCCCGAAGGTGGTGTAATTATGGAGTTCTCGGGCAAGGAGCTCATCAAAGGTGAACCCGATGCATCCTCCTTCCCTTCTGGTGGTCTTCGTGTAACCTTCGAAGCAAGAGGATACACCGCATGGGATGTGAACTCTCCTGCTTTTGTCGTAGAAGACATTTCCGGTGTTACACTCTATATCCCGACAGCCTTTATCTCCTATACAGGAGAAGCGTTAGATAAAAAGGTTCCCCTCCTTAGGTCCATGGATGTTGTTGGAAAACACGCACTCAGAATCCTGAAAACCTTTGGGTCTGATGCGGAACAGGTAACAACAACCGTTGGTGCAGAACAGGAATATTTTCTTGTTGATAAAGAACTTGCTGATGAAAGACCCGACCTCCTACTGGCTGGAAGAACAGTTTTCGGAACCATGCCCGCAAAAGGCCAGGAGATGGATGACCACTATTTCGGTTCCATCAAAGAGAGAGCGGCAACCTTCATGAAGGAGTTGAATTACGAACTCTGGAAGCTTGGAATTTCCGCTAAAACACAGCATAACGAAGTTGCACCCAACCAGTTTGAAATTGCACCCATCTTTGAATCAGCAAATGCGGCCGCCGATAAAAATCAGTTGACCATGAATGTGATGAAGAAGGTTGCCACACGTCAGAATATGGTTTGTCTTCTCCATGAAAAACCCTTTTCCGGTGTAAATGGTTCAGGAAAACACAACAACTGGTCACTCTCCACAGATACTGGCGTGAATCTACTCGAGCCCGGAGAAAACCCCCAGGACAACGCACAGTTCCTGGTATTCCTCATGGCTATTATTAAGGCCGTTGATATCTATGCCCCCCTCTTAAGAACCTCGGCTGCCAATTCAGGTAATGATCACAGACTGGGAGCAAACGAAGCACCTCCTGCCATTATCTCGATCTTTCTGGGGGATCAGCTTTCAGGGATCCTGGAGAGTCTCACCAAGGACGAAAAAGTTCCTACTGCGACCGGTGAAGAACTTGAAATAGGGTTCACACTCCTCCCCAAGCTGCCCAAAGATCTCACAGACAGAAACAGAACAAGCCCTTTTGCTTTCACAGGAAACAAATTCGAATTCAGAATGGTCCCCTCTTCAGGTTCAATTGCCACACCGAACACAGTATTGAATACAGCCGTTGCGTCGGTTCTGGACGAGTTCGCCGGACTTCTTGAAAGCTCCAGTGATATCAACAAGACAATCACCGACATTGTTAAAGAAACCTACAAGCACCACAGTAAGGTAATCTTCAATGGAAACGGATATTCGGATGATTGGATTGCCGAAGCAGAAAGCAGAGGCCTTGCAAATATTACATCAACAGTTGCTGCTATCCCCGAATACACAAAACCCTACTCTGTAGAACTTTTTGAAAAGTACAATATCCTCTCCAGGGCGGAACTAGAATCAAGAAGCTATGTGTATTTTGAAAGATACAGTCAGCAGATCAACATTGAGGCAAACATGATGCTGGAAATGGCAGATCGGCATATACTTCCTGCGGCAGCCACCTACATTACAGAACTTTCAAGCACTATCATCTCCGCAAGGGAAGCCTCCCCCGGGATCCAGATGAACGCCCTGGAAGCAACTCTCAATGAAGTAAACAACTCAGCCGGGGGTCTTCATACAGCAAGTGCTGAACTGAAATCAATCCTCGAGAAAGTGAGAGATATGGATGAGGAAGAATCTCAGGAGATTGCCGAGGCCTACAGGGATGAGGTCTTCGCTAAAATGGAAGAGCTCAGACTCCATGGCGATAAACTGGAAACCATGATGCCTGCAGAATTGTGGCCATTCCCCACATACATGGATCTGCTTTTCAGATTGTAAATCTATAGGGAACAATGAGAGACCCGATACCCCGGGTTCATATTAAAGAAGAATTAAAATCCCCGGCATTAGCTGGGGATTTTTATATAAAAACCAGGTTCGATACGGAGAGGAGGGCACTCAAAAATACAGATACATGAAGGGTCAAAGATTATCTTGATTTTTCATCAAACTGATATAAAATATTATAAGAAAAGTAATAATATTTCCAACAGAATCACGATACATCATCAAAAGAGGTGCACATGTTAAAAAAAGGCATATACATAATACTTTTAGCTGTCTCAATGCTTCTGCTCAGCTGCCCCGGTGGTACATTCAATCCCGGGGACAACTCTTCTAATAATAGTTCTGATGATGAAAACACTATTCTGCCGGAAATCCCATCGGGTTTTCGCGGGTTTTGGGTGGATCCGGAAAGTCAAAGGACACTTTCATTTTCACTTCACACATACAACGGTGGATACTATGAAGGATATGATGGTATTGTAGAAAACTACATAATCTCCGAGACAGAGCTGGACACTGGTTCAGATAATTATACCCTGATAAATGACTCCATACTCAAGAGGACCAATAATGGTTATGAGTTCATATATTTCAAATCACCAAACAACACGGTTGATGTTTCGGGTACCGTTTCTTTTCAAAACTCAAGCTCCGGATCCCTTCGTGGGATTTCAAGCATTGGAAATATAAATATCATCTTAAGCAATATGGAGGATTCAGAAGATATTGTCGAAATTAACAATCTGACAGATGGTTCTGATTTTATAGCAGAGTCTCTTACCACAGGCGAAACATATACCATGACAGCATTTGACTCGGATACCAATGAAGAACTCACCTCCATGCCCGTTTCACCCCAATCCAAAGATGAAGATTTCGGGATTTTCAATCTGAGCGATGAGGACTACCTGATAAAGACCAAGCTTGAACCCCCGGGGCGATACCTTATGGCTGACGGGCGGGAATACAGCATCACTTTTGATGTTTATAATTATGGAACTCTAAACTCACCGGCTTCTATTGTTACAGTTTCTTCCGATACTTTGGACATTAATCCAACATCAATAACGAATAACCTCCCCACCTTGGATGCCGGTGGAAATCAGTTATTTGAAATTGATCTCTCTTTGGCTTCTGTAACAAATTTCGAAGAGGATCATGAAGTATCCATAGAGGTTGTTGATGGAAACGGACAGATTTGGCAAGACCGTTTTACCTTGACGTTTTTTAAGGAAGGATATCACTTTGCCCATTGGACAGAGTATCTGACATCAACTCTACCCTATGGAAACATTCTGGTCTTATCGCCGGAGGAGGAGATCACTATCATCTCTAAAGGATATTGGACATTGAACAGCATCGTTATGGAGGGAAAAATCCCAAAATGGACAGACCCTTTTTACATTATGTTTACCGGTGCAAGAACCAGTAGTTACGAGCATAAACTGATCTGGGGTCTGGATATCAACCCGGACCTCTATATAAATGAAAATAACGCCGTATCTCCTCTGGCTTTTGAATCAAACGATTCCTTAACAGATGCACAAATGATTTTTCAGAATCAACCCATCATAACCTACATTGCCACCGGCGATGTCGATATCTTTAAAGTACACCCCTCTACCCTGCAGGAGGTTACGGGTGTTACAACCTCAGGGACAGTTCCCACAGGGAGAGTGTATTCCTGGGATGCCGTTACCGGAGCGGAGGGGTACAATATTTTCCGCAGGGAAGTAACATCAACATGGGTTACCAACTATGGGGATGAATGGTTCACCCCTGATGCTTACAGCCCCTCCGACGACAGCCGGCCAATGGGGCTGAAATTGAATGAAACTCTGATAACAGGTACATCCTTCATCGATACAACCTTCATATCCGGTGCAGGGATTCAATACATGTACACAGTGCAGGCTTACTCGTCTACTCAAGGCTACAGTCCTGTTTCCCTGGATTCATCTTACAGGATAATACCATAGATGAAGCAGCACGTTGTTTTAATAGTATTGATTCTCCTCCTGGCATCATGCAGAGAAACTTCTCCTCCCGTGGAAAACGATACTGAAATACCCGGAGCGTTTTTAGGGTCCTGGATAAATACGGATAATGGCGGATATTTACTGGTGACCACCCGGGGGATATCCGGAGAGATCGAATCTGTTAACAACGATGGTCTATCAATTATATCCGCCTCAACCATCGAACTGGGGGAGGTAGCATTAAATCTACAGGGAGGGACTATTCTTAAGTACTCCGACCACGAAGAGGAGATTCTATATTTCAAAGTACCTGACCAGCTCCATCCGGCCTCGGGCTCTATATCATTTGTCTCCGATGCCTTGGAGGCTCTCAAATCAACCCACCGAGATTTATCATCCATCATAGGAACATTAGGCTCCATTGATGTCATTATCAGTAATCAATTTGACCCGGAAGAGATACAGAATCAGACAGGACTTTACGATGGGGAAGAGTTCTCTTTCAATGATCTCCTGGCAGGTGGAACATACGAAATAGTGGCGAAGGCCACAGAATCAGGTGAAGAATTAACAAGTATTAAGTATTCTCCCAATCCGGATTCCGAAGACATCGGCTCCCTGCCGGTGAATGATTCCGACTACAATATGAAAATTCAATTACTTCCGGTGGAAAGATTTTTAGTTGGAGACGGATATGTGTACAATATTGGTTTTGCAGTGACCAACTTTGGGACGGCCGTTTCTCCGCCTTCCATCGTAGATGTATTTTCAACCACATTATCATTAGGGACAAATAGCTACAATTTACCTACCCTTAATCCCCAGGGCACTCAAGAGTTTCAAATTCAAATAGCCTTAAACTCCATGCTGGCGTTTGAAGAGACCCATCAGGTGGCTGTATCCGTGACGGACGGCAATGGGTCAGTCTGGGAAGACCGGTTTTCCCTGGTTTTTTACCGTGACTATTTCCATTTCTATTTTGATAAATCCCGGGTAAGCACGGAAAGCGAGGACGGAGGGTTTCTGATTATCTCCCCAGATGGGGATTGTTATCCTATTAATAAAGGAATTTGGAATACCTGGCTGGGAAGCAATACTCCAGGGATTCCCCGGGAAGGAAGAATTCCCCGTTGGGATTCACCATTCACAGTTCTATTCTCCGGTGCCACCACGGCGGAACAAGAGTATATAGCAGAATTTTCGGTCGGAACCGATCCAATGTTAATCATAGACCAGAATTCGGCAGTTAATCCTATAGAGAATGAACCCAACGACTCCATCATAGATGCCGTATCGCTTCGAGAGAATACAGCTATCAGAACCTATATAGGAGTAGGCGAAATGGATATGGTAACCGTCTACCCATCTTCTATCGCGACAGTTTCAAATATCAGTGCTACCAATGGAGCCTATTCCGATAGAATAGAGGTTTCCTGGGATGCCGTTATAAACGCCGAGGGCTATAATATATATAGACAAACCCAATCAATTGATACAGGCATAGTGATAGAATATACCATCGAAAACCGCTTCACCGATCTATCGGTCCAATCAGGATATACTTATTTATATTGGATTCAAGCCTGGTCGGCAGACGAAGGATATAGCTCATTCACTTATGATGAAAAGGTGCCGGGTTCGGTAAACTGAAAGAGACCACTTCAAAGTCTAACTTAACTGCGGTAAAGGAAATTAGTCAGTTATTTCACCCTTAAAATAGCGTTTTTTCTGTATCTGGATTTTAAGCTTGTTTTCAATGTCATGCAGAAAAGGCCTATCGTAGTCTGTTGCCAGGGAGATAACCATTCCCTCCAGACCATTTCTCCCTGTTCTTCCTGCTCGATGGAGATAATCGTTGGGCTGTTCGGGAATATCCATATTAAACACATGGGTTATTCCATCCATTTGCAGTCCCCTTGCCGCTAAATCTGAGGCAATCAACACATTTAGTTTTCCTGACTGAAAGTCAGCCATTACTTTTTTACGATCGAACTTCTGAATCGTACCATGAATGCTTTCCGTTTTTATATCATGAAATTTCAGCTTTGCAGTTAGGTTTTCGATCATATCCACCTTATTGACAAAAATAATGGCTTTAGGGGGATCTATATTTTTAAGAAGCTTCTTCAGCAAATCAATTTTATCCCTTTGCTCTACTGCCAGACTGATGTGTGTAATTGATTCCGGTATAGACTGGTCCTCTATAGAAAGGATCTGAACGGGATTACTCATCATCGCCCCGGCTCTTTTGATTACATTCTGCGGCATACTGGCTGAAGCGATTACCACTTGCTTTTCATTCGGAAGCCGCTTTATTATATCAATGACAGTTTTTTCATTATGTCTGTCCATTAGCCTGTCAACTTCATCGAGAACGATCATTTTAATAGAATGGGACTTAATTTTATTGCTCTTAATCAATTCCAGAATCCGGCCCGGAGACCCCACCATTATATGGGGCTTCTTTTTAAGTTTATCGATTTGCCTGAGGATATTGGCTGCCCCGATCAGTGGCGTTGAGGTAACGGTAAGTCCCGAATTCTTGGCAAGCCTTTCCATCTGTCTCTGAATCTGAATGACAAGCTCATGGGTTGGTGCCAGAATGATGGCCCTCGTGTCATTGGGAGATTTCCTGATTTTTTCGAACAGGGGCAGGAGGTAGGCCAGAGTTTTACCCGTACCAGTCGCTGATTGAAAAATAAGGTCACCCGGGTTGTTCATCTGAGAAATCACCCTGGATTGAATATCGGTGGCTCTGGTTATCTTTTCAGTTTCAAGTGCTTTTACAAGTGAGGGATCCAATCCTAGTGCTTCAAAATTATCTTCCATTAGATTCTCCTCGAGAAATAGTTTTGCGGTGAGTATAGATATCAATAGGGATAGTGTCAAAGCAATATGCTGCGATTGAAAGATGTTTCTTTGTATTCATTCGGCATAATGAACAAGTCTATCGCAGTTCTATTGCTATATCAAAAGATCGGCAAGCTGAGATTTCAAGGTCTTTGCATCTTTAAATAGAATACCATGAATTCCAAGCCGATTGGCAGCCTCAACATTTTCGGACATATCATCGATGAAAATAGTATTCTCAGGTTCCAGGGAGTACTTCTCCAGAATATGCTGATAAATCTCCCGGTCCGGCTTGATCATCTTAACCTCGGCAGAAAAGACAATCCCTTTAAACGAATCCCAGAACGAAAAATTGGTTTTTAGACAATCGATAGTATTCAAGTGCATGTTGGACAGAACATACAGCTCATGATTTTGTACCTTTAACTCTTCAATCAGGGTAAGGGTATCTTCTTTAAGGCTTAAATATGCGGCGGAATGGTCAAAAAAATCTTCAATAAGCTGTTCCTCAAAATCCGTTCGTTCCGCCATATTCCTGACAGCTTCACTCTGCTCGATGACACCTTTATCCAGATTTGCCCAATCCTCATGTTGAATGAGTTTATTCAGGATCTCTTTTGGATTTTCCTCTTCAGGGAAAAAGGATTTAATGATCTCCACAGGATCCCAATTCAGGATCACACCGCCAACATCGAAAATTATATTCATTCTTTCTCTATACTACGGTTCCGTCCTGAGTTTCAAGGACATGCGTATAGCCAGTAAAATATAAATAGACATAATGAATTGACCTGCCCGACCTCAAAAACGTGGGTTACACTGAGAGGTCGTAAAATCATAGTGCAGAGCCAAAATTGAGGAGGGCAGGTCATGGAGAAGTATAGCAAATTTGTAGGGCTGGATACACACAAAGAAAAGATTTCTGTATCGATTGCAGATTCTGAGGGCGGACTACCCCGTTATTATGGAGAAATTTCAAACCGTCCAACAGCTATTGGAAAACTTGTGAAAAAACTCAGCCCCAATGGAGAGGCCGTCAGCTACTGTTATGAAGCGGGCCCCTGTGGTTATGGGATATATCATCAGATTACAGCACTGGGACAAAACTGTGATGTTGTGGCACCGTCCTTAATACCGCGGAAACCGGGAGAGCGAATCAAGACAGATCGTCGGGACAGTGAAATGTTGGCCAGGTTAAGCCGAGCTGGAGAGTTGACAGCAGTATGGGTTCCCGACAAAGAACAGGAAGCATTCAGGGATTTGACCAGATGTCGGGAGGATATGAAGAATATGGAACGCCAGGCCCGGCAAAGATTGGGTTCGTTTCTTCTTCGCCATGGCTATATCTACAGGGATGGGAAGAGCAAGTGGACCCAGGCACATTTTAAATGGATGGAAAATCTTAAGTTCGATAACTCTATTCAACAGATCGTCTTTGAAGAATATATCAGTGCGGTAAAACAAGCTCAGAGACGAGTATCTGAGTTGGAAGAAGAGATGCGCAAGTCGGTAGCGGATTGGCATTTTGCTCCGGTAGTTGAAGCTTTGATGGCACTGCGAGGAGTCAATTTCATAACGGCGATGACGGTGATGGCAGAGCTTGGGGATATAACCCGTTTTGACTCTCCCCGGCAATTTATGTCTTATCTGGGACTTGTTCCCAGTGAACACTCCAGTGGCTTGACTCAACGGAGAGGAGGGATAACAAAGACAGGCAATGGG
>JAEINK010000102.1 GCA_016342585.1 Spirochaetales bacterium
CCGATCTTTCATAGAAACAGTCTACAAGAAATTTCCCTTTATGTCTAGTTTTTTATACGTCGTCCTGAGTAGTTACGTTCCATTTATGAAATCCCCTTTTTTATATTATAACCTAAAGGGCCCCTTCGTTGTCGGTGATTATTTCTTCTTGTGGTGGGGTAAACTTCCTGTTTGGTCCGGGGTTTTTGTTTTTATAAGCTCTTCGATTTTTTTATTCAGTGTCTCCCAATGGCTTCCTTTCGGGTAGATTGCTGACTGTGACGACCAAAATCAATATTGTTTGACTGGATTGTGTATATCGGGAATAATCATCCTCATGAATGATAATATAAGCGGCATCACTAAAATGGGAATCAAAGAGTGGATTTATCTTATGGTACTCTCGATCCTGTGGGGTGGTTCCTTCTTTTTTTCGGAGGTTGCTCTGACGGCCTTCCCTCCCTTTACCATAGTATTTCTCAGGCTTATCTTTGGCGCGGCAATACTGCTCACCTTCATGAAGTTCCGCGGATTGAAACTGCCAAAGGAGAAAAAGGTCTGGTTCTCTTTTTTTATACTGGGCCTTCTGAACAATGCAATCCCCTTCAGTTTCATCGTTTCAGGTCAGGAGCTGATAACCGGAGGTCTTGCCTCTCTCGTGAATGCCTCCACCCCCTTCTTTACGGTGATAGCAGCTCACTTCCTGACGAGGGATGAGAAGATAACCCGCAGGAAACTTGCCGGACTCTTAATTGGATTTTCGGGCGTATTTACATTGATTGGATTGGAAGCTGTCATGACCGGAGGGAACTCCCTCCCGGGAATGTTTATGGTTATGACCGCTTCACTCTCATATGCATTCGGTGGTATCTGGGGGCGGCGTACAAAAGCCCTGGGGCTCGAACCTCTTGTCATGGCTGCGGGGCAGCTTACTTGTGCGGCAATCATCCTGCTCCCCCTCTCTCTTTTTATAGATGCTCCATGGACTCTACCCCTTCCCGGATGGAATGTCTGGGGGGCTCTCCTGGGGGCAGGCCTCCTTTCGACAGCTCTGGCCTATATCCTTTATTTCCGAATTCTCTCCTCTTCCGGGGCGACGAGTGTTCTGCTTGTTACCTTTTTAATCCCTGTGAGTGCAATCCTCCTTGGGGTTCTCTTTCTCGGTGAGGCTGTCGGATTCAGGCACTTTATGGGAATGGGGATACTCGGGATTGGGCTTGTGGTGATCGATGGCCGGCTTATGAAAAAAGCAGTTCGTGTGTTTCGGGGGTTCCGTACCCTTCGATAAAATCGCGGGTGAGACCATTCTCATTCAGGGTTGAACTCACGATCTTTCTATTGAAGGGGTGGGTATCCGGATCCTTCAGGTAATCATCCACGGGCATCCATTTCGCCAGGGCGATCTCTTCGGGATCCACAGATATTGTTTTACTCAAGGGTTTTAATCGGCAGACAAAATAGATGTCCGATTTTCCATACCGATAACCGTGCCAGTGGCGCATACAGGCCAGATGCATAAATTCTGTCCTGACTCCCGTCTCCTCCAGCACCTCCCGACAGACCGCCCTGGAGATATGTTCTCTTCCATTGAGTGCTCCACCTGGAAGTTTCAGGTGGGGCTTCCATTTTGGATTATATTTTTCTGTTATAAGCAGGATGTTTCGGTCATCATCAATCACTACCCCGCCTGCGCCGATATAGTGGGTAGCATAGGGCGGGATGAAGGCCCCCTCTCTTAAGGCGAGAGTCATCTCAAGCCCGTTTTCATCCGCATGGTGGTAGGAAAACCCGGCCGCTACAGCCGTTGGAACCAGGCCTGCAGAGGCGATGGGGATATTCATCCAGATAACCTTGATTCCCTCATTCCTCAAAACTGTAAGGGTCTCATCCAGGAGAGAGGGAAAAATTGAAATATCTTCCGGTAAAGATTCGGGAATTATGATTGCCCCTTCAAAAGGGTTGCGTTGGTAATCGAGTATAGGCATGGGAACAGGCTACACCGAAAGTGAAGAGGGATCAATCCTCTTTGTAATGATAAGCCTCAATCCCCCTTGGGCGTCCGAGTATCTCACCCCAAAGGATAGCCTGTTTATACCTGGATAGAGATTCAATTTTTTTATAAAAATACCCCGATATGGATATAAATCAGTACCGGGGTATGAAATTTTGTTAGAGGTGTCTGTCTTTACAGGTGAAGCTGAACACCTATGCATCCGCTTGAGTTTGCCAGGTAGTTATACTCAAGGAATACAGACATGCCGGGATCTATGAAATAAGAGATCCCCGAAATTCCGGCAAAGGTGATCTCGCCAAGGAAACCAACACCAATTCCCAGGAAGATATCCAGGTTTTCAACATATTCAATATCGATATTGCTTAAACCGAAATGACCTGTTCCATAAACAGCGGCTCCTATTCCAAAGGATGTGCCTGAATACCCGAGATATCCTTCGGCCATAGCCCCAAAATCTACAGGAAAGGTTCCGTCAGCAAAATCTACCTGTGTAAAGATATATTCGACACCCGGATAAAGGGCAAAGCCGAATGTTCCACCACCAACGGCTAATCTTAGGGCCAGATTTGATTCATCGTATTGGGAGCCGAAGGGTGAGTTATCCTTCGCAGTGACAACTGTAATCGTAAGCAGCATAATCAATAGAGTCAGTAAAATTTTCTTTTTCATTCATATTCTCCAGATTTTTTTCTTATGATAAATCAGAAAAGGCATGAGTGCAATCGAAACTTTGCTCAATCAATAATGGAAAAGCCATATGGTATACTTAAGTTCTTAAGTATTACTGCTAATGATTAACCGAATTTCGAAGGGGTGTTCTCATGGATCCATTACAAAATTATGAAAAAATGGCCTTAGGTATAAAGGGTGTTAAACCCAAACCCAGGGGGTACTCGAAAGGAAGATTACTGGAGGTTGACGATTACTCCAGAGATCTCTTTCTGGAAGAGTGCGGTGGTTTTCTTTATGATCTGAAAGGATGCAAAACTTTGGCCGGGACTCGTGAAGTTCTCCGGGAGAAGGCCATCAGGCTTTTTGTTGCCAACTCTACTGAAGAGAAAAAGCCCTGGGATAGGTTTTTTACACGAAGAAGGGATTCTGTGAATGCCTTCATGTCCATGTTATCCCGGCGGGCGGAAAACCTCGCCGGATTCAGCCTTACCCAGGCTCTCTGGGATCTTGCACGGGAACTTCCCCGGAAGGATCTGCAACCCGGGTTTTATGCGGAGATGATACACCTCATCTGGGCGCTTGAAGATAGAACTGCTGATAAGCCCCTTCTGGCCAGAAAGTCCCAGGCGGGGCGGTATAACGGCAGGGAGGCGGCAATCGTTCGATCGGACGAACTGGATGCCCTCTGGATGCGTGTTGAACACTTCATGGATCGGTATTCCCATGGTCTTCATCGGGAGATAATTGCTGAAAGGGGAGTTAATAAAGAGAGGATTAGTGCTGAATTAAAAGCGACAGATAAAGAGTGGAATGACTGGAAGTGGCAGACTCTTAATGTGGCTAAAGATGCTGACGCTCTTAAAAATCTCATCTACCTTTCTGAATCAGAAGAACTGAACATCAGGAAAGCCCGTAATGCCCGGCTCCCTTTTGGGGTCACACCTTTCTATCTAAGTCTTATGGATTCTATCCCCGGTTCGGTGAGGGATAAGTCATTACGTTATCAGGTTTTCCCTCCATCCCGATATGTGAACACAATGGCAGATAACAGGAATAGCCAGGAAACTTCTGATTTTATGGGCGAAGTGGATACATCTCCTATCGACCTTGTAACACGCCGGTATCCGGGAATTGTCATTTTAAAACCATATAATACATGTCCTCAGATCTGTGTCTATTGTCAAAGAAACTGGGAGATCGATGAAGTTCTTGACCCCGATGCCATGGCATCCTGGGAAAAGATTGAGGCCGCCGTAGAGTGGATTGGAGAACACCCGGCTGTTCATGAAATTCTTATTACCGGAGGGGATCCTATGCTCCTGGATGATGAAGTTCTTGAGTGTCTCTTGGAAATGGTGTGTTCATTGCCTTCTATTCACAGGGTTAGGATTGGAACAAGAACACCGGTCACTCTTCCAATGAGGTTTACCGAGAAAGTGGCCGCCATCCTCGGACGGTTCCAGAACCAGGAGCGGGAGATTGTCCTTGTGACCCATGTACAACACCCTTATGAGTTGAATCCGGCCATGGCTCTTGCTGTCAAAAGGCTTCGGGTACATGGGATAAGCACCTATAATCAGCAGGTTTTTACATTTTATTCTTCCCGCAGGTTTGAAACGGCCCTGCTTCGGAGACTTCTCCGGCGGATTGGTATTGAGCCTTATTACACTTTTCTTCCCAAAGGGAAGTCCGAGACCGCTGATTATCGGGTTCCCATTTCCCGTCTTCTTCAGGAGGAGAATGAAGAAGCCAGGCTTCTGCCGGGACTTACACGAACAGATGAGGCCGTTTACAATGTGCCGAGACTGGGGAAGAACTACCTGCGGGCCAAACAGAACCGAGATCTTCTCTCTATCCTCCCCGATGGAAGCCGTATTTATGAGTTTCATCCCTGGGAGAAAAATATTGTTGAGCAGGCTTCCTATGTCGGAGACACGGTCCCTATTTTAGAATATCTGAAACGCCTGAAGGAGGAGAGAGGGGAAGCCTGCTCCGATTATGAGTCTATCTGGTACTATTTCTAAAACCTGTTGGCAGGAGAATTCAGGTTGTTCAGACCTTTAGAGGCTTTGATTGGTCCCGCTCCCGGTCCATCAGTTCCAGACAATTAAAATAATCGCACCCAGATTCATTCCTGTGAAGGCATAACCGGCGTTCAGGAGGGTAAGTCTGAATGAACGGCCTTCAAAGAAAACCAGGTTCAGCATGGCCATCCCCCCAAATCCTATGGATAAAATACTGCCAATTATTACCCCTTCCAGGATTGTGGACGCGCCGGTTAAGGCCAGGATGATCGCAAGAAAGATGGATGAAAAGATCGCCGGGATAACAGCAAAGGCCATCGCCTTGTTTCCTTCTTCCCTGGAGATATCTTCCTGTTTCTGATTGGTGAGCTCAAGCCAGATCTTTCCAAACATGGCTGGTGAATACCAGAGGGCTCCCAGAACCATCTGAAGAACAATAGTCAGCAGAATCGCCCAGATGTTAAAATAAGAAATATCCAAATTCATAATGAATCCTCCTTAATCTGTACTACTAAGATACGTATAAAATAGGAATAAGAGCAGAAGAATTAATAGCTTCCTGCTGGATATCCTGGAAAATCCATGTCGGAGGTCATGGTTTGTACATCAGCGACCCCCCTGGCGTCTGTCATATCGAGTTCATAGCCATAGTGATCAGAATATGTCTCTTTCCAGAAATAATCATGATTTATGTTCTCTCCATCGGGAAAGTCGCTGGTTCCAGATGGATATCCGTCGATTATCCATAGGGGATCATCCCAGGTTGTGTCCACGTAACGCCATTCGCCCCCGTTGTAAACCCGGGACCAGGCATGGCTTCCAATGGTGTCCACACCGGCTGTTCCTGTTATATATCTGGCCTTCACACCCCCTGCCCGGAGGATGGCATTATAAAGGGTGGTGTATCCTTCACAAACGGCCATCTTGTTCACCATCACCGATGAGGCATCCTGCTTCTCTCTATATTCTCTGGAAATTGAGTCCAGATCGTAGTAGAGGTATTGGCAGACCCAATCGTGGGCAGCCTGGATATATTCAAAATCGGAGGAAACTTCCCCTTTTAAGGTTTGTGCCCGACCTGCGATAGCCGGATCATCCGACTGGATGGGTGCGGAAGGGTAAAGGTCGCGGCCGTCTTCTGAATTGGTATTATTTATGGTTATAGTAGCTCTGGATGTTCCTGACCAGCTTGAAATCACACCATTAGGATTTTCTTCTACAACGGTTATTTCAAAGAAATCTGCTGTATAGATCCCTTCACTGAACCTGAGCCAGACATCGATGGAGAAATCATCTGTCAGCCAGTAATAGGTCTTCTCATCTCCTTTGGTGAGGCGTAGTGCAAAGTAGGGAATATCAGTTCCTGTTGCAGACACATTTCCAGCAAGGTGAAAATAGCCGTCAGCATCAAAACTATCCAAACCTGGATCCGTAAATGACAGCCTTGAGTTGGAAGAGGTCAGAATTGCGGCATCATTATGGGCTGTCAGGAATCCACCATATGAATTTGTGAGGGGAGTAACGCTTTGCGCTTCTTCGCCAATCTCATCAGCACCATCTTCAGCGGGTTGGTCTTCAGATTCTTGTTCAATTCCCAGAATATCACAGCCCGAAAAGGTCATAAGCCCGGCGATGAATAGTATAAATATGAGGTAGAACAGGGGTGCTTTCAATCTTCGCTGATGTTTCATGTTTACTGTTATGGCGTCTTGACGCCACCTCTCCCTTGCATAATGTTTTCTCTATACTATTATTGTAATACAGTGACTACCATTATACAAAATTCCTGTTATAATGTCGGAAGCTATACATAAGAATTTCCAGGGGGATAATATGTCATCAATAAAACACGTAATCTGTTTCAATGGAGGGAGCTCTTCTATCAAAGTCTCAATAAAAAAAGTAGAGGGATCCGAAGTTAGCACTGTTGTTGATTTTAACTGTCAGGGACTTGGTACTGACAAGGGGTATATAGATGTGAAGCGGGACGGGAAGAAAGAGGTTCTTGAGCGAGCCATGAAGGATCATGGTACGGCTCTTAAAGAGATAACAGGAATAATAAATGAGAGGTTTCCCGAGCTTACGCTGGATGCTGCGGGGCACCGTGTCGTTCATGGTGGATCTGCTTTCACAGATACGGCACTCATTGACGGCGCCGATGGAGAGGTTCAGCAATCTATACATAAGTTTGCTTCATTAGCTCCACTTCATAACCCGGCTAACCATCATATTATTGCCGCCTGTTTTATGGACCCTGTTTTCAGCAAAATCCCTCATGCGGCTATTTTTGATACCCAGTTTCATGCCAAGATGCCCGATTATGCAAAATATTATGCGGTTCCCGAGGAGTGGCGTGAGAAGTATGGTATTCAGAGGTATGGGTTTCACGGTGCCTCCTATGCTTACATAACGGGACGTTTTGCCGAGCTTAATAATATGGATATTGATAATGTGAATATTGTTATCGCCCACCTTGGTAATGGTTGTTCGATGGCCAAGGTCGTCAACGGGAAAGGGGCAGACACGAGTATGGGTACAACTCCTTTAGAGGGACTCGTCATGGGGACTCGCAGTGGCGATGTTGATCCGGGAGCCCTCGAATTGATGTCCGATAATCTTGGTGTTGATATAAAAGAGATCGTCCGCATTCTAAATAAGGAATCCGGTCTTTACGGGCTTTACAATAAGGATGAAATAAAGGAGATGCATTTCATCCGGCAGGCCGCGATGGAGGGGGATGAGAAGGCCGAGAAGGTTGTTGATGTTGCCGCCTATAGAGCGGCCAAATACTTCTGTGATTATCTTGGAACCATGGAAAAGCCTGATGGTGTGGTTTTCACCGGTGGAATTGGTGAGAATGAAGGGTATTTCCGACGAAAGGTTTTAAACTTCATGTCTCTTTTCAACTGGAAGATCGATGACGCCACTATGGACCTTCGAAGTGAAGAGGCTGTTATTGCCGAAAGCGGGCTTGTTCCCGGTCTTAAAGCATGGATTATCCCCACCGACGAAGAGAAAATTTTCGCGTTGGAGGCGGCAAAGTTCATTAAATAATCTGAATTCAGGGCAGCTTCCTATTCCGGTCGAGATCCTTTCGACCGGAAAATATCGGGAGGTATTATGAGATACGGATTGCTGGCGGATATGGTTGTTTTTTTTCACCTGCTCTATGTTCTTTTCACCCTTGGTGGAGAGATTCTGATTCTCACCGGTGGGATTTTTCATCTTCGGTGGATTCGGAATATGAAATTCCGATTGATTCATCTCTCTGCCTCCTGTCTTGTGGCTGTTGAAGCCCTTGTTGGTATGGTCTGTCCAATTACCGAACTGGAATACAGGCTCCGTGAGTTAGCGGGGCAGGTTGTAGAGAGGGATATATCCTTCCTGGGGCGTTTAATACGGCGTTTTATTTTTTACGATTTTTCGCCTCTTTTTTTCATCCTTCTCTATGTTGGTTTTGCCTCCCTTGTCATTCTTTCCTGGTTTCTCATTCCTCCCCGCAGGAAGATTGGTTTTTGACAGGGAGCGTATTTTGATCAATATTAATTTTAGCACTTATATGAATTTTAAATACAATAACTCTTCGGATGAAGATGGTGTTGTCGGGGTTATGCAAAGTCGGATAATAAAGGAGATAAAATAATGATCGAACTATCGGGTATGAAAATTCTTATTACCGGTGCGACCGGAGGAATTGGGGCCGAAATCGCCAGAATGCTCTCCCAGGAAGGTTGCCGGCTTGTCCTTACCGGCAGAAATGATCAGGCAGGGCTTTCTCTTGCAGGAGAACTGGCAGGTTCTTTCTTTCTACCCGCAGATCTTGTGGAGGATGAACCCTATGATATCATTACAAGAAGTGCGGAACTCCTGGGAGGTTTGGACGGGCTTGTAAACTGTGCGGGCATGGTTCTCTCCAGGACCCTTGAAGATACCTCCCTTGATGATTTTGAGGATGTCATGACCTTGAATGCCCGGGTTCCCTATTTTCTCTGCCAGGCTGCCCTTCCTTTTTTAAGAGACTCTTCCCGGCCTGTGATCGTGAATATTGGTTCTGTGGTCAGTAAAAAAGGCTACCCCCTCCAGTCTGCCTATGCTGCATCTAAACACGCTCTCCTGGGATTTACGAAATCTCTGGCAGCCGAGCTCTTTGAGGAGGGGATTCGTGTTCATGCGGTTTTACCTGGTGGTGTCGATACGCCCATGGCCGCGCGAGTCCGGCCGGACATTGATACTTCCGATCTAATTTCTCCTGAAGAGATCGCAGAAACGGTAAGGTTCCTGATTCGTTTTCGGGGAAAGGGAGTTGTGGATGAGATTGAAATTCATCGGGGGAACAGCCTTCCCTGGAATTAGTTCCGGGATCCCGAAAAGTATGGGTTAATGCCCTCTCATATGATCAAATTATTTGTAAATGCCCTTGTCTTCTATTATAGTTAAGTATGCTTGGTGAAATTCTAATACGGGGTGCATTGAAATGCAGGATATCAAAAAGGTTTTTGATGATTATTATGAGGCTGTATATGACACCGATCGAAATCGGGCACTCAAAAGAGTGGACCTCGCTCTTATTGAAGGAATTTTACCAGAAGACATTGTTTTTAAGGTTGTCATCCCCTCTATCCAAAAGCTGATTACAGATCTTGTTGATGGCCATAGGGCGAATCTTTCTCAGCATTATATCTGCTCTCAGGTTTCCGGTGAGGTTGTTGAGCTTCTCCTGCCCCTTTTCAAGAGTGGAGGAGAGAGGAAGGGTACGATTATACTCGGTACTTCCAGGGGAGATTTCCACGGTCTTGGTAAAAAAATAGTCGGGGGTTGTCTTTCAGCGAATATCCCGACCTGTCAAATTAAATGTCACCTGTCCTCTGAAATTCTGTACCTGTCTTAGTGTCATATCATCATCCCTTC
>JAEINK010000015.1 GCA_016342585.1 Spirochaetales bacterium
CTTCAGGATACTCTTCCTCTCTTCTTTTTTTGCTGTCATTATAGGCATGACCAAAAGACTGCATAATAGTGTTAAAAAGCAATGACTGATTGACAGGTTTGAGAACAAATCCATCAAATCCGAACTTATCTACGTTATTCAAAATCTCATCTCGGCCGAAACTTGTGACCAGAATGTATTTAGGGCGCTCCTCCTCGTTTAGTAACTCGTTTATCTTTTCTGCGGTCTGAAATCCATTCATACCCGGCATACTGTAATCCATAAGAACGAGATCAAAGGGTTTCTTGTCGTTTTCCTTGGTTTTTCTGATTAACTGTATGGCTTCCGTTCCGTTGTCTACAGTAGTCGGCCTAAAGGAAAAATCTTTGACATAGGAAGAGAGAACTTCCTGACTGGTCGCATTATCGTCAACTATCAGGACATTGAGATCCTTAATTTCTTCCGGAATAATATCCCGTTCTTTATTTTCCTTAAATGCGAATACACCTGTAAAGTAAAATGAAGATCCTTCCCCATAGGTGCTGCTTACTCCGATGGATCCACCCATCAACTCTGAGAGTTTTTTACTGATTGAAAGACCCAGGCCTGTTCCGCCGTATTTTCTGGTTGTTGATGTGTCTGCCTGGGAGAAGGCCTGAAAGAGTTTACCCGCCTGCTCTTTTGTCAAGCCGATACCGGTATCACGAACCACAAATTTTATTTCTACATCCTCTTCCTTTCGTTTTATGCTCTCTGCAGAGACAGCGATCTCTCCTGATTCTGTAAATTTAATAGCATTGTTTGCTAGATTAAGAAGTATTTGTCCCAGGCGTAATGGGTCACCAACCAAACAGGAGGGAACATCAGTTCCGATTAGGTATAAGGTCGCTTAGATATTTCCTTAAGAATCCATCCTGTAGCCAAAGTAGATATTAACATCAACCAGATTCCATTTTCCATTCTCATAAACACGGAGGATGGATGGACCGTGAATTTCCTGTATTAATCCGGATTCTCCGTCAATGACAAAGTAGTTTTTACCGACCAGAAACCGGAGCAGGAGATTCTTTGTTTCCATCCTTATTACAAGTCTTCTCTCCTGTCCATACTCAGTTCCCTCATCCAGCACCATTGTAAACGGGGTTGTTGTTGTAAATTCAGGTACAGGAAGAAGAAAATTTAACTTTACCCCTGCTTTGAGTCTTTCAAGATTCTCAGTAATAAATTCCTGCTGTGTAGGTCCGAAAACGAGACCGTCAGGGTAATCTATTTCTTTACTTCTTACCCTATCTTCCCTTCTGAAGGATATTTCCAGATTACTGGAAGGAATTCACTCGGATCCCGGCATTGAAGAATATGTCATAGTCCATGCAGCCGCCCGTGAGAGAGCAGAAAACTTTGCCGTCCTTGTAGAAAAAATTATTGGTAAAAAACCTCTCTACATAACAGATATCTCGCCTGTCGTAGGAATGCATTCAGGAAAAGGAGCTGTTGCCATAGGTTTTATAGAAAAGGTACCAGGCTAAATGCCCTACTAATATATAAATTTCATTACTTACTGTTACGAAATTTGGATTTAAAGGAGATCCTGACAGTCTTCAACAAGGAAGATCTCCTGGGTAAAGAGGGAATCCATGTCAATCTGGCGGAAAGATTTCCTGACGCGATTACCATTTCAACCCGGACAGGAACAGGACTGGATGAACTCAAAGAAGCTGTCGAAAAGATAATCCGATCCGGAAGGAATACGGCTTCCTATCTCCTGCCTCCGGACAGATACGATCTGGCAGCCTACATCCACCGTACGGGTACGATCATAAGCGAAGAGCATCTTCACGAAGGAACAAGGATTACGGCGAATCTTCCCCATGAAGCTGTCGGCCGGCTTAAGAAGTTCAGAGTGGTTGGAGATTCGTAAGATGGTTCAGTTTTTACACTATAGGGATTGCTCAGGAAGTAAGTGACCTGATTTATAGAGCCTCCGCAAGATCGTCACATCCTTCAAACAGGTCATCAATTTACGGTTATACCGTCGATGAGATATAGGCGTTAATCCTCCAACTCCCCAAGAAGCCGCTGGGCAGGCTTGAATTCAGGATCAATTCGCAGTACAACCCGGTAATCCTCCCGCGCTGCATAAGGGTCACCGGCAGCAAGATGCGTCTCACCACGGGCGGTGAGAAACTCCAGATTATAGGGATCTGATTTCAGGCAGAGAGCCAGATCTTCAAAAGCTTCCGGATATTGCCCCTTCATACGCTCGTTTACGGCCCGGTAGTAGCGTGCCTTATTATTTTCAGGATCCAGTTTAAGGGCGCTGTTGAAATCGGACATGGCCTTCCCTTCCTGTCCGGCAGTAAAATATGCCATGCCTCTGTGCAGATAGATAACTGTCCGTATATCCTTTCGATCGGTCCGCTTCAATATCTCGGAATAAATCCTTACAGCCTCTTCATATTCTTCACCGTTGTGTGCCAACAGTCCTTTGAGGAGCAGAGTGTCGACCGTATCAGACGAAATAATACCCGGATCGGTTACCGATGGAGAAAAAGAACCTTTACCGGCCTCCCACAGGTCCAAAGTTTTCTCTCCGCCTCTTCCCTGAATGGAATTATAGAAACCCACCCTCCGTTTCTTGAGCTCCTTATGCAGGGATTTCTGATAGTCCCTGATCTCCTGGAACATTATGTCCGACAGGGTAAGATTGGCATTCAGGGCGGCAAGTTTCCGCTTTAAAGGCTCATCAAGAGGGGAAAAGTCTGATTTATAGACCAGTTCATGTTCCACCTCTGCCCAGGCCTCCTGAAGGATCGTCCTCACCTGAACTTCGCATATGCCTCCGGAATCTGATTCACCCGGGACTCTGATTAGATAGTGGACCGACTCGTATCCGAAAAACTGATAAGGATAGTCAGCGCCCTTTACATCCACCTCATCTACATAAAAAAGTTTTTCAAGAAGGGCCGAGGCAGTCTTAACCTCTTCCAGAAAAGGACAGACGATACGGATTCCCATTATATCGGTTATAACTATCTCCCCTGAATCGTGATTTCGGGAAGCAGCAGTTTTAAGAAGTTTAGCGTACCAGCTGTGGAAGGTCTTTACACGATGGCGAACTGTGATATTAATATTTCCTTCCCTGGCTTCTCTACGGATTCTATCTACAAGTCCAATAAGGATCTCTTCACTACGAAGGATTGAATCAGTATACCGCTTTTCCAGAGTTTCCCTGGATTCCAGGGGAAGACAGACTTTGATCATATAGAAAAGATAGGAAATGGAAATTGATGAGTCAATATATGATCCGGATTTTGTAGAATTTTAGTTATCCGTCTGGCAAGTACCGGATGGATCCAGCGATAATTGGAACAGGTTCAAAGATAATTCAAATAATCAGAAAAATACTTAAATGTTCTTCAGCTGACTGTGTGCTCCGCCTCAGGTATATAAGTATTTTTCCTTAGCTTTTTAGCTATATAGGCAATCTGACTGTTTATCCGAGAGAAATATGAAATCAAATCAAGATGTACAGAAGAAGTAGCCAACGATTCTTCTAGTCCCTTCTGCAGCCGTTCAAGATGAAGCTTTTTATACTTTTCTTCTTCCTTATTTTTATAGGATTTCACCAGAGTATCCGCCAGCACGTTATCATCTTCACGAAAAGATTTTATAAGATTTTCAAAACTACGCATCAATTTATATAAATAATGTTCTAGTTCGTGGAAACCTTCTTCTGAGAAGATCAGATTCTGATCAATCTTCTTGGCAGCCAGTACCATTACATTTTTATCTATTACATCACCTATCGATTCCAGTTCATTCTGAATGTAAATATAGCTCATGCACAGTTCAGATTCCTGCTCGCTTAATTCCTCCTGTGAAAGTGTAGCCAGGAATGCAATAATTTTGCTGTGCAGAAGATCAACTTTTGAATCCATATCATTTATTTTATTTATTATTGTCAAATCTTTACTACGAAATGCACTTTTCATTTCCAGAATCATAGCCTGAATTAAATCACTTACCCTTAGAATCTCTTTCTTTGCCATAACAAGGGACAAATTAATACTCTTCTGTATCATTTTTTTATGGATATATTTAGCACCGAAAGGTTTTGGAGCATCCTTTTCAGGAAGTATCTTATTAAACAGCTTTACAATAGAATTAAGGTTGGGGAAAACTATAATATGATTGATTATCGGCATAAATGTAAATGCCATAGCAATTTGCCTTGCCACACTGTCGGTCTGCAGTACTGTCTGTGTAAACCATTTAACGAACCAGATATAGAACCTATCTCCTCTGAAAGGAATACTCAGAAGAATAAATACCCATATAACACCTATCAGTTGGAATACAATATGAATATAAGCAGATCTCTTTGCTTCCCAGTTGAGAGTAAGGCTTCCCAACACTGCAGTAATACATGTGCCAACCGCAGCCCCAAGGTTAATAGGTACAGCCTGTTCAAGCGTGATAGTCCCCGCAATTGCCATAGCGATAGTGATGCCCGTAGTTGCACCTGAAGATTGAATAATCATTGTGAAAAATAATCCAAGGAAAATTCCTAAAATAGGTGTTTCTATATTCCGCATCAAAATAATAAAGGGTTCAAAACTTCTCAGGGGTTTTAATGAGGAAGACATCATATCCATACCCAGAAATAGCAGACCGAAAGTAAATACAGTCATACCAATGTCTTTGCCCCGTTTTGTTTTCATCGTTATCAGAAAAATAAAACCCAGCGCGATTATAAAAGAAGCAAATTTCGTAATAGAAGGAAAGGCTACAAGCTGGGGAAGGAATGTTGAGCCGAGTTCCGCACCCAATGTCACTGCCAGACTCTGCTGGAAAGTCATTAGACCGGCACCTACCAGAGCTGCCTCAAGTACAGTTGTTGCTGATGATGACTGATTTACAATAGTGATTCCCAGGCCGGTAAGATATCCTCTCGCCCGCCCCCGCGTCAGTGCCAGCATTATTCCCTTCATTTTCGTTCCGGCAATAGCTGTAAGATGTTTATTCATCTCCATCATGCCGAAAAGAAAAATAGTTAATCCCCCAAACAGAGTGAAAATATTCCAGATACTCATAATCTTTACCTCAAAAATCTCTTAAATATATTGTCAATTTACAACGAGATGCTTTGGAGCGCATCTTTTCCTGCATAGGCTTTCAAATCACTTAATATGTCCGGCCACTTCTCTCCTTTCTGAAGCCTGTCACATATCAATTCCATCCACTTCCGGTTTGCTTCCACGCCGAGTCCTCCACGTATAACATTAACACCCTCATCAGTTTGCTCACCGACGGAAAGCAATGTAACACCGTCCACGTTTCTAATCATATTATCATTGCCGCCGTCAAAAATTTCGTTACCGGTAAAAAATATTGTTTCCGGAACCACGCCCTCAGTATCAATGATATTCCGCGTCGCCTTCTCTTTATCATTTCCAATCAGGACGAATTTAATTCCGCGAGCTCCGGGAAAGGGTACAGAAATCGGCCTTTCCCCTAAATCAGCCAGGCCGTCATATTCAGCAAGCCAGTTTTCTGCAACATCCATAATTTCACTTCTAACCTGACGAGCTTTTTTTTCTCTATAGGGTTCCGCCGAAATATCCCCGAAAATCATCCAACTGACGGAACCGCCCCTGTAATATATTTCAGACTTCGCAGGGTCATAACCTTTTTCCTGAAGCATTTCCTTCAACGTATCAAGAATTCCATATTCAGGAGAATAACCATATTTTTTCAAATTCTCCCGGCCTGTCTGAAGTCGTTTCTCAATCATCAAAGATGCTGAATCGGAATCTGCATATATATCGATCAAAGCTTTACGGTACTCGGCAAGTCCAAGAACCGCTATCCCCTGGGCATCGGAAAAAATGGATATGAACTTTTCATCTTCCATCCATTCAGATTTTTCCTCAGAATAGAAATACTTCTGACTTCCGTCCCCTCCATAGTACATTACATGAGATAGAACATCCTCCGGAAGACGATAAAGTATTCTCGGTCCAAGCTTCACCAGAGCAACCCCGCTCATAGGAATCCATAGAATGTTATTTTCTTTTAAAACCCGTATTTTTTCTGCAAGACCTTTTATCCAGACGTCATCAGGAGTTTTTCCGGATTCAATTAATGTATCATCAATATCTGTTAGCCAAGCTCCTGAAAACTTATGCAAATTCATAGTGTCAATCCTTGTGATCATGAGATTATAGTAATTTTGAGCTGTGTCTGCCGAAACAAACACATCACAATTTATCTGTAGATTCTTTACGCCGGTATCAGCCGTTTATCTTCTCCGTAAAGGAGAATACTTCCGGGGGGGATATGAAGTTTCACTTCTTCACCAACCTCAAATTCAACATCCTGCTGCATCAGAATATTGAAGATATCCTCTCCGACTTTTGCCTGAATAATTGTCTCTGAACCGGAAGGCAGTACAGTATTCACAATTGCTGTGAGCTGGTTATCTGTTTTTTCGGAATTAATCGTAATTTTCTCAGGACGGATAGCAGAATAGACCTTTCCCCCGGCCTCCAGCCCATTATACTCGGTCTTAAGAACCTCACCTGTAGGCAGTGTTATCTTAGCAGCCTTGCCGGCGACACCTGCATCAGCTTCAGCTTCGAAAATATTGATTGGAGGACTGCCTATAAAATCGGCAACAAACATGGTATCCGGATAATGATAAACCTTCTTCGGCCTATCCATATGCTCTATCTGTCCACTATTCAGGATTGCAATTTCAGTTGCCATTGTTAAGCCTTCATCCTGATCATGAGTTACATACAGAGTAGTGGCTTTTACATAAGCATGAATGTTCTTAATTTCAGCCCTCATTTCCATTCTCAATTTAGCATCGAGATTGGAAAGCGGTTCATCCATCAGAAAAAGGGCAGGTTCGCTTGCCAGCATTCTGGCCAGGGCTACGCGCTGCTGCTGGCCGCCGCTCATTTCCTGCGGATACCTCTCAGCCATATTATAAAGCTTCATATAATCCAGGGCTTCGGCAACCTTGGCCTTTATGTTCTTTTCAGTCATCTTTTTAACTCTTAGACCGTAGGCAATATTCTCAAATACTGTCATATGTGGCCATAATGCATAACTCTGAAAAACTAATCCCAACTTTCGTTCCCGTGCAGGAAGATTGATCCCCTTTTCCGTTGAAAAAACTATATTTTCTCCAATCCGGATCTCTCCCTGTGTTGGAGTCTCCAAACCTGCTATCATCCTGAGAATTGTTGTTTTCCCGCAGCCCGAAGGGCCGAGAAGTGTTAAAAAAGACCCCTCATCTATGGAAAACGATACATTATCTACGGCGGTAACATCACCCCATCTTTTAGTCAGATTACTTACTTCAACAAAACTCATTTTATCCTCATCTATATATTAATCTTCTTCAACTTTAGCTATTTTTCGGGCGGCAAAATTGCCGACTAAAACAATTACAATTATCATCATACTGATAGCATTGGAAAACTGGAGATACCCCTGCTCCTGATACCGGAAAGTCATTGTGGTCAGAGTTCTCGTCTTTGGACTCACAAGCAGTACAATAACAGCCAATTCTCTCATCACAGTAATAAAAACCAGAATAAAACCTGATACCGCACTTCGAATACTTAAGGGAAATATTATTTTCCTGAAGCTTCGTACCCAACGGGCACCCGATATTTCAGAAGCTTCCTCCAGTTCACTTCCGATTTGAAGCATTGCTGAAACTCCGGTACGTGAGGTGAAAGGAAGGTTCTTTGCAACACTGACGAGCACCAATAGTGCAAAAGTTCCATACAGTGCCGGCAGAGGTCCAATCTTTTTCGTGAATAATGCCAGATAAAGCGCACCAAAAGCTATGCTCGGAACCAGATACGGTAAAAAAGCTACCTGTTCAAGGATCTGCGAAAGTTTTGTATTCCTTCCTTTAACAACGGCATAGCCTACAAATATCCCTATAAATCCTGCCATCAACGAAGATATTACAGCCAATTTAATACTGTTCCAGGCAGATTTCAATATTATCGGATTGCGTAAAACACCGGCCTCTCCTTCAGCAAACTCGGTACCGCCTGCCCCGACCCAGAAAAGAGTAGTTAAATCCTTTAATGAGTAACTGCCTGAGTACTTTGAGAATGTCTGCAGCGTCAATAGGAATATCGGCAGTACAACAGCGATAAAAATCAGAAGAAATACCAGAACCAATATGATCGACTTTTTCTTTCCCAGCGGTGTTCGATTTATTCTAAAACCTTTACCTCCTATGGTAACAAAACTTTTCCGTTTTCCAACCATCCTCTGATTAATAAAAATGATTATCGAAGATAAAGCCAGTAGTATAAATGCCAGAATATACCCGGTGGCCGTATTACGGTTATTGATATTGGAATAGATCTGTGTTGTCAAAGTGAAAAAACGCACCGGCGCCCCCAGAAAATGAGGAGTACCGAAAATTCCAATTGTTCTTGAAAAAGTAAGAATAAAACTCGAAAGAAGTGCCGGAATCACCAGAGGAAATGTAATAGTCCTTAGAATGTGACCACGGGTTGCTCCGAGAATTTCGCCCGATTCCTCCAGCCTGGAATCTATGCTCTTCAGAGAGGCTGAAACCAGTAGAAAAGTATATGGAAAATAATGTATTGAGAGTGTTATTACAATCGGCAGATATCCATAAGAGACCCAATCCGGCGGGGCGATGCCTGTCAGATACTGAAATAAGCCGGCAGAACCGCCTATACGATCATTTTTGAACAAAGTCAGCCAACTCAGGGCGTGGATATATGACGGGATCATGTACGGAACCACAGCAACAGCTGTAATCAGCTTCCTGAATGGAATATCCGTACGGGCAATCACCCAGGCTAAAAACCCTCCTATCGACATTGCAAGGAATGAAATACTTAATCCGATAGTTATAGAATTAAGAAGCGGTGTCCAGAGAACAGTTTTGGAAATACCCGATGCAAAAATCCGCTTCCAGTGAAAAAAAGTAAAATGTCCCGGTCTGGCATCACGTGATAACCGGACATCTTCGAGCTGCCAGATAAAGGAATCGATAAACATCTTCAGTATCGGGATTATTACAAGGACCACTAATAGTACAAGCAGTACCAGTGATAATATGATATGAGGCTGTCTGATATAAGTTTTAAATCGGCTGATGTTACTCTGCCATTTCTGTGTTCTATCTAATTTGGTCATACTATCCTTTCATATCTCCTTCTTAAACTCAACCGCCCCTCAAAAGAGAGAGAGAGGCGGTAAGTAGAGTGTTTTATAGATTTGAAATCCAGAATTCAAGAATTTTCTGACCTTCATTCCAGACAAAATCATAATCAGCTTCCCAGAGGTTTAATTCACTCAGAGTTTTCATGCCATCTACAGGAGGAGTATCAGCTCTTACAGAGAAATTTCCGACAGTCTGGTACGGAGCATATCCGCCTTCGGCATTTTCATCACCCATCATATAGTTTATCATCAGCTTGGCAGCATTTGGATTGGCACAATCATTTGCAACAGCCATAATTACGTTTGTAGAAAAACCCATCATCGGAGTCATATCTTCGATATATGTAAATTTCAGATTGGGATCCTTTTTTTTGTCACGCAGACGGCCGATTGAAGTGAGGCCAATCGGCGGATTCGCCTGATCTGACAGACCTACGGCCTTGGCAACTTCGTTTGTAGAACCCATGACAACCACATCATTATTGATAAGACGGTAAATCCATTCGTAACCCGCATTCTCAATTCCCGGGCTCAATTCAATAGTTTTTCCAAAAGTCTTTTTATAATCATCAGCCATAACATCCGCATTTTGCACTATAGTAGACAATATCTCAACATATTCAGAAAGTTTCTGAGGATCCGGCATAAGAACACGGCCTCTCCACTCCTCTGTAGTCAGCTCCCAGTAAGAGCTAACAGGCGGTGCTGAGTTCTTTTCATCATTGTACATCAATCCCTGTGTACTGGTGTGGTGAACAAGAAAAGGCTCTCTGTATCGTTCAGGTACAATATCCATCATTGTAGAAGGAACATAACTGTAAACAAGATCCCTTGCAGCAAGTACGTTATTGACAGTAGGAACATCTTTCAGGAAGATGATATCCGCCTGTGTATTTCCTGCTTCTGCTTCAGCCAGAACCTTTGTTATGATTTCAGAAGAATCTATGTCATATCCATTTACAGTGATTCCCGGATATTTCTCTTCGAATGTAGGTCCAAATTTAAATACGCGTGATGAATATGAATAAACATTCACCTCACCTTCAAGTTTAGCAGCTTCATAAAGTGCAGCTTCATCAAAAACAGATTCAGTATACTCACCAAGCTGATTATCCCGGGCCCATTGATCTGCCGCGGCACCTTCTGCTTCCTGATCCTGCTGTCCGCCTGCCATTAAAACCGCTGAAGCAAAGAGTAATAACAGAAAAAAATAGAAAAATCTTTTCATAACCGTCTCCTTGTGATAATATATTTCTAAACACAAGATAGAGTGGTTAATAAAAATTGTCAAGCTTTTTAGAAATATTTTTCTTATTTTTTGATATTGGCAAGTTATTTTCCATCTCATGAGAAGGGAATTTATGATTAACAGCGTAAATGAAAACGAAAAAGAAGTATTAGAGATAATTAATAGCAAGTATGAAGAACTGTCAAAGCAACTAAAAAAGGTCGCTGACCACATCTCTTTCAATCTTCAGGATGTAATTTTTTATTCTATTTCGGATTTAGCCGAAAAACTTGAGATGAGTGAATCCGCTATTGTCCGTTTTGCAAAAGCAGTCGGTTTTGCAGGATTTCCGGAATTAAAAAAGGAACTAATTAAATATTATAAAAAACATATAAACCCTGCAAATAAAATTAAAAGTTATCTGAATGATCTGCCCGAAAATGATTTTTTTTATACAAGTATGATCCAGAAAGAGATCGACTACCTGAGCAGATCCGTTGATTCGATTGACAAATCTGTTTTTGATAAAGCAATTGAAAATATCTGCATGGCAAATAATATCTATATATTCGGTCACGGAACAGCAGAATCTCTGGCTTGTTTTCTGCATTTCAGATTAAACAGATTCAACCTAAAATCACACAGGATAAGTAACACCGGCCGAAACCTGCTGGAAGAACTGATAAAAATCGAAAAGAACGATTTCGCCGTTGTTTATTGTTTTCATAAATCGTTTTACAGTTCTTCTTACGACAATGAGTATCTGATGGAATTCCTCAAACGAGAAGGTATTCCGAATCTGCTTATCACTGATCTGCAGGCAAATCCGATTTTAAGATCAGCCGAGCTTGTGCTGTCCGCCATCCGAGGTCCATTCGGAACTTTTCAGTCTCAGATTGTACCAATGGCCATTACGAACAGCTTAATAATCGGAACAGCCGATAAACTTGGAGTTAAGGCGCTGAACGCTCTCGAACGGCTTGAAAATATACGCAGCTACTATAACCACTCTGATAATGCAATAAAGTAACTATCAGGTCAAAATACACCTAGTCTCTACAACAACTGCGGAAGCAATAATAGGCTTACTAACGGAATTATAATCATTTTGAAAATACGAAAATGTCCTGCTCCATCAATAATCGCCGCCCTTTACATCTACTTCATCCACGTGAAACAGCTCTTCCAGCAGGGTCGAAGCAGCCTTAACCTCTTCGAGAAAAGGGCATACAATACTGATTCCTATAAGATCGGTTTTAAAAATCTCCCCTGAAAGCTGTGTTTGGGAAGCGGCAGTCATGAGCAGTTTTGCATACCAGCTATCGAAAGTCTTTATCCGATGACGGTCTGTGATATTTATATTTCTATTCCGGGCTTCCCTTCGGTTTTTTTCTACAAACTCAATCAGTATCTCTTCGTTTCGACGGATTGAATTGGTATACTATTTCTACTCATCAAGGATTATTTCCCGTTATTACCGATTTATTCGGTTTTTGATTCTCAGATATTCTAGTATCATTTCTACGGAGAATGATAGGAACCTACCCTTCAAGAGCCTTTGGTACAGTCCATCGTTACCGCTGCAAAGCCTGCGGCATGACTTTTTCTTCCCAGACCTTCTCAATCGATTATTATGCAAAAAAGAGAGTCAGTTATGTTCGGCTTCTGCAGCATCTCAATTCAGCTTCAGGCCTGGGCGATATTAGCCGCTTCTTCAATCTGCGGGTGGAAACACTGGAAAACAGGTTGGAACGAGTTGCCCGTGTTGGTCTGGCGATTGAGGCGGCCCTTGAAAAACACCTTCCCTGTACAGAAAACATGACTGCCGATGGTTTTGAGACTTTTTCCTACTCCCAATACTATCCTTGTCATGTAAACACCTTTGTCGGCTCTGATTCAGAGTATGTTTACACCATGGGTTTTTCAAACCTCAGGCGCAAAGGGCGTATGACGGCGAAACAGAAAGCCCGCAGGGCGGAGCTTGAAAACCAGGGCAAAGCCAGTCCAACAGCCATACAGAAATCCTTCCGAATCTGTACTGACAAGATCCTGCAACTTGTTAAGAGTAAAGAAGTTAGCGCTTCCTCTGAAAAGAATATACTCTATACGGATGAACATAAAGCCTATCCTTTGGCTTTCAGAAAGCTGGACGGATTTGAGGAAGCCTTCGACCATGTTCAGATATCATCGAAAAAACCAAGGACAGTGTATAACAATCTCTTTCCTTCCAACTACTTTCACCGTTTTCTGCGTATGGATCTCTCGGATCATACCCGTGAAACCCTGCAATGGGCGAAATGTCCCAGTGCCTTGATGGCACGAATGGAAGCCTTTCGTTTTGCTTACAACTGTTTCAACCCCAGAAGGGTGAAGGCCAGTCGGGCCGGGGATTGGACAACCCACGCAGAGGCTGCCGGTATTACACGAGCGGTTCTATCAGATACAATTAATGAGTTTTGGGGAAAGAGACCCTTTCTGGGTAAAACCAATTTAAGTGAAGATGAGGTAAAAACCTGGACGTGTCAGTGGACTAATCCAGGCAGGACAGTAGGCCGGAGGATTCCAAATTATATTTTTCTGTGAGTTGTAAGAGATCAACAGGCTTTGGGGCACTGATTAATGCTTAATGCAACCAGGCTCAATATCAGGGTTACTGTTCTCCTGGCAACCCCTTCAGGATATGTTTTTGAGAAGGATAAGAATGGGTTTTATTTTCCCATCGGGGGAAGGGTAAAGCTTAACGAGGCTTCGATTAATACGGCAATCCGTGAAGTCCGGGAGGAGGTCGATCTTAAACTGGCGATTTCGGATCTAACCCTCACAGGGCTTTTTGAAGATTTTTTCCGCTACGACGGGACCCCTTTTCACGAAATTAACCTGATCTACCGGGTTTCTGTTGATCACAATGTGACTCTGAAAGATGGATTCCACTGTTTTCCTGAATCCCGGATCGACGATGAAGATATCCGCCCCCGGGAGATAAAGGGTTTTTATAATCAGGATTCGACCCCGGATCCACTCCCTTTTTCTCACCATATCATCAGGGATAAATCTTTGTATTGATTTGTATTTTACCCTCTTTGTGGTAAACTTGTTTCATGGCTAAAGTAAATAATCCGGTGTTAAATGAACTTGAGGAGATCACCGCTCTCGGCAAGAAACTGGTAACCTCTATGGCGAGGGTTATCCGCGGGAAACATGAATTCCTCGAATATCTTGTCTGTTCCCTCCTTTCGGGTGGGCATGTCCTGCTGGAAGACCTTCCGGGGCTTGGAAAAACCACCGTGGCAAAAGCCATGGCTCGGCTCATCTCCGGTTCGGATACCTCTCTCAAGGGGAAGGCTGCCGGTTTTCAGCGTATCCAGTTTACTCCCGATCTGCTTCCCTATGACATCACCGGGGTGGAAATTTTCAACCCCGAAACCAGGAAATTCAAATTCAACCCCGGTCCTGTATTTTCACAGATCCTTTTAGCCGATGAGATCAACCGGGCCGGACCCAAGGTTCAGTCGGCCCTCCTTGAAGTTATGGCCGAGCATCAGGTTACAGTGGGGAATAAAACCCACAAGATGGATGAGCTCTTCTTTGTGATGGCTACCCAGAATCCTCTGGAGATCGAGGGGACATATCTTCTCCCCGCGGCTCAGGTGGATCGATTTCTGATGTGCCTCTCCCTTGGGTATCCGGATAACCAGGCCGAGATGGAGATCCTTTTGGCCAACCCCTCCGAGACGGAACTTCCCAACCTTAAACCGGTAAGTACCCGAAGGGATATTCTTGTGGCACGGGAATTTACAGCTTCGGTGCATTGTGATGAGAAATTGTTGTCTGCTGTTGTTTTTGCTGCCGATGGAAGTCGAAATCATAAGTCTGTCGCCCTGGGGATCTCCCCCAGGGGAACCCTCCATCTGGTCCGGTCCGCCCGAACTCTTGCTGTTATAAGGGGGCGGGATTATGTTATTGATCAGGACCTCCTTGATTTGGCCGGCCCTGTCTGGGGGCACCGACTCAGGCTCAAGGAGAACCGCAGGGATGGAATAAAGATCCCCCGGCAGCTTTTAATGGATGGACTGGAACGGGCGAAATGAAAACAGGACGCAGGATTAAATTCCGGTTCTCATCTTCAGGCTTTGGAACTGCCGGTGGAATAGTCATCATTTTTACCTCCTTCTTTCTGCTCCTTTCAGGTTTTGTCCGTGGGGAGCTTGCCGCCCTGCTTTGGGGGGGGACCCTCTTTTTTGTGATTTTTTTCTGCTGCCTTGCCGTTTTTATTACGGCGGTTTTGAATCGGCATATTCAGTCCGGGTTCGAACCCTCACACCCCCTTTTATTTCAAGGTGAGGAGGTTGAGCCGGGGGTTCTCCTTTCCGGAGATCTTTTTCTCCCTCTTCGTGTTCGCCGTATTCCCGGGATCTCCCTGGCTTATAAACTCGATTTTACCTTTAAAACCCGGAAATTCATCCTGCTGGCGAATCTGCATCCTTCCCGATTAAGTTTCCCCATTTCAGGCACCCCCCTTTTCCGAGGCACATATTCGGGACAGGACTCACTCGTTGTTCGCGATCTTACCGGTTTTTTTCAGGTTGATATTCCTCTTGGCGGAGAGGGTTTTCTGACTGTTTATCCCGAAAGGGAGAGGGACTCCCGGCTGCCCTTCCTGCCCTCCCTTGGTGGTTCTGTTACACCGGAGATCCGCCGTAAGAGAGAGAGCTCCGACCTTTTTGATTTGCGTAAGTTTTATCCCGGAGATGACCCCCGGAAGCTGCACTGGAAACTCTATGCCCATTCGGGGGACCTTTTTCTAAGAAAAGGAGAACCCGAACCTCCCCCCTCGGGGTTGTTTCAATTTGTTCTTGATCTGAATCTCGATAATATTCCTGAGGGGATGCGGGCCTCTGTGTTCGAGCTGTTGATTGCCAATATGGCGGAGATCCTGTGCGGGATCCTTCTCCGCGGGAATGAACTTCTGATTACAGGTCGTGGGCTGGTCTCCCTTGCTTTTTCTGCGGAGGAGGAGGGTAAACTCCTCAAGTTTATGGCCTCCCTCTGGTATGGGGATGGAGAGGATGGTCTTCACGAAGATAAAAACGCTGAACTTCACAATTCCGGCGGGGAATATGTAAAAGGGGTTCTTCAGGGGCTGAATAAAGAGAATGGTGCCTACCTCTATTCTAATCCTTTTTCCTCGCATTTTGATTCCCTGCTTACCGGGTTGAATCGGATGGCCAGGGGTAACTCTGTTCGGGTCCTTACTTCAAAAATTCCCGAATCTGCCCGGATAATAAGCCGGAGCTCCCTCTTTTTTCATAAGGAAAATGAACCGGTCAATAGGAAGCCGCAGCTTACACCATCGCCTGCGGTTTTTGCTGCCTGGGAATCCGGGATAGAGAGGATGGCCGAAGTGGCGGGCAGGGAGATTCTTCATGTCCTTTAAAGTGGTAAATAGGAAGGGGGTTGTTATCCATCTGCTTAGAATTGCTGTTCTCGGTTTACTATGTGGCGGGTACTATCTCTATCTGAAGGAGCTTGTCTCTCCCCCCTTCTGGATCACCGCCTTTCTTGCCGGATGTTGTGGTGCGTTCTTCATAACACCCCGGTTCCGGTTTCTGCCCGCCGTTGGCCTTTTTGGGCTGATTCTTGTTGCCATTCGATTCTCCGGTTTTCTGATCTTCTCCATCATGGGAGAGTCGGCCGACCTCTACTATTTTCTCTTTGATTTGAATTATTTGCCTCTCCTGCTTCCCCTTATAATCTCCTGGCTTTTTTCCTACTGGGCCTTAAGAAGGCCGGGCTTTATTAAATGGGAGGTTATCCTCAATGGATGGCTTCTGTTTTTTCTTTTCTTCAGTCAGGGTAAATTTGAACTGAATCTTCTTCCTCATCCCATTTATCTTGCCGGTGGTGCGGCTCTCTTTCTCCTCTTTGAGATTATCATTTTGATCCTTACGGCCTCCTCCTGTGGTTCGGATAGAAAGACGATCCTTGTGTTCATTTTTCTTCTTATAATGATAATATCCGGCGGGTTCATTTTTTTCCTTGGAAGGTATTCAAAAGGCGCTGTCAGCCAGGGGGGCGGTCTTGTTAAGCCAACCCTTTTCAGGTTTGATTTTTCAAAGTATATAAAACTTGAAAGTGAGATAACCATGAGTACGGATCTTGTTCTCCTCTTCCGTGAGGAGGAACCATCACAGCAGCCCCTGCTGCGCCGATTTGTTCTTTCAGGCTACAAACCCGAATCGGGATTTTTCATGGCTGAGGCTCCGGGTGAACCCCCCCAGATTAAAACCATCCCTGAGGAGAAGATCACTCTGCCGGATCCCGGGTGGCGGGATCGAAACGATTCCCTGCAAGAGTATTTTCTTGTCAATTTTGATCCCACCTCCCTCGTTGCCATGAATTATCCGGTCGAGATTATCCCTCTGACAAACTGGGATTCCTCCTCCTTCATCCGGAACTATAAAGTGACCTCCCGGATTAGTCAGTTCCTTACCTGGGAGCTTGTTGATTCAGATGGGGCAGATATTCCGCAGGATGAACATCTAAATGCGAAGGCATTCGAGTTTTATACCGAATATGGAGAGGAGCAGGCCATTTTTGATCTCGCCGTCCAGGTGACCGCGGGCCTGGAAAACCGGTTTGATCAGATCATGGCCATACTGACCTATCTGCAGGAGGATTACTTCTACTCGCTAAAACCGGGTGTCTCCGATGATGGGAACCAGCTTCATCATTTTCTTTTCGAAAGTAAAAAGGGGTATTGTTCCTATTTTGCCTTTTCCATGTCGCTCATGTGCAGGAGTCTTGGAATCCCCTCCCGTGTGGCTGTCGGTTTTTTTACAGATCCTGAACTGGGAGTCATGAATATCTATCCTGTCCGGGCAGACATGGCCCATGCCTGGGTCGAGGTTTTCTTCCCGGGCTACGGGTGGATCAATTTTGATCCCACATCTCAGGAGCTTGCCCCGGGAGAGGATTTTCAATTTGGCAGCCTGGAGGTTGATGAATTCCTCTCCCTGGTGGAAGAGATCCTTATAAACAGGGATGGTCTCGGGGAAGAGGTTCCTCCGGAAATCGATGATATGAAACCCGTTCCCGGGTGGACTTTCCTGTTAAAGGAGAGCGCCGGCTTCATTATCAAGTTCTGGTATCTCCTCATCCTTTTCATCTGGCTACTCCTCCTCCTTGTTATAGAATTATCTCCCAGAATCAGGAGCTTCATGAGTCGTAATCTGAATGTTCGGATGGATTGCGAGCTAAAACTACTTGTCAGGCGTTTTGCCCTTTCCGGTTTGAATAAAAAAGGGGATGAGTCTCTCCTTGAATGGGCCGAGCGGGCTGATCAGGCTGTACATGAGGCCTCTTTTTCGGTGCGGGAGTTTGCCGATCTCTATCTCAAGAACAGATACGGGCAGGAATTCTCCCTGGAAGAGTATTCCATTGCCCGGGAGCACAGGAAGATGATAAACGGCAGGCTGAATCAGGGAATAACCCCGGGAACCTGTATGAACTATCTTATCCGCCCCTTTAGGAGGAAAAGATGAAGAGGGTGCTCTATACTCTGTTTCTAATCCTCTTCTGTTTCTCCCTTGCCGGTCAGGAAGAGGAATTTCCTGAAGGTGCTGACCAGGTTTTGAGTGACGCCCGGGAAGCTATCCGAAGAGAGTTTTATCCTAGAGCCCTTGAACTCCTCTCCGAAGGGGAAGTGAGATACCCGGAAGATTATCGGATACCCTTTTTAATGGGAGAGCTCTACGCGATGGAGGAGCTTTATCATCTAGCCCTGGATTCCTTCCTTCAAGCAGATCGACTTGAGGTAGATAATCTGGAGGTTATGTCTGCCGCTGCCGGGGCCTTCGCCAGGTTGAACCGAAATCAGGAATCGGTTGCGCTGATGGAAAAAATTCTGGCCCTGCATCCGGATGACCGGAAAGTGATCGCCGATCTTGGCTGGATGTATTTTAAGACCTATCGACCGGCCGATGGAGAACGTCTTCTAAAGCGGGCTATCGATGAGTATGGGGAGACTCCAGGATTGCTTATGACTCTGGGGACACTCTATACCTCCCTTTACCGGTATGAGGAGGGGAGGGAGTACTACCTGAGATCTATTGAGGCGGCCAATGAAACCGGCTGGGACTACTTTTCCGCTGTGGCGTATTATAATCTCGCCCTTCTCGATTACTCCTTCTATCAATATGATCTTGCCATGGAGAATGCCGGGAACTCACTTGATATTGCCAAGCGAAGCTCCGGATATATCTGCCTTGGAGAACTTGCCATGTCCCGGATGGATTTCAGCGGGGCATTGGATGCCTTCACTCAAGCCTATGATCAGGATGAGACCCCCCTTTCACTTGAAAGCCTTGCCCAGCTCTATTATCAGTTCGGCATGCTTGGTCCTGCTCTCTCCCATGCAAAAGAGGCTGAGGCCCGGGCGGACAGCTCCTGGATGTACTACTTTGGAATTGATCCGGACAGGCACCTGATGGACCTGCACGAACTCTATGGTGATATTTACAGGGCCATGAGCCTAAATGAACTCAGGCTGCCGGCCCGGGGGATAAAGAGGATTCCCCGCTTGTTTAACAGTATCAAATATAGGCTTAAATCCTGGTTTTATCACAGTTCCTACCGTAAACTCGCCGTGCGGATTGGCCGGGCATACCTGGAAGAGGGGAACAAATTTGACGGTGAACTCCTTTTCTATTATGCTTTAAAGGGTTACCCTCATGCTGCGCTTAAATATCTGGAGAGATGTGAGAATTTTGAAGTTAGCGTCGCTCCGGAATCTTTTCCTTTCTATCGATATGAAGAGGGGATAATGAAAAGCGATTCAGAACTGCTGTATGAAGCCCTCGATCTTCTTGACCCTCACTGGGAGAGGAGTAGAATTGATGATGTTCTTACGGCTCTTATTCCTCTGGTGAAGGGGGATGAAAAGATTGATGCTCTTAACCTTTTGTATTCAATAAATCCCGGAGCCTTTGTTCGTGAAGGATTTGATCTTCCCGTAAGGTTGAAAGGTAAGAATTCAGAAGGTGTTGCCGGATTTCTTAAACGCGGCGGGGTCAATTTTAAGACTGAAACAACCGATAAGGTAAGGTATGAACTGCGAATAGAGGTAACAGGAGATACCTGTTATTATTCTTTCTGGGATCTTTCGGAACATAAAACGATATGGACAGATAGGTTTGTTTTTCAAGGAGATGGTGATAAACTTTCAGTACAGGCTTCAGAGGCGATCCTTAACCGTCTCTTCACGCCCCGATGATTTAAATTATGAATAATATAAAGGGCCCTTATATTTTAATAACTCCAGGAGTACCCGACTCAATCTATAAAGGGTTGAATGGTGGCATTAAAATCCTCCACCAGGCATCCAATAGTGCTGAGGGCAAAAAGGATTTCATTTCCGGATGTATTGCGGCTGTGGAAGAATGGCCTCTGCCCGATGAGTTCATGATGAATCTTTCCGAGAAAACCGTCATTATATGGAACCCTGAAGGTCAGAAGCTGACCACTCATAAAAAGAGGCAGCTCATTCTCGGAGAACTTGGATCCGATGATGCGCAAAATTCCTTGATTCTGTCACTTTTTTCAAAGAATATTTATCAGAAAGCATTAATCAGTCGTGAAAAAGTCCTCCTTACTAGTGAGAGAGAGATAAACAAGCAGCTTCTAAAGGTTGGTGTTTCTCTTTCCGCGGAAAGGAATAATGATAAACTGCTGGATCAGATCGTTCTTCAGATCAGGCAACTTACCAAATCGGATGCCGGGAGTCTCTATCTTCTTGTGGAGGATGAGGAGAGTGGGGAGAGGTCTCTCCTGTTCAAGATCGCTCATAACGATTCTAATCCAACCGATTTCACCGAATTTAAAATGCCCCTGAATACCTCTTCCATTGCCGGGTATGTTGCTGAAACCGGTGAGATCCTGGATATTCCGGATGTTTATGATCTTGATGAAGATGGAGAGATTAAATTCAATAAAAGCTATGATGAGGCTACCGGGTATCGGACCAAGTCCAGCCTGACTGTTCCCATGGCAGACCATCAGGGTAATGTGATAGGTGTCATTCAGCTTCTGAACAAGAAGCGGGATATGAATACAAAGTTGAAAACTCCCGAAGATGTAGAAGCACAGGTCCTCGAATATGACAAGCATAATGAGGCGATTGTCCTCTCTCTTGCCTCCCAGGCGGCTGTTTCACTTGAGAATAACAGGTTGTATAACGAAATACAGACCCTTTTTGAAGGATTTGTAAGGGCTTCCGTAAAGGCAATTGAATCGAGGGATCCGTCAACAAGCGGTCATTCAAACAGAGTCGCCCTGTTCACGGTAAAGCTGGCCGAAGCTGTCTCCAGGCAATCTACCGGCGAATTTGCCCATGTCCATTTTTCCGATGAGGAACTTCTGGAACTCAGATATGCAAGCCTGCTTCATGATTTCGGGAAGGTCGGTGTCCGGGAAGCTGTACTGGTTAAGGCAAAGAAACTCTATCCCGGTCAGCTTGAGGTTATTAAAAGCAGGCTGCATCAGATATGTGCCATGGTTCACCATCAAAATCTTCAGAAACAGTTTGATTATCTTAAAAATGAAGGTCCTGAGAAGTATGCTGCCAAGGAGGCTGAGTTCAAGGCCGAGGAAAAGCAACATTCTGATATGATCGAAACATTTTTAACTCAGGTGGAAGAGGCGAATGAACCTCGGTTTCTGGAAGGGGATATTGCCGGAGTTCTTGAGGTCATGGGGGATACTTTCTATACCGATTGTGACGGCAAGGAACAACCCTATCTTACCCCGGAAGAGATTCGCCTTTTAAGCATCCCCAGGGGCAGCCTTAATAGGGAAGAGCGTGGGGAAATCGAATCCCACGTGGAGCACTCCTACGATTTTCTCTCCCAGATTCCCTGGTCGAGGGATATGAAAAATGTTCCCCGGATCAGTAAATCTCACCATGAGGTTCTGACAGGAAAAGGATATCCGTCCGGGCTTATAGGGGATGAGATTCCTCTTCAGTCACAGTTGATGACCATTGCCGATATTTTCGATGCCCTGACTGCCAGTGACAGACCCTATAAGAAAGCCATTCCCAGGGATAGGGCTATGTCCATCCTTCATGAAGAGTCTGCTGCCGGCAAGATAAATCCGGAACTCCTGCGGATCTTTGAGGATAATGATATTTACACTCTGGAGATTTAATACCCAATTTGAACTAATTATTTAATAAGACCATGTCGATGATCATAAAGAGTCCCTTTTTGAGGATTCTGGAGGATTTGATGAGTGTACTTGGAATTATTAATTCCGATCAAAAAATAAAAGAGTCTCTATCACTTGCGTTTGAACAGGGTTGTGAATACTCCTTGAATTTCATGAGTGAAAATGATGAGATATTTGAATTTCTGAAATACGACCTACCTGAGATCGTTATTATTAATTTTTCCGATACCAATATGGATGTTAAAGGAATTGTCAAACATATCAAAGAGGACAAATGGCTTCTGAATTTCGGGATTGTGGGTCTGTTTAATCAATCCAGGGATGATGAGGAGGGGCTGCTTTCAACATTGAAGGATATAAATGTTCTTACCCTTCTTGAACAAAACAGAATCCGAACACATATTCTAAAAAATGTTCAAATTATTGAAGAGAATTATCAGATCATCTTTCAGCGGGAATTCACTAAGAAGCTCCTTGAGGGGGCTTCCGGCTCTTTTTCAATAGAGAGTGATATCCTCGCTGTCCCCCTTTATGCCGGAATTGGTGCCACTATACTCTCTCAGAGAGGGTGTATAAATCCGGACAGCAAAATGCATCTCCAGCTGGCTTTGGCCGAACTGATCGTTAATGCGGTTGAGCATGGTAATTGTGGTATCTCCTATGATGAAAAGACCGAAGGAATGGATAAAGGACTTTCGGTGGTGGATCTTGTCAATGAAAAATGTTTAGACCCTCTTATCCGTAGCAGAAAAGTGGATTTTCAATGGGAAATTATGGGGGATAAGTCCGTTTTTATTATTGAAGATGAGGGTGATGGTTTTGATGTTCAGGCTCACCTTGAAAAGGTAAATAATCAGAGTGAGATGAGTCTTCATGGTCGCGGAATAAAAATGGCAAAAATGCTGGCCCAGGAACTGAATTACAACGATAAAGGGAATCAGGTGACCATGGTTATCCACCATGACTCTTCCGTTGAGAAAGAGATTCCTGTCGGTTTTTCCAATGAGCAGGTGCTTCAGGTAAATAAGGGGGATATCATCTTCAAGGAAGGTGAAACCAGTGATTACCTCTACTATATTTCTCATGGCACTTTCAGTATTTTTCATAACCGAAAACATGTTGGTATGCTTTCTCATAAGGATATTTTTATGGGGGAGATGTCATTCCTTTTAAGCAAGAAACGATCGGCAACAGTTCGGGCTGAGAGTGACGGTAAACTTATTCTGCTTACCCGAAAAACATTCGTCAATGTTATTCAGGATTATCCTCACTACGGCATCTTTCTCTCAAGGCTCCTTGCCAAGCGGCTGGTCAGAGCAAACTCACGTAATGCGAGTCTGGCAAAGCGGATTAGTACAGGTTAGTTGTTATAATCCCTGCTGCTCCTTTTCTTCTCAACTTGTCTGAGTGTATCATCACCTCAATATTCAGTTTTTTGGATACTCCTCATGACCTAAATTTAGATTTATCGAATGTATATTTTCTTATTTAATCTGATCATTATTTAAAAAAGGAGATTAAAAGTATAAAAAAATATTTTATCTCTGATTTAACTGGTTATCGTATTTAAACCGGTGTAAAATATACCCATATAGAATTGTAAGGCCTACCGAAATAACACCAGCTTAAAAATTGTAACTAAAAAAAGACCGCTTGAAATATTTGTGAATTAATACAAGCAGGCAAAATTTTCTAGCTATGTGATCTTAAAGTCCACCATTCTTCTTTTTTCGCAAATCACCGATTAAAGCGGTAAAACAAAAAGAGAGGTGAATTAATATGAAAAAATGTACTCTTCTATTGATGCTTTCCCTTGTTTTAAGTTTTCTTTTTCTTACATGTACCGTTCCCTTTGTTGATGACGGTATCTCTCCTGCAGTGGTGGCCGATGTAACGGTTAGTCAGTCTGGAAATCAGGTTATTTTAACCTGGACAGATCCTTCAGATTCAGATTTAGAACACATAAAAATAAAATGTACACCTGGGGGTTATTTTCAACGGATCTCATCGGCTACCGAACGTGTAGTCTTTACTGACCTTGAACCTGAAACCATATATACCTTTACACTTACCGCCTCGGATATATTCGGAAATCTGGCACCGGTTGTTACGGTAACCCACACTGTTCCGGCAGTAATTCCCCTGGTGGATAATACAGCCCCGGGCGAAGTTACTGGTCAATCTTTCATCCCCTTCAGCAGCACTGTTAATATAACCTGGTCAGATCCTGCTGATACGGATTATCATCATACGGCAATAACCTATACTCCCGGCGGGACTACACCCATTGAGATTCCCGGAGGAATAGAATTTATTCAGCTTCCATTCCTGACAAATGGTGTTGAGTACACCTTTAATCTGAAGACCGTCGATCAGGCGGGAAATATTTCCACTGGAGTCACAGGTACGGCAATACCCCAGGAAGCTCTGGGGGTCTTGAATGTAAACGGTGCTGATGCTGTTGAGAATGATGGAGAGGTGATCCTTTCCTGGACGGATCCAGTCCAGCCGAATTTGAGTCATATTGAGGTGAGCTGGCTACCCGGAGGGGCAACGGCGCAGGTTGTAACGCTCGGCCTTGAAACATTCACAGCTGCTCCTCTTCTAAATGATACAAGATATACCTTTACCCTTAGGGCCGTAGACATAAATGGTGGGAAATCCAGCGGTCTTCAAGTCTCAGCAGTTCCCCGTCTTGGTCCTGACCTAACACCTCCTGATGATATAACGATAACCGGGGCGGCAGAGGGAGATGCCCAGGTAGATTTTACATGGTTAGATCCTTCAGATATAGATCTTGAATATATTCTTATCTCTGTAGTTCCAAATGGAAATGGAGTGATTCGGGTTCCCGCCGGAGAAGAGGCTTATCTGGTTAAAGGTCTTACCAATGGGGTCAGTCATACGATTACCTTTAAAACTGAAGATAGCTCTGGCAATGTCTCGGATCCGGGAATTGTGAATTCTTATACTCCTACGGATTCCGTGGCACCTCCCTCCGAGGTTGCCGGACTTTTCGGAGTTTCTTCTGATAAACAGATAACTCTTAATTGGTCTGATCCTCCCGAAGCCGATTTTGCATATGTTATAATCACTTATACTCCCGGATTCACCGGGAATCTGGTTGTACCTGCAGGAGTTGAAACCTCCACAATTAGTAATCTCACCAATAATGTAGCTTACACATTCATAGTCAGAACCCAGAACTTAAGTGGATCGATATCTTCCGGAGAAAGCCTAATAAAAACCCCCACGGTGGTTCCGGACACAACCAGTCCTGTAATTAACTCGATTACTCATACTCCAAATCCGACTGTTGAAAATACAACTGTTACGATTCTTGTAGATGCAAACGATCCCGAATCGGGTGTGACCGGTATTACCTATGATGATCATGCCGATGGTACAGGAGACTGGGATGATGATAGTGAAGTTATAACAACTTCCGCAGGGACCTATGATATAGACGTAAGGGTGACCTCCGAAGGAGGAACTACTGAACAGGCCTATACTGTTACAGTTGTTTCTGCTAACTCATACGCCGGCGATTTAATTATTACCGATAACGCAGAACTTGCCGCCGCCGCCTCCTACACCGAGATTACCGGTAATCTAACCATTAATGATTCAGGCTCTGTTATCACCAACATCGATGCACTTGAAAATCTTATCACAATTACCGGAAACCTTACCATTACAAGTAATCCCCTCTTAACGAATACAGATGGTCTTCGAAACCTGAATTCGGTCGACTCGATTACAGTATCCCAAAACAGTCTGCTTACGAGTATTGACTTCACGGGTATTACCGATACAAGCCTGGTGAATATAGATCTGAATAATAATCCACTTTGCACAAGTGTTGCCTTCAGTTCTCTCATCGAAGAACTGACGGGATATCTACAAATTTACACACAGGGGAATAGTGGAACAGGCATTACAATGACAGGTTTTGAAAATTTGACTCAACTCCTCCGAATCGGTATCTGGGATAGTAAGATCGATGCAATAAACCTGGATTCCCTGGAAACAATGACACAAGGATCAACTTCAAATAATATAAATAATATTGAAGGTCTCACATCCCTGATTTTTACGAATCTCTACAGCATTAATTCTCCCCTGTCTATTTATGACTGTTCGGATCTCCAGGTTGTGAGTCTCCCCGGATTTACTTCTCTTACAAAAGGGCTCTATGTATATAATAATCCTGTGCTGACCACGTTCTCCATGCCGGAACTTCTAAGTTCAAACCCGGGAGTCGGTGTTGCCATAAGTATCCAGAATAATGACAGTCTGACCACCTTTGATCTATCGAAGCTTCAGATATGCGATGGAAACAGTTCTCTGTCTATACAGGATAATGATAACCTTATTTCCCTTCCGGATTTAGGAGCTCTCCAATCGGTTCAGGGAACTCTCACCATAGACGGTAATGCTCTCACAAATCTGTCTGGATTTGATCTGCTTACCTATGCTGGAACGATTACTATTTCGGATAACTATGATCTTACCAGTGTTGCATTGGGAGTAAGTTCGGGTGGTATAACCGTGGGAACCCTGAATGTTACCAATAACGATAATCTTGAAAATCTTACAGGTCTGACCGGTGTAACCGGAGTTAATTCCATAACAGGATCCTTAAGTATAACGAATAATAGTGCTCTTACTTCCGTCAATGGGCTGGAAAATATTACAATTATAGGCGGTAGCCTTACGGTTACCGGTAATAATATCTTAAGTGATCTATCAGGGTTCAGCGGACTTACCTCAATTTCTTCTAACCTTACAATATCAGGAGGTCTTATATCAAACTTGAGCGGATTCTCTGCTCTGGAACAGGTCCTGGGTATATTTAATATATATACCTGTTCTACAATCACCAGAATCTCCACGGTAGATATGCCCAATCTTGCCAGATTGTATTCCCTGGATCTCTCCAGTAATGCAATCCTTAATGAGATAAACCTAAGTGGTCTTACCTATACCTGGATGCAGAATATCAGTCTTTCCAATCTTTCCCTGCTTGATACCTTCAATCTGGGATCAAATGTTACTGACATCAATGGATACCTTGCTCTTTACAATGTGGAGAGTCTCGAAAATCTATCCGGTCTTTCAAATATCGATACTATTGTACAGTATTTCAATGTCGGCAATTGTGATAGATTATCGGAAGTAAGTCTACCTGCCCTCGGTTCCATTGGGCCATACGGTTCCGGTACGGAAATAACCTTCTATGACAATACCGATCTGGCAAATATAAGTTTACCCGGATGGAATATGACAACCGGAGGATTTACGATTTATAATAATCCTTCTCTGTCTACTGTTGATCTTTCCGGTCTTGTTACTATAACCGAAGGGTCTTCGATCTATACAAACGGTCTGTCTGCCGCAAATATGACTATTGATCTAAGTGGATTAACAAGCGCTAACATGCCTGTTTCTCACGGTTTATATATTTATAATAACGGTAGTCTAAGCAGTGTTGATCTAAGCACTCTTGCCGCTTTGACAGGGACAAGTAATCATCTTATATTCTACGACAATCCTATTGTTACTCTAGATATATCTGCTATAGATAGTATCACTGGTAATTTTCAGATTGATGATACTCTTCTTGATGAAGCAGGAGGACCTGGATATGGACTCACCCTTATTGATACAGACACCAATTTAACGGTAGGCGGAACATTTCAGATGCACGATAATACACTTATGTCCCAGGATGATATAGATATGTGGTATCAAACGGGGAGCCGGAATATTCCTACTCAATCATTTTCTGGGAATGAAATACCTGCTGCTCCATAAGCAATGTGTTTAAGCAATTTTTGGAGGTTCTCCTCCGGTATAAAATTGAAAAAAAGCCGCATCCGAAAGGACGCGGCTTTTTCATATGGCAGCCGGGGCTGCTCATTTAATTAATTTCTTTGATCAGGAAATTAAGCAATAACCATTAACAGATCACCTGAGGCAACCTGAGCTCCGGCAGCAACTGGTATGGATTGAACTGTTCCGCTTGCTGTTGAAGGAATCTCAATTTCCATCTTCATGGATTCGACAATCATTAGAATATCACCTGTATTCACCTGTTGACCAACAGTAACCGCAACAGAAACAACAGTTCCGGGGAGGTTTGCTTTGATCTGTACGCCTCCGGCAGCACTGGGTGCGGCAGGAGCGGGAGCAGGTGCAGCAACAGGTGCCGTAGGTGCTGCGGGGGCAGGTGCCGCAACAGGTGCCGCAGGTGCTGCGGGGGCAGGAGCTACTGCTCCGCCGGAAAGAACACCAACATAAGAACCTTCGGCAACAGCACTTCCTACTGCGATTGCAACAGAATCGATTTTTCCGCTCAAGGGGGAAGGCACTGTCACTGCTGAACCGGCTGCATCAAGCGTAAAGAGGGTTGCCCCTGCCTGGATCATAGCACCGGCAGTCATAGAAACAGAAGTAACTGTTCCGTTTACATGGGCAACAAGGTCATAAACACCGGAAGCGGCAGGAGCGGCAGCAGGTGCGGGAGCCGGAGCGGCAGGTGCCGCTGCAGGAGCCTCTTCTTTAACATCGGAAATCTTTCTAACACCGGTTTTTGCTTCACCCTTGAGATAGGCAATACCTTTTTCCTTACAGGTTGCGGCAATAAAAAGGTTTTCATCCGTTGTGGGGAGATTATCTTTTTCAAGTAATGCTTTAGCGACTTTGAGTCCCTTCTTGGGATCAGCATCGTTGATTTCAAGAACTGTTTTTGTAGTAGGCTCAAGCTCAAGCTGTTCCTGGGCCATTTTAACGATTTCGGGATCTGGTGCAACGGGAGTTTTTCCAAAGTAACCGAGAACCATCTTACCATAACCTTCGGCAAATCTCTTCCAGGGGCCGAACATTACATTGTTGAATGCCTGCTGAAAGTAGAACTGGGAAACGGGAGTAACTGATGTTCCGAAACCGCCCCTCTCAACGACTTCACCCATGGCGGCAACAACCTCTTCGTATCTGTCGAGGATGTTATTATCTCTCATCATCTGTGTATTTGCTGTAAGCGCTCCTCCAGGCATGGGGGAGTAGGGGATGAGGGGTTCAACTTTCTTTGCCTCGGGGGGCATGAAGTAGTCGGCCATACACTCCTTGAATACTTCTGATGCTTCTCTAACCTTATCGATATCAATTCCCATATCGAAGTCTGTCCCCCGGAGGGCATGCCACATGGTCATAACGTCGGGCTGACAGGTTCCACCGGAAGCGGGTGCCAGTGAAAGGTCGATCTGATCCGCACCTGCATCAAGAGCAGCTTTGTAACCTACAATACTGATACCGGCTGTTTCGTGGGTATGGAAAGTAATATTTACATCGGGACCGAGTTTTTTTCGGGCGGCCTTGATTGTCTCATAAACCTTGGAGGGAACTGCTGTTCCGGAGGCATCCTTGAAACATACGGAATCAAAGGGGATACCGGCATCGAGAATCTGCTGAAGAACACCAGCATAGAATTCTGCTGTATGTGCACCTGAACATCCGGGAGGCAGTTCCATCAATGTTACACAAACTTCATGTCTTAAGCCTGCATCAACAATACATTGACCGGAATAGATCAGGTTGTTAACATCATTCAGGGCGTCAAAGTTTCTGATTGTAGAGATACCGTGTTTTTTGAACAGTTTAGCGTGAAGGGCGATAACATCACTTGGCTGTGAGTCGAGACCTACAACATTTACACCCCTTGCCAGGGTCTGAAGGTCCGCATCGGGACCGGCAGCTGCACGGAAAGCATCCATCATGTCGAAGGCATCTTCGTTGCAGTAGAAATATAGAGACTGAAACCTGGCACCTCCACCAGCTTCGAAGTGTTTCATTCCTGCGGCTGAAGCGGCTTCAACAGCGGGAAGGAAGTCCTTGGTAAAAACTCTGGCTCCGTATACGGACTGAAAACCGTCACGAAATGCGGTGACCATGAATTTAACTCTTTTCTTCATATAAACATCCTTGGTATAAAATGTGGTTTTGACTATGTAATAATAACCATAATAGGATAAATACTATTATTCAAGTAGTATTATCCTAAGCAATACTTTACTGTGCATTAGGTTTTTATTCCATAAACAATTGATTAACGATACAAAGACCCTGTTGTGAACAACAGGGTCTTAAGAATATTTTAGAGAGTATTTAAATGCAATTTAGAGGGAGTTTAACGCCGCCCATGCTTTGCCGGCTGTTTCACTTTCCATATCAATGGAGAGTACTTCGTTAAACATTTTTTCGGCACCAACGTTGTCTCCGGACATCTTTAAACTCATACCCCAGATGAGGTAGATCATCTGCTCCGTCTCCGGAGCTTCATACGCTGCGGACTCTGCATCATAATCGCTTAACCACTCATCGGCCGTATCATAGGCAAAAGTATTTAATAGAAGATTTCCCGTTAGAAGGAAATGATTGTGATAGTTTTCCATATAAGGATCGGGTTCTACCATCATGAGATATTTTAGTGCCTGACCTGTTTTTCCTGCTACTGCATTGGTGAATCCGAGATAGTAAAGGGCCTGTCCCTCCTCCTGGTCATCCATGGAGAGATCCCATGCCTCTTCGAAGATGGAGAGGGCCTCATCATAATCGCCGTCTTCAAGGTAGGATTTTCCTTCTTCAATTAGTTCTATGGTTTCACTTTCCATCCAATCAAGCTGGGGAGCACCTTCTGCCTCTGCCGCACGAACACCTCCGACAGTGCTCTGTGTCTCTACCTGCTGATTATTCAGCATTATAGCGAGTTTGCCGGAAACAACACTTCCTAATCCCATATTGGATGTTTCTGCCTGTCCAGCTAGTAGATTAGATACCTTGTAAACACCTTCCTGTGTAAGGGATAGATTTTTATTTCGCCCACTGAGATCGGCAAAGGAATCTTCGTCGAGTCGGATTGTATCGCTGGATGAAACAATATCACCAGGATACAACTCTATCCAGTCACCATTGTCCAGGAGATCGAGATATCCGTCGATATAGTCCACGGTAAGATCCTCGGCGGCAAGCGGCACCAGGAATGTAATACATATCAGTAATGTTAATACAATACTCTTTTTCATAATTTAGACCTCGTTTTGTCTGAGTTTCAATATCTAATACATTATACACTCAAAAGTTAAAAACATCCTGTGTAAACAATTAAATAAGCGAAAGTTACAAAAATTTTACAATAAGCCCACTTTGGGGGGGGATCTTTATTGTCTTCTCTTTTGTGGAATTCTTCTCCTGGATTCGGTTTGTTGAAAAGATTTCAATACATGAATCTACTTCAACGCCAGTATCCTCGGTGTTCTTGGAAAAGTTTAAATAAACGGCTGTTATCGAGCCGCTCGCAGGATCGATCTTCCTGTATGCCAGGAGTCGCTTTGGTAATTTTTTACAGTTGTGAGATGCCTCGATAATTTCGATTTCTCCTCTATATAAAGATGGCGTGGCTTTTCGGATTTCCATCAGTTTTTGGAACCAGTGCAGAAGGGAGTCCAGCTCCTCCTCCTGATTTTCTACATTTATTTCGGGGTAATCCTTTTGCAGGGGGAGCCAGGGGGTAACGGCTTCCGGGCAGAATCCTCCATTTGGATTCGGGCTCCAGTGCATGGGAGTCCGGCATTCATCCCTGTGAATTGCCGAGTGAAACCGTCTGTTTATTCGTCGGAAAATGAAGGGTGGCAGCTTTTTAAAGGGAGCACAGACCGCATCGAGGGAATCTTTATGGTTGATATAAGCCTGTGGCTGACCAATCTCCTCCCCAAAATAGAAACAGGGGATTCCCCGGGCTGTCGCTTGAAAAAGGAGGCTCATCTTATATAGATTCTCATTCCCGTTAAGGGCAGATACCCTTCGAATTCGATCATGATTGGAGAAGGCCAGAGTGGGAATCCATGGATCAGGAAAGGTCGTTTCGGTCTGGTACAGAATCTTTTTCAGTGGTTTTACAGCAAAAGGTGATTCAGGGGCCTTGAAAAGGAAGACAGAGTTTAACCCATCCTGTTTTGATTCTCCACAGAATTTTCTGATAACTTCCGGTTCGCCGAAAACCTCTCCGATAAGCATCCTTGGGGAATCGGTATAGGAGTCAACAATTTGGCGAAGATCTTTTGCGAGGGCGAAATTGTCCATATGATTTTCCGTGTAGAGCTTAGTCTGGAAAAGGAAGGACTTACCATCTTTTGACGGAAGATAGTGGAGAGACCGGGGGTTATCTCTGAAGAGGGGATCTTCATAGACCGAACCGAGTATATCCAGTCTGAATCCATCCACCCCCCTATCAAGCCAGAATCTTAAGGTTTGGAACATCTCTATCCGAACTTCCTCATTTCTCCAGTTTAAATCAGGCTGGAAGGGAAGGAAGGAGGCCCAATACCATTGGTTTGTCGTTTTGTCCTTTTGCCACCCCGAGCCGGACACCTGAGACTTCCAGTTGTTTGGCGGTTTTCTTCCCCCGGGATTATTTCGTGTGGTTTTCTTCCCATCCCGCCACACATACCAGTCTCGCTTCGAGTTTTTTTTACTTGAAGAGGACTCTATAAACCAGGGATGTTCATTGCTTGTGTGGTTTAGTACCATATCCATCAGGAGTTTCATTCCCCGATCATGAATTTCTCTCAGCAGCTCTTGAAAATCATCCATTGTTCCATATTCCGGATTGATCCCTCTGTAATCGGTAATATCGTATCCGAAGTCAGCCTGGGGGGAGGGATAGATGGGGGATAACCAGATTGTTTCGATCCCCAGGCTTTTGATGTAGTCGAGTTTTTTGATAATTCCTTTCAGGTTGCCCGTACTGTTGCCGGTTCCGGCAAAGGAGCGGGGATAGATCTGATAAATTGAGGTTTCTCTCCACCACGGAGATGGTGCTGTTTTAGTTTTTATGGACTCCATTGTTATATTTTAACATGAATTGCTGGATTCACCCTTTGATATTTTATATATGCCCCAAAGCTTGTTGATCTGAAGCAACAGCATAATTTCCCCGGTATTCCTTATTAAGAAACAAATTAGTAAGGAGTATCGTATGGAAATCCCCTGTTGTCCTAACCCAAAATGCACACATTTTCACAATCCTGATAAGGATTCCTGGTATGTTAAGTATGGAACCTACCGTTCAAGAGCCTTTGGTACAGTTCATCGTTACCGCTGCAAAGCCTGCGGCATGACATTTTCTTCCCAGACCTTCTCAATCGATTATTATGCAAAAAAGAGAATCAGTTACGTCAGGCTTCTGCAGCATCTCAATTCAGCTTCAGGCCTGGGCGATATAAGCCGCTTCTTCAATCTGCGGGTGGAAACACTCGAAAACAGGCTGGAACGAGTTGCCCGTGTCGGTCTGGCGATTGAGGCAGCCCTGGAAAAACACCTTCCCTGCACAGAAAATATGACTGCCGATGGTTTTGAGACCTTTTCCTACTCCCAATACTATCCTTGTCATGTAAACACCTTCGTCGGCTCTGATTCCGAGTATGTTTACACCATGGGTTTTTCAAACCTCAGGCGCAAAGGGCGTATGACTTCGAAGCAGAAAGCCCGCAGGACTGAGCTTGAAAACCAGGGCAAGGCCAGCCCTTCCGCCATACAGAAATCCTTCCGAATCTGTACTGACAAGATCCTGCAACTTGTTAAGAGTAAAGAAGTTAGCGCTTCCTTTGAAAAGAATATACTCTATACGGATGAACATAAAGCCTATCCTTTGGCTTTCAGAAAGCTTAATGGATTTGAGGAAGCCTTCGACCATGTTCAGATATCATCGAAAAAACCAAGGACAGTGTATAACAATCTCTTTCCTTCCAACTACTTTCACCGTTTTCTGCGTATGGATCTCTCGGATCATACCCGTGAAACCCTGCAATGGGCGAAATGTCCCAGTGCCTTGATGGCACGAATGGAAGCCTTTCGTTTTGCTTACAACTGTTTCAACCCCAGAAGGGTGAAGGCCAGTCGGGCCGGGGATTGGACAACCCATGCGGAAGCTGCCGGTATTCCACGAGTGGTTTTAGCAGATACAATTAATGAGTTTTGGGGAAAGAGACCCTTTCTGGGTAAAACCAATTTAAGTGAAGATGAGGTAAAAACCTGGACGTGTCAGTGGACTAATCCTGGCAGGAGTGTAGGTCGGAGGATTCCAAATTATATCTTTCTGTGAGTTGTAAGGTATCAACAGGCTTTGGGGCACTATTTAATTATCACAACAACTGTTGGGACAGAATGGTGGTTTTTTCATAAAAAACTCCTTTTACGCAGTGGGTATACTATATAACACTGCAACAAAAGGATTTATGATTCAATGATCGCCAAAATAAAGAACACTAAGTATTCTCCTTCCATGGTTGAAACAGTTGATAGACTCTAATTTTCTCATTGACTTCCCATTCTATTAATACTATACATATGTTAAGTAGTTATGGAAAATTCGAATATTTATCAACCTATACATTGCCGCTCATCCTACTCCTTTTTGAGAGGAGTTTTAAGCCCCGAAGAGATCTGTGAACGGGCTGCAAGGCAGGGAGCCTGGGCTGTCGGGATCATGGATGTAAACGGTTTTTATGGTCTACCTGATTTCTATGAGGCCGCCGAGTCCCGGGGTTTGAAGCCTGTTACCGGGATGGAGATTCACTTTAAGGGTGAATATCTCCTAAGTGCCTTTTGCCTGGAACAGGGAGGGTATTCATTTCTGAATCGTATGGTTACAGAAATGCACAGGGTGGAGAGCCGGGCCGGGAGCTTTAATCCCATGGATTACCTCCTCTCCGAAGGCTGGGAGGGACTGGCTTTTGCCTCAAACCGTCTGGAAATACTCTCTGCATTGAAGGCCGCCGGAGGAAAAAATATTTTCGCAGCCCTCTTCTGGGGAAAACCCTTTCACTCCTTTGCCGCAAATGCCCTTGCCCGGGGGATTCCGCCTCTGGCACTCAATATGGGAATTTACAGAGATCGGAAAGAGAGCCGGATATACAAACTTTTAAGGGCTGTGGATGGAAATACCTCTATAGGGAGGCTTGAACAGGCAGAGCTACCCGAAGAGTTTCATCAGTATGTGCCTCCTCAGGAGATGTCAGCCTTTTTCTCTGCCCTGCCGCAGGCTCTCGAAAATTCTGTCCGGCTAGCCCGGGAGTCGGCAGACCGGCTTCTTCCCCGATCTTTTGTCTTTCCGCGATTCAACGGGATGGATGATACTTCCGCTGTCAACCGGCTTGAACAATTATGCCGGAAGGGGATAAAACGGCGGTATGGTTTTGATCGGGCAGACGTTGAGGATCGTATGGCCTATGAGCTTAATATAATCCGCCGGAAGGGCTTTGCCGGTTATTTCCTTGTTGTACACGATATTGTTTCTCGTTTCCCCCGTACCTGCGGCCGGGGGAGTGCCGCCGCCAGTATTGTCTCCTATCTGCTGGGGATTACGCACGTGGACCCCCTTGAATACAACCTTTTTTTTGAACGTTTTCTTCATGAGGGGAGGATGGACCCTCCTGATATAGACATCGATTTTCCCTGGGATGAGAGGGAAGGTGCCATGGCCTATGTTTTTGAGAAATACAAAGGGCGGGCGGGGCTTGTGGCCGATCACGTGACCTTTTCCCACCGTTCCTGCGTTCGCGAGGCTTCCCGGGCTCTCGGGTTTTCCGAGGAGGATATAACGGCCATGGTCCGGGATTGGCGGATGGGCCGGGGGAAGCCTCTTCCAGGCTTCGTCGTCCGGGCTGCCGCGGCCCTTAAGGGGCGCCCTCGGCACCTGGGGACCCATCCGGGGGGTGTTGTCATCTCTCCCGGTCCCATAACAAATTTCTCCCATTTTCAGCCTGGCGGCACAGGCTTTCCTGTCATTGCCTGGGAAAAAGATGGCACTGAGGCGGCCGGCCTGGTGAAGATAGACCTCCTGGGGAACCGATCTTTAGGGGTCCTCCGCGATTCCATCGAGCTTATAAATCCGGGTAGAAGTGAGAGGGGGCTTTCTGAAATTCACTGGGAGAGTTTTTCTCCCATCAACGATGGTGAGGTTCGCCAATTTATCGAGACTGGTGACACTATGGGGATCTTTTATGTTGAGTCTCCGGCAACCAGGCAGCTTCTTAAAAAGATGGGGCGGGGAGATTATAGGAATCTGGTTGTGGCCAGCAGTATTATCCGTCCTGCTGCCAATAAGTGGATTAACGAGTTTGTCCGGAGGCTTAAAGGGGGAGAATATAAACCGCCTCCCGGGCCTGTAGAGGAGGTTCTTGCCGAAACCATGGGTATCATGGTTTATCAGGAAGATGTGGCCCGGGTCTCCATTGCCGCTGCCGGATTTTCGCCCTCCAGGGCGGATCTCTTAAGGAAGGTCATGTCCAAGAAAGATAGGGCCTCAAAGCTTGAGGACTTCAGGTTAGAGTTCATGAACGGTGGTCTAACAAAGGGACTTCCCCGGAAGGAGCTGGATACGCTCTGGGATGGAATCCTTTCTTTTCAAGGGTACTCATTCTGTAAGGCCCACAGTGCCTCCTACGCTCTGGTCTCTTATCGCCTGGCCTGGATGAAACTCCACCATCCCCTGGAATTTTTTACGGCGGTTATTAATAACGGAGGAGGGTTCTACAGTCGGCAGGTCTATCTGAATGCTCTCAGACGTCTCGGTTTTAAGATTCTCCCTCCGGATGTTAATAAAAGTGAGGCGCTCTACTCTATTGAACAGGGGCGGGATCAGGGGGCTTTAAGGGTGGGCCTGGTTCAGCTAAAAGGTATTTCAAGGAGCTTCCTTACGAAACTTCTGGTCAGCAGGGCGGCCGATGGGCCTTTTCGATCCTACTCTGATTTTGTGGACAGGTTGAACCCCTTTTTCGGAGAGATCCGTGTGCTTATAAGGACGGGGGCTCTCGATTCTTTGGAGGACGGTTTTACACGGCCCCAGCTCTTCTGGCTCTACTATCATTACTCTCCCGGGAGAGAGTTGTTTGATTCATCCAGGCCACCCCTTCTTCCCGAATATTCGGATATCGATAGACTTCTGGATGAGGTTTCACTCCTGGATATCATCATCTCTCGTCATCCGCTGGATATTTTTGTACCGAGAATTGAAGGTTGGGAGAAGCGAACAGGAACAGCGCTTGCCGATTCCCGAACTCTTGTTTGTCATGCCGGTGAACGAATACAACTGGCTGGAACCCTGGTCGCAGAAAAAGAGACCAGGACAAAAAATGAAAAAGTAATGAGTTTTGTTAGTTTTGAAGACAATTATTCGGTTTTTGAAACGGTATTCTTTCCCGAAACGTGGAAAATCTATGGTGCCACCCTCGAGAGGGGGAACGCTTTTCTCATATCCGGTAAGGTTGAACAGGAATTCGATGTCTGTCAGATACAGGTTGATGAGCTCATTTCCCTTAACAGATAAAGTCCAGCTTCATTCATACCGATAATCAAGTAATACTTAATCGATTTTCGGGAGGGAGATTGGAAGTCCTGACAGTTTTTCTGGAAGAAGATGGAAATAAAGCCGAAACCTACAAAAAAGAGCTTGAACTCCTTGGCATTAAATCAATTCTCTTTACGATACCCAGAAAGTGGAATAAAGCTTCCATGGATCTTCTCTGTGAGAAGAAATACCTTCTCCTTGTAAATAACTCCCGTTTAGAAGATGAGTCCTGGTTTTTTTACCTTTCCGGATATCTAATGGGTAAAGACTGTGCCGGAGTCATTGCCGGGGAAGGGCTAAAAAAGCGTAGTCCCGGAAGCGGGGGATGGAAATTTATCGGGAAGCTCGATGATTTCACAAGGTATTTCCAACTTGAGAAGGCGCATTGGGATAGAAACGAAGAGATTCGTATGGCGGGGGAGGAACTCAGTAATAAAGGGTATAATCTGAATGAGGATTCAATGGTTTTCGCTCTTTTTGAAGGTGACCTTGAAGCCGTTAACCTTTTTCTTACTGCCGGATTCTCTCCAGAGGGACGGGACAGTCGGGGAACACCTCTTCTTTCAATAGCGGCCGGACGCGGTTTTTTAGAGATCATTGAAGTGTTGCTTAAGGCCGGGGCCGAGGTGGATTGCCTGAGCCGGGACCGGAATAATACCGCTCTCATGGATGCGGCGGCCGAAGGTCGAACGGCAGCGGTCCAGATGCTCCTTGATGCAGGTGCAGGACTTGAATATAAGAGTAAAAACGGGCAGACAGCCGTGATTCTTGCTATCGGTCAGCGGCATGTCGAGACTGCAGTACTTCTGCTTGAGGTGGGGGCCGATCCCCTCGTGAAGGATGCTCTCGGCATGAGCGGTGCCGGTTATGCAAAACTTTTTAAACTGGATATAGATGAATCCCTTTTAGAGGGGAGGGGGAACGTGTGATTCTCCTCTCCGTCACAGGAGTACTTCTCACCCTTTTCAGGATTGTCATTGGAATTTCTGAGGGCAGTTTAGCCCTTGTCCTGCTTGGAATTTGGAGCGGATTTATACTGATCGAAGTGTTCGGGCTCATAGATCCATTTCTCTCTCAGGTGACGATACTTCCTGTGAAAAGCCCCCCTCCTGTGTCAGAAATCCAAAAACCTGCTTCTTCTCCGGAGAGGAGTGTAAATATTGTTCGTCTTGTTCTCCTTTTTCTTGTAGCCACAATCCTTCCGGGTATTGGAATGTCCTCTATAAAGTCATTTTTCCAGATTTATATGGGGGTGAAATCAGGATTTACCGGGCTTATATCCCTCATGACAATTATGGGTTCGGTAATCCTCTGGGAAGGGTGCTTTTTACCATTTTTAGCCAATCGAAGGAGGCGAGCTCTTAAGGGAAGGCTTCAGATTCTTCTGGGTTTGATGGTTTTTAGCATCTCCGGTGCTGCCTATTTTTTCGGGGGGATGTTTCGCCTGGTTGAACCCGCAGGCAATCTATTCCTTTGCATGATTCTCTTTATTCGTGTTCTTGGTGAACTTCTTATAAGGATCCCTCAGTTGTTTCCAGGTGAAAATAGAGATCTTGTTTCTGTGGAATAGGTTTTTTTAAGAATTTCCACCCCAATCAAAATGAAGATAGGGGAGTCTTTTTTCATGGTATTTCTCTTTTAAAATCCTGGTTTTTGCATAAAATTTGGAAATTCAATTGTCTATTCTCAATAAGATTCTTCATCGGGTTGACAACTGTCGCTGACGTTAGTATGTTTTTTTTATGAAGCATTCTGCAACCTATACTATTTTTCATATCTACAGAAAAGATGGAACACCTCTTTTTTTACATCCATTCCAGAATCCCTCCTTCATGGGAGAGCTGTTGAAGGAGTTGGATGGGGATACCCCTCCCGTTTTTAAGGGGCTTTATGGAAAGGAGCCCCGGGTGGAGTCTCTTACCTTTTTCAGAAACGAACTCTATCGAATAATTGAACAGAGTGTAAATGGGTGGATGGCCGAAAAAAGATTCATCCCCCGCTTTCTTTTCAGTGCACTGGTATTCCTTGTTACCTATTTTTTCTGTGCGGTGGTTATTCGGGATCCCATCCCCATGATAGATGAAATTCTCATTGGTACTGGAACCTCGATTGCAGCTTATTTCCTTATGGGTAGAAGTTTTAAAAACTCTAATGTTGCCGGAAAAAAAAGGATCCAGATGCGGGAGATAGTCGATAAAATCGTCTTTGAACAGAGTGGTTTTCTACTCAAGGTTGAAGATGTTCTTCAGACAAAAGAGTCCCTTGCCGTGGGAACACTCATGGAGGATATTATTAAATCTGACCCTTCAGAACCTGATTTTTCGTATCCGGACTCCTCTGGAAAGAATGAAGAGGCATACGAACTTCTCCGCTATCTTGAGGCTCATTTTGACAAGGATATTGTAAAGTGGCATGAAAAGTCGGTTGCATCGGTGAAAAGCGGCTCGGCGGCTGGAAAAGCGAAACCGGGTAAAAATGTTCGCGGAATAAAAAAGGTGGATCTTCCTCTTTTTTCAACTTACGCGAAACTTAAGGAATTTTGTCGAAAATAGGTTTTCTTTATCTTAGACGATTCATCTCTTCCATACGGGTGTAGAGTGAGAGCGTTTCATTGGCTATATTCATATACTCCTGGGCAGGCTGAAAACCCGGATCCAGGTTCAGGGCTGCCTGCCAGTATTTTACGGCTGTTTCCAGATCTCCCAGGGCGTATGCCTCCAAACCTGATATGAAGTACTGATCAACCTCAAATCTGAAACTTTCCCTTCCGCTGTCACCCATGTTCATCGTTGCTTCCAGGCTGAATCTATCCAGGGAATCGGTCTGGGTCCCTAAATCCAGGGTATAATTCACCAGGATACTCATATCCGACAGGAGAAGTTCACTCCCCATGGATAATCTGGGGTTACCACCGCTGTAATTAAAACCGGTCTGCATAGAGAAGAAGTCTGTCACCTGAAGATCAGCTCCACCTGCCAGATACCATGAATCCACCTCACCCACATCGGGATACAGAGCAAAAGGTAGATTGAAATCGAAGGCGATCAAAAGTGGACGGATGGGGGCATAGGAAAATCCCGCGGAAGCCTCAGAGGGGAGGGGATCTCCCTTGGCCGCCAGGCCGAGGTTACTCACCTTCAAACCTGCGAAGAAGTTTCTATCTCTGGAATCATAGAATTTAAGAAAGTTGAATTGAGTCATAACACCAATATCGGCCATGACTGAAAAAAGAGACTGGCCGGGATAAAGTGATTCTGAAACTGATCTGAAGGCTGTCTTTAAATTCCCTCCTACAGTGACCCCCCTGAAGTAATAGCTTGAGAGGAAATTGTATGAGGCATTTAAGGTAATAACCCCTTCAGGAATAAGGGCTGCGCCTGTCGATTCTCCCCAGGAGTTACGGGCGGTGAAGTCAATGTGCATGAACTGGCCTGAAATCCCTATCCCTAAGTTGTTAAATCGGTTTGTATACCCAATAGATTCAATACTGACATCCCCAATCCCATCCGTATGTGAAAAAAGGAGACCTGAAGTTCCGAGAATCGAGGTCCCGGCAGGATTACCCAGGATAGTGCTCCCATCTTTGGCAACCGCTGTTGAAGCTGTCCCCATGGAGAGAGACCGCAGCCCCAGGGGCAGCTTCAGGAGGGGGAATACCGTTTTTCCGGTGTTTTCGTCAATAAACCAACTGGATGCCGCACCGTAATAATCCGAAAATTCCTGACCTGACAGGCCGTTAAGAGTGAGTAGAATAAGCAATAAAAAAAGCAGTCCTCTCTTCATCTAATCCAATATACATCAAATCTCTTGTGATTTCTATTCTTATCGGCTCAGGAAGGCCTAATTTTTAGTTATCTGTAAATATTCTTTTCTTTATCCTGTAAACAGTTAGAAAAAAAAATTCTCATCATACAAGGACTCAGATGAGACGGAAATTCTGCCGATAATATGATACATTAGACTAGGAAAACATCTTTGAAAAACCGGGAAAAATGGTAAGATTGGGATATAAAAAACTTATACTTCTCTTTTTGATTCTGCTCCTTCCGTTCGGCTTATATGCCGGAGGTCAGAAGGAGGGGGATCTCCTTGTGCAAGTTGAAAAACTGATCGAAGAGAGACACTACAATGAGGCCATCTCTCTCGTTACCCAGGTTGCAAAGGATGAGCCTTCCCGTTTCGATGATGTAAATAAACTTCTTCAAAAAATCCTCCTCGCCCAGAAGGAATATAACGAAAAGTATGCCAACCTTCTGGATACTTATGAGACTGACCTTCAGGAATCGTATGTTTTGATCAAGGAGCTGGAGGATATGAATCCCGATGCCAATGAAAGAACCCGCCAATCCCTAATCCGTGCCCGGGAAACTGCCGGATTTGTTTTTAACAGGAACAGGTGGGAAGAGATTATGGCTGCCGGTCTGGAAGAGATGAATGCCGGGAATTATTGGGAAGCTGTGGAAATCTACAGGAGCGGTTTTGATCTTTCAAAAGATATTTTTGATGATTTCGGCTATGAACCCGCCTTTATCTCCCGCGTTGATACCAATACTAACAAGATGAATACTACTCTTGACCGTTTTGCTGAAATGAAATCTTTTATCGACACTCACCGTGATGCAGAGAATACAGCTTTCAGGGAGGGAGACCTGACAGGATATACCGAGAGTTTCAACCTGGTCTATGACGATTTAAGAGAGCTGTCGGAGCTGATGGTTCTCCTGGACGTGGGGGTCGAAAACTATGATCAGCTTGAATTGGATATCAGAACCGCCAGGGGTGATGAAAAGGAAATCCATCACCTGATTTATCTGACTCTGCTCCTTCATGGCCGTGATGATTTGAATGTTCAGGAGGGTATCTTCGGTGCACTCGAAGAGGTCTGGAATGAAGGGATGACCGAGCTGACCGAGCATACCGGGGAACTTTTCAGAGTGGCTCAGGAAACGGCATTCACTGCGCTGAGAACAGGAGAACTGCGCCTTGCCGAAGAAGCTTTACCCGCCATTCCTGAGGCGGCTGTTTTTGAGCAGAGGGCTATTTCTCTCTGGACGGGAAGATTGAGACCGGGAACGGATGGAAGCCTGAATGAGGGTGATAAGGCCATTGCGGATCGCTGGATCATAAGAAGCAATGATGTGCGCTACAAAAGTCTGGTTTCCCGATCCTATCTTGATTATATCACCGGATACGAAAATATTGACCAGATTATTCAGGCTTCCGGCCGGATCAGCGATGTCGCTCAGGGGCTACCCCTGCGCAGTAGATATCAAGAGCAAAATATTGATACACTCCGGCAAATTGAAACCTGGGAAAAAGAGGCTCAAATTCTTGCTACCAGAAGTTCTGAATGGATCGATGATGAAACCAAAGGGTTTGTCGATGAGCTGATCGCATATTTTCAAGGCAGTAAAAATGATATCTATGAGGGTGAGCTTGCCCTTCTTGGTCGAATGGGGGCACTTGAACGGGAAATTCTTGAAGCCCGCCTTGTTGAGGTTGAGGCTCTATACAGTGAGGGGCTTACTCTTCTCCAGGGGATTCCTCTTGAAATAACCACCGGTGGGGCGGAAGGGGAAGAACTTCAGGTTCAGGAGATTCTGGCTGTCTATCCCGACAGGGCTGTCGAGGCTCTCAGTGTTGTTTCTGCCCCCTTATCTGAATTAAAGGCCGGGGTCAGGGCTGTAAAGGAGGCTCTCTCGAAGGAGCCCCTTGAATTCAGGGAAACTGCACTCATTTCGGCTTTGGTCGCGAGGGAAGATACCATGCTGGACAGGATAAACATCATTGAAAATGGAATCTCATCTAATATTGCTGCAGCAGAAGAGGAGATTTTCACTGCCCAGAGATTCAGGCAGGAGGGAGACCGTCGGCTGAATGAATCCCAGCAGCTTCTGGCCAGGGGGCAGTATCCTGCAGCCAAAGAACGTTTAACCGCCGCCAGTCTCAGGTATGATGAGTCTCTCATTCACCAGGAAGATTCTGCTCTCAGGACATTGCGAGATATTGATATTCCTGAACTGTTTGCTGAAATTCAGCGAGAAGAAAATAAGCTGGTTATTCGGCAGGTTCGAGAATACCTGACCGAAGGTCAGAACCTCTACTCCCAAACCAACTTTGCCGGGGCGAATACCCAGTTCCTTCGTGCCCAGAATCGTTGGGCCGATACGAACGTGGAGGCCAACTCGGAGGTTGAATACTGGTTGGAGCTGACCAAAACAGCCCTCTCCGTTACAACCGGTCGCGAAATCGCCCAGACAGATCCTCTTTTTACAGAGATGATCCAGTACCTCAACCAGGCCACCGAGGATTACATCACTGGTGTTTCCCATATGGGTGAAAATAATTCTGATGATGCAGACCTCTCTTTCAACCAGGCTGAGCGGAATCTGCTTTATGTTCAGCAGTTCTTCCCCTTCAACAAGGATGCCAGGGTTCTCACAATAAAAATCGCCCAGCAGCGGGATCCCCAGGGATTTAAGGACCTTTTCAGTAAAGATTTTACTGATGCCCGGAGACAGATCAGTACCAATCCTCAACAGGCTTATGTCGAATTGAAGGACCTTGAAGCCATTGATCCCCGGTATCCGGGTCTCCAGGCGGCCATAGTTGAGGCCGAGTATGCCACAGGGATCAAGGTTCGACCGGCGGATCCCAGGAAAATTGCTCGATCCCAGGAACTATATGCGGATGCCCAGGCTATATTCAATAGTAATAATCAGACGGAATTTCAGGTTGCCCTGGCTTATCTTGATGAAGCCATCGCACTCAATTCGAATTATCAAGCTGCGATCCGGCTTAAGGATTCTGTTGCTGTGGCTATGGGAGGAACTTCTTCGGAGGTTCTTTCAAGTGCGGACCAGCAGAAATTTCAGGAAGCGGTGGCAGAGTTTACCTCGGGTAATTATCTGAAAGCACAGATTATCGTGGACATCCTTCTAAATAACGCTGATAATCGAAATAACACCAGGTTGCTGGAGCTTAAGGAGAGGATTGATTCGGTACGATGACAAAACTACATAGGTTACTTCTTCTATTGCTGATACTCATACCTGCTTCCCTCCTGTTTTCCCAGGATCTCTACTGGGAGGAGCCTGAACTGGCCATCCCATCCGGTGCTGGTTTTTCTCAAATAAGATCTTCAGATGATCTGATCTACTATTTCTGGCAGGAGCATGAGGGAAATGGGGAAGAGGCCGAGGTTTATATCAGCATGGCCACGAGCATAAACGGTATAGACTGGGAAAAGAGAACCCGGTTTTTAGGCCCCTTCCTTTTTACCGGAAATGAGATTCAATTTTATTCGGTTATCGTGAAACCTGATGGTGAGATTTTTCTTGCTGTATCCGAGCCTGATAATCACATCAAGATTTACTCCTCCATAGATGATGGAGACACCTTTACCTGGCTCTCCGAATCGGCCCCCCTTCCTACCCGAATTATGCCCCGGTTCTCCCAGACTGCCGACGGGGGGTTTATCCTTTTTGCGACTTTGGCCTCTCAGGTGGTTGGATCCAATAATCTGGGAATCAGTTACTCCCTCTCTTCCGAGGGGAGGGTGTGGACGGAGTTTAAATCCCTCACACCTGAGGAGAGGTTTAGAGGTACTTTTCTACCCACCCATACTGATTTAAATGGAAGGGATTATGTTGTCTTTCAGTCCTTTACAACCGGGGATGTTGCCACCTTTCAGCTTTACTCCAAGTATAGTGATGATGGGGGCAATACCTGGAGTGCACCTGTTTTTATCACTGATTTTTTTGATCCTCTCGACGGTTTTGGAGAGAATCCATTCCAGTACGATAATCAGCGTCCCAATCTAGGGGTTATAAATAACCAGCTGAATCTAACCTGGGAGAGGAGTGCCGCCGGTCAGCCTTCTCAGATTTTCCATATGCTTCTTGATAGAAATGGCGGCCGGAGAGGTGAGGGTGAACAGATCTCCCGGGGAAACCGTTCGTGCGAAAAACCTCAGGTTTTCGGCTTTAATAATGATACATACCTCCTCTGGTTTGATAACCGGGCAGGAGATTACCATGTTGTTCTCTCTAAAAGTGATGGTCTGTTCTGGGATGATCTGGATATGACCGTTCTGATGAGAGGGAATTCCACATTTCCCTCCTATATAAACTTTAAGGGTGATCTTTACCTCTTCTGGGAAAACGAAAAATCAAACAGGTCCGCCCTGATCTCTCTTGCTCCGGATAAAACCGTCTCAAGTCCTCTCCTGCGAGGCTCAAACTTTTCGGAAAGGGTCCCCGTTAAACAGGATGATTTTGTAATCAGCTGGAACTCCCCGGCTGATTCTTCAGGGATAGCCGGGTATAGTTATATCTTGTCCCGGGATAAGGATGCCGTACCCCCCAGGAAACTCATGACCCTGGATCGAAATCGTGTGGCTGAAGTCAACGTCGAAGAGGATGGCCTGTGGTACTTCCATCTAACTGCAGAGGATTATGCGGGAAACTGGTCCGAACCTTCAACCATCGTTTTTAACAGGGATACAACGCCACCGGAGCCTGTATTGTTTGCCATTCCGGAAGTTGATGAAGATGGAATGCTTCTATCAAATACTTCCACCCTGATATGGGAACCACCTGTGTATGACCCCTATATAACATCTTACACCTACAGGCTCCAATACATTGCCGGGCCCCAATCTGAAATTATTGTCGAACCTTCGAGCCTCGCCTCACCTCCGTCCAGAAGTCTGAGTGAAAACCCGAGTTTTCGGTTTTATAACAGGGATAATGGGTACTATGCCCTAACGGTCAAGGCTATCGATGTGGCTGGTAATATAGGACTACCTAAATCTCTCTTTTTCAGGATGAATAAGTATATCCCTGTTACCTATGTAACGAGGGTTGGTGTTGAACTTGACGAATTAGGGGCCTATTCTCTTTCGATTACCGGACGCGGATTCTCGGTCGGAGGGGATATAGAGATGGTCATTCTTGATCTTGATAAGCAGCCCCCCTACGATATTGAGATCCCCCTTGACTCGGAACTGTATGCGGTTGAGACAGACCGATATATAAGCGGCCCTATCCTCGATGAGATATACACGGGTGATTACTGGGTCGGTGTTGTCCATCCCGAACGAGGACTCCATTTTTCACGTTCTTCCGTAGAACTCACATCTCTCGGTACGGTTAAGTTTGGTGATTTCGAGGCAGGTAAGAGCAACAGATGGCAGAACGTTCCGGGATCCAGATGGACACTTTCGTTTAATTTAGTATTGATTTTGGCATTGATGGTCTTTCTGGGGATCATGCTGCTTCTTACATCCAGGCGTCTTGTGAAGGTAGTACAGGAGGGGCGTGATCTTCAGCGTGAAGTGAGATTACTCCTTTCCGGACCTGTTGACGGGGATGAAGAAACAAAGAAAAGGATATCTGGTATGAAGAAAAAAGGAATAGGATTACGTTTTAAATTCGTCCTTATGGTTACAATTCTTGTTCTGATCATTGTCGCAATGATTTCAGTACCACTTGCGGTTATCACAAGTGGACAGCAGGAGGAGATCCTTGCTCAGGGACTTGAACAGCGGGCAGAAGTTCTACTGGAAAGCCTGGCTTCCGGAGCAAGAACCTATCTTCCCACTAAAAATTTATTGGAACTCGGGAACTTACCAGCCCAGATGGGCGCCATGGGAGAAGATGCTGTTTTTGTTACAATCACCTCCCAGGGAATCCCCGATACCGATGATTTTGATCCTGAATCTTTTGATTATATATGGTCAACCAACGAAGATCGCCTACTAAAGGATGGAAGAATTACGGGGGGTGCGGTTAAGAATGATGACCCTGTTTCCCTCATACTTCCGGATTTGGCTGCAGAGATCAATCAGGTCGCCGACTCCAGAGTATCAGAAATCGCCGAAGAAATCGTTCGTTTAAATGAACAGACGGCTCCTCTTGTTGCCGAGTTCATCCGAACAGGCGATGCGGAGACCGAAGAGGCTATCAATGCCATACAGGACCAGCTGCGACAATTGGATGAAACCCTGACCTTAAGACTTTACGAAATCGGAGATCAGGTCTTCTCCTTACCTAAGTTTGATCCGCAGGTTTTTGCTGCAGAAAAAACAACCTATATCTTTTTCAAACCCATCCTCTATAGAAGTTCGGATGATGATATCTTCTTCCGGGGAATCGTTCGATTGGGGGTCTCCAATAGTCGAATCATCGATGATATCAATGATTCCCGGGAGCAGCTGATGATCATCATCGGGACAGTTGCTGTCATCGCCATGGCCCTTGGGGTTCTTGGGGCTCTCTTACTGGCCGTTCTCATTATTCGCCCAATCAACATCCTCGTACGGGGAGTCGAGCAGATTCGAGATGCGGAAAAGAAACAGGAATTGGAAGGGAAGCCTATAAATACGAAGACTAAAGATGAGCTTGCCCAGCTCGCCGAGACTATCAATGAGATGACTGATAATCTCATTGAAGCTGAAAAGGCAAATGAGATGCTTCTTGTTGGTAAGGATGTTCAGAAGCAGTTTATCCCCCTGGAACTTTTAAAGGGTTCCAGTGTAAAGATGACCACCGGAAAACTGGAAAATGATAAAGTGGCGATCTTCGGTTATTATGAAGGCGCTCTGTCGGTTTCTGGAGACTATTTTGATTTTAGAAAAATCGATGAGAATCATATAGCTTTTATAAAATGTGACGTCGCGGGAAAGGGTGTTCCCGCTTCGCTTATCATGGTACAGGTGGCCACAATTTTTACCCGTTTTTTCAGAAACTGGATAAGGCGTAATGAAGATAACCTCCTTGCCGGTAAGAAGGGGCTTGCCGTTCCAAATATAGCAACCCTGGTCGATCAGATAAATGATATTCTCGATTATGTTGAAGTAGCCAAAGCCGGTAGATTTGCTGCTTTTATTATTGGAATTTTAGATATAGAAACAGGGAAATGTGAGCTCTCTCATGCTGGTGATAAGTTTGTTCATATCTATGATCATGAAAAAGGGATGTATACGCGTACTCTGGATGAACTTCCTTCGGCAGGATCCTTTCCTTCAGACCTCATTGAGATGAAGGGTGGTTTTACCAGGGCTGTCCAGGTTCTGAAAAAGAATGATGCTCTTATACTCTACACTGATGGACTTGAGGAAGCTCAGCGTCAGTTCAGAAACGCCAATTATGATGTTATAATTTGCGATGAACCGGGTTTAGAGCAGGGGGAGCTTCACGGAACACATCCGGTGGGTAATGACAATGAAGAACTTAGTAATGGACGAATACATGAGATAGTAAACACAGTTTTTGCAAAGGGTGTTTACAATCTGTTCAAGTATCACAATCCTGTTGAAAATGAGGCAATTACCTTCGATTTTTCCAATTGTGAGGGGAATATTGAAGATGCTGTGATGGCTCTGATGAGCATTGAAAAAGTCTTTCGCTTCTATCCACATCCGTCTTCCGGCCCTCAGGATATTATCAGGGTTGATCGTAAAATCGACGATTTCCTTAAAAAACACTTTGTGGAGTATAAGAGTTACTTTCATCATCCCATCGAGATGAAGGGTATATCAACGGATGATGCCCAGCTTTACAGTTTCTATTCCCATCTAAGGGAAGATCACCAGTATGATGACCTTACGGTTCTGGGAATTCTGAAAAAATGACAGATCGCAATAAAACCAGGATGGATGAATATAAGTTTTTCTGTGATGCCTGTGGTCAATCAGTTTCTTCGGGCTCCACCGAATGTCCCCATTGTCATGCCAGTTTTTCCGGTGTGCGCTGCCCCTCCTGCGGGCATCAGGGGCGGGAGTCTGAGTTTCTTTCCGGCTGCCCCTCCTGCGGATTTCTTACAGCGAAGACTCCTGGTGAAAACAGGAGTGGTTCTCCTTTAGCCGGAATGGATATGCCGGCAAAGAAGCAAAAATTCCAGCTTCCCGACTGGTTGTTTAAAACATTTTTTATTCTTCTTCTATTAATAATAGGCGGTTTAATGTTTCTGTTTGGAATGAGATTTTTTTAATCATTCCTTTGCATGTTGGGTCTCCTCCGTTGTCTCAGGTGATCAAAGCTTCCAGATGTCTGTAACGGAAGAGTACTTCGGTAAACTCTCTGTTAAAGATAGGGTTCTCTTTAAAAAATATAAGAAAAGGTTTCTCCACAACAACCTCGTCAGAGAGGGAACTAAATTCTTTCATTGCCCTTTGAGTCAGGTCCTGCAAACTATATACCGGAATTCCTTTTCTCTCATCGGCATGAAAATTCATTTTTTCAATTACATTTCCACTCCTCTGTTTTCTCTTCAACCGCCGCTCTAAACCTTTTCTTAACCCCTTATCCACTCCTTCTATCAGACCATACCAACCCTCTTCGTACCCATCAATTCCGGCGGGAGTGTGAAGAAGAAGAATATAGAACCCCCTATCGGCTTTTGCTGCCTTCAGCGGTGTGAAATCTATGGGTAGATCCGGGTTTATCAGTGTCACAGATCCGGACTGATCCGTCTCAACTGAAACCGCATGAATTTTTATCGATTTTGACGCCTCTTCCAATGTGAAGGCAAAATCCGGATCAGTATGAAAATTAGGGATGAAGAGTCTTGTATCAGCATGATGAAGAACCAGAATAATATGACACTCATAAGCTCCCGTATTCTGGATCTCCATGAGTTCTTCCACATGCCGGCGGCCCCGTTCTGTGGGCGCATCCGGAAACATGGCGACACCCCGCTCTGTCAGGGTACAGGATTTAACCTCTATTAAATGGTCCTTATTCCCCGATTTGACAAGGAAATCAAATCGGCTCCTGATTTTTGAATTGGCAGCAGAGCCTGCTGTTGAAACTTTTGGAAGGGAATATTCTCCCTTTATATCTTCCGCATCAGGAAACAGATGGGGGATAATAAGCTCTTTGGTGATTTTGTTCGATCGGCCGGCATTCATGGGGATGGTTTTTTTCTTATAACATGCCGCCGCCAGGGAGTAGGGGGTCTTTCTTTCGGGGGTGACAGAAGGAGTAAGAATGAGTTTTCTACCCGGATGAAGGATTTCCCAAATCCTGCCAGGATTGGGACAATGGACACGAACCGTTTCATCTCCCATTTCTGCGATTATAATAAACCTATTTGGTCTGGAAATAAAAACCCCCTCAACAGGAGGGGGTTCATCGGGACCTCCGAAAATATATGTCATATCTTATTTGAACAATCCGGCAATTTCCCTCTTGTAGATCTTGTAGACGACACTACGTTTAACCTTCAGGGTTTGGGTTAACTCTTTGCCGGCTTCAAACGGGGTTTTAAGGAGGTGGAATCTAAAGATCCTCTCGAATCCCTTAAAACCATTCTGGAGACTTATAAGTTCTTGAATCTCTTCGTTGATCATCTCCTCAATAACAGGATTATCAAGGAGGGTTACACCATCGACAAAGGTCATTCCGTTCTCCTCGGCATATGCTTCGAGGGCCGTATAGCTGGGAACGACAAGGGCTCCCAGAAATTTTTGATCCTGACCGACAACCATAACCTGATCTATATAAGGCGACTGAATAAGTTTTTCCTCAATGGGTACAGGTTCTATATTCTCACCGCCGGTAAGGACAATGGTATCCTTCTCTCTTCCCAGTATCTTACACTCATCGGTTACAGTGGCAACCGCAATATCTCCGGTATTAAGCCATCCATCCTTTAATATTTTAGCTGTTTTTTCCGGTTCCTTGTAATAACCCTCCATTATTTGTGGACTTTTCACATGGAGTACACCCTTTTTCCCATGAGGTAGGGGGAGGCCGTTTTTATCCAGTATTTTATATTCGATATCATCGAGGAAAGGTCCAATAGTCCCTTTCACCGGGTTGTAGAAATTTCTGACTGCCAAAATGGGGCCAGTTTCAGTCAGGCCGAACCCCTCCAGAAGGAGAATTCCCGAGGCCTGAAAGAAACTGTCTATATAATCTGCTAATGCACCGCCACCGGATATACCTGCTTTGAATCGGCCTCCGAGCTTCTCTTTAATCTTTTTGAATACCAGAAGATTTGCCAGGAGATAGGGGGGGGTAAGCAGGATCAATGGGAGAATGCTTATGACTATATCGAATATCTGATTACGCTTTTGAAACTGGGGATGCCTTCCCTTAAACATATTGTAAAAGTAAGAGTAAATCTGACCGATTTTTACTGAAAATTGAAAAATTTTCTTTACAGCAGGACTGGCAATCTCCATTTGACGATAAATACCCGTACGAACAGCTTCCCAAATCCTGGGGACTGATGTCATCCAATGGGGCCTTACCTTGTTGAGATCCGGCATGAGGATTGCCCCTATGGGTTTTGAGTATGCCAGGGTAAGTCCTTTACAGGTACACATATAGGTTACAGCCCTTTCGTAAGAGTGCCATATAGGTAGAACTGTCATGAGGGTTTCACCCTCCATCAGGGGCAGGTTTTTATTTATACGATCCACCTGGAAGATAAAGGTGTAATGGGTAAGCATTACACCTTTGGGCGGTCCTGTCGTTCCCGAAGTGTACAGTATTGTAGCGAGCTCTTCGGTTTTTCCTTCAGCCAACTCTTTTTCAAACTTTTCCCTGCCTTTTGAAGTCTCTTTTTTTCCGATCTCAAGGAGCTCTTCAAATGTCAATATTTTTACGCCGGCCGGGAGGGTGAGTTCGCTGATACCGCTGGCATCATATGAAATAATGGTCTTCAGTTCGGTCAGTTTTTCAATTCCTGACAGGATTTTTTCAACCTGTGTTTTATTTTCCGCAAAGCTGATGGGACAGTCCGCATGGTCCAGTATGTAAGTGATCTCATCGGCTGTTGAATCTGAACCTCTGGGAACATCGATGGCTCCGATAGCCAGGGCAGCGAAATCGGTAAGCAACCACTCTTTTCTGTTGTCGGAGATGATCCCGATGTGGTCCCCTCGCTTGATCCCTGTTTTCATCAGGGCAAGACCAAGGGCTGCTCCCTCTCCATAGAAATCTGCATAAGTCGTAGGCTGAAACTCTTTATTTGAGTCTTTCACCATGGTCAGAACATGGGAGGGATATTTCTCAACCGTTTTCTTGAAACGCTGAGGAATGGTATCAATTCGTTCCATAAAGAATCCTCCAAAAAGGGATTTTATAATGATTTTAAATTTACATTTATTTACTTCTGTTGTCCACCCTTTTTTTCGGCCGATGACCGAAAAAAGGGAGTAAGTCATTTATAGGTGGATAGTTATTATCCGAAAGCGAGATTTTTATGAAGGTCTAAATCTTGATTTTTTCTTCCAGCAAACCCCTGTTGATCACTTCAGGAAGAAGGATCGGATCCCCTTCCGGTGGGAAATAGATATAAACAGGCACACCAGCCCGGCCAAAGTTTTCAATCCATTCAGCAATCACCGGATCCTCATTCGTATAATCCCCATAGTACCTGGTAATTCCACGGGAGGTGAAAAAATCATGCCCCCACTTCGTTAGAAGGGTTGTCCTTTCGTTTGTTTTACAGGTTAAACACCATTGGGCAGAGAAGGCCAGGAATACGGGGGTTCCCCTGTTCACATCCTCTAGGAGGAGGTCTGGATTAAACGGTTCCCACCCGGCCGGAATTGGTATCCCATCGGCCAGGTTTTCGGTTTTTTTACCATCGGGGTTAAAAAGAACAACCGCAGATGCAACTATAATTACCAGAGCCAGTATCGATGCTATTATTCTAAGCTGTTTTTTCTTTGAAGGATTTCCCCATCGCCCGAAAATCCAGGCGGCAATCGTTAAGCTGAAAAGGAATATGAGAACATCCACAAGGCCTGCACCGCCAATCTGTTTATAAAGTACGGTAAAGAGCCAGAGTACTGTGGCTATGAGGAGAAAACCCATTGTCTCCCGGAAAATATTCATCCAGTTTCCCGGTTTTGGCAGGGCCTTTACAATCCCCGGAAAGAAACCAAGAAGGAGGAACGGGAGCGAAAGCCCCAGGCCGACAAAGAAAAAGATGAGGTAAATGATTATGGGGGGCTGAGAGAAGGCAAAGCCCAGGGCTGTTCCTAAAAATGGGGCCGTACAGGGGGTTGCCAGGAGAACGGCGAACACACCGCTTAAAAATGACCCCATACCACCCTTTTTACCGGAAAGTCCTGCCGCCTTATTCATTCCGGGCATTGTTATAATGAAAACCTCAAAGAGAGAGAGGGCAAAGAGAAAAATTATGGAAATAAGGCTTATGACAAAACCCGTATTCTGAAACTGGAATCCCCATCCAACCCGTTCACCGGATAGTTTGATAATGGTGATAACTGTTGCAAACACAAAAAGGGAAGAAATTATTCCCGCTGCATAAAGCCAGCCCCCCAGAAGGATCTCTTTTTTATTGTTCTCACTCTGATGAACCAGCGAGAGGGCCTTTAAAGAGAGTACCGGAAGTACGCAGGGCATGACATTCAGGAGAAGACCACCGACCAGCGCCAAAAGAAGAAACCACAGAATATTCATAGTTCCTGAATTCTTATTTAAATTCAGTGACGAATCTGATGGTGCGGCAACAGAGGCCTCCTCTATGTTTACGGTTAGTTCCAACTCTTCCGATCCGGGAAAAAAACAGGTACCATCCTGATAATCACAAAGTTGATATTTGGCCTTCACAAGGATTGTATATTCACCCGGTTCTATATCCAAATTGGCCGTCAAAGGAGCCGAAATGATGGTTTTTCCCTCGAAGATCCGCAAGTCATCTTTCATCCTTCCTTCCGGATAGGTTAATTCACCCAGAGTGAAAGGAGACCCCGGGAGGAGTTCGATGGTAAACATCCGCTCTTCCCATCCCTGATACTGATTTTCAGGGATCTGGTATACAACCTCAATGATATCTGAATCTCCGGTCTTCATTCTCGTGAGAGTAGACTCTATCGACTTGAAATATGCTGATACTTCGGGAACCTGTGCGGATAGGGCCGAAACGGCAATTATAATAAGTGCCAATAGAATGGTAATTTTTCTTATTTTGTTCATCATTCAAGAAATATAACAGATTTATTATATAGGGGCAAATTAAAACCGGAAGAATTAATTATTGGGGGATAAAACTGCTCAAAACAAGGATTGTGAAATTATATAACCCATGGGTTATGGCTATCAGATGAATATCCCTTCGGATAAAGAAGAGAAATGTAAGATAGATTCCTATAACAAAGGTACCGGCAAGACCAGCAATACCCTGGTAAAGATGGCCAACAGCAAAGATCAGGTTTGCCAGGATGATAATCCTGTTTCTGCTATATCCGGCAAATGTCATTTTTGTTGTCAGGTAAGATCGGAAATAGAGTTCTTCAAGGTATCCGGTAGTCAAACAGGAGATGAGTACAATGGGGAGGAGTGGGAAATTAGAAAATTGCCAGACAATCCCTTCAACCTCGGGATATCCTGTAAAAACAAGGATTATGGCAGAGAGGACATACACCGGGATCAAGGTGATAAAAACGCCTACTAATGCGGGAAAAGAGAGAAGGACAGTTCTTTTTCGGATTGGAACAATCCCGTATACCTCCGGAGGGATGCGATTATCCATATGAATCAGGTACCAGATAAGGAATATTTGTGAAACTGCCGTGATGAAATAGAAAAAAAGCATTATGGCATTGTTGAACATCTCCGGATCAGATTCCATGACAAGCTGCGAGAGGTATCCTGGAAAAAAAATAACACCAAAAAGGAGGAGAGGTTCGAATTTCTTAATGTAGAGCTTGTTTTTCATGGCAAATGAGAGTATATCAGATAGAAAAACGGGTGTCTTTAAAATTATAACATCTTTTGACAAAAAAAATGTTAACGGGTATAGTGTTAATAGACGAAAATTGGAAGTAAGATATGTGGATTCTAATTGGTATTGCATTTATAGGTCTTCTCGCTGGAATAGCTGCCTTACGGAAAATGGGCGGGGGAAATTTCCCCTGGGTTCATTTTTATGCAAAGGGTCGTGAATCGGGGTTTACCTTTCATGAGATAGGTTTACTCAGGAAGATTGCTGTTGAAAATCGGCTTGAGAATCCTACATCCCTCTTCTGGTCAATTAAACAGCTTGATCGGTCGATAAGAGGAACAATCTCGAAATTGCGTGCCGAAGGGAAACTTGAACAAGATACCTTTGCACGGTTCCTCTCAAAATTATTTGATTTTCGTCGACGGGTTGAGCTTAATCTCCCCAAATACAAACTTGGATTAAAATCCTCACGAAAGATTGTCAACCATCAGCGAATGAAACTCACCCTGGAGGGTGTTGGAACCTATTCAACCTCTGTTGTAGAAAATCTTCGCAGGTATCTTGCTATCTCCTATCCTGAAGGCCCCGTTCTTCCCCCCGGTTTTTCCTGGAAGGGACAGAAGGCTGTCCTTTATTTTTGGCGGGCGGATGATGCAGGTTATGTTTTTGATACTAAGGTGATAGAGGATTTCCTGGATAGGGAGTACCCAATCCTTCATGTTTCCCATTCAGACAATCTTGTTCGAAGCCAGAAGCGCCAATCTGTACGTGTTGAGGTGAATCTACCTGCTTCTTTATACACATTGCGTTCTATAAATGAGGCCAATGAAAATGAAGAGCAGGGCAGGGGGTTAAAGTGTCGTCTTGTAGATATCTCTTCGGATGGTGCAGCCCTTCTAATCGGAGGTCGTGCCAAGATTGGTTTAACTGTGAAACTCCAATTCCACCTGGCAAACAGCCCAATCGTAATGTGCGGCGTTGTAAAGGGAGTAAGTTTTAATCAGAAAAAGAACCAGTCAATTCTACATGTTCAGTCCGTACCCTTATCTCTTCGTCAAAAGAACACTGTACTCTCTTTTGTGTATAACCTTTTCAATGAGAGGGGCGAAGACCAGGCTGTGGGAACTGTTTCCAAATATTAGGGGTATTATGAGAAAAACATCCAGATTTATCTGTCTATTTCTATTTATAGTATTCTCTCTAAATGCCCAGAGTGAGTTTTCTATTGTCAGGGCATTTCAACGAACTTTTGCCCGGGGGAGCCTGGCAACAAAAATAGAGGTTCTTCAGGATTCTCTGGAGCATAAGGGGGAAGATATGAGTCCTCTTTATCTTCAATCCCTTGATTTTATTACCAGAAACGCGGAACTTCTCGCAAGCGATAATCTTTCCAGGGAGCTAACAGCTCTGACGGTGAGGCTGATTGGATTAAGTCAGATTGAAGCGGCAGCTCAAAACCTGTGGGGACTTTTCGGAGTGTATGACGATATTGCCGTAAAAAAAGAGATTTTAAGTACTCTAGGTGATATCGCCAGAGGAGAAGCGGAGTTAATCTCTATCCTGAATCGATGGGTCGATGGCCGGAATAACCTTTATAGGGCTGGACAGGATGTCGATTTGGAGCTCCTCGGAGAGGCTATTACCTCCCTGGGAAAACTGGGAGATGAAACCTCATTTCCTGTGATATTTGCAGCAGCCATGCTCGACTACCCCGAACCGGTAGCTGGCAAGTCGGAAGAGGCTCTCAGGCAGGTTAAAGGTGATTATCGAAGAATGGTAAACTCCATCCTTACAAGCAGTGCCTTAAGAGAAAAGCTTCATGTGATCAATTTTGTGGTTGATGAACCGGGGATTCCTCTGGAAGATAAATCCTGGATTGCAGGAAATGCCCTAGAAATAGCCCTGAACCTTACACCCAGGGATAGAAATGAGCAGGAGATGGTCTTTGACCTTGAGGAGACGGCCGTATCCATTCTACTCGCATACCCTTCAGTTGAATCTGTTCCGAATCTAATAAAACATTTTGATAATGCCCTCTTGGCATGGGAGCGGGAGCTTGTTCCCGATTCATATTTAATACAATCGATTAATTCTTTGGGAATTACCAAAACTCATGAAGCAGCAGAGCGTTTAACCCTGTATTTAGAGTTGTTGAACCTTTATACGGAAAATGGGCAGCCTGTTGATTCGGGAATCGTTTTGGCGGTGGTCAATAGCCTTGGAACTCTTGGAGACAAGGTGGCTTTTGATTACCTCCTCTATGTTCGCTATCTCAATTACCCGGGTGATATAAAAGAGGCTGCCCGGGAGGCTCTGGATAAACTCAAGCGCAGCTGACCCTTATTTTAAAAAAACTCTTTTCCCCTTTTATTTTAACCATGTAGCATATTTTCCCTGGATCCCTTCAATCATTCTTGGTGCGGGGTTTATACTGGAACCTCCCCCTATAATGCTTCTCTCTCTGATTTTTATCCCGGCTGGGATTCTCCTTTTTTTGATACCCTTCGGCTGTATACGATCTTCTTTCTGGCTTAAGTTCTGGTTCTCCTTTTTCCTTTTTTCTGCCTCCCTGGTGACAGGATCCGGTGTTGTGAGCTCTGTTGGTGCAGGTCTGTCAGGTGGTGTCGGGGGTGTCCCCTGGGATATGGGGCGCCAGGGAACTCTCAATATGACACCCACAGCAATAGTAAAACTAAGGGCTTTCATCTCGGGGGATTCGGTCCCGCTATCCGGTCGGGGGACTTTTTTTACCGTGCAATCTCCCCTCTGTCTGGATGTATGGGGAAACAGTGCCGACAGCCGCGGGGCCTTCAGTATTATTATGTCGGAAGAACGGCAGTTCTATGATGGGCAGGAGGTTTTGATCACAGGCTCATTTCTACCTTCAACTGCTGAAGCTGTATCCGAACATTTCGTGGGGGCTTCGGAACCCTCCCTTTTTATGGGCGGAAGGGTGAAGAGCACAGGTCTCTGGAGGAACGCCCGGAGTAAGTTGCGGGCATCGCTGCTAAAAAAAATCGATTTCGGGTTTTTCGCAGGATTCGGTGAGGCGGGGGGATTCCTGAAGGCCCTGCTTCTGGGGATTAGGGATGATCTTGGCAGCCTCCTTTTAATGAATTTCAAAAGGGCGGGGGTAATGCATATTCTTGCCCTTTCCGGCATGCATCTTGGTCTCCTGACAGGGATTCTGTCATTAATCCTCATTCCTCTCGCCGGAAAGCGTTGGACCTACCCCTTTATTATGATTTTTCTTGTATTTTATTTGTTTTTAGCGGGATGCAAAGTCTCCCTCCTGAGAGCGTTTTTCATGTTTTCTATTTCCGGTCTGGCTTCGTATACGGGCAGAAGGATGCCGCCCTTAAGAAGTCTGGGGATATCCTTTTTTATTATGACCCTGATTACGCCTTCAGGGATCTTCTCTCCCGGATTTCAACTCTCTTTTGCCGCTCTTGGGGGTATTTTCCTGATAGGCCTTCCTCTTGGCAGGCTCTTCTCCTCCAGGCTTCCCTCAATTATTTTCTACCCCCTAGGAGTTTCCTTGGGCGCACAGATGGCTACACTGCCGATTCTACTCTTTCATTTTCATGAGTGGGTACCCTCGGGCATCCTCTGTTCCCTGATCCTGACGCCATTGATAACACTCTTTATCTGGATTGGCTTGCTTCTGTTGATTTTGTCTGGATTTTATCCATTTTTTTTGATTAGACTGTTTTCAATTTGGTTTAAACTTTTATATACTCTAATAAGTAAGACAGTCGAATATTTTTCCGGATTACCATCTTTGATTTTTTCCGAATCTGTCGCATATTTTTGGTGTTTTTTTATTCTCCTTCTTCTCGTTTTGGGCGGAATTATGGGAGTTTTTAGAAGGGGGTTTTTTGAATATAAATTACGACTCTCCCAGGGAACTGCAGGCTCTTCTGGATTCCCGGGGATTTGCCATGTCGAAGAGGTTCGGCCAGAACTTTCTTGTGAATCCGAATGCCAGGGAGAAGATAATCAAGCTTCTCTCTCCGGCACCGGCTGAGACGGTCTGGGAGATTGGTCCCGGTTTTGGGGCCATGACACATATGATTGCAGGAAAAACAGAAGGCTTAACTGTTTTTGAAATCGATCATGGATTTTGTTCTTTCCTTAATGAGAAATTTCAGGACGTAGAGCATTTCAGGCTTGTGGAGGGGGATTTTCTGAAAACCTGGAGACGGGAGCTGGAAGAGCGGGGGCAACCGGATTGTATCATCGGAAATCTTCCGTACAATGTTGGCTCGATAATAATCGGGGATCTCATAAAGAGCTCGAAAATCAGATCCCGGATGGTTTTTACCCTCCAGAAGGAGGTCGTTAAACGTATGGCCGCCCGCCCGGGAAGCGCCGATTACTCGGGGTTTTCCCTTATTTGTCAATTTACCTGTAGAGTGGAGAACCACGGGGATGTCAGTGGTGGTTCCTTCTATCCAAAACCAAGGGTTGTTTCTTCAATTGTCAGATTAACCCCTCATAATGAGCATCCTGATGTGAACAGGGAATTGTTTATATCCCTTGTGAATGATATGTTTGCAGCTCGGAGGAAGACTCTTCGTAATAATCTGATTAAGGGGGCAACCGCCGCCAGGTGGGGTAGGGAACCGGTCCTTGAAGGTTTGGAATCTATGAATCTTCCCGAGGGTATTCGCGGAGAGAAGATGAATATGGATGAAGTAATCGCACTTTCAAATGCGATTGAAAAAATAATGATTAAGGATGAAAAGATATGAAGAAAGGATTTTACTTTTTGTTAACTCTACTTGTTTTCTGGGGGTGTGCATCTCAATCGGAAAACCTTGTTGTAGAGGAAACGGGAACTGAAGAAGAAAAGGCTCCAACCGAAGCGGTGGCAGAAGAAATTTCCAATGAACCGGCCTCCGTAGTACTGATCGATGTTCAGGTTCCCCATCCACTGAAAGAGACAAGGTTCTTTCGGGATGGTTCTGTCGATACATGGATAGAGTATGTTTATGAAACCGAATCGGCTGTTCTCCTGACCAGGAGTAATTATAATTCGGATGGATCTCTCATCTCTGTTTATAATTTTGAAAATATTGATGGCAAACCTGTAAAAAGAGAAGAACTTGATGGTAATGGAAGGCTTTCCGGATATGAAACCTATGGTTATGATGAATCGGGTCATATGATTCGAAAATCAACCTTTAATTCGGAGGATGTTGCCCAGATTGTTTCTGAATACACCTGGAATTCCGAAGGTGATATGATTAAGTTATCAGTACTTGATGGTAATAATGGATTACTTTCGTATGTTGAATATACTTTTGAAGATGGTCTTCCTGTCATGAGTACGCTTTATGGTGCCGATGGTGAAAAAACCAACTATTTTGAAAAAGAGTATAATTCAGACAGACTACTCGTCCGGGAAACTGATTACTCTGCCTCCGGAAATGTTGATGGTTTTGTAGACTATTCCTATGAGAATGGGTTTCTCGTCATGGAAGAGCATAAGAATCGTGGCGGTGGTCTTGTACGAAAGTATCTTTATGAAAACGATGAATACGGAAATCCTCTAAAGGTATCTCTTGAAAACAATAAAGGGATTACCCTTGAGATGGTTGAAAAAACATATTTTTATACCACCGAACAGATAGTAGCGGAGTAATTTGATGAAAAAAAAGGTTATATTTTCTATATCGATCTTCTCCCTGTTTGCAGTCCTCGCATGGAGTTCGGAGATGGCTGCCATGTGGTCCAACCTTTACCGGACATCCGAAGATCTTGTCCGGCAGTACACGGTTATGGCACAGATTGTTCAGGAAGATGACAGGGATTTAATTCCTCTAATGATAGAAGCTCAATCACAGCTTCTTGCGACCTCAAAAGATCAGAAAACTGTCAATGAGAGTTTCTATCATGATGAAATCCAGAAAATGATTATCAGGGAGATGGGGGAGTTACGAGCGGCAGAGGGGGGTGATATTGTCCTGAAAACTGTTAATGAGACTTCTGACCCCTACCTGAAAGCCGATGCTATACGAACTCTGGGTAAGATGGGCGCAACCGAGTATGTCGGGGAGATCGGTTTTATCCTGAGAAATCTTAATCTTGGTGTAACACGGTATCCCAGCCGGGAAGAGACTGAAACAGTAGTTCTGGCCTGTGTTTCTGCTCTCGAAAGGATGAAGCAGATTGAGGGTTTTGAACCGGTCTTCTTTGTTGCCATAGGTGGATATGCCCGACAGATTTCTCAGGCGGCTGAAAACTCCTTAAATAATATGATTGAAGATCCATCGGAACCCCTTATTCAAATATTAACAGAATCTGATGATCTTCGGGTTAAGTTGAAGGCTTTGGCATTTGCTGCAGGCTCTACGGCTCCGGCTGCCAGTCTGGTGAATGTTGCCGCCCAAGGTTTGAAAGAGGGGTTATCACATACCCCCGATGACCTTTCAGAAAAAGGAATCCTGGCTGATTTGCGGACGACCTCATGCTTAATCCTTATTAATAACGGTTTTGATAATCCGGAGATAAGTGGTCTGTTGGGAGAGATGCTTGCCTATATTCCAAAAGAAACACAGGACCTAAATGAGACTTTAACCTGTGTTGCCGCTCTTGGTGCCGGTTCCAATGATGAGTCTGCCCGAGAGCTCTCCAGCCATTTGAAGAAGCTCAATGATCTCCAGGGGGATGGTATTACGATCACCGATCAGAGAGAGATCAAGGCCACTATCCAGGCTTTGGGGAATACCGGTAATACGATTGGACGGGCAGAACTGACAAGGGTTCAGTTCTCTAACTGGAATTCCGCGGTAAATAGAGAGGCTCGTTCCGCCCTCGCTAAACTAAACTAAAATCATGCCTTTTACACCCCTCCTGAACCCTGCCTGTTCGAGCAGGGGGAGGTAGGGGCTCTCTTTATGGGGTATCCCATTGATAGTTTCTACCAAAATTCTTTTTTTAGGATTAAATTCTCTTGATATAAGTACCTTGAAAAACTCAAAATATACTTCCCCTCCCTTTTCATCGATCGGAAAATAGAGTTGTAGGTCTTTTCCATTTCCTGAGGAGACTAGGATGAGTTCTTTTCCGCGGAATAGCATATGATTTGAAGGGACCCGTCGGGGAAGTCTCCCCTCATAAGCTGTGATATTCAAACCGCAGGGGCTTGCGGGATCGAGGGCGTTCATCCAATAGAGTTTGTCTTCGGGAAGACCTTTTGTAAGTGTTCTAAATGCTCTGTGGGAGATAAATTGAGGAGAGGGGAGATCCTTAAAAAAGTACCCAGACAGAATTTCACCTGAAAGTTCCATAAGTCTCAGGAGCGGCAGGAGTTCCCTCCATCGCCACCCCTCTATTTCGTTTTGCAGTATCGGTCTGGAAAGCAGGCCGTATCTTTCCAGAAGTATTTGTATTTTTTCTCTTGTCAGATCCTCTGCTTCCATGAGATCCACTGGTCTTTCCGGTTTGGAGAGGGGGTACCAGAGTCCTGCCGCGGGTAGGCCCGCTTCCCACCGGCGTCTGTCACCCATCCGGCCGCGTCCCCTTTCTGTGGATTTTTTCTCATCCGTTATTCCCGGGGGGGTCCATTTCATCAATGCCCCCTTCCTCAGGGCGGCGAATCCTGAGTTTGAGATCCTCCCCTTAAAAAAATCCTTCCAAATTTGAGCGGTCAACTCTTTGGTGTTGCCTTGGAATCTGTTTTTGAGTTGCCAGAAATCATAATAGCCTGAGTTTTCCCGGATTATTTCACTTTTTGACCACTTTTCATCGGATAAGAGGTCTCTGTCCATGGGGAAACAGAAGGCAAGTTTTTTCCCGGGAAATCCTGTGAACTGGATTTCCGATTCCGCTGAAACCGAATCAAGCCAGGAACAGTAGTAGGGTGAAAGTCTTGCCGGCAGTATCTCCGATTCCCATAATTCAAATGGAGCAGGGTAGAGGAGGAGGTTATTTAGTACACCTTTTAAACTCTGTCGATTTTTTTCGCCGGGGAAAAACAGCCCCTGCTGAACGGCCTGGAAGAGGGGGAAATACGCCCCGGCGAGTGTTGTGAAATCTGGTCTACGGGATTTCCTGAGCATCCTTAACAGGGTTTCGAAATTATCTCTCCGGCAATATTCCTTTTTTTCAATCCGCCCTGAAACTGTATTATCTTTTTCTGATTTTCCGGGATTCGATTCTGAGAGCTTTCCTGAAAGAATTCTCTCTTCACCCTCCATGGTTCCTGTCAACTCCATTACCCCGGTTTGCCCGATATTCCAGATATTCATCAGGAAATCAAGGTCTACCGGGCCGTAGAAGGCCAGGATCTCTCCTGTCAGCATGGAGATGTTTTCAAGATTTTTCTCCTTGAGGCATGCATCCCTTGCCTCTGTCAGCTTTTTAAGATCTTCAGAAAGGCAGCAGGGGAGGAGTAATGCGGTAGTTTTTTGATAAGGAGCCTCTTTCTCTCCAATTTTGAAGGGATCTATAATGATCCTTTTTTCCACCGGGGGAACAATTTTTAAAAATACCTCTTCACCATGATCCCTTGTTATGGCGGCTTTTAATTCCTCCCACTCATCCAGAGGGAATATACGCCTCTCCTGAAGGATGGAAAGAAGTCCTTCTTTGTTTTCCGGTGCATAACCTTCGGTTGTCCTCCTCATTCTGCCGGTGAAATTTTTGATAATTTTTTCCGGGATGAGGGGCCGCAATTCCGTATTTGCCATTATCTCTTCGAAGAGTGTGTTGCTGGTGGATGACGTTTGTCCCCCCGCAGGGGTATCGTCCTCGTACATATACTGGTTAACCTGCTGGAAAAGGTTCCCCGAGGCGAAAGGGCTGGGTGTTTTTGTCCAGCATTGTGTGATTTCGATACTTCCCTCCTCTATTTCTGACAAGAGGATCCTGAGTGATTCGATGTCGAAATCATCGTTCAGGCAGCTTCTCCAGGTTTCCAGGGTGATAGGGAAATCCGGATATTTCAGGACCGCCGCCAGAAGCTTTCTGGAACGCAGTCGATTAAGCCATAGGGGGGTTCTCGAACCAAATCCCTTCTTGGGGAGAAGGAGGGCTCTTCCTGCATTCTCCCTAAACCTGGCACCGAAGTAACCTGTCATCTCAAGCCGCTTTTTAAGAAGCTCCATAATTTTATCCGGTTTTAGAAGATCAATAAGTTCCTCTGAATTCATGCTGTGGGGCAGATTCATGATAAGAGAATCCTCATCCTCGAAGACATCCAGTGGGTATCCTGTTTTCTCTTCCCAGGCCTGCCTCAGGAGCATGGCAAGGGGTCTGTTCACCTTGCCTCCCCAGAAATTATGGAGGAGCAGCTGCTTTAAATCCTGCATATTGGCTGGATCTGAATAATTTTCCAGAAGGATGCGATGCCTGTGGGGCAGGCCGGACTGGCAGATCTTTTTTTGCCTTTCGAGGTAATCCATGAGTGCTGTGGCTGCCCGTTCCGACATGAAATATTCACTTTTCAGGAGATTTACACCATCATCGAAGGTGGATTCATCGAGTTTTTCAAGGAGGAGGCCCATTTTTTCAGAAAAGCTGAAATCTCGTCCCCGGCTGTCTCCTTTCCAGAAGGGGAACATGGCTCCCGCATCGCTGGACTGAACGACCTCAACATCCTGTTCTCCGATGGATGTTATCCGCCAGGTCATGGTTCCTAGTTGAAAATGGTCGCCAACGGAGCGTTCCCAGATAAACTCTTCGTCCAGTTCTCCTATTTTTGCACCGGTCTCTTTCGCTCTCAGGGTATAGTATCCCCGATCGGGGATCGTTCCCCCTGAAAGGTAGAGGGGGAAGGATTGCCCCTCTCTGGCCGTGATTTTGTTCTCCACGGGATCGATATATACCCGGGAGGTCAATTCCCGGATACGTGAATCTTCATATCGGCCGGAAAGCATATGGATAACCGAATCGAAGAGTGGGCGTGACAGGTCTCTGTAGGGATACGCCGTCCTTATGAACCCATAGAGTTCATCCAGATCCCATGTATCCACAATGACCATAGAGAGGAGCACCTGGGCGAGTACATCCAGAGGGGCTGTCGGCACCCGGAAGGTTTCAAGGTTCCCGGCAAGAGCCTCCCTCGCGCAGACGGCCATGGGGAGGAGATCTCCTGAATGGAGGGGGTAGAAGGTTCCCTTACTCTCCTGGTTTACCCCATGACCGGCCCGTCCTATCTTCTGAAGGGCCGATGAGATAGAATTGGGTGCCTGAAGAAGGAGCACCTGATCAAGCTCTCCTATATCGATTCCCAGTTCAAGGGAATTTGTGGCAATGATGGATTTGAGCTTCCCCTCTTTCAATTTCTCCTCGACCAGGAGCCTCAGTTCCCTCGAGAGAGAACCATGATGTGACCAGGCTGTTCTTTCCTCTCCCCGGCTGTTGATTAACCGTGTCACCTTTTCAACTAAGCGTCGGGAATTGGCAAAGACCAGGGTGGATCTGTTCTTTTCTATCTCCGATCGGAGGGAGCCTGTTAACTCCTCCCACCACCTCTCCGAGGATTTCTCGTCGGCAGGAATGTCGGGGAATTCCACCTTTACATCATAGCTTTTTCCTTCAGTGGTTCTATGAATTTTAATTTTTCTTTTTACAAGGCTTCCCTGAGATGACAACGCCTTACCCGCAATAAAATCAGCCGGTAGACTCATAGGGTTCAAGGTGGCTGATAGGCCAATCCTTTGGAATTCACCAGCCAGAAGGGTCAAGCGTTCAACACCGGTGATAAGGTGGGTGCCTCTTTTCTCCTGAAGGAGGGCGTGGATCTCGTCCAGGATTACTGTCTTGATTCCTGTGAGTATATTCCTTCCCCGGGGAGAGGAGAGGAGGAGGTTGAGGCTCTCCGGGGTGGTTATAAGGATCTCCGGAGGTTTACGAATCATCTTTTGACGATCTTTCTGGCTTGTATCACCACTGCGAACCCCCACCCGAATTTCCGGAAAATCTTCATCCCTTTCGATAAAAAATTCCTTTAACTCGTTTAAAGGGGCAATAAGATTTTTCTGAATATCGTTGTTCAATGCCTTTAAGGGGGATATATATAGAATGCGGCAGGTCCCTTCTGACCATTTCGAGGAAATAATGGCATTGATAGCTGAAAGAAAAGCAGCCATGGTTTTTCCGCTTCCTGTCGGGGCGGAAAGGAGGCAATGCTCCCCTTTATCAATATCCGGCCAGGCTGCCTTTTGTATAGGAGTCGGCCGCGTATATTTCTTTACGAACCACTCCCGAACGAGGGGGTGGAATTGTTCAAGCCCGGTTTTGTTTTTTACTCTATCCCCTTCCTGTGATGAGTCAATGTTCATGGCAGATATTATATCCGGAAAGCGGAAGAACTCAAATTAAAAAAAAAAGACCGATCCATGAAATCACGGGCCGGTCTTATTCTTTAGTAAATTATCCTATAAATGAGGTAATTTCAAAAATCGGATACTTTCGAAATTGTCTCAAATCGGTGCATTTTTTTTGAAAGGGCAGAGCGTGCAACCTTGCGTGAACTAAATGATATCAAGATCCATCAATACGGAATCTACAATCGCCTTGTTCTCTTCACTCATAGCACAGAGCGGCAGGCGATAGATCTCGGCCATTGCTCCCATTTTTGCCATGGCGTATTTAACCGGTACCGGATTTGTATCAATAAACATGCTCTTAAAGAGAGGAGCTAGTTCATAATGGAGTTTTCTTGCCAGATCTATATTTCCTTCAAGAGCTGCCTTTACAAGGGCTTCCATCCTGTCCGGAATAAGGTTACTGGCAACAGATACAATTCCATCGCCTCCACAGGCGATCATGGGGAGACCCATGCCGTCATCACCGGAAAGGACAGAAAAATCATCGGGTGTTCCGTTAATAACATCCATCATTTGATTAATATTTCCACTTGCCTCTTTTACACCAACGATATTCGGGTGCTCGGCGAGGCGGAACATTGTCGCATTCTCAATATTCTTTCCTGTTCTCCCTGGAATATTGTAGATAATCAGTGGAAGATCAGCCTGGTCAGCCACGGCGGCAAAGTGACGATAAAACCCCTCCTGACTGGGTTTGTTGTAATAGGGAGCGACCTGAAGTGAATAATCTGCTCCTGCTTTTTTTGCGTTTTTTGTAAGATCCACAGCTTCGGCAGTCGCATTTGAACCGGTTCCTGCAATGATAGGCACTCTTTTGTTTGCCTGTTCGATTACGATCTCTATTACCCTGTGGTGTTCATCGTGGGTAAGTGTGGGGCTTTCTCCTGTTGTTCCAACCGGTACGAGTCCTGAAATTCCTTTGGCTATCTGGGTTTCTACCAGATCTCTTAAGGCTTTTTCATCGACTGAGCCGTCGGTGTTGAAAGGTGTTAATAATGCGGTAAATACTCCCTGTAATTTCATCTCTTCCTCCAAGTTATAGCCCGGATTAAAAAGGAATAAGGAGTCCTTTAGCGGATTGATTAACAGCGCTCCGGTTTCGGGGTATTCCCGAAGGTCCGACAGTATCAGAAGTATTAACTCCTGCTCCCAGGGTGATTCATGCGGAAAAATCACCCTTCGGCGGTTGTCCCCTTTCAATCTGCTTCAACGGAATCCGCTTCCTTCACAGTTTACTCTTTGACTACCGCACCTCTATTAATCCGTGCTTAATAAACTATGACTATCATAATCAGGTTCAACTGTCAAGGTCCTGAAGATGGTTGAGCTTTCTGAAATGATGTTTTATGCTGACATTCATCCCGTCTTGTCTGCTTTAAGGGTGAGACGGCAAGGAGAAAGTATGAACAGAATAATAATTAATGGCTGTTGTGGCCGGATGGGGAGATTCCTGATGGATATGATCGGAGAGACCGAAGGTATGCAGGTTGTGGCAGGAATCGACCCTTTTATCCCCGAGGGAACAGATTTTGGATTCCCGGTTTATACAAGCCTTGATAAGGCGATCGAAGAGGCCGATGTAGTGATTGATTTTTCCATAGCATCGGGCGTTCCCTCCCTGCTGGAGAGTGTGAAGAAAAAAGGTCTTGGTATTGTTGTGGCAACTACGGGGCTTGATGAAGATACCAGGCAATTGCTGAGGGAAGCATCCAAATCGGTTCCTGTATTCTTTTCAGCGAATATGTCTTTGGGTATTAATCTCCTGAAAGAGCTGATAAAAAAAACTGCTGAGGTCCTGGGGAAAGATTATGATGTGGAGATTATCGAGAAACACCACAAGATGAAAAAGGATGCGCCCAGTGGAACGGCCCTGGCTCTGGCAGATGCGCTTCGTGAGGTACGGGATTTTCAATATGTTTACGGTAGAAAAGAGACTGAAAAAGCCCGGGCTGAAGGTGAACTCGGTATCCATGCCTTCCGTGGCGGGAGTATTGTTGGTGAGCACGAAGTAATTTTCGCCGGTTCCAACGAGGTTATTGAAATCACACATAAAGCCTACTCCAGGGAGCTGTTTGCACGGGGAGCTGTTAGAGCCGCCGGCTACCTGAAAGGGAAGGCCCCCGGTTTTTATTCCATGGAGGATATGCTTTCTGGTGAGTTTTAAAGTTTTTAGTGATAGAAGCTGGTGATAAAATAAAATCGATGGGAAAATCTGTGGAATTATAAAAAAGGGGCCGATTAACCTGGAAAGCAGTATGCTGGTTAGCAGTAGGCTGTTAAGGTTAAGGCCCCTTTTATTCAGGATTTTTCCGTTCCTGTTAAAGTCGTTTACCTCTTTATGCCAGAGTACAGGCCGAAGTATTTACGATATCGTCAACGCTGCATCCTCTGGAGAGGTCGGAAACGGGTTTTGCAAAACCCTGCAGGAAGGGGCCATAGGCATCGGCTCCAGCCATTCGCTGAACAAGTTTGTAACCTATGTTTCCAGCCTGAAGATCCGGAAATACAAGAACGTTGGCTTTTCCTGCAACCTTGGAACCGGGTGCTTTGCTTTCTCCCACTGCGGGGATAATGGCGGCATCGAGCTGAAGTTCTCCGTCTACCTGTAGCTCAGGAGCCCTTTCCTTAACGATTTCATAAGCCTGAACAACCTTATCGACAAAGGGATGGCTGGCGGAACCTTTGGTTGAGAAGGAGAGCATGGCTACAATTGGCTCTGCGTCAAGATACTTTCTGCAGGAATCTGCTGCCGCTATAGTGATCTCGGCCAGCTGCTCCGCTGTGGGATCGGGTATAGTTGCACAGTCGGCAAAGATCATCTGACCATCTACTCCCCAGTTTGAATCGGGAATGTTCATGACAAAACAGGAAGAGGCTGATCGTACACCCGGTGCTGTTTTGATGATTGTAAATGAGGCAACAAGGACTTTTCCTGTAGAGTTTTCAGCACCTGCAACCATTGCCTGGGCATCATCCAGTCTTACCATCATTGCTCCCCACTTTAACGGGTCAACAATAGCTGTCTTTGCATCGGCTTCGGATACACCTTTATGCTTACGAAGCTCGAAGTATTCTGCCGCGTACGCATCGATTTTAGGGGACTTTACCGGATCTATCAGGGTGATTCCCTCTAAATTAACCCCTTCATTTGCTGCTGTCTTTTTAATCGCATCCTCGCTACCCAGAAGGAATACTTCTGAGGCAATATTTTCATCCCGGATTATCCGGGCAGCTTTTACCGTTCTGGCTTCAGTTCCTTCGGGAAGGACCAGTTTTCCACCTCTGGCTTGAGCCTTTTTCTTCATTTTGTCTGAAAATTTGCTCATTCTATCTCCTTAATATCAACATGTTTTTATGGGATTTCCACGCCACTATTCTATCTTAAAAAACAGCCTCTTGACACCCCCCTTTCCACTAAAGTACCATTGGGCAATCAGGGGGAAATATGTCGGAGATTAAGATACAGAAAATTGATGAATCGGAGATAGATACGGTTCTGGCGGACGACATTGATTTTGAAGGGACCTTGAATTTCAAGAAAAATCTGATGATAAAAGGGCGTTTCAAAGGTGATATAAGAGCCGAAGGCGCACTTTATGTTGATGAGAAGGCTGATGTTGAGGCCAGACTTGAGGCTAATATTGTTTCCCTCAAAGGTAAAGTTAAGGGAAATGTCTTTGCCCATACAAGAGTAGAGTTGTACTCCTGTTCAAGCGTTGACGGTGATATAACTGCACCGGATGTTGTAATGGAAAGCGGATGCCGTTTTAACGGTATCTGTACCATGAAATCCCCTTCCGAGGTATTAAATTATGAATCGTAAATTATTGATTGTTTCAGCCCTTCTTTTATTCTCATTTTTAGCCTGGGGCCAGTCGAGACCGGATGCTTTAAGAGAGTATCGTCTGGGCAATCTTGATAAGGCTATTGAAATTTGCCTGCTGGAGCTTGAAGATTCTCCCGGTAATATGGATTCCTACACGGTGCTTTGCTGGAGCCTTATAAAACAGGGTGATTACCAGAAGGCTCTTGAGTACAGTGAAGAGGGACTTTCTCATAACTACAATGATATAAGGGTGTTAGAGATCGCCGGTGAAGCGAACTATTACCTTGGGAAAAATCTGGATGCCCTGAAACATTTTGAACGTTACTGTGTTCTTGCTCCCACCGGAGACAGGATTGAACTGGTCTATTTCTTTATGGGAGAGATTTTTATTCGTCTTGGTGAGTATAATCATGCGGATATAGCCTTTACCACTGCGGTATATCACTCTCCTAATTCTGCCAAATGGTGGGCCAGGCTGGGATACGCAAGAGAGATGGCTGAAGACTATCGGTTTGCCCTAGAAGCGTATGATAAATCATTGACCTTGAATCCCTCTTCTACCGAGTCTCTTCGGGGACGGGAGCGGGTAGAGCAGAAGATGGGGAACGGATGAAGATAGCTTTTTACACCCTGGGATGTAAATTAAATCAGAGTGAAAGCGAGGCCCTGGCATCCGGATTCGGAAGTCGGGGCTTTTCTGTTATTAATGCCCATGAAAGTGCTGATATTTATGTTGTCAGTACCTGTACGGTGACATCCAAGGCTGAACAGAAGGCCCGAAGGATGATTAGAAAGTTTTCCAGAGAAAATCCCCTGGCGGTAATAATAATAACCGGATGTTATGTTCAGCTGGACAGGGATCTTCTTGAAAATATTGTGGATAACACATTCCTTGTCTCTCAGGATCATAAGGACCTCCTTCTTTATCTTCCTGAATATCTGGCGTCTTATGGCGGAATCAGCGTTAAAGCCGGCGAAGCCGAGGCTCCGACAGGTTTGAAAGATGTTGTTGCGGCCTTTTTCCGGCAGATGTCGGAAGAGGCCCCCGAGCATGATCCTTTTGCCTTTAAGGCCGATACTTTTGAGTATCATTCACGGGCCTTCCTTAAGATTCAGGATGGTTGTGATAATCATTGTGCCTATTGCCGGGTAACACTTGCCCGTGGTGAAAGTTTCAGTCTGCCTTTGACGGATGTCCTTGAACGGGTGGCCCTACTAGAAGAGGAGGGGTACCGTGAGATCGTGCTTACCGGGATAAACCTTACCTCCTGGCGGGAACCTGTAAAGGTGTCAGAATCTGAAAATTCAGGAGGTTCCGAGGGCTATCGGTTGAATTTTACGGATATGCTTTCCCGTGTTCTTGAGCAGGTTCAAAACACCAGGATCCGATTGTCTTCTCTGGAGCCTGAAACCATCACCGAAAGTCTGGCGGCGGTTCTTTCTCATCCGAACCTCTGCCCCCATTTTCATATATCCGTACAGTCCGGCTCCAATGCGGTGTTAAAGATGATGCGTCGCAAAAATAACAGGGAAAAAATTATCAAGGGTGTTGAGCTCCTGAGAGAGGCCTGTGATAACCCTTATATAGCTGCGGATGTTATCGTAGGGTTCCCCGGTGAGACGGAAGCTGATTTCAATGAATCCTACACCCTGATGGATAGTTTACAGTTTTCCGAGCTTCATGTTTTTCCCTTTTCTCCAAGACCGGGTACTGCTGCGCTTGATATGAAGAATCCTGTTCCCGAAAGGGTTACCGGAGAGCGAACTTCGAGAATGAGAGGGCTGTCTCACCGCCTTCACGATGAATACCTGAAATCCTGTGAAGATAAAACTTTTGACTTTATTCTGGAACAACCGGTTGAGAAGTTCGGTACGCAGGATGGAGATGATAGGACTGAAAAGTGGGTGGGAAGTGATACTCCTCCGGAGATCTGGTATGCTACTTCCGGGAATTACCTGAAATTGGTTGTGAAATTTTCTTCAGGAAACATAGAGCCCTCTAATCCTCCTGAAAAGGGACAGATTGTGAGAGCGAAAGTTTTATCTGATCCCGAAAAGGGGTATTATGCCCAACCTACTACAGATTGAAGCTCTTTTATCTTTTATAAATTAATTTTCCTCGATTAGAAACCCGATATTTGATATAATTTAAAGTAGTATTGTTTTATAAAAGTATTAGTATATGTGTAAAAGACACCCGCGGGGCGTATACTATATTCAGGTGGAGGTAGTGCATGAGAAAATATTTTTCGGGACTGATTATTCTTGTCTTATCAATTTTTATAATGACGGGATGTGAAGACCTGTTTACAACGAGCGCTTTTGAGGCGTTAGCGAAAGATCCTTCCGATATGACTTCGGCCCAGTTGGAGACGCACGCTGCCACCGTTTTGAGCAGTGGTGATTCAGCGGCCATGGCCGAGGTTCTGACAGCTCTTGCGGATGATCTGGCTGCAACAACTGCGGCGGAAGATCCGGGCCTCTATCTTTTGGCTACCGATCTTGCCCTGGGTGGATCCGGCCTTACCGATGCCATTGTCGAAGTTGTTCCCGACGTTCTTGCCGGTGATATTAACATGGATGAGTCGTACTATACGGATCTTCTGGCTACTTTTGATCAGGACCTCATTAGTGATTCGGTAACGACATTTGAAGCAGTCGCTCTGGCTGCAGCAGGGGATGACAGTATAGAGATAACTGAAAGTCAGTATACGAATGCCGCTGTGGCACAGGCCTTGGTTCTTCTTGATGAGTCATCAGGAAGTACGGATATTTTTACGAGTCCTACGGCAGAGCAGGAGGCTGATGTTCAGAATGTCCTTGATTGGGCCGAAGCCGGCGGTGTTGATCTCTCTACGCTGATTCCTGGTGTTGATTTCGAGGGTTTGGAGCTATAAATGAAATTATTTGAAAGATCTCTATTTTTGCTACTCTTTTTTATCTCTCTCTTTTCTCTTTCAGCCTATGACTATATCGAAGATCCCCTGGTGATCAACTCTTCCCGTTCCAAGGGGATGGGGGGCGCTCATGCGGCCGATACACATGATATGGCCATTCTTTTTGCAAATCCCGGAGGTTTTCAGGCTGTCGATACGGAGATGGCCTTTGCTGAAATCACCCTTGGATTAAAAGGTCCTGTGTTTGATATTGCCGATGTGGTTGTAAACAGCTTGAACAGCGATGCGGGGATGGAAGATATGATCGCTCAGGATTCAACCCTGGACCTTCTTTCTGGAATTTATGCGGGTTTGTCACTGACCGGACCTATTTATTTTGGATATGTGGGTAATGGTCTCGGGCTTGGTTTTTTCCAGAATACCGATGTAATAATAAAGGAGTCCGCACCATTAACACTTGAAGCAACGGTACGCGAAGATATCATCCTTTGCGGAGGATACACTTATAGATTACCCTTTCCGGAAAGCTGGAATCAGAATCTGGATCTGGGGCTCATGCTTAAGGGTGGGGTCAGAGGGGATATCTCTATAACGGCTGCATATCTGGAACTCATGTCTCTGGATTTCGGGACCGATATGCTTATGCAGTCTCCCTTTGATTTTATTGCGGGTATCGGGTTTGATATTGGCGCTCTCTACTCTTTTCGCGATATTTTTTCCATAGGGCTTACCTGCCTGGATATATTCACACCCACAACAAAAAAGAGCTACACCGGTCTTGAAGCCATGATTGATGGAAGTTCCGACCCGGTAGAGACATTAAATGGTGTTGTTCCTATGACGCTTAATGCGGGAATTTCATTTACACCACCACTTGGACTCTTTGATAAATATATTTCCAATCTTGTTTTTCTGGTTGATTATAAAGATATTCTCGGGTTCTGGTTTTATGACGAAAGTTATCTGAATCCATGGCTTCATTTGAGCGGAGGAGCTGAGATTACCCTTCTGGATATCTTTTCTTTAAGGTGTGGACTCGATAAGGGGTTGTTTTCCGCAGGTTTAAGCACGGATCTGACCATATTTAATATGAACATAGCTCTTTTTGGAAGTGAACTTGGTTCAGAACCGGGAGTTAACCCTATTTATAATCTAATGATAGGGCTTGAATTCCGAATCTAATCGTTGGAATAAGGCTCTGAAAGGGGCCTTTAAAAAGCGGATCGAAAAATTGCTTAGAAATTTTCAAAAGTCCGTTGACATTTTATTTTGAAGTTGATATATTTCCGCCAGCAACGAACAAGAGTAACGAGCAAGCGGGCCGCTAGCTCAGTTGGTAGAGCAACGCCCTTTTAAGGCGTGGGTCAAAGGTTCGAATCCTTTGCGGCTCATAATTCTTTTTGCGGAGCAGAAAGAAATCTTGTCTCCTTCGTCTAGTGGTTAGGACACCGGGTTTTCATCCCGGCAACAGGGGTTCGACTCCCCTAGGAGATGTTAAATAAAAAAAGCCGGTTTCAGGATATCCTGAAACCGGCTTTTTTTATTAATCAAAAATGTTATCTGTTGTCGAACCAGAATCTTCCACCAATTGCGCCCTGGATTCCAAATTCCGGAAATCTTACAGCATCTCCTCCCAATCCGATTCCAAGTCGAGGTGCGATTTCAAGAAAGAGTTCTATTTCAGGATCTGCACCGAAGGGGAAAATTTGAAATCCGATGGGTACTCTGGCTCCTATATCGAACATGGTTGTATCCCCCAGTCCAAGCTTAAGATAAGCCCCCGGACCGGCATACATGCTGATAATTCCAACCAGAGGACGCTGATACATCCACCAGTCTGCGGTAGCACCGAGATTGAATTGATTACTCGAAAGTCCAAGAGAAAGACCAAATACAGGGGGAAGCTCAGTCATCTTGCCTGTAAGGGAAATGCCGCTGGAGGTTGCTGCTTCGAGGAAGTTCAGTGAGAAGGATGCACCAATTGCAGCCGCCGAGAGGCTGAAAGATGCAACGGTGATCAGAATTAATACGATTAACAAAGTTTTTTTCATCATTGTCTCCTTAATATATTATTAAATGAGTATACATAAGCTTACTGGAAGCGTCCAGCTTTGCATGATTTTTAATTTTTACACAAATAATTGAATTACCGAATTTTACATACCACAGTTACGCTGTATCCAATTGACCCGGACCAATGGTTTGTTTATCATGGATGAAATACGTAATGGAGGGGTAATTTGAAGAATATTGTATTAACCGCAACAGATTTGGATGGATATCTTACTGAAAAGGACCATCAGAATCTTAAAGAGATGGATACGCTTTATCAGGAAGCTGTAGATGTTTTTAAAGTCCTTGAAACAACCGATTTTACAGAGAAACAGGAAGCAAGTCGAAAGGTACTTATCAAATTATATGAAAAGATGGGTGCTAAAATCCAGGAAATTACCGGCCAGGAGTCTGCTATTAAGGTCTACCCCTTCGATACTCCTCAGGAGAATCATGGAGAGGCATCCAGGCTTATCGCCAAACTAAGAAACCTCAGTACCGAGCATCATGAATTTGTCTATTATATCCAGCGTGCCTATGAGATGCTTTTTAACCTGGCTTTTACCGGTTCCGAGAAAACGCGGAAGAATTACTTTGTAACAAAAACACCTGTAAATATTCCTGTTCAGAATTATGCTGTTCATAAAATACCCGATGTGGACGAACAGATTGAAAACTCCGTTATGTGTGTCATGCTCAGAGGCGCTCTTCTACCATCCATGATTATGAGTAAGGAAGTCCAGGAATACAGCTCGAAGGGTTATATAACTCCCTTTGCCCTTTTTCGGATTAAGAGAGACGATACTAAAAAAGAAAAGAACATGGAATACATCCTCGATCTGGACAAATCCTTTTTCGATCTTGAAAGTTTGAATGGAAAGGATCTGATTTTTGCCGATCCTATGAACGCCACGGGGGGGAGTCTTGTGACAATCATGAAGTATCTGGGTGAGCAGGGGGTTAAGCCGAAATCTGTTAAGTTTTTCAATGTTATATCAGCTCTAAAGGGATCTTTAAGGATAATTAGAGCTATTCCTAATGCTACTGTCTATACACTCTGGATGGATCCTGCATTGAATGAGCTTGCTTACATCCTTCCTGGGCTTGGTGATGCAGGAGACAGGTTGAATGGAGAGGATGTCGAGGAGTATCCGAGAAATATTATTCAGTTGATTGCCGATTACGGATCAAATCTGGCCGAGTTATACAGAGCGCAGGTCCGTGAGATCGAGGAAACGGTATTGGGATAAAGACTTGAAAACACAAATCTTTCTTTCCGGGGTGATTCCATTTATTTTCTTACTGCTCCTTTGCGGATGCGCTACAGGCGTATCAGAGGAGGAGGCAGCAGGACTCTATTTTAATCTTGGGAATGCCTATAGTGAGCTTGGTAAGGATTCTGATGCTGTAAAGGCCTATGAATCGGCACGAAGGCTTGACCCGGATCTTTTTCAGGCTGGTTACAATCTTGCCAGGCTGCATGTGGAAGCTGGTCGTTTTGAAGAGGGGAGGGTGCTTCTCGATTCTCTTCTGGCAGTTGACCCCGAAAATGTGATCCTTCTGGAGGCCGCAGCCTGGAATTCTTTTCGAGAAGGAAAGGAAGATGAGTGTAAATCTCTTTATAATCAAATATTGGAACTTCAATATCATCATCCGCGGGCTTTGTATAATCTTTCCCGGATATACCTTAATAATGATGAGCTGGAAGAAGCTGCCGAGTTGTTATACATCCTGTGGGAGGAGGGCGGGAGCGAAGCGGGTGTCCCTGGTAAAAATGAACTCCTTCTTGAATGGTGCCGACTGCAGATGAAGCTGGATGAGGGGGAGAAAGCCCTTGAATCCCTCCTCTATCTTGAATCTGAGGCCCCTTCAAAAGAGATATATCATCTTATTGGTGATGTATACTCTGAACAGGAGAAGTATGGCCTTGCGCTGGAAGTTTACGAAAAGGCTTTGGATGGGAATGAGCCCCTTCCTGAAATTCTCTTTAAGAAGGCCAGAATCTTACTCACCATTGTTGAGGATGAAGATGAAGGTTTGGCCGTCCTTTCGAAAGCGATCGAGGCAGGCTACCGGAGTATCGATGATTTTAATAAATTACTTGAATATGAAGGGCTTCTCTTTGTAGATGCCGTGAATAACCTCTATTCGGAAGCAGGCATAGAACTTGTTGAGCCCGATAGTGACGATAAAGCTGAGAACACGGATGGAGCAACCTTGAATCAGGGGGCTGAAGCCGAATCCGGTGATGATGAGGAAGAATCGACAGATTTGCCGATTCTTCCTGAAAATTAAAAATATTAACCAAGCACTTTAAGGACATCTTCCATCATGGCAGGTATTGGCTGGTTGCAGTCTATATCAGCCATCTGGCTTTTGGCTTGAAAGAAGTCAACGAGCGGTGCTGTTTGTGCATCATAAACTTCAAGTCTATTCAGGATAGCTTCTTTCATATCATCAGGGCGTGTGTAAAGCTCTCCGCCGCAACTGTCGCATACTCCCTCTTTTTGGGACGGTTTACTTTTAATGTGGAAGATTTCACCACAGTTTTTGCAGATTCTCCGGCCGGAAAGGCGGTTTACCACAATGTCATGGGCAAGAATAAAGTTTAAGACCCGGTATTCACCGGCAATTTTATCAAATGCTTCGGCCTGAGGAATGGTTCGTGGAAAGCCATCCAATATGTAGCCCTCTTTTGCATCAGGTTGGGAGAGCCTCTCCTCCACAAGTGCAACTGTCAGGTCATCCGATACAAGTTCCCCGGCATCCAGTATTGATTTTACCTTTTTCCCAAGCTCGGTCCCCTCTTTAATAGCGGTTCGAAAGATATCTCCGGTAGATATATGGGGAATTCTGTAATGGTCTTTGATTCCGGATGCCATGGTACCTTTGCCGGCTCCGGGAGGTCCTAATAGGATTAGATTCATGTTAACTCCTTGATTTACACAGATTCAGTATCTTGTGATATATCTATATCATCTGCTGACGTACGGGCACAGTCTGGAGAGCAGAAATCTCCCGAGCCTTTGCCGGACTCAAAAAAATTACCACAAATTGGACATTCGGTAAACCTTAAAGCACATGGCCTTGAACAGTACCAGTTTCCAAATGTTTCTTCGGCAGGTACAAGTTTTCCGCAATTACGGCATCTTAAGTATTCGGGACTTTCCTCAATATTTTCATCCATAATTTCCTCCTGTTGAGATCATATTAAACGTTAAAGCCTGTTTAAGAAAACAAATTTATATAATGCGACAGAATAATTCTTCTCTCATACCTTGATTTTTCAGTGGTTGTACTATTATTCTGTGATTATGAGTGATGAAAATGGTTTCTGGAATAAAATAAAATCTGGTATCGATACAAGTTTATCGTCTTCCCGCAAAGTGATGGATGGAGCGAAAAAGAAAAGTAAGGAACTTGAAGAGTATGGAATCCTTAAAATTGATATCAAACGCCTGGAGACGCGAAACGCCGATCTGTTCAGTGATTTGGGGATGAAGGTATTCTCAATTTTCTCTGAAGAGGGAAGGCAGTCAGTGACTTCAAAGAACCCTGTTATTCGGGATGTGATGGATGAACTTGAAAGCAATAGGCTGATGTTGGAAGAGAAGCAGGGTAAATTGAAAAATTCAGAGGGATAGCAGTATTAACTGTTTAATGGATAAATAGTTAGCTTCGGAATCTACAGAAATGTAAAATATTTTTAGATTTTTTAAAATAAACCTGTTGACAATAAATCTTCTGTTGGGTATAACTACGTCACGCTCTGAGCAGGTGATGTTCAGCAGTAACAAATTAAAGCCTTTGGGCGACGATTAAAAAGGGTTTTCCTTAAAGTGGAATTGCTTAAACAGTCTGATAAACTGGTAAGTTAATCGCAGCA
>JAEINK010000016.1 GCA_016342585.1 Spirochaetales bacterium
CCTGGCTGTCCTATTTCTTTTTAGAACAGGTTTTCAATTCACACAAGCTCATGAAGACTTTTTATCATTCCTCCTTAGAACCTACTTTATTAACATATTCATTGTAGTCACCCGATTCTCGTGCAGTCAAGAAATAGAAGGGGTTAAAATACTTAATCAAGAGGTGATAAGTATAGGAGAATAATCCTGAAAAAATATATTTTCTGCAGGCAATGCCGTTTTGAAGAAAAATGACAGTTGAAGAGAAAAATTCGAATATTTTTTATCAAAAACCAACTTATATCAGGTTTAAATGAGAAGATCTGCTTAAAACCGCGGCTCCCGGCATTAACGGCCCATCAATTGAATTTAACACCCCTTTCTGCTATCATGGCGGCTCAATGAGAACCGAAATCCACTATAAAACAATTTCCATCGACGGCAGGATTCGCCACCTGAAGAAGAGGCTGGAAAGTTCATCCCTACCGGATGTTACTTCCATGGCCATGGCAGACGTTTATATTATCGGAAGAGACGATCTTCCCGCGGAACTCCCTGGAGAAATATTCTCCGATCCTGTGGCCCAGAAAGCCCTGACGGGGAAATCCGCTATCGGAGAAGGCTATCTTCCCGACTGGACATACGCGGTTGAAGTCTCCTTCAAACCGGGAGTTACCAATCCTACGGCTATGACGGCAAAGAGTGCCCTCAAGGCTGTGCTTGGCAAGGATTTTCAGAAGGAAACTCCTGTTCAGACCGCCAGACAATATATCTTTCAGGTACCGGACTATTCCAGAGAGGATAAGGAGAGACTTGCAAAAGTACTCTTTAATCCACTCATAGAAACAGCCGTCATCCTGACAAAGGAAGAGTGGGATTCAGGAAAGAGATTCCCTGAACTCTACAGTATCGCCGGAAGCGAAGAGGCGATGACGGTAGGAACCTACGATCTGGCAGCCCTTTCGGATAAGGAGTTGGAAGATTTCTCCAGGGAGAAACTCCTGGCCTTAAGTCTTGACGAGATGAAAGCCCTGAGGGATTACTATCGTCGTGACGATGTTATAGACAGAAGGAAACAACGGCAAATGCCCGAAGGGCCTACTGACGTTGAACTCGAAATGATAGCCCAGACATGGTCTGAGCATTGCAAACACAAGATACTGAACGCAAAGATCTCCTATACCGAGGGAGAAACGACCGAAGAGATCAACTCCCTCTTTAAAACCTATATTAAGGGTACAACTGATCAGATGCTTGAGTCGAAGCCCTACCTTAAATCCCTCTTTCATGATAATGCGGGAGTGATTGAGTTCGATGATGAGAATCTGCTCTGCTTCAAGGTGGAGACACATAATTCACCATCCGCCCTGGACCCCTACGGTGGCTCCATCACCGGAATCGTAGGTGTAAACAGGGACATCCTGGGAACAGGAAAGGGTGCCCGACCAATTTTCAATACAAACGTTCTCTGTTTTGGAGAACTTGATACCCCCGCTGGAGATATCCCGGAAGGACTTCTCTCCCCGAAAACTATTATGCACGGGGTCCATCAGGGAATAATTGATGGTGGCAATCAGTCGGGGATCCCCACAGTCGGTGGAGCATTCCTCTTTGATGAACACTATATGGGAAAACCCCTTGTTTTCTGTGGTACGGGAGGAATCCTGCCCCGGAAAATTTTGGGCGAAGACGGGTGGGTTAAACACGTCAGACCCGGAACCCTGGCGGTAATGCTTGGCGGCCGGATCGGTAAAGATGGAATTCACGGGGCAACCTTTTCATCATTGGTCCTCGATGAGGAATCCCCCACATCGGCCGTTCAGATAGGGGATCCCATCACCCAGAAGAGGATGAGCGATTTCCTCATCGAAGCAAGGGACAGGGGTCTCTATGAAGGAATAACCGACAACGGGGCCGGAGGGCTTTCATCCTCCATGGGAGAGATGGCCGAAGAGTCCAACGGGCTTCGGGTTGATTTGGATAAATGCCCCCTGAAGTATCAGGGACTTGCACCCTGGGAGATCTGGGTATCCGAATCCCAGGAGAGAATGAGCCTGGCCATCAATCCTGCCACCCTGAACGATTTTATGGTTTTAGCAGAAAAGAGGGATGTTGAGGCAACCGTGATTGGTGAGTTCACCGATTCAGGCCTGATTGAACTCTTTTACAAGGGTGAAATCGCCGCCGAAATGGAGCTTGAATTTATTCACGACGGTCTTCCCGTCATGGCCCTAAACGCAAACTGGCAACCCCCTGCCAGACCGGAGACCCCCGCTGAATCGGAGTTTACATCCGGAGAAATGCTTAAAAAACTCCTGTCCGAATTCAATATCGCTTCGAAAGAGGCCTTAGTACGACAATACGATCACGAAGTTCAGATTCAGTCGGTACAGAAACCCTTCGTTGGTGCAAAATCTGATGCCCCTTCGGACGGCGCAGTCTTAAGACCCGTAGCGAACTCGAGTAAGGGGGTGACGATAACTCACGGGATCTGTCCCCGGTACAGTGTGATCGATACCTATAACATGGCTGCCTGTGCCCTGGATGAAGCATTCCGGGCCCATATTGGTATGGGTGGAAATCCTGACCTGACATCGGCCCTGGATAATTTCTGCTGGCCCGACCCTGTGGAGTCCGAGAGGACGCCGGATGGTCAGTACAAATTGGCACAGGCAGTGAGAGCCTGCCGGGGACTTCAGGATACCTGCCTGGCCTATGGGATCCCCCTGATATCCGGTAAAGACTCAATGAAAAATGATGCCCAGTTAGGAGGTAAGAAGGTTTCTGTGAAACCAACCCTCCTTATCTCCCTCATGGGGATTATGGATGATTATAAAAAAACAGTGTCCTCAGACTTCAAGAATACGGGAGACCTTGTTCTGGTCGCGGGAGAGACCCGGGGTGAAATGGGAGGAACTTTCTATAATAAGATCCTCAAAGATGAGTCGGGGCGTGTCCCCGGGGTTGATACCAAATCGGCCCTTGCTCTCTACCGAAAATTGTACAAGGCTATTGGCCTTGGGCTTGTTGCCTCCTGTCACGACCTCTCGGATGGTGGATTTGGTGTGGCCGCAGCCGAATCGGCTATTGGCGGGCGACTGGGAGCCAGACTCGATTTAGGACTCCTCCCCGGTGGCCCATCCATGGAAACCATGAGCACCGATACACTGCTTTATTGCGAGACACCCTCAAGGTTTCTGATTTCCGTTAAACCGGAAAAGCTTGAAGAGTTCCGGCAGATCATGGAAGGTTCATTCCTTTCGGTGATTGGTGAAGTCGAAGATACGGGGAATCTCACTGTGACAAGGGTGGGAAATCCGGTCTTTACAGAGACCGTCGAGAACCTTGCCGAAACCTGGAAAAGCCCCCTGGGCAAGTTCCCCGAAGAGGAAGTCAAATAATGATAAAAGCATGCATTGTTACCGGACACGGAATAAATTCGGATAATGAACTCGTCCTTGCGTTCAACAAAGCGGGAGCAAAGGGAAAGCGGGTTCATATTCAGGATCTCATCGAAAAACCATCCCTCCTGTCGGAGTATCAGATCCTGGCCTTCCCGGGTGGATTTTCCTTTGGAGACCATATAGGATCCGGCCTGGTATTTGCCCATATTTTCAAACAGCACCTGAAGGATGAGCTCTCAAAATTCATAGCAGATGGTAAACCTGTCATAGGTATCTGTAATGGATTTCAGATACTCGTAAAGATGGGGATACTTCCCAATTTTTCAGGAAACTACACCCCCGAAGTATCATTAATCCACAATGACACCGGCGTGTTTGAAAACTCCTGGCTTAAAGTTGCATTCAACGAGAAAAGCCCCTGTATCTGGACAGAGGGGATGTCGGAAATGGACATTCCCATTCGTCATGGTGAAGGTAGATTCTACACCGATGATGAAGCTCTGCTTGAAAAGCTCGAATTGGAAAACCTGGTTGCTCTCAGATACTCAGGAAGAAATCCCAACGGCTCCTTAAACAATATAGCTGGTATAACCGATCCAACCGGGCGAATTCTCGGTCTTATGCCCCATCCGGAGGGGTTTATCTTTCCGGAAAACCATCCCCTCTGGCATCGAAACAGACCAGAGAGTGCCGCCGGGCTTGAAGTATTCAGGAACGGTGTGGAATATGTGAGGAAAAACCTGTAAATGGAAATTGGCAAGTACAATACACTTGAAGTCGCCGGTAAAACCGGTAAGGGCCTAGTCCTTACCGACGGTGAAACACAGATAGTCCTTCCTCTGAAGGAGATCCCCAGGGAGTTTGATTTTCCCGAAAACATTAAGAATCTTCCGGATCCAGAAAAGAAAAAAAAGATTCAGGAGAGATCGGTCTCTAACGGATTTGAAAAACAACCGGCCGAGAATAAAGCCGACGGTAAAACAGCTCCCGTCATACCTCCCGGGAAAAAAGGAAAATTGGTTATCAAAACAAAACCGGTTAAGGATGAGGGTCAGAAAACTGACGATAATTCTGAAAAGAAAAAATCGGAAGCAAAGGGCCCCTCCATGAAGGTTTTTGTTTACAACAGTGACAGGGAGACTATCCGTGCCACCACTCAAACACCCATTGCCGTTCAGGGAGAGTTCGCCAGGATGAAGGTTAAAGAGGTAAACTCTTTTGGTGCCTTCCTTGAGTGGGGAATACCAAAGGATCTATTCCTTCCCTATGGGGCACAGGGGAAAAGGGTTAAACCCGGCGAAATGGTATGGGTTTTCATTGCCATGGACTCCAAAAAGACGGGGATCATGGGGTTTTCCAACCTTGAGCCCTTCCTCTCGCAAAACTTCAATGACCTTAGAACAGGACAGAAAGTTACGATACAAATCAGGGATTTTAATGATAACGGAGCGAGGGTTATTGTCGATCACCGTTATCCCGGTCTGATATATGAACAGGATTTTGACGGCCCCATGAAAATCGGCGAGGTCAAAGACGCCTGGATCAGAAAAATCCGTACGGACGGGAAACTTGATATCGGTCTCTGGGAAAAGAACATCGACATGGCAGAGAAATTCAAGGGGATACTCCTTGAAAAACTAAAAGAAAATGATGGAATACTATCCATCACCGATAAAACTCCGCCAGATGAGATTCGGGAAAAACTCAACATGAGCAAAAGGCAGTTCAAGATGGCCGAAGGGATCCTCCTCCGGGAGGGTAAAATCCAGATTCATCCGGCTGGAATTTTTCTGGAGGGAGTCCGAACACCCAAAACTCTGAAGGTAAAAGCCAGAGACTGGAACGATCTGGTTGAGCCTGGATACGATCAGAATGCCGAAGTCGAAGAAGAGAAACCCAAGGGAAGAGGTCAGGGGGGACGTGGTGGAAATCCAGGTCGAGGTCGCGGAGATTCCGGTCGCGGCGGGAACAAAGATCGGGGAAACTCCGGCTATGGAGGAAGAAGGTAGGATGCAGGCACCGGTAGTAAAATCTAACGACAACTACTGCCGGATCAAAACCTTACGAAAAAATGAAAACCAACGCTTTACGGATTCTTGAACAGAAAAAGATACCTCATGAAGCAATAGAGTATCCGGTTGATGAAGATCACCTGGATGCCGTTTCTGTGGCTGAAAAATCGGGTCTCGAGCCTTGTAGAGTATTTAAAACACTCGTAACAAAAGGCTCGAAATCCGGTCCTGCCGTATTCTGTATCCCGGGAGATCAAGAACTAAACCTTAAAGCCGCAGCGAAGGCAGCCGGCGAAAAGAAAACAGAAATGCTTCCACTGAGAGAACTCCTTCCGCTTACCGGTTACATCCATGGAGGCTGTTCTCCCCTGGGAATGAAAAAATTCCTGCCCTTTTTTCTGGACGAATCTGCTTTCGATTTTGATAGAATATCAATAAGTGGAGGGGCCCGGGGGATTCAGGTCCTTCTCTCCCCGAATGACATCTTAAAACTCACCCGGGGTAGAAGTGGTGCATTTACGGATAACTCCTGATTAGACTTTTCCCTCAATTTTTATGGATCTCCATTTACAGGTTTGACATATATACCAGAAAAATATAAACTCGTTTTCATCTAAATACCAATTTTAATATGAATTTTTTCGGAAATTTGCAAATTCTCTTAAATGGCTTATATTCGGTCGACTTTTATTAGAGTTCGTTTGTTAACCATTAGAAGATGCACCATGATGTTACTGGAATAGGAGAAGAGATGTATTCCAAGATATTAATAAGAAGCCATGCAATGACTTCAGCCGACCAAAGGTATTTGGATAGATGAAGCATTTATTCTCTAAGGCTACTGCCAATTCAGAACCTCAGGGAGGAGTATTCAACATCTATTATAGAATAGTAATCGGAACGGCTGCCGTTTATTCTCTATTTTCGATATTTATCGACTTTCGGCTAATGGAAGATAACTTCACCACTTCTTTATTTATAAACACGTCGATTTTCATCTTTTTCATCGCCGTCTTCACAATGAAGAAATTCTTCACGGTCTGGATAAGAGAAATTGTTCTAATTACCACCTGTCTACTCCTTTTAATCAGCTTCATCACCTCTCCTGTAAAACAAAGCTTCAGAGAAACCGGTCCGCTAATTTTCTGGGTTAATCAAATACTGATGATGATTAGCTTCCTCACCATAAGTATCGGTTCGATCATAAAAATGTACAGGAATATCATCAAGGCCCGAAATACAAGCATAAACACAGGGATGGGGAATATCAGATGGATGTCTCTCCATGTTAATAAGCGTATTAATACAGGGATAAGCAATGGTATATTAATCCTTTTCAGTATCAAGAATTTCAGAATTATTAACTCTCTGTTTGGAAGGAAATACGGAGATAAATTGATAAAAATTGTAGCAGATCTACTAAGCCCCTATACCGATGAAAAACTGAAAGTCGCCCACATAAGTGGAATTGAGTTCTGTATCTGGATAGAGGATCAGAATGAAGAGGCAATATACAAAGGCATCGAGAATCTGAAACAAGAGATTAAAATAAAGATCCATGAAACAGGGAAGAACGCAAATGTTTTCATCAATACTTCCGGTGCGATATATCCCGAGGATGGCTCCGATTTCAACGATCTTTTCTGCAGGGCAAATATGGCTATGGAGGGTACAATGGCAAACGACCAACTCTCCCATTGCTACTATGACCCCGAAATCGAAGAGGATTTAAAAACTGAAAATATATATACCTATGAAATTCAAAAAGCTGTCGAAAATGAGGAGTTCAATATTTTCTATCAGGCTAAATATGACATTGAAGGAAATAAGATCCACGGTATTGAAGCCCTGGCACGATGGAATTCACCAGTTTTAGGAAATGTCTCTCCCTCGGTTTTTATACCGCATATTCATACTTCCTATTTAACCATTCCTTTTACAAAAATGATTATCCGGAAAGTTATGGAAGATATTGCATTAGTTGATAAAAATTTCGGAGAAGATGTTCAGGTATCGATCAATATCCCACCCTCATTTTTCCATTTCTACGGTATGTCCGATTTTATTCAAAAGATAATTCAAAAAGAGGGTGTTGATCCCGGACGTATTATCTTTGAAATAACCGAAGATATTTTCATAAAGGGTATTGAAGATGTTAACGCTAAACTTGCAGAACTAAATCGAATGGGGATCAAAATCTCACTGGATGATTTTGGTACAGGATTCTCATCTCTCTCCTACATCCAGGACCTGCAAATCCAGGAATTGAAGATCGATAAATCCTTCATAGATCAGATAATCAGTAATGAAAAAAGCTTTATACTGGTAAAAGCAATCTGTGATATAGCCAAGGCTAATAATTTTTCCATAGTAGCCGAAGGAGTTGAGTCGGAGCCTCAGGTTAAACTTCTTCAGCAGACCTCCTGTGATTTAATCCAGGGGTATATCTACTCAAAACCCAGCGCCCTTAAAACATCTAAAAAGATTGAAATTGCAACAGCCGGCATTTAAGCTCTGTATTCCGGATAACTCCTGCTGAAGGTGGTAACTTCCTTCTTCAACTCTACTATGGATTCAGCCATAATTTTCTTTTTCTTCTCAAGCTCTTCCCATCGGACAAGCAGTTCATCTACGGCCATAACAGCCTCCGTTCTTTCTTTATTCCACTCTATTACATTAGCATTCATAATTAAATTATCGGCATAAAAATAAATAAATAAATGCTTACCTAAAGCATCTATTCCCGATAATCTTATGAAAAATATAATTTGGAGAAAATTTGATGAAAAAAAATGCACTTGTACTATTTATTCTTACAGTATGTACCCTCGGTCTTTTTGCAGCAGGACCCGATTATTTCGCTTTCGAGATTGGTGCCGGAGGAGCATTTGATGTTGATGCAGGCGATATCGTTTCGACGAACAGCATGGGCTTTTACTATACTTTCAACGAGACTTTTGCCGGAGGTTTTTCCTTTACCGACATTGCCGGGAACGATGTATCCATGGTGACCATTTCTGTCTCCCCCCTTGAAAACCTCTATGTAAAGATGAACACAGGGCAGATTACTTCAGGAGCGGGTGTATCTGCTCTCGGTTTTGGTGCAGGTTTCGGTTATGATTTCCTTACAAAGAAATCCGGTCTTTTCACCTCTTTAGGCCTCTACTTTGACTGGTATGCAGATAATGCGGGTGTTTATGACATCGCCGACGGCGGAGTTATGGCTTTCGGTCTCAAGACCAGGATCGGACTCTAAGATTAACGATTAAATCAACCTTTTCTTTTAAGGAAACCGGGACCGCAGTTTTATACTGCGGTCTTTTTTATCCCCTATCAATATCACTCATATTGTGATTTCTCATCCACCATATGCAAAACCAACATCGACACAGAATAATGCATACAAAATATTCCTTTACAGATTCCAGATTCTCATGTTAACATTTCGTATCCCCTATATACCGACCCAAAATGGCCGATAACAAAGGAAAATAAATTGTCTACACGTTTTAAACTAATCCTTCTTGTTGTGTTCACAAGCCTCGCAGGTGCATCCTCGATTTTAATCAATGAATTCATGATGCGTCCTGTCAGTAAAATCGGAGAAGAGGCCTCCATTCTGGACGATTTACACAGTCGGCTTATCGGGTACAATGCTCAGGCAAACCGCCTTGAAAGTGCCTCCTTCAACGATCAGATGGGAAGGATTGAAACTCAAAAAGAGCTCCTGGATGAATCTTTCAGAAGGGTAGGAGAGATGGAGCTCCTTCCCTCTATAAACGATTCGATCAAAACATCGATAGAAACAATCTATGAATTTAATACGAGTATTGAATCAATCCATACCTCTATCCTCAAAAGAGCAGAAAGTGTTGTAGACAGCGCCGAAAAAATTGTGGGAACCGACCGCCCCTTCACAATACTCCAGCTTGTCTGGTCCGAAGAGATCCCCGACAAGGCGATAAAAGCTGAGGTCAAACAAAATATACTCCTCCTTGATTCCAGCACCCATGTCCTGAATACCACAATCGCATCAACAATTACAAATCTGGAAACCCAGGCCCGAATGATAAAAGGGGAGATTGATCATTATGAAAAAAAAGCTGAAAAAATTATTCTCATACTTATTCTCATTGTAATTATCATACCCCTGGGAGTCGCCATCCTGATTGCCAACATGCTTGCCGATAGAATAAAAAAGATAGATGTAGGGATAAGCCGAATGAAAGCAGGCGATCTGGCTGACCGCATTGAGATGAAAAGTAATGATGAGATGGGGCGTTTAAGTAACAATGTGAATGATTTCACAGATGCCCTGGGAGAATCCATACTTAAGATTAAGGAGTCTTCCAGAAATAATATGGAGATCAAGACTGATCTGCTTTCAAGTGTAGAGAGAGTCTCCCAGGCGACCAATACGGCAGGAGAATCCGCCCAGGCCATAACAAGCAATATGGACCGATTGGAAGAAACGGTGCAAACCACATCAAATGCCTTTCAAATCGTGGAGGAGAGGCTGGATAGACTTGGTGGCCTGATTGAACAGGAAGTAACCATGATAGAAGAGACCAGCGCTTCTGTCACCCAGATGATAAACTCAATTACCGCTGTAACCGATATAACCTTCGAGAAAACCAAAGCGATGACGGAACTTGTCTCCCTGGCTTCTGAGGGTGGGAATAAACTGGACCAGACAAACAAAATTATAACCAAAATACATGATAGCATTGAAGAGATCCGGGCGACGGCAGGCCTCATTGCCCAGATTGCCTCGCGTACAAATCTTCTGGCCATGAATGCCGCTATAGAGGCGGCCCATGCAGGAGACTCGGGAAAGGGTTTTGCCGTCGTAGCCGATGAGATTCGTAAACTGGCAGAGGCAACCTCCCAGAATTCCAAACGGATTGACGGTGTAATGGGGGAAATTGTCGGAAATATTGAGGAAGCCGCAGAGTCTGGAAAAACTACCGGTAGTGTTTTTCTGAAAGTTGACAGTGAAGTGGTAGAAGCCAAAGCTTCATTCAGCGATATCGCCAACAATATGGAGGAACTCAAAACCGGGGGCGGCCAGATCCTCGATGCCATGACCAGGCTCAACGAGTTTTCCAACCAGGTTAAGGAAGATGGGGAGACCATGAGCGAAGCCTCTGCGGCTAACCGGAAGGCCATGGAGAATGTCAACCGGATTTCCAGGGAAGCCGCCTCACGGGTTGAGCATATATCCGAAGTCCTTGAAACCATGCAAAATGAAATGAAAACCGTCTCCCTGGTAACCAAAAAGGCCGAAGATATCTCTATCAGTCTGGAAAACGAAGTCAAAGTCTACCAGACGGGGAAACATGTGGAAGCATAACCGGCCTCCCCGGATTGTAATACTCGCCCCTCCTTATCATTCTTCTACCATTCCCTGCCATCCTCCCACCCCATATTATCAAGCAGGGCGGAAATTATATTGGACGGGCATGATAAAAATATTGTAAAATTATTTACTTATAGCGGCCTTAGAGCATAAACATAAAATCTACCCAGAATCCGACCAGTGACGCTCAACTTTGAAGTGAAATGAACAGAGCAAAACAGCCTGTATTGAGATTCCAAAAGGACAACCCCAGTTGTCATTGACGAAAAACTTATGGAGAGAATAGACCGACAATGTGTATACCTGAATACCTTGAGAGAAATATAGAGAGAATATTGACAAAGGAAGAGCAGAACCTTCCGGCCTGGGTCTCTACTTACGATGGCGCACTCTACGCTGACTTCGAGGTAATGAAGCGATTGAAGAATCATTTTCCAAAAAAAGTAATCTCCCGGCAGGCCCTTATCAATTTATATAGATCGGATGACAAATACCTGGCTTTTGTTGCCAGTATGGTGTGGGGATTTATAAATGGAAGCAGACCTCTTCCTGGACACAAGGGTGATAAAAGAACAACCAACCTCTATCGAATGCTTTCTCACCCCGCAGAAGAAGTGGAAAAAGCGATGAGGGTGGTGGTCCCCTACTTCCAAAAGGGAGATTTTATGACACCCTATACACTCCTGGATAATGACGGCCCTTTCAAAATACAAGGAGTCGGCCCGGCCTATTTTACCAAGATGTTCTTCTTTGCCGGTCAAGCCGCATCGGATAAGGCCGTTCCTATAAAACCACTCATCTTCGACAACTGGACAACCAATGCCTTTTTCGCCCTCTATGGCCAGTCTAATCCCGACGGGCTTAAGGAGTGGTTTACATTTTCGAAAAATAAATCAAGCTCCCTTCCCTTCTCTACTAATCCCAAAAAAGGAAAGGAGCTCTATCAGCTCTATGTCACAAGTATGAACTGCTGGGCTGAATCACTTGGAATCCGGGCAGATAAACTTGAAGAGTTTGTATTCGGTTATTCCAAAAAGCCTGTCAGGGAAAATAACCCCAGGTTGAAGCTTGAAAAGATAACACAAGACAACCTCTCGCTGATTCAATAGTAAGGTCACATTAAGTTCGCATATAGGAGCATCCAATGACTAACGACAGGGAATTAATACTGAAGGAAGCCCCGGTTAATAAAGCTATAACCAGCCTGGCAGTACCTGCCATCATAGGGATGATGGTAAATGCCGTGTATAATATCGTAGACACACTTTTTGTAGGGATGCTCCACGACACGACGGCCCTCGGGGCCACCACGGTTCTCTTTCCCATTTTTATGTTGATTTCAGCGGTAGGGATGACCTTCGGGATGGGAACGGCCACGGTCATTTCCAGAAAGCTGGGAAAACAGGACAAGGAGGCAGCCTCCCACGCGGTATCGACGGCCTTCTTTACAACTCTGGGAATCGCTATCATTTTTACAATTCTGGGGACTATATTTGTCACTCCCCTGCTTCGTCTCTTCGGTGCCACGGAAACAATCCTTGATCAGGCAGAAATTTATGGATCCATAATCATCGCTTTCTCTGTTTTCCAGATGCTGAATATGAACATGAATAATGCCCTCCGTGCAGAGGGAGCCGCCAAAATGAGCGCCGCGGCCATTGCTCTGGGCGCCGTACTGAATATAATTCTGGATCCTGTTTTCATGTTTGTCCTGGATATGGGGCTTGCCGGTGCGGCAGTCGCTACCGTAACCGGCCAGGGAATATCCACCATATTTCTACTAAGTTACTATCTTCGCAAAAAAAGCATGGTACGCTTAAGTCTCCGCCGGTTTCAGCCTTCTGTATCCATATATAAACAAATTATGGCCATCGGCATCCCGACCTTCCTGCGGCAGGCCCTCTCCAGCTTTGCCATGGCCATGCTGACGAATGCGGCCGCACCCTTTGGTGACAGTGCCATAGCAGCAATCGGGATTACCCTGCGGGTGTCCATGATGCCCATGATGGTTCTTTTTGGATTCAGCCAGGGATTCCAGCCTATGGCAGGTTACGCCTATGGGGCAAAGAATTATGCCAGAGTTCGTGAATCTGTAAAATTCTCCATCGGCTGGACTACCAAATTCGCCACGGCAGTAGGCGTACTCCTTTTTATATTCGCAGGCCTTATTATGTCGGCCTTTACCCGGGATCCGGAGGTTCTGGAAAGGGGGACCCTGGCCCTGCGGTTGAGTGTTATCATCATGCCGACCCTGGGAATTCAACTCATCTACGCCTTCCTCTATCAAGCCCTGGGAAGAGGAAAACCCTCACTCCTCCTGGCTGTTGCCAGGCAGGGGATCTTTTTCCTGCCGCTGGTCCTGATCATGCCGGGACTTTTAGGACTGACTGGCGTTTACATCGCACAACCCATTGCCGACGCCCTGACGGTGGGAGTTTCTATCATCCTTGCCGTAAAGATTAATCGGGAACTGAAAATCAAAGAGACAGAAGCCAGGTAATTATTAAGGTTGATAAAAACGCTCCCCGCATATGAAACGGTTATTTTTTTCGTCTGTACCGGGACATAACCATTTCATTCAGCAATACTGTGGTCTGAACATGTTCAAAGAGGAGAGGCTCAGGTAATTCACCAAACAGAGGAACTCCCCCACCAAGCAGTATCGGCAGCCTGTTGATGATCAATTCATCAATCAAATCTTCTGATAGAAACTGCCGGATGGTAGTCCCCCCGTCAATATACAGGTTTTTATAGCCCCGGAAGTTCAGTGCTCTCAAAATTCCTGCGACTGCACCGTTAATAATTTCCACCTCTCCCTCAAATCCCGCAGGTAGATGTTCAAGGGTACTGCTGAGTACAAAGGTTTTCTTGGGATAGGGCCATCCGACCCCGAAACCCAACACGGTTTGAAAGGTTTTTCTTCCCATAACAATGGCATCTATCCCCTCCAGAAACTTCTCCCACCCCAGATCATCATTATCAGGGTTGGGAACGGCTTCAAGCCACTCCAGACCGCCATTTCTATCGGCTATAAAACCATCGAGACTTGTACCTATATATACTATATTCCCCATATATCCTTCCTTTGGGGCTTTCTTAGTGCCCCAAAGCCTGTTGATAGGCGGATAAACACACCATATATAGGGTCACACAAGGAATAATAACCACCAAATATGGAAAAACAACAAGCTTCGGGGCACTACCCTTGTTTTTTGCCCCCTTTCCTTTTAATCTACATTGTAGAATTAACTATAACAGGGGGGATTATGGAGGTCAAGAAGAAGAAAAGAGGAAGGCCGGGGAACAGTGAAGGGAAACTCGAGAAATCCGGTATTATTCAAAGGGCCAGGTCCATGATCCTCTCGGATCAAAAAGTCCCCAGTATCAGGAAACTGGCTTTCGAGTTGGGTGTGGACCCCATGGCGATATACCACTATTTCCCGAATAAAAATTTTTTATTAGAAGCAATAACCATCGATTTAATAGATGAAATCAGTATGTCAAACCCGGCATTCCCATGGCGAAAAAATCTCATGACTCTATGCCTCAGCTACCTGAAACTTCTCATTACCTATCCGGGACTCCTCCAGATTATCCTGTCCATACCTTCCAAAGGGCCGGTGGCGATTTTTCAGGAGAGATTTGAAACGGCAATTGAGGAACTCAATCTCTCGGAAAGTAAAAAGGGGACCATCCTGGACTTAATAGCCGACTACCTTCATGGATTTGCACTCGCTGTCGATTGCCATAAGAATGAAGGTGTACTGATCCCTATGATGGCCAAGGAGCCGCTGAATTTTATATTCGATGGGATGGTGTAATCCCCTATCAGACTTTTATCAAACCCGGGAATAGATAAGGAGGGATTTCATTCTTCACTGACTTCCTTTCGGGAGTGCCCTTCGTGAATCTGTTCTTCCAAACGTTTCTTCATCTTCGGGTTATTCTTCATAAAACCGGTGATTGCACGGGAGAGAGTATTTTTTTTATTATCCCGCAAGGTGAAAAAACCATTAATCGAAACAATCATCGCCCCAGCTGTATCGACAATCAGATCACCCATGGTATCGATCAAGCCCGATTTCTGCATATTCGTATCAAAGAGAAGATCCATGGAAAATTCAAAAACCTCCCAGAGGACGCCACAGGTCACGGCAAAACAGAGGGCAAAAAAAGCCACAAAAAAGGGAGACATGACCATCCCGACACCCGAAGCCTCATTTAAAATATAAACCAGCAAAAATCCGATAGTCCCGAGAAGAGCTCCCGACCAGCTGTGGAGAACAAGATCCCACCACCAGAAACGTTCATAGTAATCAAATATCTCACCCAGAAATTGAGCCCCGAATATGAAAACAAGGAGGACGATCTGGAATGAAGCGGGAAGACTTACCTTGATACTCTTCTCAAGAATTGAAGGGATGAATGTTAATCCAAAGGAGGCGACCGCTACCGGAACAAGCGCCCACTCTCCTTTTACCAGACTTATAACAAAGGAAAGGATAAAAAGAAAACGTAAACCCATGGCAAAAGCCACATCCCCTTTTCGAATATAATCTTTTCCCCATAAACGATTTCTTTTCATCGTCATATTTGCGTCCCCATATATGTGCTGCCGTATACCGGTCCTGGTCATTGAAAATTTCAGTTCCCGCTTAATCCGTATCACCCTTATCTACGGGACAAACCGAGCTCTCATATCAACAGATGCTCGCAGTCCCGCAACTATGGGAAGTTTTAGCCGAGCCTCTTAAGCTCATCCACAAAGGCATTCACATGCTCATCCATGGTAGCCCATGAGCAGATCAATCTTACAACCCACCTCTCGGCGTCATATTTACACCAACGGTAGAAGTCAAATTTGCGCTCCAATGCCTGGATCACAGATTCCGGGAAAACGGGAAAGATCTGGTTAGTCGACGAAGAGAACTGAACATCATAACCGAGCTGGACGATCCTGTCCTGTAGCTTCCCGGCCATTCGATTGGCATGAAAGCCTAACTTCACATAAAGATCCTCTTTAAAAAGGGATAAAAACTGAATGGCCGTGACCCTGCCCTTTGCCATCATAGCCCCTTTCTGCTTAAGCATATACCGGAAATCTTTTTTCAGCGAATCGGTACAGATAACCAGGGCTTCCCCCAATAGGGCTCCATTTTTTGTACCGCCAATATAAAAGGCATCACTTAACCGCTTTAAATCCGGCAGTGAAATATCATTTGCCTCTGATGCCAGGGCGGAACCAAGCCGGGCACCGTCAACATAGAGAAAGAGATCTTCTTCATCACACAGCCCTCTCAGGGCAGTCATCTCCCCCTTCGAATAGAGAGTTCCATTCTCGGTCGGTTGTGAAATATAGACCAATTTCGGCTTCACCATATGTTCAAAATGGTGTTCCTCAAGAACGGCAGTTACCTGTGCAGGTCTGATTTTGCCATCGGGGGAGTCAACAGGCAGGACCTTATGACCGGTGGCCTCGATGGCCCCGGTCTCATGAACATAGATGTGACCGGCCAAAGTCGAGATGACAGCCTCATGGGGCCGCAGGAAGGAGGAGAGAGCGACAAGGTTCGCCATGGTCCCCCCGGCCACAAAGTGAATATCAATATCTGGAGCCGCGCAGGCCTCTCTGATTAGTGAGGCGGCCTCAATACTGAACCGATCCTCACCATACCCCTCCGCCTGAATTAAGTTGGTTTCGGTCAGGGCTTTCAGGATCTCCGGGTGCGCCCCTTCAGAATAATCATTTTTAAAACTATACATATTCAACCTCTCATCCTCATAGAATAACAGATCCAGAGTATATTAAAACTCTTTTGGGAACCAGAGGGCAGAAGATATTTTTCCTGTTCCGAATCCTGCAGGAGTGATAAGATAGGTTATGCAGCTAACCTGTGCCCACTGCGGGAAGCCGATTAATGGTAAATATCTTATGGATCACTGGGGGAATTCCTATTGCGCCAACCATTTGAAAATGGCCCTCCGGTGTGATTACTGCGGCAGGTTTATGAGTAAGAAACTAACCGGCGGGGGGAAAAGTTACCCGGATGGCCGTAGAATATGCGGTCTTTGCCTTCCTGCGGCCGTTACCGATTTATCCGAAGGGAAAAAGCTGTTGGAGAGTATAAAGGAAAAACTTGAAAATAAGGGGATCACCATCCACCCTTTCAAACCGGATTTTTATCTCATCAGCAGATCGAAACTCAAAGAGCTGGATCCCGGCAGTACCGGCGGGAACAGTGAAAAACAGGGGTTTGCCGCTTTCCGGCGGCGGATGGTCAATGGTCAAATCACAGATTTCAGAATGGAGATTTTCATCCTCGATGGTCTACCGGAATCAAGTTTTATCACCGCCTGTGCCCATGAATTAATGCATATATGGTTTTACAGCAGAAACATTACCGATTGCTCACCATCCCTCATTGAAGGGAGCTGCCAGATGGCCGCCTACCTGGTACTGTCGGAGTTGAAGACAGGCGAGGCGGAGTACAGGATAAAGGAGCTCTTCGCCGACCGGAGCAAGGTCTATGGCGGGGGCTTTAAGAAGGCCCATGCCCTGGTGAGCCGCCGGGGGGTCTACGGCTGGTTAAAGCATATCGAAACCACGAAACGGTTTTAGCCACTGATCACGTGAGGGATGGGAGGGGCGGGCGGCACCGCCGGCCGGACCCCGCAGCCTTGAGGACGGCCGGGCCGGCCTTAAGGCGAGGAGGCCGAAGCGTAAGCGGAGCCCCGGAGAGCCCGACCTGTAAGTTCGGAGGATCCCGCCAGGGTCCACCGGACTTACAGGACACGGCCAAAAGCTGATTGTAGAAATAATATTTGCATCCCCGGAACCACTCCTTTATATTTAGATCATGAAAAAGATTTTTTTTGTTCTCCCGGTTATATTCGCCTTCACCCTGATCGTTTCATGCGGTCCATCCCAGGCTCAACTTGAAAAGGCAATGGACAATCCTGATGAGTTTTCAGCTCTCATAGATGAAATGAAGGATGTGGATAAGGGGTTTAAATATGATAAAACGCTTCTTCAGATCGCATTGGAGAGGAACAATCCTATTGCTGCGGGGCTATTGATTGACAGGGGGGCCGATCCCTTAAAACGGGTTGACTACGAAGATGTCCTCTTTTGGGGGTTCCATTTTAAGTCCATGGAGGCCCTGGCGATAATCTTTGAAAAACGGCCGGATCTGTTGGAAAATCCGGAGATTTATCATGATTACATATGGCAGGCCCTGGATACGGGTGCGACTGATATACTTGAATTATTTTTCACCCGGGGAGTCCCCATAGATGGAGAGATGAATACGGGTGCAACGTACTTAAGGTATGCCGTAGAACAAGCCTCCTACGAACACCCGGATTTGATTCAATTCCTCCTGGATCGCGGTGCGAATCCCCATATCATAAATGGTGATGGCCAAAGCCTTCTTTTTCCTGTCGCCTCTCCGGAGGCTATGGTAGCCCTTCTTGAGGCCGGTTGTGACCCGAACATTTCCGATGCAAAGGGTCACACCGCGGCCTTCTACCATACAGCGAAGAAGATGCTGGAACTGGTAAAAATCCTGCTCAGATACGGGGCTGTGCCTGAACCGGGGATGTTTATCATTGAGACCTGGGAGCAGACCTTTACCACAACGTCAAAAGGGTGGGTAGATAATACTGGAAAACCGACAGTCAAGATACTAAAGGATTACAGCTATGAAACAATACACACAACATCCACTGTCAATCATGAAAACACGATTCCCCTCCTTGAGTATGCGGAGAAAAATGATCCGGAATTAGCGGAGATGCTTAAGGAACTGGGTTATGGTTATGAGTTATAACAGGCTGTCCGGAGTTTTCTTCAGACAGCCCGATACACTATGAATGAATCAGCAGAATTAAAATCTCTTAAACAGCCTTCAGCATCTCCAGAACCAGCTTCCAGATCCTTTCCAGAGAAGAAATAGACATTTTTTCTTCAGGGGTATGGGCCATCCGGATATCCGGTCCAAGAGAGATCATATCGATCCCGGGGATTTTATCACCAATCACTCCACACTCAAGTCCGGCATGAATTGCCTCAATGCGGGGGTCCTTGCCCATAACACGAACATAGGCCTCCCGGGCAGTCTCCAGGATGGGAGAGTTCAGGTTCGGTTTCCACCCCGGGTAGATGTTATTCTGAGAAGCAGTACCTCCGGCAGCCGTAAAACAGCTCATTATCCTGTCCCGGATATCATCCCGCAGAAAGTTACTCGAAGCCCGCTGGCTGGTGAGCACATACAGGTGATCCTCACGAAGGTCCACCGCAGCAAGGTTCGTGGAAGACTCAACGAGGTCATCCATCACCCGGCTCATCTCAATAACCCCATGGGGCATGGCATAGACCATATCCACCAGTCTGATAAAGGAGTCCCGATCAATAACCGAGTCAGGTGCAGTATCCATTTTATTAAGGGTGATAGAAAGATCCGGCTCAATATCAGCATAATCGGTTGTGAAACCAAGACGGTTCTCCTCCACAATGGCCTTAACCTTTTCAAGATCCACGGCAGGGATAAGGAGGTCGACAAAACACTCCCGCGGTATGGCATTATGCTTACCGCCCCCCTCGAGGGCGGCCAGTCGTGTATCGGTTGCGGCACCGATGTATTTCAAAATCCTCATGGCCATGAGAAGGGCACTCCCCAGACCACGATGAATCTCTGTCCCGGAGTGACCGCCCTGAAGGCCGTTCACGACGAGCTGATAGGCTTCATAACCGGCAGGGACGGCCTCTCGCTTCACAGGAAGCTCACCTTCGGTGTTAACACCTCCGGCACAACCAATACAAAGGGTATCCTCCTCCTCGGTGTCGAGGTTAATGAGAATTTTACCTTCAAGCAGGGAGGCTTCAAGGTTCATGGCGCCCACCAGACCGGTCTCTTCATCGATTGTGAAGAGGGCTTCCAGGGGACCATGCTCAATCGCATGATCCTCAAAAATAACCATGGCCATGGCAACAGCAATTCCGTTATCCGCCCCAAGGGTTGTTCCTCCGGCATGAATCCAGTCACCATCTCGAACAAGTTTAATAGGATCCACCGCGAAATCGTGAACGGTCCCCCTGTTCTTTTCACAAACCATATCCAGATGCCCCTGAAGGATCACCGTTGGGAGGTTTTCAAAACCAGGAGTGGCCGGTTTTCGCAGAATAACATTTCCGATCTTGTCGGTTCGGGCAGAGATACCCAGTTTTTTTGCCCAGGAGAGGATATACTCCCGCAGGGCAGCCTCATTCCCCGACTCGCGGGGGATTTGATTTATCTGATAGAACTGTTCCCACACGGCGGTGGGTTCAAGTCCTTTAATCGCTTCTTTTGACATTCGGTTACAAAGCTCCTATTTCCAGTTCAATACGGAAGGATCATAATCGTCGGGCGGAGTAAGTCCGAGCAGTTCGATACAGGTAGCAGCCAGGGAAGAGATACCGAGACCCTCATTCAGCTTATTTTCATAATCATTCTCAAAGGCGGGATCGTAGATAATACAGGGTACGGGATTGAGTGAATGGGCGGTCTTTGCCTGGACCTCTCCATTCTTCTTATATTTAACCTCACCTTTCTTATCGTGTTCGAACATATCATCCGAATTGCCATGATCGGCAGAAACAACCATCACACCACCGGCAGCCTTAACAGCAGCCTTGATCCTTCCAAGACAGAGGTCCAGGGCTTCCATGGAACAGACAACAGCCTCCCATATTCCCGTATGACCAACCATATCCCCATTGGGAAAATTCATTCTGATAAAATCGTATTCGCCGCTATCGATGACGTCCAGAACCCGGTCGGTAATGTCGGCACACTTCATCCAGGGCCTCTGTTCGAAAGGAACAACATCAGAGGTAATCTCCTCGTAGGTCTCCATCTCCTCACTGAATTTACCAAGCTTATTTCCATTAAAGAAGTAAGTCACATGGCCATACTTCTGGGTTTCACTGATGGCAAACTGTTTTTTTCCGGAAGCCACCAGGTATTCACCCATGGTTCTATCGATGAAGGGGGGGGTGACAAGGTACTGTGCGGGGATATGAAGATCACCGTCGTACTCCATCATCCCGGCATATTCGACCTTGGGCACCCTTTTTCGATCAAACTTATCAAAATCCTCTCCGGCTTCAAAAGCTTCGGTCAACTCAAGAGCTCTGTCACCACGAAAGTTAAACAGAATGACAGAATCCCCGTCTTCAATAGTTCCAATGGGTTTTCCATCCTCGGCAATCACAAAAGCAGGAAGATCCTGATCGATGGCGCCGGTCTCTTCACGTAAGGTGGTAATCGCCTGGTTTGCCGATTCAAAGGTTCGCCCCTCACCAAGCACATGGGTGGCCCAGCCTTTCTCGACCATATTCCAGTTGGCACCATACCTGTCCATGGTTATGACCATTCGGCCGCCCCCGGAGGCAATCCTGGCATCAAAACCTTCATCAGAAAGCTCTGCCAGGAAGGAGACAAAAGGATCAAAAAAGTCCAGGGCAGATGTTTCTCCAACATCACGGCCATCAAGCAGTCCATGCACCCTAACCTTTGAAACACCGTCTGCCTTGGCTTTGGTCACCATAGCTTTGAGGTGTTCTATATTGGAATGCACATTACCATCGGACATGAGGCCGATGAAATGGAGGGTTTTTCCGTTTCCGGCAACATTGGCAGCGAGTTTTTTCCAGGTCTCACCATCAAACATCTTTTTAGATTCAATGGATTTTCCAACAAGCTTTGCCCCCTGGGCAAAAACCCGGCCGCAACCAATGGCATTATGTCCTACCTCGGAATTTCCCATATCATCATCTGAAGGAAGGCCGACAGCCACACCATGGGCCTTCAGGGATGTAATCAGACTGTCCTTCTTGAAACCATCCAGATTCCGGGTCACCGCCGCCGCAACAGCATCACCCTCTTTATATTTACCGTAACCGACTCCGTCCATGATCACGAGAACCACGGGACCGGGTCGCTTCTTAAATCCATCTTTTGCTTTTAAAGCTTCTACCATATTCGTAACTCCTAATTATTCATCGATATTGTTTTCTGATAATCCATACTGCTCCGCAGACTCAAGGTTCCCCCGAGGTTCCACATGAACAATAATATCATACACATCTTTTACATTTTCTTTAATAGCCTTCTCAACCTGCCGGGCAATATCATGCCCCTGCCGGACGTTTATATCACCATCAACTTCGATATCCAGATCGACGACATACATTATGCTCAGCTTACGCACCCTGACCCGATGAGGATGCCCCGCTCCGGGAACCGAATTGACCGCGTGGAAAATTTGATTATAAACCTCCCGGTCTTCAATCCCATCCATCAGCTCCTGACTGGATTCCAGAAAAATCGTAAAGGCAAGCCGCATGATCCAGAGAGAGACGGCGCAGGCAAGAATCAAATCAAGGACCGGCAGAGCAAAAACCCTGGTTAGAACGATACCTGCGAACACACTGCCTGTGAGGACCACATCTGAAAGCATATTCTTGGCATCAGCGATGAGCATGGAACTGTTCACTCTACGCCCGATTTTTAACTTATAGACATAGAGAAGAACTTTACCAACCACCGATACCCCGGCAGCAATAAGGGCGTAGAATTCAGGAATTACCCTTTCAACACCCATATATATCGAATTTATGGATTTCAATGCCAACTGTGCACCGGCAAAAAAGATTATAAAGGAAAGGAGTTTTGTCGCAATGGTTTCCGCCCTGGAGTGACCATAGGGATGATCCCTGTCCGGTGGTTTTGCGGCTATCCTGGCAGTAAAGAGCGTTATAATGGAGGAGACAATATCAGTGGCGGCATCAATACCGGCACCAACCAAAGCAAGACTATTGAAGACTAACCCGGAAAAAATAGAGATGACAGCAAGAAACAGGTTTCCGCCTATTCCTGCCAAAGATGCTTTTTCTATCTCCCTTTGACGGCTTTTTTTCACTTTTTCAACCTTATATTTAACTTATCTGGCTATCACAGATAATCTGTATATATAAAGAGAGGCTGCCGGTAAACCGGACAGCCCCGTAAAAACATGTAGTCTGTTTACCTGATTCTTACTGTGCAGAAATTGCATCAGCAGGACAACAATCTACACATGCACCGCAATCGATACATGTTTCAGCATCAATTACGTAGATATCCCCTTCAGCAATTGCTTCAACAGGACATTCACTGATACAGCTTCCACAAGCTACACAGTCGCTACTAATTACGTGAGCCATCTCGGCCTCCTTGATAAATTTGACAATCGAAGTATATTGAAAAACCTTATTTTATTAAAGAGTCGTCAAGGCTGTATCGAGGGCAATTTCGATCATATCCGTAAAAGTCTTTTCCCTCTCCTCAGAAGTTGTCTCCTGATGACTTACAATACTGTCACTGACCGTTAAAATTGTAAGAGCTTTTCGGTTGAACTTTGCCGCCAGGGAGTATAAGGCAGAAGATTCCATCTCTGCCGCAAGAACTCCATACTCAGCCCAGAGTTTCCATCCTTCAGGATCATCAGCATAAAAGACATCACTGGAAAGAACATTTCCAACACTTACATTCATACCCTTTTCACCAGCCTTTTCATAGGCTGTTTTTAAGAGACCAAAATCTGCGATGGGCGCAAAATCCATCCCGTGAAATCTCTGTTTATTGATTGCTGAATCGGTGGAAGAGGCCTGAGCAAGAATAATATCTCTCAGTTTCAGATCCGGCTGCATGGCACCGCAGGAGCCAACCCTGATCAATGTTTGAACATCGTACATATTGATCAGTTCATGGACATAGATGGAATGACTCGGAAGCCCCATCCCCGTCCCCTGAACAGAAATTCGCTTTCCTTTATAAGTTCCGGTGTATCCGTACATCCCACGAACTTCCGTATAACAAACTGGATTTTCAAGCCATTTTTCGGCAATAAATTTAGCCCTAAGGGGGTCTCCGGGAAGTAGAATGGCCGGGGCGATATCACCCTTCTTAGCCCCCATATGTATACTCATAATATCTCCTTTAAAAGCTCATATTAGATTGATATAAATAAAGATTCAATAATTAATTAGCGGATTAGGCTAAAATGGGTATAAGTCCCAAAGGGAACTTCCTGTCAAACCTATAAAAGTTCATTTGTGGTTCTATTAAAGAAGGCATAACCGGCCTTATTCCTGCCCTTCACATAGTACATTGCCTTATCAGCATTATTTTTGAGCTCTTCGGGTGTCAGACCATCACCAGGATAGAGACTGATCCCAATACTCGCTCCGATCCTGCACTCTGTCTCACCAATATGAAAAGGTTCTTCAAGACCCTTCAGAATTTTCCCGGCTGTTATTATCACATCATCTTCTCCGGAGAAACCTTGAACAAGGGCAATGAACTCATCTCCCCCCACCCGGGCGACAACATCCGAGCGACGCATGGATCGGCGAATCCGATCTGAGGCTTCGATCAAAAGTTTGTCTCCAATCTCATGGCCATAATTATCATTGACAGGTTTAAAATCATCCAGATCTATGAAGAAGACCGCCAAAGTCCACCCCTGCCTTTTCGCCTGTTCCATATATCGGGGAAGGAATTCATTTAGAAGGCGAAGGTTGGGAAGATCGGTAAGGGTATCATAATTGGCCATCTTTGTTATCTTGGCATAAGCCGAGATCAGCTCTCTTTTATCCTGCTCAAGCTCGCTGTTCAGGGCAGCAACCTCTTCATGACTCCTGGCATTCAATACAGCAACCGAAAGGAAGGGGGCAATAGAACGAAGGAGCCCCTCATGCTCATTCTGATAGGCATCCTTAATGTCTGACTGAAGCAGGACTGTCCCCCGTACACAACCTTCTATCCGAAGGGGAGAAATGATCACCGACCCGCCATTCCGAATAATAAATTCATTCTCATCGGCAGTGAGGTCATTTATTACGAGAATCTTTCCGTCACGAACACAGTCTGCGACCATACGGTGGATTGAAGAGAGGTATACAGATTCAGGAATATCGGATCTCTTACTGTCCTCTTCAAAAACCCGATACAAAAGGGCGTCATCCTGCTGCTGATAAAAAGCCAGAAGGATTCGATCCACAGGAATCCAGCTGTTCACCGACTTATGGAAAATTGATACGATCGAGTCGAGGTCCAGGGTTGAGGTCAGCTGTTGACCGATCTGGTTAATGAATTGTTCACGCCTGTGAGCATCCTTAAGCTGTGACTCGAGGCCTTCCAGTTCACGGTCCTTTAATTCGCAGATAGCCTCTTCCCGGTCCATCCATTCAGACTCCAGCCGGGAAAATAGTTCTGCAAGTTCAGTAAAACCTTTTTTTGAGGGTGTGACCACTTTTTCAAGAAGTTCTAAAAAACGCTTTGATGTAATAGTATCCATTACCTTACTTTTCGGCGAGATACCTTTCCGATAAAGAAAAATAATAGATAAAGGAAAACAATTCCACCAATTCCCCCGATAATGAAAACAGGGTTGTGGCCTTCAACAATCTGAAAATAGAGAGTAGCCACAGACCAGGCAAGAATCGTCAGATAAATGGCCTGTAAAGCACCATAACCAATCCCCATCTGTCGCACAGCTGCGGCAAAAGCGGCAACACAAGGAAAGTAGATCAGCACAAAAAGAAGGTATGAATAGGCTGATGCGGGAGAAAAATTGTTCCGTAGATTAAGGAAAATCCCCTCATTCTCGGGAAAGTCCTCCACAGCCTCTCCAGAGATCCCAAAGACAGCAGCAAGGCCTTCAGGAATGGATATCAGGGCCTCCATCAGCCCATCCAGCAGAGAAAAGCCGGAAACTTCCGAATCCATATTCGCGGCGGCATCGGCTCCACCCTGCCCGGCCTCCTCCTGACCATAAAGAACCGAAAGGGTGCCGACGATAGACTCCTTGGCAAGGACACCGGTAAAAAGCCCTACGGTAGCAGGCCAGTTATCATCCTCAATTCCCATGGAGTGGAAAAGAGGTGTAACCTTCTGACCAGCCACCGAGAGAAGGGCTTTCTCCGAATTCTCATTCCCGAAGGTTCCATCAATCCCCATGGAAGAGAAAAAACCAAGAACAAAGACAGAGAAGATAATAACCTTTCCAGCCCTGATTATGAACGATCGAAGCCTGGTCCAGGTATGAAGGAGAATATGCTTCAATCGGGGTGAGTGATACCGGGGAAGCTCCATAATAAGATGAGACGGCTCTCCGTGAAAAAGGGTATTCTTAACTAAAAAGCCGGTAACAACGGCCAGAACAATACCAATCAGGTAGAGTGAAAAAACAACAGCACCGCTTCTGCTGGAGAAAAAAGCGGCAGCAAAAAGGGCATACACGGGGAGTCTCGCCCCGCAGGACATCAAAGGAGACATGAAAATTGTCATCATCCTGTCCTTATTTGTATCCAGGGTCCTTGTGGCAAGGATAGCGGGAACAGTGCAGCCAAATCCCACAAGCATGGGAACAAAGGCCTTTCCGGGAAGTCCCAGAAAACTCATAAACTTATCCATAACATAGGCCGCCCGGGCCATATAGCCCGAATCCTCTAGAATGGAAAGCATGAAAAACATAAAAAAGATGAAGGGAACAAAGGTCGCAACCGCCTGAATACCAGACCCCAGACCGCCGGCCAGGAGAACTATCAGCCACTCCGGGGCATGCAAAACCCCAAGGAGAGCACCAAAGCCATGTACAAAAATTGTTCCAAAAAGGATATCAAAAAAATCAGCAAAGGCCCCACCAAGATTAACAGTCACCCAGAAGACCAGATACATGGCGGCAAGAAAAACAGGGACCCCCAGGAACCGGTGCATGGCGATCGCATCGATCACATCAGTCCGTGAGCGCTTCTCGTGGACGAAGGTAATAACCTCCTTGCCAATACTGTTTGCCATGCCGAATTTATAATCGGCAATAATCACATCGGCACTATCACCCAGAATTTTTTCGATCACAGCAAGCGAAGAGTGGTATTCATCCAGGGGAAGATTCTTCTTCTTCTCAACGAGTTTGATAATATCCGGATCTTCCTCGGCAAGCCTTACGGCCATCCATCGGGGAGAAACTCCCATCTCTTTGGCTTCTGCTTCAAAAAATGGAATCCACCCGGCGATTAAATCCTCCATCTCATTGGGGTAGTGAATAGTAAGTCCGGAAATCTTTGGAGAATCGAGATGCCCCCTTATATGACCCTTTAGAACATTGACATCTTTATCATCTATTGCACTCACAGAGTATACCGGAGCCTTAAGATGAACAGCAAGGTGGTCAAGATCGACCTGAATTTTTCTTTTTTCCGCAAGATCGATCATATTCAAAACAACGATCATGGGTATCCCCATCTCAATAATCTGACTTGTCAGATAGAGGTTTCGGGTCAGGTTTGTGGCATCAAGAACATTAACGACAAGATCCGCCTCCCGGGTAAGAAGATAATCCCTGGCAGCCCTTTCATCCTGAGAGTTGGCCGACAGGGAGTATATCCCGGGAAGATCCACAACCTTAATGGAGTCACTCCCCTGCACATACTTCCCTTCAACCTTTTCAACAGTAACACCCGGCCAGTTTCCTATGGTTTGTTCACTACCGGTCAATGCATTAAAGAGAGTACTCTTTCCACAATTCGGATTTCCGGCAAGAGCTATGGTAAATTCTGGTTTATTCATTTATTACGCGGACAAAAACGTGGACGGACATACCGGCTCCAAGGACAACTCTTGAATTCTGGACTTCAAGAACCATGGGGTAACCCCCGCCACCACGGATGCATTTTAAATTTACACCTGGGACAATTCCTAAATTCAGAAGCCTCTGTCTTAACATCCGGCCGCCCATTATCGAAAGCACTTTTACAACGGTACCCGGCTTTGACATGGAGAGAGTGTAGGCTTCATCTTTAACAATTTGTTGCTTCAAAGAAATCCTCCATCAGACATATAGCATGCTCATTTAATTAGTCTATCCTTACTTTAAAGTTAACTTCTATTAGATTTTAAGTCAAGTTACTGGAACAAAAAGGGGGTGTAATAACGAAAAGATTATAAATTTCCATTTTTTTATGTGTATATGCACAATACTTGTTGACAGAAGCGCTTCCCGGATCTATGATATTTATGTGCATATGCACAGATAAGGAGAAAAAATGTCCCCCTGCAGAAAAAAAAGATGCTGTCGAAACCTTGAAGGACAAAGAGGATTTAAACCCATGGGTATCCCCGGCATTGGACTCCCGGTTAACTATATTGCCCTGGATGAGTTTGAAGCCATTCGTCTCTGCGATCTTGAAGGAAAGAACCAGATCCAGGCAGGAGAGGTTATGGGGGTCTCCAGAGGTACCATTCAACGCCTCCTCAAATCAGGAAGAGCGAAAATAGTAGAAGCCCTGTTAAAAGACAGGATAATAATAATAGACGATCCACAGGAGGATACGAAAAATGAGTAATATCGATACAAGAGCAGCCTTTCCCACAAACGACAAAGAAACGGTATCTGCACATTTCGGACACTGTAAATACTTCGCAGTATATAACATCAGTGAAGGAAAAGTCATAGAGACCGAATACCTTGATGCACCCAAGCATGCACCAGGAGTGCTTCCCAAATACCTGGCCGATCACAATGTAAATGTAATCATTGCAGGCGGGATGGGGGCCATGGCCAAGGATCTTTTTTCCCAGAATAGTATCGAGGTTATCATGGGTGCTGACGGCAGACTCGAAGATAACCTGAACACCTACCTTGGAGGAGAACTCTACTCAAAGGGTACTGTCTGCGATCATAACCACAATGACGATGATCACAATTGCGACCACTAGGTCGTTAATTACCATTGTTTTAAGGAGAAAATAATGAACATAGCATTTTGCTTAAAAGAGAACAGTATTGAATCTGAACTGGACGGCAGATTCGGCAGAGCCCAGTGGTTCGGTATCATCGACAGTGAAACGGGAGAAGAGGTTTCACTCTTCGAAAACACAGCCAAAGAGGAACCATCCGGAGCAGGAAGTAAAGCCGTACAGCTTCTTCTAAGCAATGGTGCGGAGGCGATTATCGCTCCTGAGTTTGGACCAAAAGCGTTTGACGCACTGAAGAGGTTTGACCTTAAGCTTTTCAAGCAGGGTGACCACAAAACTGTATTCGCGGCCCTTAAAGCCTGGAGAAGCGGAAGCCTTGAAAGCCCGGCAGCCCCGGGAAACAGCGGATTGCACAAGGCATAACCCCAAATGGAAATAGCAGTACTAAGCGGAAAGGGGGGAACGGGGAAAACAACCGTTTCCCTTAATCTGGCAAGAGCCGCCGAAAAGGTTGAACTCCTGGATTGTGATGTTGAAGAACCCAACAGCCACATATTCCTGAACCCCAAAACTCCATCAGAAGAGAGAATCGGGGTAGAGTACCCGATTATCGACAAAAAAAAGTGCATTAATTGCGGGGCCTGTGGCCGATTCTGCCGATTTAATGCCTTTATTTCTTCTCCAAGCCTGACCATATCCATGCCTGAGCTCTGTCACTCATGCGGAGGATGCGAAATGGTATGCCCGGAAAAAGCAATCTCCTATGACATAAGGGAGATAGGCTCAATCCTTAAAGGAACATCTAAAAACATCAACCTTTCCTGGGGACTTCTAGATGTAGGACAACTTTCGGGTGTAAAGATTATTGAAAAGCTCCGGAAAGCTCCCCCGACTGCCCCCCTGCGTATTACCGATTGTCCCCCGGGAACATCCTGCTCCACCGTCGAGGCTGCAGAAGGAGCAAATTTAGCGATTATAGTAGCCGAACCCACCCCCTTTGGAATCAGTGATATGCTCATGGTAGTGGAGATGCTCCAAACACTCAAAGTACCCATGGCACTCATCATAAACAAAGCCGGCCTGGGAGATGATAAACTCCACAAACTTTGCGAAGAGAGAAATATTCCAATTCTCGGTGAAATTCCATTTTCCAGAGAAGCGGCGGCCATCTATGCCCGGGGCGATCTGCTCTATGAGGCATCGGATGAGTTCAGAAAGACTTTCACCGATCTATACGCGGCAGTAACAGCAAAGATTCAGGAAGGCACAGTATGGCAGTAAACGAAATCGTAATCATCTCCGGAAAAGGCGGGACAGGCAAAACAACCCTTACAGCCTCCATAATCCCCTTCCTTGATCAGCCGGTCCTTGCCGACTGTGATGTAGACGCACCGGATCTCCACCTCCTCCTTGCCCCGGAATTAAAAAACAGGGAAGAGTTCTTTGGTACCAATAAGGCCGAAGTTGCTCAAGGTAAATGTACAGCCTGCGGGGAATGCACTGAACATTGCCGGTTCGGGGCATTGGAACTCACAGGAGAGACCCCGGAGAAGATCCATATAAACAGGATTAAATGTGAAGGCTGCGGCGTATGCGAATTTGTCTGCCCGACCGGGGCGATTAAACTGGCCCCGGCTTCGGTGGGAGAAATATTTGAATCGGAAACAGCTTATGGCCCCATGAGCCATGCCCGGCTTATCCCTGGCGAGGAAACCTCGGGAAAACTGGCCTCAGCCGTACGCAGCAGGGCAAAAGAGATGGCGGAAGAAGAGGGAAGAGAAACCATTATTGTGGATGGATCTCCGGGAATTGGATGCAGCGTGATTTCCTCTATAACAGGAGCAGATTTGGCAATAATCGTGACAGAACCCTCCCTCTCCGGCCTCCATGATCTGGAAAGGGTCTACAGACTATGCCAGCGACTGAATGTTCCCGCCCGGGCGGTGGTAAACAAATGGGATCTCTCCCCCGAATTATTCGAAAAGATCGAAAAGTTCTGTGACGAAGAAAAGATTCCCCTCTCCTTAAAGATCCCCTTCAACAGGGATATCGTCCAAGCCGTTACCCATGGGAAAATCCCCTCACTGACAGAGGAAAAATTCTATGAATCAATCGGGTTCAAAACATTTATAACAGATCTGCAAAGGACCGGAGTATAAAAATAGTTTGTCGATCAATTCACATTTATAATATTAAAACTTAAAATCGGTTATACTTCTCCTCAATAAGGGAGGTTTAACCGATGGCAATAAAAGAACTCACACCCCATATGGAAAAAAGGATCGGGATGAATCCATTGTTGAATATGGACACCTTTATTATCCCCTCTCCCTACATATTGGATGCTTCTATTGAGAAGGATTATGACCATAGCCTTATCTGGGAAGAAGAGGGGGAAGTTCTGGGATACCTCCTGGTTTATGCCGATAAGATCAAGAAAAACTTCCACATCTATAAACTCGTAACAAGTCCCTTCGGCAGGGGCAGGGGTATCGGCCAGGCTTTTATCAGTCATCTTGCCAAGGAGATAGATGAAGATGCGGTGGTCTATCTCTATATATGGGAAAAACAGGCCGACACCCTGGATTTTTTCCAGACAAGAGGATTCTCCCTGGGAGAGACAATAGTATACCGGAACCTTGTCTACTACCATGTGGCCGCCGATAAACACTCGATCCTGAAACACGCTCATAAACCAAGAAATGCGGGCTCCCTGGAGGCCAATGAGATTGGAAAAACCCGGCATGATGCCCGAAAGCTCGTGAGGCTCCTCTCTCACATGGTTGAAACCCTCTCCCCGGAAAACTGTGATAAAATCGTGGAAGATATCAATAGAGAAACAACAACCCTTATTAATATGCTCAATGTCTTCAGAGATTCCCGAAAGATTCTCCATGAAGTAAACCTTAAGCAGGTCGTCCTGAAAAGGATCATCCCCTATGTGGAGGCCTCCCCCATCCAATGTGCCCTCCATCTTCAAATTGACACGAAACACCCGATTATCCTGGGCTACTACGAAAACATCGGCCGCGCCCTGGTAAACCTGGTATCAAACTCCCTGGAGGCCATTGAGGAGCTGGGGACCGCAGGAATCTTAAGGATCCGGATCTTCGAAGAGGATGAAGAGATCAAAATAATCATCAGGGATAATGGAAATGGAATCCCCCAGGAGATGCTTAAGTTAAACGCAGAAGGGATCCCCCTCTTTGTGGGGCAATCCACGAAAAACAGGAAGGCCGGTGAAGGGCTGGGGACCCTCCAGTTATACTCGGCTTTTGGTGCAGACAGAATAAAAGTAGCCTCAAGACCCGGAAGAGGAACAACCTGGCAGATTCGTTTTCAACCCTCCTCCCAGGAGATCGATAAAACCTATGTCCAGATGGATAGAAGGTTTAATGAGTTCAAAGATCTATGGGAAAGTGCCACCCTTAACGGCAGCACAAGTCGTACCGATACCATAGCCTACATCTGGCAACTCCGTAAAATGGAAATATTCCTTTTCGACCTCATCCTTCTCTTCAGCACCTACCAGAATATAAGAACCATCTATAGAAGAATCCTCACATTCATCCATGGAGAAACCACAGAGAAGCAGTTTGAAGATTATATCAACAGCCTGCGAAGCGACCATGATATGATGAAAATCTGGTTGTATGAAATAGCAAAAGCAATCAGGAAGAGGAATAAACACATTAACGAAAACATCCCCCATCTGGACAGTTACCATGGTGCCATGTTCAAAAGCTATGGGCAGGTGAAGGAGAATGTCATCATCTTCACCCTGGATCCTGAGACGGGAAACTTTTTCGCAACCGACAGGAAACTGGCAGAACACATGGATTTCGTGGCCTATCTTAAGAAAGATAAGGAGAACCTCTTAAGGGGAGAGTTCACCGGGGATATGAACAATGATGAAAAACCCATCTACTTTGGCGTCTGGAGTGTAGAATCTGATGAAGATCTGATTGGAAAGCTCAAACTGATCAGGGAGGGTGCCCGGAAACTGATAGAGATGGGGATTCACAGCAAGAAGAGACTTGCTTTCTATCAGACAACGTATATCAGGCATTCAAGGGATATCGATACCTACTCCACAACCGACTTTGGTACCTTCGCTGAGACTACAGACGAAGGATTGAAAAAATACACACGGCAGGCTGATGAGGAGATGTTTGACTTCATAGTCCCTGTGGATTGAAAATTTAAACAGAACAGCAAGCAAAACATGTCAATTTTAATTTCGCGACTTGACCGGTCAGTCGGCATGGGTTATTATCTCAAATATGAGTAGTTTCAGGGATTCCATCCGGAAATCCGAACTTACATTCAATAATCTTCTCCTCGTCGTCGTGGTACTGGTAGTGGTCTCATTTTTCGGCGGGAGTTAAGATGAAACAGTATATCATCAAGCCCGCCTTAATCAGGCGGGCTTTTTTTATATCTTTAGAGATAAAAACCAGGAGGAAAAGATGAAAAAAGGAAATATCCAGGGAGCAAAGGCCGTAATCGAAGCCCTGGAAGCTCAGGGTGTTGAATATATTTTCGGTTATCCCGGCGGGGCAACCCTGCCGATCTATGATGCCCTTGCCCATTCAAAGATTACTCACATCCTTGCCCGTCATGAGCAGGGTGCCGCCCACATGGCCGATGGATACGCCAGGGCAACAGGTAAGGTCGGCGTATGTATGGCCACAAGCGGTCCGGGAGCCACCAACCTGGTAACAGGAATCGCCACCGCTTTCATGGACTCTTCCCCCATCATAGCCATAACCGGCCAGGTGCCCCAGTCCATGATCGGAAATGATGCTTTCCAGGAGGTGGACATCACCGGAATCACCCTGCCCATAACCAAACACAACTATCTGATTCAGGACCCCGAAGAAATTCTACCGGTTTTTGATCAGGCTTTCTATATCGCCAGTTCAGGAAGGAAGGGCCCCGTCCTGATCGATATCCCTAAAAATGTCCTCACAGCAGAATTCCACCGCAACAGCAATGCAAAACTTTCTCTGGAAGGATACAACCCCACGACAAAGGGACACCCCGGCCAGATTAAGAAGGCGGTAAAACAGCTCGAACAGGCAGAACGCCCAGTGATCATCGCCGGAGGCGGAGCCAAGGGGATCCACGCCCTTGTGGAATTGAGTGAAAAATGCCAGATACCCCTGGTCACATCCCTCATGGGAAAAAGCTCTTTTCCGGATCGCCACCCTCACCACATGGGGCTCTACGGATATCATGGGCGGGTCGCGGCCAATACTGCTATCACAAAAGCAGATGTCATCCTGTCCATCGGGACGCGTTTTACCGATCGCTCTACAGGCCCTCTTGGCAGCTTTGCTGCAGACGCCAGGATAATCCATATTGATATAGACCCCGCTGAAATCAGCAAGAATGTTCCTTCATTCATGCCTATCGTAGGGGATGCCGGCCAAATCATCGAAACGATACTTGGACAAATCAAAGGTCTGAAACATGAAGAGTGGATGAAATTCTGTCAAAAACTTAAAGATGAAAATCCCCTCTCCGAGGGAAAGGGTGATTTTTCAATCCCCAGGGTACTGAACTATCTTCAGACACGTTTAGGCAAATCGCCTGTCACAACCGATGTCGGCCGCCATCAAATATTTGCCGCTCACCACCTGGCCACAGATCAGGATGTCCCCTTCATCACCTCAGGAGGATTGGGTACCATGGGATTTGGCCTCCCCGCAGCCCTAGGGACAGCCTTCGGATTAAAAGGGGAAAGGGTTGTCTGTATTTCAGGTGACGGTTCTTTCCTCATGAACTGCCAGGAGATGGTCACAGCCTCGGAACATAAACTCCCTATCACTGTCCTTGTTATGAACGACACCCAGTTGGGAATGATCCGTCAGCTTCAGGATGCCTTCTACGGCAAGAGATACGAAGCCTGTACCTTCAGTCAGATTGCCGACTACCCGGCCATGGCAAGGAGTATGGGTGCTGAAGGGGGAAGCGCTGAAAACCTTGAAGAACTGAAAACTCAGCTTGATAAGGCGGATAAGGCCGAAGGGACCTATATCATCGATTGTATTATCTCCATGGGAGAGAATACCTACCCCATGGTAACAGGATCTGATTTAACATCCTTCATGGATGAGTAAATCATTGAGAGCTTAAGGAGAAAATAATGAAACATACAATATCGATTTTATGCGATGACACACCTGGCGTTATGACCAGGATATCCGGACTCTTCTCCAGAAGAGGATTTAACATCGAAAGCCTCACGGTCGGTCACACTGAAAAAAAAGGAAAGAGCCGTTTCACCATAGTCGTTCAGGGAAATGATCAGATCCTGGAGCAGGTCCGCAAACAGCTGCAGAAGATCGTTCATGTGATAAAGGTCTGGGATATAAAAAAAGAAGATGCGGTAGAGCGGGAGCATGCCCTCATCAAACTTAAGGTTAATGCTGATCAAAGAGCCGAAGTTCTGCAGATAGTAACGGCCCTCCAGGCAAGGATCATTGATTCCTATCAGGATGGATGGATTCTGGAAGTAACAGGGGAGACCACAGCCGTGGACAACGCCTTCAATCTTCTATCTCCCTACCAGATAATAGAATCCATAAGAACAGGGAAAATAGCATTAGAGAGATACACAAAGTAAAAATAAAAGCAGGAATAATAATCAGAGGATTGATTCAAATCCGGTACGAGCTGTCTGCCCCTACTTAGATGTGGAAGTCTTAAGATACAGGGGCAGGCCTTTTAAAAACCTTTTCAGGATCTGATCCCCGCAATCCATATAGTGTTTATGACCTTCCTTTCGGAAAAGGGCAGAAAGTTCTGCCTTGGAAAGGGGGAATTCGCCGAGCTTCAATATTTCCAGCATATCCTCTTCCTTAAACTCCAGAGCAATTCGAATCTTCTTTAATAATAGATTGTTTGTAAGTCTTGTTGCGGGAGGCGGTTTGCTGCCCTCCTTGCGGGGCCCTCGCTTAAGGAGAATCAAACCATCTAGAAACTGTTCCAACTGACGGGAGGTACAAGGAAGGAATTCATCATCCTCTTCCCGAAGAAACAAACTCTTCAGCTCTGAGGCTGAAACATCGGCGCCACCCTCTTTAAAACAGCTTACCATGTAGGCATCCTGAATATTGAGAGCGTATCTTAATCGTCTTAAAAAATCGTTATTATCCATAATTAATAAAAATTGGGGATCGGCCCGGCGGATAAATCCGCAACACGCCAAATCCCCATAATTAAACTATTCGGGAACTACTGCGTCAGCCTGGAGACCCTTGTCTCCCTGACTGATTTCCATAGTCACTTTCTGACCATCTTTAAGGGATCTGAAACCATCGCTCTGAATAGATTTGTGATGTACAAACACATCGGGACCGTCTTCTTGTTCAATAAATCCGTAACCTTTACTGTCGTTAAACCATTTTACGGTTCCGGAAACTCTTTCACCTGACATACATACCTCGTTCTCTGCCCGCCCTTTAGCGGTGTTAATAATCTTTTTCCCGAAGGAAAAACCACACACAGGGTGCTTGAAATACTTTACACCATTTTAACCCAACTGGCCAGCTTTATTAATTGCACAACGCAAATTTTCTCCCTGATTTGGGTAAATCAGGGTAAAAACCTCAGAAATCGAAGAGATTTATTTCGAATATCACCTATTTTTTCTGGTAATTCCGCTTTAAAGGGCGGAAAGGAGTGGAAATCCATCCACCTTCCTGTTTCAGGGTGATAGAAACTCAAAGCCCCGGCGTGCAGCCTTAAGAACTCACAGGGTAATCCTCGGCCATAAAGGCGGTCTCCCCGGATCGGCACACCAAGACCAAAGGGATGGGCGGAGTGCAGCCTTAACTGATGGGTCCGGCCGGTCAGGGGGCTGAAATGAATAAGGGTTCTACCTTCAGAATTCCGGCCTAAATTGGTCCAGAGGGTTTCTCCCACCTTCCCTTTTTCAGGATCCCAAACCTGATAGGGCCGATTTGAAGGTTCCAGTCTAAAAGAGAGTTTTATCTTACCGCCCCGGCCCTCCACAGTTCCATCCATAAGGGCAAGATACTCTTTTTGCACCCTTCGCTTTTGAAACTGAATGGAGAGGTTCCGCTGAGCCCGAGGGGTTAAAGCAAAAACAAGCAAGCCGGATGTGTCCATATCCAACCGGTGTACCGAAGGCTGGTCAGGACAACCAGGGAAGGCTTTTTTTACCCTGGCCGTAACCGAATCAAGGCCGCCGGGCCCTCGGCCCGGTACAGAGAGGAGACCTGAGGGTTTATTTATAACAACAATATGGGAATCGGTATAAATGATATCCAAACCGAAAAAGAGAGGTTCCTCCGATCTGAGGGGAATCCCTCCCGCCCCCTTAAGAAGCCCTGAGGCCGTTTCCTCTTCAAGCCCCTTCAGGATAAATCCGAGGATAGGGTGACATTTTTCACGGCAGGGAGGATAAAATCTTCCGTGAAACCTGGTCCCGGATCGATTTGCCTGCCCCCAATAGAATTCGGCGGCCTCAATCGGTTTCACCCCGGCCAGGGCGGCAGCATGAAGGAGTTTGGGGAGACAGCAATCCCCGGTTCCCGACGGGATATTTTCCTGCCTGCTGTAGTTTCCGAAAACCTCAGCCATGGGCTGTGTTTCACCCTCAAAGTTGGCAAGGATATATAAGTCATGAATCTTCACCATGAGTTCCTGTGAGATTCTCTTTCGTTGATCCGAAAGCCCTTTTACACGCCTTCGGTCTTCCTCCCGGCTAAGAGCCCCCCCCTTAACCGAACCACTTTTCAGTGCATCAATCTCCCGGGTCAGGGCTTTTATTTCAGCCTCACCTTTTTCCATAACAGCAGCAAAAACCCCGGGGTCAATGAGGGGAGGGACCCAGCCGAAAACATCCCAGAGGCCGTTATACTGGCCAGAGAAAGCCCTGAAAATGACCTCTTCGCCATGATCGTTACAACAGACAAGGATACCGAACATATGCCCCCTCGCCTCGCCAAAAAGAGGAGAAGTAGAACAGGAGTTATCAGAGATTGCGGTATCACGAATGTCTGTATCCTTGCTTTCCCCCGGGACACCGGGTGCCTGACCAAAGATATCGATCCGGCCATGTTTTTGAAGCTGTGACATGAGGGTAAAGCAGGCATCCCTGGCCGATGAGTATTTTTTTATATCTTTATTATTCAGCGCTCTCATTCATCCGGATTACATCCAAAATTTCACCCCGCCGCTCCTCCACAAGGGCAACGATTCGTCCCATGGCTCTGGGCAGTTCGGGTGATCCGGTCAAATCATATATCAGATTCATGAGCTTCTCAATGGGAAGGGTTTCGATCCCCCCGGATTTAAGCTGTTTTTCAAGATCCGGACGGGAAGGATTGACGGCAACACCCCGCTCGGTAATCACAATATCGACATACTTGCCAGGCGTACAGATAAGATTCACCCTTTGGTTGATAGTAGGGATCCGTCCCCGGAAAGAGGGCATGACCGCTATCGTAACCTTCGCCCCCTCGGCCGTATCCGGACCGCCGCCCAAAGCACCAAGGATCCGCCCATCGGTCCCGGTGATTGAATTCAAATTAAAATCCAGGTCAACTTCGGTGGCTGAAAGGATCATAACATCCAGTTTATGGGCTATACAGTCTGGCCTGTCCGGGCTGGCATAAAGGGAGGCACTCATCTCAAAATGGCCGGGATTTTCCGCCAGGGAGAGGGAAGCAGCGTCATCAAAACTCTGCACATCAAAGAGTTTTTCAAACAACCCCTCCCCGAGCAGATCAACAAGCCCGCCGGTGACACCGCCCGAAGCGAAGGAGCCGACGATTCCATTCCGCCTCATATAATCCGCAACCATCCCGGTAACCAGGAGAGAGACGCCGCCGCTCCCGGCCTGATAGGAAAACCCCTCTTGAATGCACCCGGAAGCAATCAGAACTTCAAGGGCCTTACGGGCGATCAACTTTTCAACGGGTCTGTTGGATTTTCTTAAAGATCCGCCTCCAATAAGGTTTTTATCCCCCAGAGACCCGACCTCGACAACCTGGCACCGATCATCCCCCTCTATACTTATGTTTTCTTTAAGATTTTCCAGAAGGGTATCGGTAATAAGGATCACATTTCGTGCCGCTTCAGCATCGACCAGTCCATAACCAAGGGAGCCAAATCGATTGGGACCATAAGTGCCATTGGCATTCCCCGAAACATCCGCCGAGGAGACGGCCAGGAAGGCTGTATGGATGGGGGTATCTCCTGCTTCAATAGCCCGGGCCCGCCCACCGTGGGTACGAAAAACAACAGGATGTGGAACTTCACCGTCTAAAACCGCCGAGGATAAGGGCTCCTTCATCCCTGTGGTCTCGATATTTGTTATAACACCGGCCCGCACCGCCTTAAGGACGGCATCACAGCTTTCTCCCATGAGGGATGAGGCACAGAGGGTAAGGCTTCTAAATCCCATGCCTTTAAGGGTCTTCAGGACCATGCCTGTCACCAAATCCCCCAACCGGAGGTGGTGATGCAAACTGATCCGCATACCATCCTTAAGACCGCTCTTCAAAACAGCCTCAGTAAGCCCAAGGGTAACACGATTCATTTATTCCCGGCCCTTTTTAAGATCCCTTCGGCCCGTTTTACCACAGGAAGATCCACCATACTTCCATCAAGACTGAAGGCCCCCTCTTCCCCTCCGCGCACCTTTTCAAGGACCTTAATGGCCCAGGCAATCTCTTCTTCTGAAACCGTAAAAATCCTGTTTACAATCTCTATCTGATCCGGATGGATAACCGATTTTCCGGAGAAACCGAGCTGTTTAGCCCGGAAAGCATCCGCCTCAAGCCCATCAGGATCTTTGAAATCCGCCCAGACGGTATCGATGGCCTGAAGTCCGATTGCCCCCGCCGCATTGACAATGCGACTTCGTGGATAATCCAGAACAAAAGCCCCCCCCCGCCTTGAAATACCAAGCTGGGTACAGTAATCTTCCGCCCCGAAAGAGAGGGCCTCAATCCTGTTTGAACTTTTACCAATGGAAAACGCATTTTCGATACCAAGGGGTGTTTCAAGAATACACTGAATTTTCACACTGCCAGGAGTCATACCCAATCGTTCTTCAAGCAGGTCAATTTTCAGGGCAATCTTTTCAACGGTTTCCGATGTCTCCACCTTGGGAATCCGGATACGGCAAATTCCGGCAGAAACGACAGCCAGAAGATCGGTTTTCCACCAGGGGGTGTCAAAACCGTTTATCCTGACGGCAGCCCCGCTTAAATCAAGATCTTTCACCGCCTCAGAAACAAGGATCCGGGCCTCATCTTTTTTATCCGATGAAACCGAATCTTCCAGATCCAGGACAATCCCATCGGCACCATAGATACCCGACTGAACAATCATCTTGGGAGAATTCCCGGGAATATAAAGCCAGCTTCTCAAAGCTTTCTCTCCTCTTCAACAGCCTTTGAAAGGGCGGCCCGCAGACGCCCCCGCAAAACAAAATCAAACCCATGATTATCTTCTATTATAATATACATCCGTTTCAGAGATTCACAAGCAGAATACTCTTCCAGGAGAGGGTGAAGCACCTCATCCTGTTTTTTACAGAAAAGGGTTCTGACCGGAGATAGAAATAAGATTTCAGGCTTATTTCCCATTTTCAACGCTTTGCTTCCCACAGGCTCCCCTTCCAACCGCAAATAGATCGTCACAAGGGTATCCAACTTCTCCCGGCTTCCGGAAGTGGCGATTATCCGTCCTTCAACACCATCCATCTCTACAACTCCTGTGCAGAAAGTGATAGAAACCTGGTCCGTCCTCCACCGAGTTTACCGGCCCCGGCCATACCGTAGGGATGGGCTGCCTCATCCGTATAGGAGAGTACCTGCTTTCCATTTATCGAACACTCTATCCCTGCCGCACCATCGACTGGGTTCTCCTCCGGCTTGTCCTGAATTGAAACTGAAAGGAGATACTCCTTACCAAAACTCCAGGGAAAATCCACTTCGGCAAGCGTTTCTATCCCCCCATCGACCTTAATAAGAGCGGCCCGGTTCTCTCCATGAAGACCAAAGAAATAGCCAAGCTCGGCACCACGGGAACGGAAAGCTGTCAAATGGCTGAATCCATAATCAGGGATCAGCCTGAGGGAAATTCGACTATCACGACTGTAGTAGGGACCGGAAAACAGCTTGAAATCCTCCCGTGTAATCACACTCAAAGCACCTTCTTCAATCGACCAGGCACCTCCCACGGCGGAACATCGACTCAGCCCCTCGAACTCTTCCGTCTCCTCACCAAAATCCACATGAAACTTCCGTGGACCTGTAACCGTCAGCTCATCGAGGATTAGATTACCCAGATACTTCTGAGCATCAAAATTCGTGACAAGAACCCCTGCCTCATCAACACCAAAGGACACTTCTGGTACTTCCCATCGAAAAATGAAGGACTCTCCCGGTTCGGGAAAAATGTAGCCATCATTAAAAACCTCTTTTGACCCGGAATCCCTGACATAGGGAGCGATGGCGATTCGCTGACCGCTCATCCTCTCTACCCGGCCCTTAATTGTAAGAACCTGACCGGGATAAATCCCCGGGGTGAAGGTGGGGCGATATCGCTCATCATCGAAATCCTCCCGGCGGTAATAGGGTTTATAGAAAATCCGGGCAGTGTCTCCCCGGACAAGCCTGTCCAGGAGGATGTTCAGACCCGGTTCAGAGTGGAGGAGTTCTCCCGGTGCCACAGGAGCCAGAAAGTCCGATGATGTCCGGATTCCACAGGTGGAACCTGCGAGTGAAAAATCGAGAAAAATATCATCGGAGAATGTGCCTTTGGCCAGATCCGCAGGAATATCTTTCCCCGCCTGCCTAAGGCCGAGGACAGCCAACTCCCTTGATACAGTGGGAAGGTCGAGGCAGTTCAAACCACCGGAAATGGAACTTGCCGCATGAAAGTCATTTATTGGTCGCCGATACCGGTCGGGAACCCCGTTTGGACCGGCGATAACACCAAGAATCGCCCCCACATTCCCCGCATTGCAATCGGTATCCCAGCCGCACATGGTGGCTATTTCTATGGTTCGGGCAAAATCCCCCTTCCCATAATAGAGGGCAAGAGCACAGACCCCGGCATTGGGGATTATATGGCAGACACCGGGATATTTATCATATCCAAAGTCACTCTCCAGGAATTCCCGGCAGGCCCGCCAGTCATCTGGTGTTTTATGAGAAAACGCCCGCACAGCCTTCACAACCCTGGCATATTCACTATCGACAGGGATGTAGTTCAGGGCTTTTTCAATAATTTCCGAGGGGTTGGTCATGGAAAAGGCCAGGGATACACAGACAGCAATGAAGATTCCGCCATAAATTCCATTCCGATCGTGACCAACAGATGCAGCAAGTTCTGCATGCTGTGCCGCCTTATCGGGATCCTCAGGAAAAACCCATCCCCAGGAGTCAATAAAGATCTGTCCGCCAATCTGTTCGGCCACGGTGTAGCCATTCACCTCTCCGCTCCCCGAGGCGGGAGCCTTGAGTCCGGATTTAAGGTTAAGGTAGGCTGTATGTTCAGTAGAACGGCCGTACCCGCCCCACCAGTAGAAACCGATCCCCTCCCGGGTATAATTCACCCAGGTGCGTCCAACCTTTTCTGCCGTAAGGGGTGGTGGATAATCCAGGAGGGATCGGATGAAAAACACCGGCCCGTTTACATCGTCATCCGCAGCGAAATTCTTATACTCCTTCACATATCCGGTAATATCACCATATGTATTCTGGATCCTTTCATAGGTCCAGATCGTAGGTTCAACAGGGGCACCAAGCCTGACACCGGCACATTTTCCGAGCACACCCCCATACACCTTTTCCAGATACTCTTTCCAATCCATCTCTACCCCGCTATATCTATGTTAGTTTTATTGCCTGTTATTGTCTATTGTTCAAAAGATTGTGGAGGAGCGCCCTTTAATCACAATCTTCAGAATATTAAACAATAGAAAAGTAGCCGAAAATACACCAGGGCAATTTCGAAAACATCCAATTTTTGTATGGCCTCAATTCCCTGTTCACAAAAAAATGACCCGGAACTCATACTCCTCCCCGTCGGTGTAGACCATGACGGGGGAAGACAAACTCTCCGGATCATTACAATATTATCTGCTACATGACAAAACCTATTTCAGCATATCCTGAGCATATTCGGTAACTTTATCACCACCGAGGGCGTACCACTCTTTAACAAAATCATCAAAGGCAGAAATTCCATACTCTCCGGTAATGATCTTGAAGCTGTACTCTTTGTAAAGGTTTCCAAGGGCATCCCATGTAGGGGAAAGCTCTTCAGGAATCGGAAAGTCGGGGTCACCAACAGCGTATTCAAGGATAAAATCCCAGCCCGCCTGTCCAGCTTCGCCGAGTAGAGGAGTCGGGGCATCCCAGCTCATTACTTCGTGAAAATGGGGCCACCAATTGGCTTTTTCATCGGTGAAGACAACTTTGCCACCCTCTTTATTGTAATGTATTCCTTCAACGCCATATCGGTCAAGAAACTGTCCCTCATCGGTAGCCATATACTCAAGAACTTCAAATACAACATCCGGGTTTTCAGAAGTTGCAGAAATTGCCCAGCCTCTTGTCTCTTTCGCAGAAGAAACTGAGTATCCACGTCCTACACCTTTGGCAGGAGGAAGCGCCACAACACCCACACCCTGATTTTCCATCAGTTTGTTTTCATAGATATCAAGTACGATTCCGGCAGTTCCAAAAACAGCAGCTACCTGACCAGTGTAAAATTTATCTTCCATAGTATCCCATTTGGTGGTCACATAATCGTTATCAAGGATCCCTTCTGCATAAAGTTCACTGTAGAACTCAAGCTTTTCCCTTTCAGCCCGGGAAACCTGGTTATACACATAAGCACCATCCTGTTTTACCCAGGTGGCTGTATTTCCGAAAGCATGGTTGAATGTATAATCCATTCTTCCGGTGTTTCCTGTATCGGTAACAACAGCAGCTTCGGGGTGATTTTTCTTGATAGTCTGAAAGAGTTCATAATAATCCTGAACTGTCTCGGGAACTTTACCACCGGCCTCATTAAACCAGTCTTCCCTTACAACAGCTGTTCGGGCACGGGGAGGTGCAAGCCACAGCAGGTAGGGATAATTTGCCATTCTCTCTTTGTTGAAATCCATAAGAACACTCTGCATCACACTGGAGTTCTTAACATAGGGTCCCAGATCAACAAGGAGGCCCTGATTTGCAATAACATCATCACCACCCTGAAAATAGATGAGATCGGGAATATCTCCCCCCAGAAGCATGAGGTTTAACTTTTCGGCATAGGCACCTTCGGGAACCGGAACTAATTCCAGATCGATCTTCTTTCCATAGGCAGCCTCAAACCCGGCTTCAATATTGGCAAGGTGTGCAATATTCGCGGGATCATCCGCAGGAAAATCCTTAGCTACGATTCTGATCTTCGTAACACCATCATCCATAGCTGTAACAGGCTCCTTAGCTCCACCTGCAAAGACAGCGGGGACAATGATCAACAAAGCCAATCCAATTAACAACAGTTTTTTCATCTAAAACCTCCTGAACTTTAGACACTCCTTCCACCTCAATTTTGACAGAAGGACGTTTTATTCTTTTACCGCACCCTGCATTCTTCCCTTGACGAAATACTTCAAGACAAAGGGATAGAAAACGAGGATTGGTAGAATTGCAATAATTATGAGAGAAGCTTTGATTGCTTTGAATGCAATATTAGCAGCTCCGGTCATCTTAAGATAATTTGTGGCACCAATGAAGGCAGCCTTTTCCATGGAGACAATCAACTCACGCAGGATAACCTGAAGAGGCCACTTCACCTCGCTTGTCAGGTAGATCATCGCACGAAAATATTCATTCCAGTGAAATACACCATAAAACAGACTGATTGTGGCAATCCCGGAGATGGAAATGGGGATTACAATCCTGAAGAGGATCCTGACTTCACCATAACCATCCATCCTTGCCGCCTCTATGAGTGACGGCGGAACCCCCGCAAAGAACCTCATAAGGATAATCAAATAGTAGGGATTTACAGCCTTATACATGATCACCGACCAGTAAGAATCAAGCAGTCCGAGATCACGCATGAGGAAATAATCGGGAATCAGACCTCCCTCGAATATCATGGCAATGATTATCAGCAGCATGAAAACAAACCGTCCGGGCAGATCCTTTTTGATCAAAACATAAGCGCCGAGGCTTGTCAAAACGATGTTCACCACAAGGCCGACTGCCGTGATCAGCAGACTGTTCATAACACCACGATAAACCTTTGGTATGGCAAGTACAGCACGATAGGTAGAGAGGGTAAATCCTCTTGGAATGATCGTAGCACCATCAGCCTGAGCAATAAATTCAGGGCCGGTCAGGGATATAACAAGCTGGTTATAAATCGGATAAACCATTATAAGAGCAGTAATGAAAAGGAGAACAACGATAAGGATATAACCGGGAGTAACTCTTTTACCTCTTACCATACCCCCTCCCCGGAGACCTTTCGGCTTGCCCTGTCGGTGGAAAGGATGAGAAAGAGACCGATAACACCTTTAAATAAACCGGCCGCCGTCCCCAGAGAGAAGTTCCCCTTCATCAATCCTACACGATATACATAGGTATCGATGATATCGACGGTATTTATAACGGCATCGTTCATCATATTGAAGACCTGATCAAACCCGGCATTCATGAAAAACCCGAGATTGAGGATGAAAACCGTAATGATGGTAGGAACAATGGACGGGAGGGTTATCCTTATGGCCTGCTGCATTTTTGTGGCTCCATCCACCGTGGCCGCATCATAAAGATCCTGAGAAATACTATTTATAGCGGCTATATAGAGGATGGAGTCCCAGCCAATACTCCTCCAGGCCTCGGATCCCACAAAGACCCAGCGGATATGCCTGGTCGAAGTCATAAAAGAGACAGGTTCTCCACCGAAGAAGACAATTATCTGATTCATAATGCCATCGGGGGAGGAGAGGAGAGAGATAAAGATACCTGCGATAACAACCCAGGAGAGGAAATGGGGAATATAGAGAACCGACTGAAGTCCCTTCCGGTATGCTGAGCTCTTCACCTCATTCAGCATAAAGGCCAGAATAATGGGAAGCGGAAAACAGAATCCTATCTTCATGGCACTGATTACAACCGTATTTAGAAAAACCTTGAAAAACACCGGAGATGAAAACAGCATTCTGAAATGCTTTAGTCCGGCCCATTCATTTGCCCCGATATATCGCACATCCTGGAAGGCAATCCTTGCCCCCCACATGGGGATATAATGCCAGATAAAGAAGAAGAGCATGACAGGGAGGAGCATCATATAAAGATGCCGATCCCGGTATATCCTCTTACCCAAAAGGGTTCTTTTTCCTGCAGATCCACCAAATCTGATGGGTTCGACGGGTATCTTTTTAGTTCCAAACTTACTCGTTGTAATACTCAAATAAGTCTCCCTTTAATTTCCAGCAGCCTTACCGGCTTCAACCAGCCTCTCGGCAAGATCTACCACATCTTCCCCCGCGGAGAATTTAAGACAAACCCCGGCGGGTTTTCGGACCTGTTCAATCCATTCGGAGGGAACATCATCGCCTCCCTGGCCTGCGGCACAGAGAGCCAGGACCAAGGCGCATATCGTATCGGCATCCCTGCCGAAATTCGCAGACAACAGAAATCCCTGGCGAAAATCCCCTCCAGACATCTTGTAGAGGGCAAAGATCTGAGGGATTGCCTCGGGAGAAACGGAGTGACGGGGAGCCCACAGCCTTGAATGAAGAGCCTCATACCTATCGGCCCAATCGTCAAACTCATCAAGGATCGCAAAGGCTTCCACCATTCTTCTGCCCAGCCAGCTATCTTCCGGAATGAACTTCCTTCCGGCAGCAATAACATCATCTACAGCATCCCCCCGAAGGGCGGCGGCACCGGCAGCAGCGATCGCCTGGGCGGCCCAGATCCCATCCCGATCATGACTTACCGAGGCATCGATGGCTGCCAATCTCGCGGCCTTATCAGGATTCCCCATGGAATAGATTGAAAAAGGTATAGCCCGCATGGCCGCCCCGTCATCATTATTTAATGTATTGTCGATTCCTGATAAGGGAGGCTCCATACCCTGGGATAAATTCCACAGCGCACCATAGAGAGGTGTTCCCCCCCTGGCCCCCGCACCACCGTCGGAAAGGACGAGGTCCCTCCAGGTATCTGCTACGGCTTTTGCCGTATAATTATTCTTATTATCAAGGAGTGCCCTGGCGGATAAGATTGTAAACTCCGTATCATCCGTACTCTTTCCCTCAGGAAGGAGCTTTGTGAGGATTCCATACCTCTGCCTCACAGTATCGTCCCGCCCTAAATCACCAGCCGCATCACCAATACCCAAAGCAGCCATGGCTGCAATTGATCGCTTTTTATACTCCACTTCCGATACCAAAAAATACTCCTTTACCGGGAACGTTGCCGGTAACGTTTTCAGTTATATACAAAAAATTTTCTCCCTTAACTATCGAAGGGCTTTAACAGATTCCCTGATTATCAATTCCGTATCAAAAACCTCTTCCTTATTCAAAGGCTGTCCGGCGGCCATCTCTTCTATCAACAGATCCACCCCCGCTTCACCAAGACGCCGCTTATGGGTGTCGATGGTAGTAAGTTTCGGTCTTACCAATACAGATAAAGGAAGATTATCATGCCCCACAATTGATATATCTTCCGGAATACTCAAACCGGCATTGTAAACAGCCTCATATGCGCCGATGGCCATAACATCATGGGAAGCAAACACCGCCGTCGGACGTTCGGAGAGGTTCAAAAGCATTCTCATACACTCTGTTCCTGCCTCGACTGAATTCTCTCCCTCCACAATCAATTCCTCATTGTAGGAAATATCCGCCTCATCAAGGCCCTTCCGGTACCCTTTCAAACGCTCATAGCCAGATTGGGAGTGGTTCCCTGTCGTAATATGACCAATCCGTCGATGGCCCATATCAAGAAGGTACTTTACAGCCTTGTACCCCGAGCCAAAGTTATCAAGCGCTATAGTGGAAATGGCCGATTCATCACTCTTACGGTAAATCTGAACCACTGGAAATTTTTCCAGTTTCAGTTTCTCCAGTTCCTCTTTATTTGCCTGATTGAAGGAGAGAATTATTCCATCCACCTGCTTACTCTGAAGCAGCCGGATTGCCTCTTTCTCCACCCTTTTATCATGATTCGTATCGAAGAACATAACCGAATACCCGTGACTTTTCGCCCGGGCAACGACCCCCCGGGCAAGCTCCGGGAAACTCGGATTCATAATATCCGGTACAATAAAACCAATCACATTGGATTTCTGCAGCACAAGACCCCGCGCCACAATGTTGGGACTGTATCCCAACTCTTCAATGGCTTCAGTTACACGCTTTTTAGTTTCCTCGTTCACATCCGGTTTTTCATTCAAAACCCGGGATACAGTAGAAACAGAGACTTTAGCATGTTTCGCGATGTCTCTTATGGTAACAGCCACATTGAATCCTTGTTGATAGTTTTCCCGGTAACGTTCCCGGTAACGTTTTCAGTATAGATCCGAATATTTAATCATGCAAGAAAAATCTTTAAATTTATTCACATTTTCAGAAGGGAGACTTTCACTCCCAAGTGGGTACGCCCTGCCGGGCGCAGCAAAAAAGGGCCCTGAATTTCAGAGCCCAGGAGGATTATATGAACCGTGCTGTTCAGACAGAAAATCTGCGTCTCTTAAGCTCAACAAGCTCCTTCACATGAAGGGTGGTAATAGAATAAACCCCCATATCGATAAAGGCTTCAAACCGGTCATCCGGAGGAAGGGTCCATATAACAACCGGTAGCATCCTTAAATCTGCGTACTCTACAAGCTCAGGCCGGCAGAACTGATAAGGAACACTGAGTCCGCAGCAGGAGGCTGATATAGCAGTACTGCATAGAATACGGGCTTTCTCCATATAGGAAAGATCCTCTCGTTCCATCAACTCATCATCTGCATTAAGCAGAACCTGGAATTCTGGGTGTTCTTTTTTGAGTTTAATGGCCCGGCTCTTTTCACAACCCGAAAAGACGACCATCTCTTCGAGCGCCCACTCCTTTACCATGGATGCAACTTTCTCAAGGCAGAGGTCATCCTTCAGGTCGAGGTTAAGGTAGATTCTCTTTTCTCTGGCGGCATCAAAGACATCCTCCAGACGGGCAATGGAAACCTGATCATCGGGAAAAAGAATTTCCTTTCGAGCTTCAAGGGCGGCAATTTCGCCATAGGTCACCGCCTCAATCCGAATCTCACCCCCATTTTTGGTTTTCAGGAAATCATCATGCCAGAGGACAGGCACCATATCCCGGGTAACCCGGACATCGACTTCATTTATATCAGCCCCCCATTCCGCACCGGATAAAATCGATTCCAGTGTATTGTGAGGTGTATCGTTGCAGCCCGTATGGGCGGTAATCAGTGGTTTATTCATAATATCTCTTCCTAGTCAGATTCTCCATGGAGATTATTTCATCCCCAGGGAAAACCCCTCTGTTAAACGCTTGTAGTAATATCCGGAAAACAGCAGTACCGGCAGTGTTGCTAAAAGCCCGATAGCCATAAGTTCACCCCAAAGCGTCTCATACTCGGTTATGAAGCTGACTATTTTCAAAGGCAGGGTCTGCAGTCTGGGAGTACGAATAAAAAGGAGAGCAAAGAGAAATTCATCCCAGGCAATTATGATACTGAATATTGCAGTTGCGATAATCCCGCTTGAAGAGAGGGGAACAACTATAGTCGTCAAGGTTTTCATCTTGGAAGCACCATCTATCTCCGCAGCCTGCTCAAACTCCAGAGGCAAGCTCTTTAAAAAACCAAAAAGCATCCAGATACAGTAAGGCAAAGTATATACCTGATAAACCATTATCAAACCCCAATGGTTATTGATTAGCTTTGCACTCGTAAAGAGGGTGTAAAGGGGAATTGAGAGAACCATGGGTGGTAGTATTTTTACCACGAGCACCCAGATCAGGAAAATCACATTCAGCTTATAGGGAAAGTTATAACGCACCAGGGCATAGGATGCCAGAAACGCCAAAATGAGAGATATCATGGTGGAAGTAAACGCGACAAAAAGGCTGTTCATTAGATTTCTTAAAAACCCCGAACTCAGCACATTTGTAAAGTTTACAAAGGTCAAATCTTTCGGAAAAAAAGTGGGAACCGAAGAAATATTCTCCAAAGGTGTCTTCAAAGCTGTAATAAGAACCCAGTACAGGGGAAACAATACGACTATTAAAACCAGGGCAAGAAGGATCCAAAAAAGAACCCCCTTCCTGGACATTACCGAACCGGTCATTAATTTTCCTCCTTCATGATACCTTTGATGTAAAACATAGCGATGGCAGAAATAACCAGAAGAACATAAATAGCCGAAGCACTTGCCCTTCCAAGGTTAAAGTAGGAAAAACCTTCCCGATAAATATAATATGAAACAGTTTCAGTAGCATTCCCGGGTCCACCCTGGGTCAACGCATAAACCTTTCCAAAAATTCTAAATGTATCAATCGTCCTGAGCATTATAACAAGCAGTATCTGACTGCTCAGAATCGGAATAGTTACATGGAAAAGGTTCTTAAAATACCCCGCACCGTCAATGCTCGAGGCTTCAAAAATCTCGGAAGGGATGGAACTTAAGCCAGCCTGCATTACAAGAAAGGCGAAGGGTGTCCATTGCCAGATATCGACAAGAATGATCGAAAAGAGAGCTTTATCCGGATTAATCAGCCATCCTACGGGCTTAAGACCGAACATCCGGAAGAGGTAATTAAAAAGCCCAATATCATAATGATAAAGAACCTTCCATACCGCACATATAACCATGGTCGAGACCATCATGGGAAAAATAATAATGATCATGGAATGACGTTTTAAAGGAAAATCCCCATAAAACAGAAGAGCGAGAAAAATACCCAGGCCAACCTCAAAAGCCGTTGCTATAAGAGCAAAAATAATTGTGTTTAAAAAGGCAGTCTGGAAGACCTTATCACTCCCAATAGTAATAAAGTTTTTCAGACCGATAAAACTGCGTTCATCTGAAAGATAGTTATATTTGAAGAACGACAGATATACCGTATTGAGAATGGGGTATATGGTAAGAAACAGTATTACCAGAAGAGCTGGTAAAAAAATCAGTGTAAAGAATGTTGTGTTCTTTCTATTACTCAGTATGTTCATTTCTTCCTACATTAGGGGAGGACTGCCCTGACGATTAAACCACCGTCGTCAGAGCAGTCTCCGATCAGATTTTATTCGGTGAAATTATTATTCTACAATCTCATTGATCTTTGCATGCACTTCAGCCAGAGCTTCTCGTGCACCCATTTCACCAATCAGTGCGAGCTGGAGATATGTTCCGAGAGCCTCCTCGATCTCCTTCCACTTATTGGTTCTTGGTCTGGCGACGCCATTCTGAAGGCCATCGAGCTGTGCGGGATACCAGGCGTATTTCTCTATCAGAGAGGGAACCTGATGAACACTGGTTCTTGAAGGGGGAATACCCGTGGCATCAGCCATTTTTTCCTGCATATCAGCACTGGTCAGGAACTGGAGAAAATCAAAAGCAGCAGATTTGTTGCTGGAAGATTCGGGAATTCCCGCAAGCCATACACCGATCATGGGTGAAGATTTTTCAACCTGGGCAGGATGTTTGGTAACAACAACCTTGCCAACAACAGCAGATTCATCCGGGTTATCCAGGTTTTTGATCCAACCGGGCCATACTTCGATTGCCATGGCTCCACGGCCGGAGTAAACAGCATCCTTAACCTGGGCGGACTGGTACATGGCAACTCCCTCGGGAGCGTATTTTGCCAGTTCAAGATAGAATTCCAGAGCAGTCAGGGCTTCAGCACTGTCCATTGAAGATTTTCCGTCGGTCAGGACCTCTCCGCCAAAAGCCCAGAAAAGGGGCAGAAATCCGGTGACAATGGGATTCCCCTTGGAACCACGGAATAATACGGGTTCAATATCAGGCTCATTAGCATCGAGGGTCTTTGCAGCGGTCATAACATCATCCCAGGTATCGGGAGCACCAAGATCGTATTTTTCCATAAGATCTCGTCTGTAGGCAAAGAGCTCTACATTTCCTACCATGGGAAGGCAGAAAAGTGTTCCATCATCACTGTAGGGATAACGGCCCAACTTGGCTAATGGAGCAATAAAATCTGAATCAAGGGTCATACCCTTATCTTTGTACATAGCTCCCAGATCTGCCAGCCAGCCGGCTTTCTGAATAAGGGTGGCATTGGGATCATCAATAAGCACAAGATCGTATGTACCCACTCCAGCTTTCATATCAATTACAGATTTTTCAAATAGACTGCTGCCGGAAAGCTTTAAGATCTCAAAAGACACATCAGGATTTAATTTTGAGTATTCATCTGCGGCGAGCTGCATGGCATCTCCATAGGCACCGTCACGACCTGCAATGGTCAGGGTGACAGGTCCGTCCTCTTCCTGAGCACCACCGGCGAAAACTGGCATGGAAAGAAGCAATAAGCTTGCAACTAAAATCAAAATTATTTTTTTCATAAAGACTCCTCCTTGGTTTTCTGGCAGTATAGTCCGTGAATTATTGCGAGGACAAATTAATTCGATGTGATGTTTATTAAACTCGATAGAGAACGCAACAGAATTGGTTTATTAAGCAAAAATTGCTTATTAAAGAGAGCCTATTTATTCACTTTATAGATTTCATAGTTCCAGTTCAGGATTTCCGGAGTCAAATCGAGTTTTGCCGCTTCAAATAACTCCTCATACTTTTTCGTTCCGGAGAGTAGACCCGACTGTTTGGGGACAACAACAAAATCATAATCCAATATTTTACCGTATGACTCAGAGTTTTTAACAGGCTCGGATGAGAATTCTTTCTTTGTAAGGGCAAGGATCTTCTGACCGGAACTCTTTTGGAGGATGGCCTTTTTTCTAATATTCTCATCGGCAGATTCTATAAAAAGTTCACCATTATGTACCCAGCTTGTACCCTGAATAATAAAATCAAAATCTACAGATGAAAAACAATCCTCTTCTCCAGTTATAGTATAGGTAACAGGATCGACCCTTCCCTCAGGGACAATCACTTCGATGTTATGATTATTCAGACCCGGGGCTATCAACTGGGTCAGGGCTCCCAGATTATTGGTATGAATCAGATACTTCTGCCTGTTAGTCTCCGAAGGTTCGGCGATAATTGTAGAAAAATGATAGCAGAGAGTTCCTGCTCCGAGAAAAATCCTGACGGGGCCTTTTTTTCGTTGGTTTCTTGTATAGTCCAGAATTTTATCATGTATCCCGTTGGCAACTTTAATCTTCTCGTTTACATAAAGATGTTTCTTCTGAAAAAAATTGATATATGGATAATTCAGAGCCAGAGAGAACCCTTTATTATCCTCGCCGGTCCTCACCTTCCTGAATAGCTTAACACCCAATTCTTCTTCATAACGTTTCAGCTGGGTCCAGACCCACAACTCACTCTTATAACTGACATCACATTTATCCTTGAGGTATCTGATCATATTTTCAACGGGAATTTTAATATCCCATATGGATCCATAAGAACTCTGCTCATACTCTTCGGAGAAAAATCCAAAGATATTTGTTACAAGATCTTTCTGGTTCAACCTATGCTTAGAATTAGCTCCCATCGATCAATGTCTCCTGTAATTAAAACCTGGATTGTCTACATACTCATTTTAAGTACAAATATTATACTTGATAAACAATATTCTTTGTTAAACAAAATCGGTTAGTTTTCTCAAATATAAAATTATATGAATAAGTGAATCATTCATGATATATTGTTGTCTTTATTATTGGAAAGGAGTTTATATGAAAAAAGACATCACCATGATTGGACATATATCCCGGGATATAATGATTTATAAAGAAGATGAGGTGCGCCTTACTGGTGGACCAGTTATCTACTCATCGGCAGCAGCAGTAAAATCAGGAAAGAGTGTTCAGGTTATCACCAGAGCATCTGAAGATGCTGATCGGGAACTGGATGGGATGAGAGATAACGGCGTCGAAGTCATCAGGCTGGATTCAGAGAAAACAACAAGCATTGAGAACATTTATTTCACGGCAGATAAGGAAAAAAGACAGGTAACCCTTCTATCCAGGGCAGATCCATTTACCCTCGACTCTTTACCGGAAATGGACAGCAGCATTTATCACCTTGCCGGGCTATTTCGTGGAGAAATTCCCGACAATTTTATTCCTTTTCTTTCCGAAATAGGCGAAGTTGCCATCGATGCCCAGGGTCTGCTCAGGTGCAGTGAAGACGGAAAGCTGTTGTTTCGGGACTGGGAGGTAAAGAAAGAACTCCTGCCCCTCATTACCTACCTTAAAACCGATGCGGCCGAAGCAGAGATCCTGACAGGTGAATCCGACAGGGAAAAAGCAGCAAAAATCCTGGCCTCATGGGGAGCAAAAGAGGTGATGGTTACCCATAATACGGAAGTTCTTATTTTATCCGAAGGTAATTTTTACAGAGGCCCCTTTACACCCTCAAATCTCTCAGGCAGAACAGGGCGAGGTGATACAACTTTTGCCGCATACCTTGCCAGAAGACTGGACCACTCCCCGGATGATGCGGTTAAATACGCCGCGGCCCTCTGCTCCATAAAGATGGAGAACCCCGGTCCATTTTCAGGGACAATGGAAGATGTTCTGAAACGAATAAAAACAGATAACGAGGCAACTGGAGTTTAATAGAAACATCTTCAGTGAAGAAAATAAAGGGGTGGGCAATCTCAGCAGGACTCTTTCCTGTTTAAAGCGGCTTGAAAGCCTCAGGCCAGCTGAACTCCTTCCGCCCGCCCCCCGCTTCGGAAGCAACCATCTCCCCCGCATCTATCACTGCTGAAATGTTCATTGGCCCATATATATGTGGAAAAGCATCTGTCATTTTCAGGTGCTCCTTCCCGGTGTCACCATTTTGTGAAGGAGCCTCAAATTTCACCTCGGATTCCAAAGCGGAGAGATTCAACCGTAGAATATACAATCTTTCATCCAATTCCGAATAGTAGGAGTGGGCAACTACCCGGGCCACCTCCGGCTCGGCGGTACAATGGATGAACCCATCCTTCTCAAAACCGGATGGGATAAAATATTCTGCTTGGGTCATATTACGCAGGTCAGATTCAGGGATCAAATGATATATAATCGACTCATTATCATCGTATTTTATATTTTCTTCTTTCATCCCTTAAATTACCGGCTGTTCATCTTTTTTTCAAGGATCTTATCTATTTTTATCTCCTGGGTAAGAAATTTCCCCCGGAAAAACACGGAGTTAATAATCCAGGGAACAGGTGTCCGCCGTCCATCCGCCCTGGATTCGATTTTGTGAAGATCCAATGGAATCCCCATTTGTTCTGCATATTCGGAAAGGACTACCGTATTCCAGTAGTGGGGGAAGGGACAGAAGTCCGAATAATAGACAGTAAGCCCTCCATTATCAACACATTCTCCTCTCCTGGCAGAATCAAGGAATTGGGGGTCAGGAGAAGAGTTATCATTTTTTCGGCACCATAATTTGAAATATGGTTCTGCCTCATCGACGACTTCAAATCCCTGTCTGCGTAAAAAAACCGGATCCGAAAGGAAGGGTCTCTTCTTATCTGAAGAGACAGCGATTACTCCGGCTTTACTTTCCGAATCGTCAAGGCATTGACCAAGGAGTTTCTTCCCCCAGCCCTTCCCTTTATACTGACCGGAAACCCAGAAACAGTTAATTGCTGTATATCCATCACCATTCAAGGGAAGCCAGGACTCTTCGGCAGGCTGATATTCAATAAAAACCTTCCCCCGGACATTGAGCTTACTGAATGTCCATCCTTTGGGAAGGGCCTGTTTTATCAAATTTTTCTTAGCATAGACACCAGTTACACATTTTTTGTCGGAGATAGCACAGCAAATGTGTTCACTTTGAATATTGGATTCATCAAGTTTTATAATTTCCATTTTTTCTCCAAAAAAAATTATTGGTCCTTCGGGAAGAAGCATACCATTCAATACGAAAAGAAACTTGACGATTATTGCTCTCTTCTAGGCAAAAAGAAGGAGGCTGGCGGCCATGACAGCCATTCCTGCCACAAGCCCGATAATAGCGATATGGTGTTCACCATACTCCTCAGCGGTGGGAAGGAGTTCATCAAGCGAGATATACACCATGATTCCGGCCACAGAGGCAAAAATGATCCCGAAGGTGGCACCATTAATGAACCTTCTAAGGAGAAAATATCCGACGATTGCCCCAACAGGTTCGGCCAGGCCTGATAGAAATGAGTAAAAAAAAGCCTTTTTCCGACTCTTTGTGGCATAATAAATTGGGGCCGAAACGGCAATTCCTTCAGGTATATTATGAATGGCAATCGCTACAGCGATACTTAAACCCAGGGCAGGATCCTGCAAAGCCCCGATAAAGGTAGCCAGCCCCTCGGGAAAATTATGTATACCAATAGCCAGGGCCGAAAACAAGCCCATCCTCATGAGTTTTGTCTCCCTATCTACTCCGGCCCCAACGCCGATACCCAGACCGGTTTCAAGACCGACGCCATTGACACCATGAAAATTTTTCAGTTCGTGGGGATTTTCATAAGAGGGTACAAGTTTATCGATGAGTGCAATAATGGCAATCCCTGCGAAAAAAGCAATAGTTGTATAAATATACCCGGTCTTATACCCATAGAATTCCGTTAAAGAATCCTTGGCCTTTACAAAGATCTCCACAAGGGATACATAGATCATTACTCCTGCAGAAAAGCCAAGTGCCGCGGCAAGAAACTTGGCGTTAAATTTTTTCGAGAGAAAAGCCATTGCACTTCCGATACCAGTCGAAAGACCGGCAAAGAGTGTTAATCCAAGTGCAAAGAGAATATTTCCACTTTCCATTTCATCCTCCATTCTGCTTCATATATTAATATAATATTTTTATTCGTCGAAGCTTTTTCAAAAATCAGGGATTTATTGAAAAAACTTCCCGGTTTACCAGTTCTTATATGGGTTTTCTGATAAGTTTGAGTTGTAATACCGGGCATCCCCCGTAACTTCTTCTCCAATCCACTCGGGTACAGAGAAAACCTGCTCCTCGGACTTTAATTCAATCTCGGCAAGAATGAGACCTTCATTATCGCCAAGGAATTCATCAACCTCCCAGAGAAATCCCCCACTCTCAATTTTTCTGCGGTTCTTTATGATGAGAGGGGTCCGGCAAAGGTTCATCATCTCCTCAGCCTCTCCTACCGGAATGGAATACTCCCATTCATCACGGCTCATCCCAAGAGGGGCCCCTTTTATGGTCAGAAACCCTTCATTTCCGGCCACCCGAACCCGCACTGTAGCATCAGGTTTTCGGGCAAGGTATCCCTGACAATAATAAACAGCCTCGGCATCCCGCCACCCCTCCCCCTTAATCAAATATTTCCTTTCGATCTCTTTTCCCATGCTCTCTCCATCATTATCGGCCCCTTTTTTTTAGTTTTTTCTTTTTACGCTTCTCTTCATATCTATCTTGCTCCGAAACTTTTTTTAAGATCCGTTTTTCCGTTTTCTTATCCTCAAGATAGGTGCGAAGTGAATCTTTATACTCATTATAAGACTTCGATATCCTGTCGGGCGATCTTTTTAATATTTTTTCAGGTTTGATTTTCTTGTGTTCTTCAACCTGAAGGAACAGAAGATCCTCATATTTGTTAAGGTAAAAATCAAGTACTTCAGGATTTGAAGGTTCCTGACCAAAAATGTATTCGGCCATAAAAATCCCACCATCTGAACTCTCCTTTTCAACAAGAGCTTTCCAGAATTGTCCATCATAGTAAATTGTTGTGATAACGGTATCCATATATCCTCCGGTATAAACTTATTCCGGAGTAAAAACGGACATCCGGGAAGGATGGTTACTAAGGGCTTATATAAACCCCACCCCGACTACCTACGGGGAATGTGTTTTTATTTTACTCATAAAAAGTGAATTATTCTTTTCATGTTAAATAATAGCTCGAAACTCTCTTTTTGAAAATATTATTTTATAAATTTTTCCAATCTGACGGTATAGTCCCCAAGATTTTGAATATCCTTATCCATTGCTCCTGTTTCAAGAGCATGATTGGCTCCTTCTACCTGGTAGATATCCACTACCTTATTATTCTTAACCGTCTCTACCAGGACCTGGGGAGAGTAATCATCTTTTGATCCATAAACAAGAAATGAGGGGGTTTCTGTCATTGCCAGATAAGCGTAAATCTCCCTGCTGAAGGTTCCGGGGGTGAGCCAGACAAGATGGGAAATTTTCGGTACAGAGCCCACGCCTTTTATAGAATCGACTTCACAGTTTCGACTATACCCCGATTCCAACCTCTCAAGGAGCTTAAACATGACCGTAGTTCCCAGGGATTTTCCTATCAAAGTAAAACCCGAATAACCGGAACCGAGAAGCCACTCAAACAAAGAATCAATTTCAGTTTCAAACCAGAGATCTTTTTCAGAATCACCCACATCCAAAAAATCAATATTCCGGTTGTATTCAAAGTCAACCATTAGAACATCTGAACCGGAATTAAACGCAGCCATTTTTGAATAATAAAGAAAGGGAGACTCCATTGTATAGGCAAAACCCGAGATTATGAGTGTGCATCTGGATGATTTTTCCGGTTGAACGTAATGTTTGTTATAGATTTTTCTTCCATGATAACCTGTCAGATCGACCCTTTTATCACTCCACATCACCTAACAGCCTCACAGAATGAAAATCTACTCTTCCGAAACGACAACACAGTTCCGCCCCTTCTCCTTACCTTTATATAAAGCCGTATCCGCCCGCTTTATCACAACTTCAAGATCATCTCCTGCCCGAAACTCACTTAAACCGAATGTCATACAAACCGATAGCTCCTTATGATCAGACCCACATGAACACACACAGTCAGCAATCATTAAACGGAGTTTATCCGCGACTTCCCGCCCTTCGGTTAATTCCGTCCCCGGCAAAAGGATTAAAAACTCCTCCCCTCCCCACCGGGAGACCACATCAAGAGATCGGAGATTCTCCTTCATCGTTTTTGAGACAATAGTGAGCACAGTATCGCCACAATCATGTCCATAGGTATCATTGAACTTCTTAAAAAAATCAATGTCACAGAGGATCAGCGAGAAGGGTGTATTCTGTCTATCAAACCTCTCTACTTCCCTGAGGATGAGGGGCTTCATACTGCGCCGATTCAAAAGACCGGTTAAGGGATCGGTATTAGCGAGCTCCTGAAGTTTATTGTTAGCCTCCTGCAGCTCCTTTTCAATAACCTGGCGGAGTCGAACCTCCTCCAGAGCCGTATCTCTCATCTGACGGTATTTAAGGATCTGAAGATTAAGCTCAGTAACATTCCTTACAGTAAAAAGAAGAGTCTCCTCACCCGAGTCTGAAAGAAGAGATGTAACAGTTATCTCCAGATATTTTCCATCACTATCCCAGGATGAAGTTCGGAAAAGATCCTTATGCAGAAGGGGCGAAAATACGATGGGCGCCCCGCCCGAAAGGACCATTTGCAATCTTAATAAGATTGATTCATCAGAAAATCCGGGAAAAAAGTCAAGAAGATTCTTCCCGGAAATTTCCTGACCGGGAACTCCGGTAATATTTTCCATCTCTAAATTCCAGACCAGAACATTCAGCTTCCGATCGACAATACAGATTCCAGAGAAAATTCGATCTAATATTCTTGGATTAAGCATCGATTTTTTTATCAATTAAGGATAAAAGTTCCGAGAATGACCCCAGCCTGAAAAGAGTCAGGATCTCTCCCCGGATGTCCATAACTTCAATAGAAAAACATATTCTTGCAAGCAGGGCTGTGCTTTCATCCGAAAAATACGATTTATCAATGAGCTCTTCAACCTGGCACTCTTTGAAAGTAGGAACCGTATATTGAAGCTGGATATCTAAAGTATTCCCTATAACCCCCATAACTGAATTCAGAACAATGTTCCCGATTTCCTTCAGAACTCCCTCACTCATAGGATCAAAGTCAGTTTCCCTCTCACCCTCATCTTCGCCAGATACCTGCCGCACAAGATTCAAGGCACTGTCAGCGGGAAAGAGAAGTTTACATGTCCCCGCAAGGCTCCCGTTAAATTCGAGATCTACCGTCGCGATTGAACTGGAAAGGTGGGGGAAGTACGATCCATTCAGCTTATCAACAAGTTCAATTTCCGGGACACTTAGATTTATATGGGAACTGAGCATGGAATTAAGAACCTTAGCTCCTCGCCCGACGCCGATATTAAAATTTTCTTTCAAAAAGTCCAGCTGAAGTTCAGACAATTGCATACGAACTACTCCTGAAAAACTTTATCAATTATAGATTTAACCTTTTCGGGTTCCATAGGCTTGTTTACAAAATCTATTGCACCCAGCTTAAAACAGATCGCTCTGGTTGTATTCTGAATATCCGCAGAGACAACCACCACAGGAACAGAAATATCCTCGGCCTTTAACTTCTCAAGAACACCGACGCCATCAAGGTTCGGCATAAGAAGATCCAGAAAAACCAGAGCCGGTTTGGAGTTTTTTATTATATCAAGAGCCTCATAACCATCCGAAGCTTCCAGGATGGTGAAATCATAATCCTCAAGTAGAGATCTCATGGACATCAGGCTTAATTTAGAATCGTCTACTAATAATATTTTTCTTGAAACAGGCATAAATCCTCCATATTCTTTATAAAAGATTACTAAAAAAAACAGGATCTAGTAAAGAGATATACTCATTTTTTAACGAATTTAAATCTGCATCCTCATAATAGCTTAGTGCAGAGCCCTCTTCAGGGCAAAATGCTATTTTTTCACTCAGTCGATCGATTGACCTGGCGAATTGAGAATCGGGGTATAAAACAGACGCAGGAACGCCCTTAAACAACGAAGGAACAAGTTCAGGGCTCTCGGGAATGAGTCCGATAAACTCGATTTGTATTTTTAGATTCCTGGATACAATCTGACGAAGCTTTTCACCCACCTGAATATCTTTCCCGGTTTTTCCGCGGTTGATTACTATCCTGGGAGAAAATGTATTCAGGGTATTATCCACAATGTTTACGGCTTCAACACCAAAGGGTGCCAGGATGGTTTTAAGTGATTCAAACGATTTGTCGGTTCCCTCAATGCGGTCTGCCAGAAACTCTGAAATCACCAACCGCTCCTCTCCCTTTGAAGGGAACTGTCGAAAAATCATCCGGAACAGAGAGAATTTTAAAAAAGAGTAGGCATTGAGAATTGCCGTGGTTTCAGGAATAGTAACGACCAGCCCGCTCCTTGTCATGGAGAAAAAATCAATCACATTCCAGGAGGTTCCGGCTCCAAGATCCAGAACGATGAAATCACATGAAGTGTTAGTGATAGCTTTCATAATTTTAAGCTTCATAAAATAATTCAGATTAGCCGTTCCTGGAAGAAGAGCATCTCCCGATACAAACCTCAATCCCGGAATATTCGTGGGAACCATGAGGGACTCAAAATCTGTGACTTTTTTATTAATATAGCCGCCAAGCCCGGGATCGCGATTTTTAACCCCCAAAAAAGTGTGCATATTGGAGGCTCCCAAATCGAGGTCTACAAGAATAACATCTTTACCCATTCCAGCCAGAGAGGCCGCCAAACTTGCGGTGATGGCCGTCTTCCCCACCCCGCCCTTGCCGCTTGCTACCGGTAAAATCATACCCATAATTTAAGAATATGGGATCCACACCCTATTTGCAAGCCGTTTTTATCTCTCCCCAAACACAAGAAACAGCGATCGTCAAAAATCAGATTGAATAAAAAAATATGGACCATATAATTATTGGTAGAGAGAACCACTGCAGGAGATAAAAATGGATATACCGGGAAGTAAAGGCCGTATCGAATACAACCAACCGGACGCAGGCGAAAAGCTCAAGCTGATAATGGAAACCACAGAAAATGGTATTTGGGATTGGAATCTTGTAGAGAGTTCAATCTTTATCGACTCAAGGTTTTATATAATGACAGGCTATAGCCCCGGCGAATTCTCACAGTCCATACTCGAGTGGGAACGAAGAATTCATCCGGATGATCTGGATAAGGTAAAAGCATCCATAAAGCAAATACTTGAAAAAGAGAAGGAAACCCTTAAAGAGGAGTATCGGTTTATAAGGAAAGACGGAAGCTACATATGGCTTCAAACCAGAGGAAAAATAATCGAATGGAATAGAGATCTCACCCCTGTCCGCCTTGTAACAATCCATAAAGATATCACTGAAAGAAAAACCATACAGATGGATCTTTTCAGGCGAGAAGAGAACTTCCACTCATTTTTCAATACTATCTCAAATATTGTTATTATCTACTCTCCCGAGGGAAAGATCCTATATGCCAACAACACATCATCTAAGCTCCTTGAATATTCAATTGATGAATTCCACAATATGGAGATCACAGATCTCTATCCCTGGAACCTCAGGTCCGAAGCACAGTTTCTAATCGGTGAAACCATTAAAGGAAACAGGACCTCGTTTTCCCTTCCAATGGTTCATGCCTCAGGAAGCCAAATCCAGGTTGAAACGAAAATATACAAGGGCTACTGGGATGAAAAAGAGAGTATCTATCACATTTCCCGGGATATATCGGAAGAAAAAAGATTATTAAACGAGATGGTCAGGATTAAATCGGCGGTTGAATCCTCTGGAGATGCTGTCCTGATCACGGATCCCGAAGGAAAATACCTTTTTCACAATGGAACAATGGAGAGGATTTTCAAATATTCCTTCAGCGAAATACAGACACTGAATCCGGCTGCCCTTTATGAAAATCCAAAGTCGGGAGCTCAAATCTATAGTGAACTTATAAAACATGGAAAATACGCTTCAGAGATAGATATGAGAACAAGAGGAGGAGTCAGCTTATCGGTTCACCTCAGAGCGAATGCTATATACGATGACAAAGGAAAAGTTTCTGCCTTCGGTTATACATTCACAGACATATCCGAACTTAAGGAATCAGGGCTGCTGCTAAAAGAGAGCGAAGAGAGGCTTAACCTCGCCCTCAACTCCTCAAACAGGGGAGTGTGGGACTGGAATTCCTCGGATGAAATATTTTTTATAAGCCCCCACTGCTATACCATAGCAGGTTACCCCCCCAACGGCTTCCCCAACACAAAAGAAGAGATACTCAAGCGAACTCACCCTTCGGATAAACCCATTGTGTTAGATATATGGAAAAAGCTTAAAGCCGGAGACGCCAACATAATTGAAGCAATTTTCCGGTTCAGGAAGAAAAATGATTCATTCATGTGGGTTCAGCTGACCGGAAAAATCGTAGAGAGTTTGGATAAAAACATATCTCGAAGATTGGTAGGGACTTTTTCGGATCTCACAGCAGATAAGAACCGTTCGGAACGAATGACACTCCTTAACACCCTTCAGAACAGACTTCTCAAACCGGGAGATATCGCAGAGAAGCTGAAAGAGATAACAGAGATGATCATTCCTGCCATAGATGCCCATTTTGCCCGGATCTGGCTCCTGAAAGATAAGGATCTATGCAGAAAAGGGTGTCATGAGTTCGATACAGTAAACTATCATGATCGATGCCAGACAGCAGAAAAATGCCTGCACCTTATTGCAAGTTCCGGAAAGTATGACCGCCTAGATGGAACCCACAGAAGGGTCCCTGTAAGTTCGACTATAATAGGACGCATCTTTTCGGGAGAATTTGATAACTTTCTGACAAATGAAATAACTGTCGACCCAAGGATACAGGAACACCAATGGGCGGCCGAAGAAAAGCTGAAATCCTTTGCGGGATTCAGACTCACAGACCCCCAGGGAAACAAAATTGGCGTCCTGGCTCTTTTTTCAAAAAATGAGATCCAAAATGAGGTCTATGATTACCTTGAGTCTCTGGCAGCACTGACATCTCAGATCATTCAAAATGCCTGGAATATTACAGCTCTGGATGAATCAAAAAATAAGGCTTTGAAACTTGCGGCGGCGGCAGATCTTGCCCGGCGGGAGACCATGGAGATGAACGAACAGCTTTCCACAATAAGGATGGCTGTAAACTCTTCCAGTGATGGCATTGCCATATCTACAGTGGAGGGTGAATTTTTCTATATTAATAAAACTTTCACCGAATTATTTGGATTCAATATAACCAAACTGGCTGAAACACCGCAAAGGCTGCTTTTTGAAACAGAGGAAACATTTGAAAAGATCCTGAACTATACGGGTTCAGGTATCGGTTGGTATGGCCAGGTGGAGATGCTGAGCAGAAAAGGAAGAGCAGTTCCCGTCTTTCTACGGGCGGTCCCATTTAAAGACAAGAATGGATTAACTATCGGGCTAGTCTGGAATTTCACGGATATATCCGAACAGAAAGAGTCCGAAGGGAAGATTAGACAATACACGAAAATGATCGAAGATGATTTGGCAGAAAAAATGGCTATGCTTAAAAAAGCCAGACATCTGCAGAAAAACTTTATCCAAACAACCCTTCCGCTCCTTACAGAGTTCAGCATTCACGCCTTCTTTCTCCCCTGCGAAAACCTGGGAGGAGACTTTTTCCATATCATAAAGGGTATTCATGAAAACAAACTTGTAATAATCATCGGGGACTGTACAGATCACGGTATAAAATCCTCAATGGACGCATCCCTTCTATCCAGCCTTGTCAATCAGAACCTTGATATTCTATATACAGAGAATAAAACCGACGTTTTCATGAACCGGATCAGCAATGAATATTCAAAGGTTGCCGACGAAGATCAATTCCCTACTATGTTTGTCGCCATAATTGATATTAACTCCAGAAGAATGTACTATTCCAACGCAAACAGTCAGCTTCCATCCTTGAAGAGAAATGGAAAAATCACTTCTCTTGAACGGGTTGGAGGGATTCATATCGGCTATTTTGAAAATCCTGACTACGAACGCGCCCACTTTGACTTCCAGACGGGAGACTGCCTTCTGTTTTACTCCGATGCCTTAATCGAAATAGAGAAAGATGATCACAGCAGACTGGGAACTGAAAGGGTAAATAAGATTCTATCAATAGAGGCGGACAGCCCGGAAGAGTATTTCAACAGCATCATAGAGAAAATAGAACAAGAGAATGGGTCCCTGCCCCTGGAGGATGATATGACCCTCCTGCAGATTGATTTTATGGAAAAAACTGAATCGGAGTATAAATTTCACAACCTGGAAGGTTGGAAAAAGCGAAAAGAGAAGATAAAAGAGAAAATGAGATCTTTGGATTTCTCAATTGAAGAATCAGAACAAACTACTATTGCTCTGGATGAAATGTGTATTAATGCTTTCATCCATGGAAATAGTGAGGATGAAACAAAAAACTTCTATTTAAATACATCATTAAACTACAGCTTTGCCGAATTCACCATTACCGATGAAGGAGAAGGGTTCAATCCTAATACCGTCCCGGATCCATCAACCTGCATAGAGGAGATCATGGCAAGAGGCATCGAAGAGGAGTTCACCCACGGGAGGGGAATCTGGATAACCAAATGCCTGATGGACTCGATAGAATATAACAAAGCAGGAAACTCTGTAATGCTTCTTAAGAAAAAGAAGACCCCAAAAGTGCGGTTTCAATAGAAAAATAATTATGCATATTTCCTAAAGAATCACGAAAAAAGGTTGGAAAAATTTGCATCTGACATGAGAATTCACAATAATTAAGAGAGTAGTAAATATTATAAATATTAAACCGTGGAGGAAAGAGAATGAAAAAAAAGGAAAAAAGCTCATTTTTTAGAACTATTGGGGGAAAACTCATCTTAATCTCATCTGTAGTCATTCTGCTCTCCCTGGGAATTCTCACGATAGTCTCAATGACCAGGATGTCGGGGGCTTTGAATGCTGCCGCCCAGGAGAAACTTCAGGCTATACAGGCGGAAAAACAGAAAATCGTCCTGGATATTATAGAAAGATCAAAAAATGACTGTGAAGTAATTGCTTCCACGGTGGATGTAAAACTCGCCACAGAAGATCTGATAAGGTACCACCAGGAGATGAATATCTCAGCGACAGGCTCCTACGATACGACCGGTCGCGGGGCAGAACTGACCAAAACCTATGAAGAAATATTTGAAGGAATCAACAGAAACCTTCAGAAGTATAATGACATATATGAATATTATGATGTATTCATTATTTGTGCAAAACATGGTCATATTATGTATACAAATGCCAGAGAGGCGGATCTTGGGGAAAACCTTTCGGTCGGACAATATTCAAATATTAATATCGGAAATCTTTGGAAAGAAGTGACAACAACAGGAAAAACAACCATTGTAGACTTGGAGGCCTATGCCCCTTCGGGAGGACTCCCCTCCATGTTCATGGGAACACCCGTTATGGATAATGGAGAAATGCTGGCCATTATAGCCCTTCAGATTAACAATCAGAAAATATCGGACCTCTTAACCAATTCAGCAGGGATGGGAGAGACAGGGGAAGTTTACTGTACCGGGGAAGATCTCATAATGAGAACAGAAAGCAGGTTCAGCAAAACCGGAGAAACAGCAATCCTCAGGCAGCGTGTGGATTCACCGGCGGGCAGAGTCCTGGAACAAATGGACAGCAAAGTTTTCATGGACAAGTTAATTGATTACACCGGGCAGGAGGTTCTATCCGTTTACAGCCACCTGACCATAGACAACGAAGTGAATTCTGATTTTGATTGGGCGATCATTGCCGAGATAGCAACAGCAGAAATTATGACCCCTATAATCAATCTCATTTGGGTAATTGCCATAATAGCGGTGGTCATCCTCATTATTGCTGTTATTGTAATGATCTTTTTCTCCAGAACCATTTCCGTTCCCATACAGGCCGGGGTTGAAGCAGCAGAACTTATATCAAAAGGAAACCTCAACTTTTCAATCGAAGAAAAATATCTGAACAGGCAGGATGAAATCGGTCAATTGTCTGGCGCCCTACAGGGTATGATCCAAAAACTATCCGAGATAGTCGGCTCCGTTCTTTCCGGGTCAGAGCAGATAGCATCGGCAAGTGAACAACTCGCCGCGGGAAACCAGGATCTTTCCAACAGGACGGAACAGCAGGCCACAGCTCTGGAAGAGACCTCCTCCGCAGTGGAAGAGATGAACTCCGCCATTAAGTCCAACGCTGACAACACGGTAACGGCCGATCAGCTTTCCCGAGAAGCAGTCGTAAAAACGGACGATGGGGCCCTGGCCGTTGGACGCATGGTTGAATCCATGACAGATATTTCCACCTCCTCAAACAAGATCGCCGACATTATCGAAGTTATCACCAACATCGCCTTTCAGACAAACCTCCTGGCTTTGAACGCATCCATCGAGGCCGCAAGGGCCGGGGAACAGGGTAAAGGGTTTGCCGTTGTTGCTGTGGAAGTTCGAAAACTTGCCAAAAGATCCGATAAGGCTGCCGAGGAGATTACAGCTATCATAAAGAATTCAAACCTTCAGGTGGATAAGGGGGTTGAAATCGCAAACTCGGCGGGTACAGTACTGGAAGAGATAAATAATTCAGTAAAAAAGGTAACCGCCCTGGTAAGTGAAATATCGGCAGCAAGTCAGGAACAGCTCTCCAGTGTGGACCAGATAGACAAAACTCTGTCGAGTCTTGATGAAAACACCCAGAGGAATGCCGCCCTTGTGGAGGAAGCAGCCTCTTCAACCGAGGAGCTGTCTGCCCAGGCCCAGGAACTCAATACCGCCATCCAGTTTTTCAAACTGGATTCGGGCGATCAGAAAAAAGCGAATTCAACAGGGAAAGCTCAGAAACCAGGAGCCCATCTTCTATCAGAGCCTGGTAAACAGAAAAGAGACCAAACCACCGGTTTAAAATCAGGGTCACCCGCCAGCGGATATAAAGTAGAGTCCTACGAAAGCTTCTCCGATCTGGTGGATGAGGGAGAATTTGATGAGTTCTAAAGATGAATACCTTGAAGAGGTGAAGAAACAGGCACCTTCGGGTGAAAACTATTTCGTCGATGATAATGAAGAAGAGGATATGCTGGTATCCCAGCTCAATATGGATGTTTCCAACCAGTATGTTGTCTTCTCCGTAGGAGAGGAAGAGTACGGCATCCCGATTCTTTCTGTTCAGGAAATTATATCCATGCCCAACCTTACTCGTATTCCAGGCGTCCCCGATTATATTCCTGGAATCATTAACTTAAGGGGAAATATAATCCCTATCTATGTTTTAAGGAGTAAGTTTGAACTCACCCTGGAGAAACTGGATTCTGACACGATAGTCGTCATTGTCCAGACCGGAGGAGATTCCGGAAAAACCGTAGGCTTTATTGTAGATACTGTCTCTGATGTTGTCTCTATAACCGAAGAAAACATGAGAGAGACGCCGGATTTCAGCGGTGCGGTAGATGTAAGATTTGTGGATAAAATCGGACAGATCGGAAACAGAATGATAATCATAATAAATCTTTCAAACTTTTTTACCGACAGGGAAAATGCAATACTGGAAACAGCGGCGAATACGGCAGGATAGAAAATCAAAGAAACTATAGGGAGAATTAATAAATGAAAACAACTATAATACTGGATAAAGAAAAAGATTATGCATACCTTTCAAAAGAAATCACAGATCGGTATTTCTTCCAGGCATCGACTGAACCGGACGCCCATCTTTATCACATTGAACATCCAGAAGTTGATTCCTATATAATTTTTTCTACTCATTTTACCCCCGATAGTATCTCATCAATGATAGAACATGTGCATTATCTTAATTCAATAATATCAATAATTATCATTGACACTGGAAGTTTAAATAAATCGGACTTTATAAATAAGAAAAATATTTTCCTGTGCAGCAATCTTAAAGATTTGCCCAAAACCCTCACTTCTCTTCCTGAAACACAGAGGGACAGCAACAGGATAGAATGGCCGGTTAAAGTTATATTCTGGAAGCAGGATGAAGAAAAGGGAAAGACAATTGGAAATATATTATCAATCTCTTCCAGTGGCTGCTTTATAAGATCGGATAAAATATTTGCCCAGGAGTCTCTTCTCCTCATGACTGTGAAATTTAAAGATTTTGATCTGTTCACCGAAGGAAAAGTAGTAAGACTGGGAACCAGAGGAAGTTTTCAGCCGGAAGGGCTTGCGGTGCAATTCCTCCGCACCTCTCCGCAGACAAAAAAATGTATTCAATCCATTATTGATGAAAAAATTCTGGGAGATCTTATGAATAAACTAAATCCTGATCAGGGAATGGAAAAATAGTGAGCAGTAACGTTATTTATGAATCCACAATCTCGGAACAATTAAAACCATTTATCTCAAGCCTAAAGAATCTTATAACAAATTATGAAGAAATAATCGTTGGAATATCCAAAAGCCTTCCTCGGATAGAAACAGAGATCGATGACAATGTCCTTGAAGCAAGAGAATTATTAAGCTTTATATCCTCCCAGGATAATAGTGGGGAATCCTATGGGGTAAAGCACGAAATGGATCAGTTTCATATTAAACTGAACATCGCCCTCAAGGCTCTTGAAAAAGCGGAAAAGGAAGACAGAATTACGTTTTCAAAGCTCAGAGAATCCATAGAGCTATCCACAAAGACCCTTGGAAAAACCAAAGATATTCAAAACATATCTGAAAACCTGAAAGTATTTGCCATAAACTCTATAGTGTATTCCCAGAAAGCAGGCTTAAAGGGCAAAGGGTATCAGGTAATATCCGGAGAATTTATTATCCTTTCTGAAACTATCGCAACGGGGACTGAAAAAATCAATAAGATTGGATCGGTAATGCATACCCAGATTGATGAATTTCATGGGATGATCAAGGAGCACGAAGAGTTCTCAAGAAACCATATCGAATCTATTTCGAAAGATTCGGGAGTTCTTCTAAACAAGGCAAACAAAAGTGTAGAAAGTTTCTCAATCATCCTCAACGATCTACTGAACAGGATTGAGGCGGTTAAAGAACCTACCTCCCAGATTATGGCTCAGCTTCAGAAGCAGGATATAATACAGCAACAGCTCGAACACCTCATGGAAGCTATAAGAGATATTCTTCTCATCATCGAGAATCCAGAGAATTATCGAGAAGAAAGAAATACCTACACCCTTCTGGGGATTTTAATGGTTACAGTCGAAACACAGATAAACAGAATCGGTGAAGAACTTGTAGAGATGATCAACGGTATGGAAATTTTATTTGACAATATGAACGCCTCAATTATGGATATTAATTCAGATAAAAGCCATTTTTCCCAGTTGGTCAATATAGAATGTGAAACCGAAGATTGCCCCTCGATTGTGGATATTATTTTTAAAACTCCCTGTGATATGATCAAATCGATCGAGGAAGATCTTCAAAAAAGTGTCATACAGAAACAGTTTATCACAGAGTGTTTTTCGGGAATTGAGGAAAAAATAAAGGAAGAAAAGGATCTGGCACTCCAGTTCGTCCCAATTATCGAATCTATAAATAACCTCCATATTTTAGCCAAGATTGAACAGGCAAGATATGAATTGAAAATATCCAGTCAGGACAAAAATTCCAACTTTGGTTTTTTCTCTGAGGAAGCTTATTCAGAACTTGCAGAAATAGTTAAGGAAATCGAAAATGCTCACTTGACGGTCTCCCACAATCTTAACGAAAGCAAAAACTCTTTTGCAACTCAGGTTCAGGATTATGCAAATATGGGAACTCAACTCGATTCATCTTTGGCGATTATAGAGAAAACCAGAGAGATGTTCATTGATAACTTTAACCTGGTTATCAACATCACTAATGAGTTATTCAATCATGTAAAACACCATATACAGCTGTTTCAGACATTAAGAGGCCTGGTAAACGATATCACCGATAAGATGTACATCTGCAATGATATAAATAAAATTGTTAATGAGAAGCTGAACACTATGGGTGGACCAGTTCAACTGGCTGATTGTATCTTCAAGGATGCCATCATACAAAATATAGTAGAAAAATGCACCGTGGAGGAAGAAAGGACAACTCTCTCCAGCAAATTTGAGGAATTTGACATTGAAGAATCTGCAGGAAGCAATATCACACTTTTTTAATGAGGTCAGATTATGAAAAAGACAATTAAGCTGGATCAGGAAATAAGAATAGTAAACCTGAATTCAATTTGGGAAAAGATCCTTCCCGAGCTTAAAAAGGCAAGAGAAAAAAATAATCTCTGCAAAATAGATTTAAGCAAGGTTGAAAAACTTGACGGTGCGGGGATGCAGACGATCCTGTTTTTGAACTCCCTCACCGAAGAGTTTCCGCAGAATTTTGAAATCTCAGGGATTTCAGATATAATATTAAGTAAAATGGAAACCCTGGGGTGCCGCCCAGTAGAAAGAGAGGTTAAATAATGAAAACAATATTTGCAGTAGACGATTCCCCCACAGCAAGAGCATCAATTGAATACACCCTTTCCAAGGGAGGATTTAAAGTAGAACTCGCGGAAGATGGCGTTATTGCCCTTGATAAAATAAACAAATATTCAGAGCCAATAGATGTCTTTCTCTTCGATGTAAATATGCCGAATATGGATGGCATAACATTGATTAAAGAGGTAAGAAAATTACCCAATTTCAAATTCACCCCCATTCTATTCCTGACAACAGAATCACAGGAATCAAAAAAAATGGAAGGGAAAAACGCCGGTGCCAGTGGCTGGATTGTAAAACCTTTTGAACCTGACCAGCTTGTATCACTTATGAAAAGATTTACCGGAGAATGAGTATGGAAAATCAACTCCATGACATCTTCATCCAGGAAGCCGAAGACAACCTAACACTCCTGGAAGGTGCAATAATCAATATTGAAGAAAATCCTGAAGATGATAAAACCATCAATGAAGCCTTTCGCTCAATCCATTCGATTAAAGGCGGCGCAGGGCTTGCCGGCTTCTCCGGAATAAAAGATTTCACCCATATCGTTGAGGATCTCTTTGAATATATCAGAAACGGAAGTATCAAAACCGAAGCCAAACACATCTCTGTCATTTTGAAATCTCTGGATATAATAAAATTTATGGTTCAGAATATAAAGAACAACAGGGATTCCAACGATGGGGTAGAAACAGAGTCGGTCTTAAATGAAATAAAATCTTTCATAAAGGATACCGAAGAAGGCAGTACTACCCCGGCAACTCCCCCTGAGGAGACAGCAAAAGATAATATTAACCAGAATTATTTTTTCATCTCCCTGAGTTACTATCCGGAGATTTTTACAACAGGAATAGATCCCATAATGTTTATTTCGGATCTTCAAAAGGCCGGTGAAATCCTTTATATACATACCGAGAATTCAGCCTTTCCTGAGATCGAAGATTTCAACCCTGAACACTTCTATCTTTCCTGGAAACTATTTTTTGCAACAAATAAAAATGAACATGACCTTCTTGATATTTTCTGTTTTGTCATAGACGAAAGCGATATTGTTATCAAGAACATGTCAGAAGAGTCGGAAGCAGTCCGATCGCTGCCAGAATATATGATACAGGAAAAAAGCATACAGGATTTCCTGCCGGTAAAGAGAGCAGATATAAATGATGAACCGATAGTTGAAGAGAATCCCTCCGAAAAAATGGAGGAAGCAAAAGAGGAAAACACACCCGCACCTCAGATGAATCGTAGAAGCACAGATCTTATCAGAGGAGATCGACAAGATTCAGCTCTGGGCTCGGCATCCTTTATACGCGTTCCCACAGATAAGCTGGAAAATATATTCAATACAGTCAGCGAACTTTTAATCTCCCAGGCTCGACTAAACATGCTGACCGAAGAACATGAAGATGATATACCGGATAGTTTTTTTACCGTTACCGATTCACTTAAAAATATAACCGGCATCCTTCAGGAACAGGTTACGTCCTTGAGAATGATGAGTCTGGGTTCCACCTTTGACAGATTTAAAAGGGTAGTCCGGGATATAGCCACAGAGAGAAATAAAAAGGTTAAACTCACCCTTTCGGGACAGGAGACTGAGCTCGATAAAAACATGATAGAAAAGCTCAATGACCCCCTGAAGCACCTGGTTCGAAATTGTATCGATCACGGGATAGAGACGGAAGCAGAGAGAATAAAGAAGGGGAAAAGCCCTGAAGGTCACCTGGGATTATCGGCATACATCGAAAACGGGAAAGTAATTATCGAAGTCTCAGATGATGGTTCTGGTATTGATCGGGAAAAACTCCTTCGGAAAGCGATTGAAAAAGGACTCATCCAGGATGATCACAAACTTTCAGATGGTGAAATAATGAATCTGATTTTTCATCCGGGACTTTCCACAGCAGAAAAAGTAACGGACCTCTCGGGGAGAGGTGTCGGAATGGATGTAGTCAAAAGTTCGATCATTGATCTTCATGGAAACATCGAAATCTCTTCGGAAAAAGATAAAGGAACAATCTTCAGACTCCACCTTCCCCTCACACTGGCAATCCTGGATGGAATGCTGGTCCACGTAGGTAAGGAAAAATATATATTACCAACTCTTTCAATCCTGGAAATCTTCCAACCCTTAAATGATCATGTAAAAACCATTTCAGGAAAAGGTGAAGTGGTCTTTTTCCGGGGAGACTACATTCCCCTGATCCGGCTACACGGGCATTTGGGAATTAAGGAATCCATAACGGAACCAACAAAAGCGGAGCTGATCGTCATCTACAGCGGCGGTGTAAAGGCAGCCATACTGGTAGATACGGTTGTGGATCAATTTCAGATAGTTCTAAAATCGCTCCAGAAAAATTTCAGAAAGGTGGAAAACATCTCCAGCGCGACGATTCTAGGCAATGGAGATGTTGCTCTGATAATTGATATTCAAAACCTCCTTCAGAGTAGAACAGTGAGCAGCGATGTATAGAAAATATGACGCAAAACTGAAAAGTACCGTTCTTACTATTTTTGCCGGAGAGTGTTTCGTTAGTAAATCTAATGAAATTATTTCAACAGTTTTGGGCTCCTGTATTGCCGTCTGTCTTTCGGATCACAGCAAGGGTATTGGTGGGATGAACCACTTCATGCTGCCTGAAGGCCGAGCGGCTTCAAATCGAATAATGCTGAATAGTTCATCCATAGAGACAGATGAACTGGCTGAGAAATCCATGCGTTATGGGCTCACAGCCATGGAGGTCCTTATTGCAGAAATGCAGAAAAAAGGGGCCGACAGGAAAAACCTCAGAGCAAAAATTTTCGGGGGAGGAAATGTCCTTTCAAGAAACAGCAGTACCCAAAGTGTAGGTGATAAAAACATCGGTTTTGCCAGGGCCTTTCTGAAAATGGAAGGGATACCGATTGAAAAAGAGAATGTGGGCGATAAATATGGAAGGAAAATTTTTTTTCTTTCCGGTCAGAATAAAGTCTTCCTAAAGAAGGTTTCTGTCGAAAAGGCCCTGACAGAAGAGCAGAATTATATGAAAAGGCTTATGGAAATGAAGAAGCAGGGTGAAATTACAATTTTCTAAATCGAGATTAAATTATGTATGAACTGAACGATAATGAATTTCAATATATCTCGCGTAAAATATATGATTATGCAAAGATAAATCTCACCGAAAAAAAACGGTCACTTGTCATCTCCAGACTCTCAAGAAGAATTCGAGCCCTGGGTTTAACCGGATTTCAGGAGTATATAGATTACCTTGAAACCGAGGAAGGGCAAACTGTTGAGTTTCAATTAATGGTGGATGCCTTATCAACTAACTATTCCCTCTTCTTCAGGGAACCCCATCATCTCGACTTCCTTTATGATAAGATCCTCCCGGAATCAAGGCAGGAACCTTTAAATATATGGTCCGCCGCTTCATCTACGGGACAGGAAATCTACTCGATCCTTATTAAGATACTGGAATATCAATCCGCAAATTCGAAAGTGATCCCCTGCAAACTCTATGCCTCGGATATTTCAAGCCAGGCTTTGACAACTGCAAGCCGGGGTGTCTACCAGAGAAAGGATACAGCCAAAATCGATGATAAAATCTTAAAAAAATACTTTCTCTCCGGAACGGGAAGTAAGAATGATTCTGTGAAAGTAAAAAAAGATTTAATAAAGAAAGTACATTTTTTTAAGCTGAACCTTGACGATGAAATATATCACCTCCCCCCCATGGATATCATCTTTTTAAGAAATGTCGTGATATATTTTGATAAAGATACAAAAATAAGGTTGATAGACAGGTTATACAACTATTTAAAACCGAATGGCTATCTTATTCTCGGACACAGTGAATCCCTCTCCGGAATATCTGATAAATTCAGAGTGAAGGGTAAAACGATCTATCAAAGGAGAGAATTATGATAAAAGTTTTAGTTGTGGATGATTCAGCATTGGTACGAAAAGTCCTGTCAGATATTATAAATAAAACCGATGGAATGATGTTACTGGACACAGCACATAACCCGATCTTTGCCATCGAAAAACTTAAAAAAAATGAAGCCGATGTCATAATGCTTGATATCGAAATGCCAAGGATGGATGGCCTCACTTTTCTTCAAAAACTGATGAGAGCTAAGCCGACTCCGGTCATAATCCTCTCCTCTCTCTCCACCAAAAACGCCAGGATAACCCTCCACGCTTTTGAATATGGAGCTTTCGATGTTCTTGCGAAACCCGAGGATATACTGGAGCTTCCCGCGATGGAGGAATCGATAATTCAGTCCATCAGAAGTGCGGCACAAAGTGGTGTAAAGAATAAACTGAAGAGAAAGTTTGAAAGCACCGAGGAGGAGGGAGAAATAACGCCATTACCGCCTCCAAACAGACTTTTTACCACCTCAAGGAAAACCACAGACAGGGTAATCGTAATCGGCTCCTCCACAGGAGGGACAACTGCCATTTCGGAGATCCTGAAGGGACTGCCTGTAGACATCCCGGGAATAGTCATTGTTCAGCATATGCCCCTTAAGTTTACCTATGCCTTTGCCGAAAGGCTGAATAATGAGCTTCCGCTTACTGTTAAAATAGCAGAAACAGGAGAAAGAATCCAAAATGGGTATGTCTACATCTCCCCGGGTGATCAACATTGTTCGATTTCAGTCAGCGGTGCAAAATATTTACTGAAATTAAGGGATGGACCAAAGGTGAATTACCACAAACCCTCGGTTACAGTACTTTTTAACTCGGCAGCCAATTTTGCAGGGCCTAACACCATTGGAGTGATGTTAACGGGAATGGGTGATGATGGAGCCAAAGCCATGAAGGAAATGAAGAATGCCGGCGCCTATAATATTGTTCAGGATGAAGAATCCAGTATAGTATGGGGTATGCCCGGAAAGGCATTCGAATATGGTGCCGCCAGCATAGTTTTACCTTTAAATAAAATCGCCGATGAAATATGCAAATATCTTAGGGAAAATACCTGAAAACGAGGAATATATGACAATGAACATCAAAAAAGAGTTCAATAGGACAGTGATTACAATCGATGCCCTCTCATTAACTGGAGACGCCGCAAAAGAGTTTAAGGAAAAAGCATCGGATATTATAGATTCAGGAGAATTGAAGCTATGCCTCGAATTCCATAACACAAATTTCCTGGACAGTTCCGGGATCGGAAAATTACTTTTTCTGAATAAAAAACTAAATAAACTGAATGGAGAGTTTGAAATAATCAAGATCAACAAAGACCTTTACAGTTTTCTTGATTCCCTGGCTATCACAAAAGTGATAAAAATAGCCAAGCCCCAATAATCAGTGGATCAGGAGAAATAAAGATTGAGCTACTTTAACTATTTAACACCATTTTTAATATTACTCCCACTGACAGCCCTATTTTCAATAAAAATTTATATCCTGGTAAATAAGAGAACCAGGGAAAGAAAAGAGATTAAAACCGAGGATGATACAAAAAAGCCCTTCGCAGCGAAGAGTGAAGATCAACTTTGCTCAATATTCAGAGTTGCACCAATTGGCATTGGTGTAGTCACAGACAGAATCTTTACAAAGGTTAATCTCTATTTCTGCAATATGCTCGGATATTCCGAAGAAGAGCTCCTGGGAAGGCAATCCATGTTTCTTTATCCAGATCAGGAAGAATACGAAAGGATTGGAAAAGAAAAATATAAACAGATCACCGAAAGTGGTACTGGTACCGTGGAAACCCGTTTTAAAAGAAAGGACGGCAGTATTATCGATGTCATTTTAAGTTCAACCCCAATAGATCTTGAAGATTTTTCCAAAGGAGTAACTTTCAGTGTTCTCGACATCACAGAAAGAAAAAAAGCGGAAGAGGAACATAAAAAGCTCACCATGGCTATTGAGCAATCCATGGATGCCGTAGTGATTACAAAACCCGATGGTTCCATTGAATATGTAAATAATGCTTTTATAAACAATACCGGGTATACCTTCTCCGAAGTTAAAGGACAAAACCCTCGTATCCTGAAAAGTGGAGAACACGACTCCTCCTTCTATCAGAATTTATGGAATACAATCTCTATTAAACAAACCTGGCGGGGACGAATAATTAATAGAAAAAAAGATGGGGTCCTTTATACCGAAGAGAATACAATCTCTCCGGTAATCGACGAAGCTGGTAATATAATTAATTTTGTAGCCATAAAAAGAGATATATCCTCCCTTCTAAAGTTTGAAGATGAAAAAAATCAATTGGCCAAACAGTACCAACAGGCTCAGAAAGCCGAATCTGTTGGGAGGTTAGCGGGTGGGATAGCTCATGATTTGAACAATCTCCTTTCGCCCATCCTAGGATACTGCGAACTGCTGAAAGACGATTTTACCCCGGAGGATCCGGTAAGCTATAAGCTTGATAAGATCTTTTCAGCTGGGATTAAAGCAAAGGATCTTGTTCATCAGCTTCTGGCTTTCAGTCGAAAGCAGGCGCTTAAGTTTGAGCTGACAGATATAAATAACATCATTACGGATTTTGAGAGTTTACTGAAAAGTACAATTAGAGAAGACATCAAAATCCAGACAATAAGAAATGAAAATATTCCTCAGGTAAAAGCAGATAAAGGACAGATAGAACAAGTAATAATTAACCTCGCCATCAATAGCCAGGATGCCATGCCGAAAGGTGGTAAGCTTATTATAGAAACCGGCATCTCAGAGTTGGACGGTGACTATGCAACCTTCCATCGCGGATCAACAAAGGGAAGCTATGCTGTACTTATTGTATCCGATACGGGAACTGGAATCCCTTCTCATATCCAGGATCAGATTTTTGAACCCTTCTTCTCCACCAAGGGGGAAAATGGAACTGGCTTAGGCCTTGCAACCGTATATGGGATTATCAAACAGCATGGTGGAAATATCTGGGTATACAGTGAAGAAAACAGGGGAACAACCTTTAAAATTTACCTTCCAGCGGCGAAGACTGAAGAATATATCGAAAATGAACCGGAAGATTTATCTCTGTCCGAGTAACTACTCAGCACCAACCATGAATGGGTTTCCGGCAAAGACTCTTAAAAGCGCTTCCATTGCATGAACATCG
>JAEINK010000103.1 GCA_016342585.1 Spirochaetales bacterium
CCACCGCCAAAGGGCAGGATAAAAAAATCTTCAAGCCTTCAGATGTCGTTGTTATGATTGTTTTGGACAGCTATGATGTGATATAGCGAATATACAAACAATCATGATTATTTAATACAGGTGGTTTTGTCTTTGGGGCATCACATTTCGACCACTGCTATATTTATAGTCAGATCTCCGGAATAGCTTGTGCTGGAGGAACTCTGAGATATCTTTATGAACCTCGGGCATAGCGGATAGAAACTGTACTTAAGGAAACCCCCGGAGTCAAGGTAGGTTTTCCCTATTTCGGCAAGCTTACTCAGGATTGTCTGAATCGCACCGAAGAATCCATTACTCGGGAGCATGCCTCTAAGGCAGCCGAACTATCCATGTAAGCTTAAGAATTGGGGGATACCAGTAGTCTTAAGTGATAATCGCGAGCCGGTGGTAAGGTAGATTTTAAGATGGGTTTCCAGTTATTATATCTTAGAAGTTTCTCTTAAACGAAAGTAGGGTTAATAATATTTTTAGTCACGATTTTGTTATTTTATTTATAAGTTTTTCTCTCACTCTCATCGTTATGGGGCTTGGTTTGGCATGGAGAAATTTTGTCTCCAAAAAGCTGATTGGTGAAATATTAATCATTAATTCTCTATATGCTCTTTATCTGCTTACTATTATTATTCTTAACTATGTAAAGTTTTTTCAGTCCCTTGAAAATGCTTTCTGGCAGACCACCGAAGTTTGGTCTCTGGGGATCATAAATATTGCAGTCTTCGGCTGGAGAATTCCTTTTTTAATGTTCCTGTTTCTTCAAAAGAAACTTTCCATACAGATGAAATGCATTTCAGGAGCTGGCTTTGCTCTTTCTGTGTCGAGTATAGGTTCCGAACGACAATGTAAATACAGTATAGGATACTCTTCAAAACTGGCCCATAGGTGAAGTTTTGTCTTTTAGACGTGTAAACTTTTCCCAGGAACAAGCAAAAATAGGTATGACTAGCTGTTTTAGAAATAAATCATGTTTAAGCAAGGCGTAGTAGGGGAACCGCCGTCGAGCATTTGGCAAAATTCGATTGATTCCGGGAAGAATCCCGTTTTATGAACTGTGATTGCCACAAAGTCGAAATGACAGTTCCTACCATTCAGCATTTGCGTCAGGTGGGACTTCAGCTTATAAAACAGAAAAATACCCACTAAATTAAATTATCTATAGATTAGAACCCAATGGCCACTTATTTTAGCGGCCATTGGTATGTTACTGGTGTTCTTTACATTAAGGTAAAGTTACGGAGGATTGTGTAAGGTGGAATCCCCAGCGTGTAGAACTAACGTAAGAATCTATCCAGCTCCGATCGTCTACCCGGCAACCGGCCGCTGAAGAGTCCCTGATAACACTTTCACTATAAGTATAAACAGGTCTTAACCGTCATATTCACTTGCCGCATTACACCATACAATTGCATCACGCCAAGTAATGGTGGTTACTGGTTCATTTGATGTATCGTTTCCACCGCTCCCATTTCCCATTACACCTGTACTGTTTATAGTGTAGTAACTGTTTACCTCAGCCCAGGTCTTAACTCTCTCCCATGCATCGAAAGTTACCTCGTACTTTCCCATCCTAAAATCATTGGTTAAGGTAACCGAATGGCTTGGTTTTTTTAAAACAGATCATATTAAAAGTAATCGTAGAGCGGTTCAAAGAAAACAATTCTCATCAGAGCGTATAGCCCCGGCTCGTTTGCGGCAGCCGCCCAATCCAGATTTAAATTACCGCATGGAGAAGATAAACTCCCGATGTTTTTAAAATAAACGGTATGGTCCTTGATGCTCGAGAATAAACCTCAATAAGATATAAGCTGTTGTCCCTAGCTGCAAACTGGATATTGAAAAATCCGGAAACCATTAGTTCCCTGGCGATTTTATCCTAAGCTTGCGATTTATGTTTGACATTAGGGAATAAAGATAGTCAGAATTATCTGTGGTATTTTCTTGTAAATTCAAGTCCGTGGGGATATTATATTATTAGTATATCTAATGAACTAAATGTTTTATCTGTCGGTATTTAGTGCATCAGAGTTCTGCTTCCCGGAAATACATCCGCTGAGACCATATATGTTATTCCATCAGCGGAAATGAAAAACGACAGCGAAGAGGTGTTTAGGTGAAGAAAAAAGCTTCTCTCATTTTTACTGTAATTATTTCCTTTTTTATTTTGATTCTTTCTTCCTGTCCCACCGACGGTGGTGATCCTGGAATCGATCCCGGAACCGATCCTGGAACGGACGCCGAAGCCAGCGAGCTTGAGTTCTGGGGGTACTGGGTCCGGCTTGATGAAGGTGAGAGCTGGTACATAACAGACGAATCCGCCCGGGTGACCGATTCAGGAGGGTCTTCTCTAGAGTACGGAGTGGAAAAGCTTTCGGATACAAGCCTGGAGGTTGACGGAAGGACCTTGATCCTGGAGAGCGGGAACGTGGTATCCATAGACCTTGGAAACAATGAAAAGGGCTATCTGTACCGGAACGGCGGAGCCAATAACCGTATAAGCGGTCAGGTCAGATCCATGTCGGCTGGAAGCTCAAGTGTCAGGGGTCTGAATGTCTCAAATCTGGGGGGCGTAGATGTGGTTCTTCAGAACATAAACAATAATGCCAACCGGGAGACAGACACGACGGATACGGAAGGCCAGTTTGAAATGACCCAGGTAATCCCAGGAGACTCCTATACCCTGGAAGTAGAAGACGACCCTTCAACACCGGAGAATGAAGGGCTGCCTCCTGTTGAAATAAATCCCCGTGAAGACGGAGAAAACGTGGGAGTACTTATAATAACCGACACGGCATACAACTTCAAAACCCGGCTGATAGGACTTGATGAAGAGTTCCTGTGGGCCGACGGAAGAAACTATGAGGTAACTTTGTCTATCGAGAACATAGGAAGCGGAGACTGTCGGAGTCCACTGTATGAAATATCCTCACCCGACGGATTGACCGTGGCCGCAGGAGGGAGTGAATACGATCTTGACGGAATATTTAACACAATAGAGCCGGGTGTAAAAGTATCGATACCGCTGACAATATCGAGTTCAGTAATTACCGATGACTACGAAGACCTCCATCTGAAGATATCCGTGGAGGATTATGATCGCAACGTCTTCGAGGACACTATAACCTTAAGGTTTTACCGTGAGACCATGACATACGAGTTCCGGGCATTGAACCGCTTGAGCGGTGTGGTTCTGTCGCCGGAGAAGAAATCCTGGTGGTTTGACATTCCTTCAGCCGGAACTACAACTGTGGAAGTACCCTATCGTTCCGACGGCTATGTGGTTGTGGCAACCTGTCCCACCGCGGGAGACGAGGGGAAGTATTCCATAGGAATAGATGCCTCTGCGCCCTCTGCTTCGGCTATAGAGGCTGTTGAAGACAGAGATGTCCTCTGGGCATACGAGGACAATGACGGAGAATCCAACGCTGCCCTGTTAAGTATCGGGGGAACGGCCATCGCCTATACGACCAAGGGTGACCTTGATTACTACGCTGTAACATCCATCGAGAACTTTACCTATGAACTAACGGTATCCGACGACGGGAACGGAACAACGGATCCTTCCGGGGCCGTGACTGTCATGCACGGAGAGGCTGAAAATATAAACGCCGAACCTTCCAACGGCTTTGCCTTTGAAAGCTGGAGTATTACCGAGGGAACCGGTGCGGTAGTAACCTCCCCTGCTTCCGCTTCGACCACTGTTACCCTGACCTCGGAAGATGCCGAGGTAACGGCGGAATTTGTTCCCGCAGCCAATTTGACTCTTCAAGCCGGTACAGGCGGTACCGTTTCCGAAAACGAGCCGGTATTCCTGAAGATTGGAGAAGCTTTTTCAATAAACTGTACCCCTGCTTCCGGGTTTATTTTCAATAGCTGGTCCGTTGAGATTGGGGCCGGAGCGGTCATAGCAGACAATCAGGAAGCAGGAACAGAGGTTACTCTATCAAGCGGGGATGTTACTCTGCAAGCAAATTTTCTGCCGCTTTATACTCTGACGATAGGTGATGATGGAAACGGAAGTACCTTACCCGACGGCGATCTTGTTCTTGCCTTGAGTCGTGAGCAGGATATAAGCGCAAGTCCATCCTACGGATATGATTTTTCCGAATGGGCTGTTATATCAGGAAGTCCGGAAATAATCGATTCCGAATCTGCGGCAACCACTTTGACCATGGGTAACGGTGATACATCAATAGAAGCCAGATTTGTATTAAAAACATACAGCCTGACTGTTTCAAAGAATGTATCGGATAGGGGCACCGTTGATCCCGACGGAACGGTCTCTGTTACCCACGGTATTGTCAAAACAGTGACAGCGTCTTCCCTGTCTGGATACGCCTTCATTAACTGGTCGGTAGAGTCCGGAATTAATGTAGACATTGTAGATGATACGTTATTTTCAACCGATATAACTCTTACAGGCGGGGACGCAGAGATCTCTGCAAATTTTCTACCTGTTTATTCATTGTCGATCGGCAGTGCTGGAAACGGAACGGCGGAAATTACCGGAGATTCGGAAATAATCCAGGGGTATTCGGAGACTGTCTCCGCGACTCCATCATCGGGATATGTTTTCAAGCAGTGGCAGGTTTCAAGCGGCTCAGGGGTTAATATAGCGGATATGTACGACAGCACAACCACCGTTACATTAAACAGCACGGATGCGACGGTCACCGCTTATTTTACAGTAGAGTACAATATCGGGGACAGGGGACCTGCCAACGGGTGGATATTTTATGACAGCGGATCCTATCATAACGGATGGAGGTATATGGAAGTTGCTGACAGTGATCAGTTTACGGGTACAAACTGGGGTCCTGATATTCCAAGCCCGAATACCATATCACAGGAAATTGGTGATGGCTTACCAAATACCCAGGCAATTTTTACAGCATTTGGTAATAACACGTTCTATCCGAATTATGCTGCGAAAATCTGTTACAATCTTATTCTTAATGGATATTCAGACTGGTTTCTGCCGTCAAAAGGTGAATTTGAATTGATTGTAACCAATGTTTATAACGATGTAAGCATATCTGATAATTTTTCAGATACAGTTTTTGGGTACTGGACTTCATCAGAGATTAATCATGTTAGCAAAACGAGTGCTCACACATATTCATTTATGTTTGGTAATTTTTCATTGAGAGACAAACAGGAAACTAATTATAATGTCCGTGCAGCGCGCAGGTTTTAAGGAGTTATTATGAAAAATAAAAGAACAAAGGTTCTTTCAATAATCTTTTTTGCTATAATCTTTCTTTTCCTTAATTCCTGCCCCACTAACGGAGGTGGTGATCCTGGAACCGATCCCGGAACCGATCCTGGAACGGACGCCGAAGCCAGCGAGCTTGAGTTCTGGGGGTACTGGGTCCGGCTTGATGAAGGTGAGAGCTGGTACATAACAGACGAATCCGCCCGGGTGACCGATTCAGGAGGGTCTTCTCTAGAGTACGGAGTGGAAAAGCTTTCGGATACAAGCCTGGAGGTTGACGGAAGGACCTTGATCCTGGAGAGCGGGAACGTGGTATCCATAGACCTTGGAAACAATGAAAAGGGCTATCTGTACCGGAACGGCGGAGCCAATAACCGTATAAGCGGTCAGGTCAGATCCATGTCGGCTGGAAGCTCAAGTGTCAGGGGTCTGAATGTCTCAAATCTGGGGGGCGTAGATGTGGTTCTTCAGAACATAAACAATAATGCCAACCGGGAGACAGACACGACGGATACGGAAGGCCAGTTTGAAATGACCCAGGTAATCCCAGGAGACTCCTATACCCTGGAAGTAGAAGACGACCCTTCAACACCGGAGAATGAAGGGCTGCCTCCTGTTGAAATAAATCCCCGTGAAGACGGAGAAAACGTGGGAGTACTTATAATAACCGACACGGCATACAACTTCAAAACCCGGCTGATAGGACTTGATGAAGAGTTCCTGTGGGCCGACGGAAGAAACTATGAGGTAACTTTGTCTATCGAGAACATAGGAAGCGGAGACTGTCGGAGTCCACTGTATGAAATATCCTCACCCGACGGATTGACCGTGGCCGCAGGAGGGAGTGAATACGATCTTGACGGAATATTTAACACAATAGAGCCGGGTGTAAAAGTATCGATACCGCTGACAATATCGAGTTCAGTAATTACCGATGACTACGAAGACCTCCATCTGAAGATATCCGTGGAGGATTATGATCGCAACGTCTTCGAGGACACTATAACCTTAAGGTTTTACCGTGAGACCATGACATACGAGTTCCGGGCATTGAACCGCTTGAGCGGTGTGGTTCTGTCGCCGGAGAAGAAATCCTGGTGGTTTGACATTCCTTCAGCCGGAACTACAACTGTGGAAGTACCCTATCGTTCCGACGGCTATGTGGTTGTGGCAACCTGTCCCACCGCGGGAGACGAGGGGAAGTATTCCATAGGAATAGATGCCTCTGCGCCCTCTGCTTCGGCTATAGAGGCTGTTGAAGACAGAGATGTCCTCTGGGCATACGAGGACAATGACGGAGAATCCAACGCTGCCCTGTTAAGTATCGGGGGAACGGCCATCGCCTATACGACCAAGGGTGACCTTGATTACTACGCTGTAACATCCATCGAGAACTTTACCTATGAACTAACGGTATCCGACGACGGGAACGGAACAACGGATCCTTCCGGGGCCGTGACTGTCATGCACGGAGAGGCTGAAAATATAAACGCCGAACCTTCCAACGGCTTTGCCTTTGAAAGCTGGAGTATTACCGAGGGAACCGGTGCGGTAGTAACCTCCCCTGCTTCCGCTTCGACCACTGTTACCCTGACCTCGGAAGATGCCGAGGTAACGGCGGAATTTGTTCCCATTCGTGATCTTACAATTTCAAACAACGGATTCGGCGGTACCACTCCTTCAGGACTTGTCCAGCCTGGTGACGGGATTCCAGTGACAGTTACCGCAAATCCGGCCCCCAAGTACGCCCTCTCAGGCTGGTCCGTCGTAAGCGGCGACATAAGTATAGGGGATGAGACCGCTCCGACTACGACAGTGACGATTATCGGCGGAGACGGGGAAATCCGGGCCGACTTCGATCCTACCTATACTTTGACAGTTTCCAATAACGGGAACGGTTCAACCAGCCCGGCAGATGAATCAGAAGTCCTTTTGGGAAGGTCAACACAGATCTTTGCTGTTCCGGATTCTGTCTACAGGTTTGTTGAATGGGAGGTCGTCTCGGGAACCAATGTGGTCATATCGGATTCATCATCCGCTGACACAACAGTAGTTATCAATGACGGAGCTTCTGAAATCCGGGCGGTTTTTGAGCTTCAGTATATTAATATTACGACTCCTTCAGATGATGAGGTGTATGAATGGGAGATAAGCAGTTCATCACAACGCGGAGGGAGGTCAATTTCTCTTGAATGGGATTCAAATGCAGGAGGAAATGTGAGTATTGAACTTTTAGACGAAGGATCTTTTTTTCGAAATGTTGATTCTTCGGATCCCAACGATGGAGCTTTTACAGTCTCCTATTTATACTGGAATCTACCCGATAGTGATGAATATCAAATCAAAATAACCAGCCTGGATAATACGGCTGTTCATGCCTACACTCCTGAATTTGAGATCCATCTTGATGATATTTGGGTCACTAGTCCGACAGGGTCAAGTTCCTGGCAACGGGGTCAGGTGTACACAATAAGCAAGGATGATACCTATTCTTCTGCCGAGGTCTGTGATATTTACCTGTATAAAGGAGGGGTTGAGATGCTTCATCTTACGGAAATCATCGGCATTCCAGATTATGTATCCTGGACTGTCCCTCTGGGTTTAACATCCGGTACCGATTATCAAATTGCTATTCAGGGAAGAAATCACAGTCAGCGTTGTTATAGTGATAATTTTACGATTAATTAACCATCAGTTTACTAGGATTTGAGGCGGGTTGTTCCCGCTCATACTTTTATGCCCGTACTAACAATAAATTAGCGCCAAAACAGAAATCGACAATTTCATAGACCTTTTAGCATGCCGATTATAACAATATAGTACTTTTAAAAACATTATTTCACCTCCTTGAGTTCGCACTCTTCTATATCATCAATAGGAAATCAATTATTCCGAAAATTGATCTCATTTGGCCGGAAAATCAAGGATACAAAAGATGTTTTATTGGGAAAAATATTAAACTGCCTTTTTCTATCCAAGAAAAGTGGTTTATTCGGTCAATGTTGATAAGCAATCCAAAAGCAAGGACATTTACTCTGGGAACTCCTGAGACGGTTCTTTACAGATGGAAAAAAGCAATCAAAGACTACTGGACTTATACTAAACCGATATCCAGAAAGAGAGGCAGACCTCCAATTACTAAGGCGATGAAGTTACTGATCAGAGATATGAAAATTGACAATTACCTATGGGGCTGTAAACGCATTCAAGATGAGGTGGAAAAGATTTCCATCGATATATCCAGAGAGACAATCAGGAAAGTTATATACGATTACCGGAAATCAAGTGATATAAGCCCTAATTACTCATGGAGTAGATTCCTGAAAGCTCACTGGCAGTCACTATTCGCCTGTGATTTCTTTTTTCGGATTCAAGCAATTTTATGTATTCTTCATTATTGAGCTTAAGAGTAGGAAGATTGTTCAATACAATATTACCAGCAATCCGAACATCCGTTTTCTGAGAAACCAATTCAGCTATTTTGAGGATATGTATCCCAAGTCACATATAATACATGATAATTCTGGAGAGCTGAAATACTTCCCATATCAAGAATATGAAATCAAAGGAGTTGCAACTACACCATATTCACCGAATTTAAATGCAGATGCAGAAAGATTCATCAGGGCTATCCGACAGGAATGTCTCAACTGGTTTATTATCTTTTCTGAGAAACAATTGAGGAATATCATTAAATCATTTATGGAATATTATAATCATCAATGCCCACATCAAGGCATCAATTCCATTCCAGAAAGGAAGCCCCCTGATGTTTCCGGTACGATTAAGATAAAGCCAATTCTTTACGGACTCCACAACTACTATTACAGAGCCAGCTAATCTAATGTGGAAAGATTTCGTCATTTAATACTAAAAAAATGATGGTACTAAATAGTAACCATCATTTAAATAAGTAATTTTTTTATTCGCTTGCCCATGCTAACTTAACCGATGCAATAACCTTCTTTAATCATATCTAAGTCAACGTCTGCAGCATCTT
>JAEINK010000017.1 GCA_016342585.1 Spirochaetales bacterium
TGGTCAGCTATGCGGAGAGTATCGGTATCCCCTGGGGTTTTGCGTAATTACTCCACATGGGATTATGGAGCGCTTACGTAATTCAAGATACAATAATCAATCAAAGCAGGATTGATTCAATTGTTATTTGTGGAATAACAACAAATATGAAAAAAATATCATGGCCAGGGATTGTGGAATTGAAGATTGATGAAGGGAATTTATTAAAAAAGAGCCTGGTTGATGTTTCACAAGTATTGGTTGTAAAAAAAATGAATCTTGGTGAATTTATCGGAAAGCTTTCCAATGATAGAGTAAAGCAAATATTTTCAGCAATGAAATTGATACAATCACTGGAAAAATAGGATGGATTTGAATAATGTGCCAACTTAAAATGACACAGCGAGCTTTAAGGAATGTGAAATGTTGTTATAAAATAAGCTTCAACAAAGCAGTATGCATCACATTCGGTTTGGATTTGCCACTATTGCCAGGCTAAACATCGCATAGCGCCGGAACGTAATGAACAATACAGTAATTATAGATTGATCTCCGGTTATATTTTGGTCATACTTTATGTAAGGATACGGTAATAAAATCTGTTCGAGAGGTAACAAAAAATGAAGAGAATTCTAATTATTTTGTTTGTTGGTTTAATTGCCGGGGTTCTTGATTTGATCCCCCTGCTTTTCGTAGAGACTCCCCTATTCAATAAACTTTCAATTATTGTATTTTGGTTAGTTGCATCATTTATAATATCAAGCACCAAAATATATAAAAATAGTATTGTTAATGGTCTGATTCTATCAATATTATTGATGTTGCCTACGGCATTGGCAGTTTCTGCAACTAATCCAAAAGATTTCATCCCAATGATGTTTATGGCAATATTCCTGGGCCCCCTTGTTGGATATGCGACAGGAAAATTGTTCAACAAAAATAATTCATAGGCTCATTCCATACCTTATGTGTTCCTAATAAATTTTTACACGAATATTGACTCACGAAGTTTATTTCGTTATTATATCTTCGTATCAAAGGTCAAAGCGAGGAAAAGTAATGGAACCATCGAAAACTGAGCAATCCTGGACATTTTTAACTAACCATTCCCATGTACTGTTATGTCTTGCCGAAGACCCCGCTTTAAGAATGAGAGATATCGCTTTAAAGGTTGGGATTACTGAAAGGGCTGTGCAGAAGATAATTGCGGATCTTGATACAACGGGGTATATCAAAATAGAACGGGACGGCCGGTGCAATACCTATAAGATAGATAAAAGCAAACATCTGCGTCACCAGATAGAAAAAGAAAAGACTATAGAAGAATTAATTCATCTGGTAATCCCCGGTAAAAAATAGATAAAGAAATTCACTAAAAATTGTTATCCCGAAAAACACCAACTATATGGATGGGTATCAATAAAATAAAACAATGGTCATGAAAGGAGCCAGTATGCAGAATTTACTTGATAAGATAATATTTCCAGAAGAAGTTGAACATTTACTTAAAAATTCTCCATCGGTAAAAATCGCCTGCAATCTAACCGATCTTGAAAAGTTAGCCTGTGGGGCGGAAGGCGATAAAGAATGGCAGGTTAAGTATGCTCTACCTGATGGAACGGAATTTCATGAGGCTGATGTTGTACGGGTAAAAAACGGGATCAGTGCAAATTATACCGAAGCTTATATGCGTCGCCGAGATCCTAATTGTCTTTATATAGCAGATGAAGAGCCTTCTGACAAACCCAAGTTTAATGATAATTTTGATTTTACCTTTGCATCACTCCGGAAGGAGACCATGGATTGGCTTCAGGGACAGGAGCTTGCGGTATTTGCTTTTGAAATGGGTCAATCTGGGATCGGTGGTGAAGCCATTGCAATTTGCCCGGCAAATGCAGGATTTTTCGGGTTTGGTCTTGCTCTTCTTCAGGGGATTGTAGACCTCTCAAAAATAAATGAACCTTTTTCTCCCAAATTGATTATTTATGTCGCCCCCCCCTTTCGGCATACTCATTTCGGAGGAAAGCAAATTGTCGTACATAACCGTATCGGTACCCATGAAATCTTTTCATACAATCTGTATCCCGGTCCCAGTGCAAAGAAAGGTGTATACGGGGCTTTAATTAATAAAGGGGTTGATGAGGAATGGGTTACCGCTCATTGTTCTACTGTACAGGTAATTACCCCCTATGATAATACTGTTTGTTTTATGCATGAAGGTGCCAGTGGCGGTGGTAAAAGTGAAATGCTTCAACCACCCCATCGTGTTTCTGACGGTCGGCTGTTGTTGGGTAAGAATATTATCAGTGGTCAAAAACGGTATATAGAGATACAACGGACTTGCGACCTTCATCCTGTGTGCGATGATATGGGTCTGTGCCATCCTGCTTATCAGGAAGATAACGGCAAACTTTGGCTCAAAGATGCTGAAGAGGGCTGGTTCATAAGGGTGGATCATATCAGGGAATATGGTACAGATCATGATCTTGAAAAGATGACAATCAGACCTGCAAAACCCCTACTGTTTTTAAATGTCGATGCTGTAGCAGATGGTACCGCATTGATTTGGGATCATGTCTATGATGATGAGAACACCATTTGTCCTAATCCGAGAGTTATTGTACCCCGTGAAATCGTCCCCGAGGTAATAAATGATAAAGTAACGGTAGATATCCGTTCTTTTGGTGTGCGTACACCTCCATGTACAACAGAACAGCCCAGCTATGGAATATTGGGTCTTATGCATATTTTGCCACCTGCATTGGCATGGCTCTGGCGTCTGGCCTCTCCCCGGGGATACGCAAACCCCAGTATAGTTGATACAGGAGCCATGAGCAGCGAAGGTGTTGGAAGTTACTGGCCATTTACCACAGGACGAAAAGTTGATCAGGTAAACCTCCTTCTTGAGCAGTTTAAAAAGTCGCATAGAACCAGGTATATACTGACCCCAAATCAGCATATAGGTGCGTGGGAAACAGGGTTTATGCCCCAGTGGCTTACCCGGGATTACCTGGCCAGAAGAGGGCATGCTCAGTTCAGACAAGATCAGATTACTCCTTCCCGCTGTTCACTCTTGGGGTATTCTCTAAATTCAATGCGTATTGAAGGGGCGACGGTTCCTATCGGATTCCTTCAGGTTGATCAGCAGCCGGAGATTTCGGAAGAAGCTTACGATACCGGAGCAACCATCCTGCGTGACTTTTTTCATGAGCAGATCAAGTCATGCTTGCACCCGGAGCTCGATCCTTTAGGTAAGAAAATTATTGATTGCTGTCTTTCTAACGGCAGTGTGGATGAATACAGTGACCTTCTTGAAACGTCTGCTTTTTAGGAAGCGTCCGGCGGTCTTTCTTGACCGGGATGGGACTATAATCGAAGATGTAGGTGCTTTAGGCGATCCGGCCGATATCAGGGTTTTCCCGGATACCGGCCGGGCCCTTGGTAAACTATCAAAAAAATATGACCTCTTTGTTGTCAGTAATCAGGGTGCTGTATCTAATGGAATCCTTACCATAACCCAGGTGAATGAAGTGAACCGGACCCTGACAGAAAAGCTTGCCGCCCAAGGGATTACGATAAAAGAGTGGTATGTGTGTCCCCATGATCGTAAAGACGGCTGTCAATGTATAAAGCCCAGTTCATATTTTTTGCAGAAAGCGGCAAAAGCGTACGCCATTGATCTAAAACGATCCTTTTTTATAGGTGATCATCCACACGATGCCTATACCGGTAAAGAGGCTGGTGTTTTTGGTATGTATCTTTTCAGTGGTCACGGGGCCAGGCATCTGCAGGAGCTTGATCCCGCAGTCCCGGTTTTTCCTGGGATTCTCCAGGCAGCGGACTGGATACTAAAACACCCTCATCCGGCCAGAGATCTTGCCAAAGCTGTCAGAGCCGGCGCCAGAGCATTAAAGAAGGGAGGGCTTACCGCGTTTCCTACAGAGACTGTTTACGGTCTGGGGGCAGATGCCCTGGATTCGAAAGCCGCAGAAAAAATATTTAAGGCCAAAGAAAGGCCTTTTAACGATCCTTTAATCTCACATGTGGCGTCAAAGAAGGATGTAACCCGTCTCGTGAAAAAGCTGTCCTCAGAGGCGGAAGCCCTGATAGACCGATTTTGGCCGGGGCCTCTCACCTTGGTAATGGAAAAATCTTCAATAGTTCCTGATGTTATTACTGCAGGAACAAAGACCGTTGCTGTCCGCATGCCTTCTCACCCGGTGGCCCTTGATCTTATCCGCCGAGCAGGTTGTCCTGTAGCGGCCCCCAGTGCCAATTTGTTTGGCAGAACAAGCCCGACTTGCGCCGAACATGTAAGGGCTCAGCTTGAAGGGAAATATGATGTACTGATCGACGGAGGTTACTGTAGGGTTGGTGTGGAGTCGACGGTTCTTAGCCTTGTAGGAAAACTCCCCCGGATTCTCAGGCCTGGAGGTATCAGCCAGGAGGAGATCGAAGCGGTAATAGGACCATGCCTTAGCAATACCGGGGACGGATCACCTATCGAAACTTCTGACGGAAACAAGGATCACCAGAGTCCCGGGATGCTACCCTCTCATTATGCGCCTAAAACCCCCTTTTTTCTGGTAGCTAAGCTTCCAGTGGAAGACGCAGGCACAAAATGTGCGGGAATAATTCTTGGTCCGAAAGAGTGCCCACCGGAGTCCCCCTTTACTGGTGAGTTAAGGGTTTTGAGTCCCTCCTCTGATCTAAAGGAGGCGGCAGCCAACCTGTACCGCGTGATTCAGGAGCTGGATAAGCAGGGTTTAGAAAAAATATATGCGGTTCGTATGCCCCATGAGGGAATAGGTATCGCTATGAATGACAGACTAACAAGGGCCGCTGAAAAAAGTGTGGAGTAGGATCTGAAACCAATTGTGCAAGAACTAAAAGACATCATGACCTTCTTGTAGAATTGTATATAGGTTCATCAGGTAGAAGCTGGTTTTATCATTCCCTGCAACTCTTCATTGCTCATTTTTTCCAATAGAGAAGACCTTCCAGTATTCCCGCAGCATATTGGGTTTCAGCAAAATATACAGATTGATTTTTTCGAAGCGGTTCTAATTCGGGTTCAAAATTGCCAACAACGATTCCTTTCATTCTGCCGGACAACATATCCCAATCGTTTCCTGAGTTTCCGGCCGTAGTGATTTGCTGTAGTGGGATTTTCCATTTTTGTGACAAATAGCGAACAGCTCTGCCTTTCGAAGCTTTCGCAGGCAAAATATCCAAATAATTGCCATGTGAAAAAACAAGACTATATGTCAATTTCTGTTCCATTAATGCATTATGCACCAGAGGGATTGATTCATCAGCGGAAAAATTGGTATCCAGGTAATAGCTTATTTTAAAATCACGCTGAGCGGCCGGATTATCCTGTAATGTTAAAAATGATAATTTCCCCAATGATTCCTTAATCTTTTCGGGGTGCCAGTTTTTACTGATGTGAGAGCTCCATCCCCTATCAAAGTTAGAGATATCTTTGTAATAAATTTCAGCCCCTACCGATGATATCAATATATCAAGGTCTTTAATATTATGCTTTTTCAGTACTTCAATCGCCGAATCAATATCCCTTCCTGTAGCAATTCCAAATCCTATTTTATTTCTATTGCTCCGCAGGTAATCCATTAAGGCAGTAATGGATTCATCTTCTCCTAAAAGGGTATCGTCAATATCAACAATCACCAACTCATCTACAGAATCAAGCCGTTTACCAATGCTTTTAATCTCTTTTTCAACAAGGAATCCATCATTTTTTATAGTTGCGGCAAACGATTTTATTTTCATGAAATATTCCTCACAATGATGCTGCCAGGTATAGACCTCTCTTGTCTGATTGATTCCGTTTTCAGAAAGCCTGTTCCACTCATCCTGGTCTGTAAGAATCTCTTTAATTGTATCAGAAATTGACGTCGGCTTGCTGATATCGATCAGTTTTCCACTTTCACAATGCTTTATTATATCCACGGGACCGCCTTTATTGGTGGCTATAAAAGGAAGACCTGTCGCTGATGCTTCAATGAAAGTCAATCCAAAAGTTTCCAGATAGGATGCACTGACAAATACGCCCCTCTTTAATGCAGCAATTCTATAAAGTTCCGGCACATCGTTTTCCGTATTATGGTTTTTAGGGATAGCCATTTTTCCATATAAATCGTATTTATCCATTGCTAACAGGATTTCCGTAAGAACCTGTTGCTCACTTTCTGCCATTTCGGAAATATCTTCCCGAATCCCTGCAAAAATCGCTAAATTGGCCATGGCCTGCAACTCTTTATCTTTTCCATAAGCTTCAATAAGAAGGTCGATATTCTTCCTGGCATCAGGTCTGCACAAACTGAGAATAATAGGTTTTTCCGTATCAAAGTGAAACCGCTTCAATTCGTTTTTCGTTCTGACATGAGCTTGTTTTGCTGTTTCCTCTATATCGCTCCCCTGAATCTCATAATGGTAATAAGGAAAGAACTTATCCAGTTCTATACCGGGGGGAATGATCTCATATTGTGGATTACTTTTGTATTCATACTGTCCATACAGTTCATCCCTTTCATACTGAGTGCTAGTGATCACCAAATCCGATTGTTGCAGTATTTCCTCTTCTGCCCTGATGCGTGTTGAAATAGACAACTTTCTATCCGCTTCTTCATGGGTCCAACCGTTATCAATCAGGAAAGAAAGCTTATTACGGCCTAATGAATGGGCTGTGAAAATTAAAGGAATCCCGAAGATCCTGGCAATTTGGGCAGCGATATACCCCGAGTCAGCATAATGACCATGAACAAAGTCAGGTATTTCCTTACGACTTCGGATATATTCAATTTGTCTATCCGTGTATTCATCAAGATAAGGCCAAAGTTTTTCTTTTTTAAGGTATTTGAACCCCCCACAGGGCAATCGAACGATTTTCGCCTTTTCTGTTAATGATTCCACCGGTTCGCTGTAGGTTTTACTGACCCTTTTGTCCTTAATTAAACGGGTTGATAAATCAATCGTTGATACTTCCGGCAACAATGAAAGGTTCTTCACCATTTCGATAATATAGCGGGTCTGTCCGCCTGTATCCGCATCTCTGCCGAATTCTATGTTGCTGTTTCTAAGTAATCCATGAATATTGATCATTAATATATACATTTAATTAGAGTACTAAACATTTCAAAAATAATCAACACTGGGTTATTGCTCGATTTTAAGATATTAAAGGGTATTCTGCTCGAATTTGTAATAATTTTGATTTTAAGCTATACTTTAAATACTTAGTAGTCTAATTTATTGGTTCATATGAAAAGGAGTTCCGATGTATACAGGAAAAGGATTTGAAGTTTCAGAATTGGGAGATGTGGATATTTTCAAACATAATGAATTATTCCATCTCTTTCACCTGGTTCTTCCGAACCATGACTATATTGCTCATGGGGTAAGTAAAGACGGATTCCTGTGGCGCAGGGTGAAAAATCCATTGTTTATTGGAGAACCAGGTGATTGGGATGATGATATGATATGGACTATGCACGTTTCTTCAGATCCTGACGGACCATCGGCATTCAGAATGTTCTACACTGGACTTTCCAGGAAAGAGGGGGGAAGAATTCAAAGGATAGGACTGGCCCGTTCCAATGATCTCTATCACTGGGAGAAAGTATCTTCGGCTAATTACCCAATTTCCATAAAGGCGCCCTACTATGAAGAGACAATCAAAGAGGGCAGACACTGGGTCAGTTGTAGAGACCCCTTCTTTTATAAAGAAAACGAAAAAAGATATTTACTGGTAAACGCAAGGGTACCTACCGGCCCTCTCATCCGAAGAGGCTGTATCGGTATAGCTGTTGAAACGACTCCGGACCAATTTACCTGGGAAAAACCCTTATACCATCCGGGTATGTATGATGACATTGAAGTCCCGGGACTATACAAAATTGAGGGAACCTACTACCTTTTGGGTAACATCAAAGAAGATGTTAAAGTCCATTATTGGTATTGTAAGGAGCTATTAGGTGAATATGAATCTTTTGCTTCCAATGTACTGCTTCCGAAAGGAAATTATGCGGCAAGAATAACCTCTGTGGATAATAGGCATTTGGTTTGGAACTTTTATTCAAGCAGAAAGAAAGACAATCCTGTAACGATACTTCCTCCTCCAACAGAATTAAAGGTTGCGGAAGACGGGCAACTTTATCTTACATCCTATTGGCGTTTTTCTGACAAAGTAAAGAAAATATTTTCTGATAAGGATTTTTTCCCTTTGCAGAAGGTCCTTCAAAATAAATCTGCGAGTATCATGCCGCAGAATAAAACTGTTTTTCTGGAATCCAAAAGCGGTTATGAAATTTTCAAATTTAAACCTAGTGTCACAGATTTTCGGCTGTCCTTTAAAATTGCTGTGAAGGGCCTCGGGAAAACCGGAGTGATGTTCAGGGCAGACTCTGAGGCAAGCGGTCAATACATTAGCCTGGATCTGATTAATGGTCTTGCTCAGGGTCGTATTTGGGGAGAGAGGGCCAATGCCAGTATAGAAAATGCCTTTATTTATGAAACCATTCAACGCAATAAAATTGAGAAATCCAATGAACCATTCCGGCTGATTGAAGTTATTGCTTTCGGTGGATATATAGAATTGTCCGTGGATAAAAAAATTGTTCTCCGTTATGTAAACACTGATTACATGGAAAATGGCATACTCGGAATTTATGTTGAAAGCGCTAAGATTGAATTGAAAGATTTCAAATTGGAAGAATTGGATGGTCCTGAAGAAGAAGACCATCAAATAATTTGATTTAAATCCGAAATTACAAAGGTGATGGATTTCTATTCAGCTCTGAATACGTTCGAAATGGAAGGTCCTATTTTACTGGAAAGTCAGCATAGAATTCAGTAAGTTCATAGAGAGGTTAATTATGAAGGATGAAAAGAAGGTACTGTCAACGGAGCAGAATCAGGAACTGCTCAGAAAATTGCATGATCGGTTTGAAAAAAATATGCACCGCCATAAAGGCCTTGAGTGGCAAATGGTACAGGTAAAATTGGAATCCAATGCTGAAAAACTCTGGTCGCTGAACGAAATGGAACGAACAGGGGGAGAACCGGATATCATTTCATTCGATAAAAAGACAAACGAGTACAGCTTCTATGATTGCTCTCCTGAAAGCCCAAAAGGCCGTCGAAGTATTTGTTATGATCGAGAAGGTCTGGAGTCAAGAAAAAAGTTCAGACCGGAGAACAGTGCTATTGATATGGCAACTGCCATGGGCATTGAACTATTAACAGAAGAACAATATCGGGAATTACAGAATTTGGAGGATTTCGATATAAAAACGTCGAGCTGGGTAAAGACACCTGCTGAAATAAGAAAACTCGGAGGTGCACTCTTTTGTGATCGGCGCTTCAACCATGTTTTCGTTTATCACAATGGGGCCGAGTCTTATTATGGAGCAAGAGGGTTCCGGGGATTATTAAGGGTTTAAATGTGAACTTTTTATTTTCTTAATCCTATAAGAATTCATACCAGAATTGCACTCGTTGTGTTTTTAACACCAAAAATTGTCTGACATAAGGAAGAGCTTTGAATTATATAAAAGAAATCAAAAACTATATACCAATAAATCAACAGGAAGAGCAGGACAAAAAGGTCCTTATGGATTATATCAAAACCTTCCCTCACAATATATTGATTAGAGATAACGAATTTGCCCATATAACCAGTTCCGGTTTCATTGTAAATCAATCTATAGATAAAGCATTGATGATTCACCATAACATCATGGATACCTGGGCCTGGACGGGGGGGCATATGGATGGAGAAAAGGATATGCTCCATGTCGCTGTAAAAGAGGCCCAGGAAGAGGCGGGCTTGAGTGATGTGACTCCCCTCTCGGATAAAATTGCATCCATTGATATCCTGACGGTAGAAGGTCATATAAAAAACGGGAGTTATATCTCATCCCATGTTCATCTCTCTATTGCTTATTTACTGGTTGCGGATGAAAAGGCCACCCTCTCTATAAAAGAAGATGAAAACTCAGATGTCCGCTGGTTCGATCTAAAGGATATCAACCTTGAGACCTTCAGTAAACATGATGTTTATCTCTATCAAAAACTGATAGATAAGGCGAAATTATGAAACCTTGCAGGAAGTCGCTGGATAGATATAAAGATTGCTAAGGGATGACTTTTCGCATAAAATATTAAATATGAGAAATACAACAAGGGTGTAGAGCAATGCTTAAACCTCTTCTACCCCATCGGTTTCTAATACGCATATTTCTATCTCTACTCCTGACAGGACTTGTTCAGGTGATTCTTCTTGGCACCTTTACCATCCTGTTCTCCACCCGACTTATTGAAGACACCTACAGGGACCAGTCGGCAGGAAGGATGGAGTTACTCGTAAGTAAGGTGAATACAATAATATCTGCCTATAGAGAAACGGAGCTTCGCTTATCAAGGAATACTCATATATTAGATTCCCTCTTTTCTACGGAAGAACCCGCCAAAGAAGAACTATCCCTGCTGTATCATAATCTCTATAAAGAGCTCTCCGGCAGGATTGATGATGCTTCAGTTCATCTGGTTTCTGCAGAGGGAGATAGAATATACTCGACTCATGTTGTTCCGGCAATTTATAACCCGAATTCTTCGGAACAATATCTGAGTACATATCTGAAACTTAAACAAAACAGGGAAACCTTTCCCATGGTAGACAGCTTTGTAAGCCCCAAAGGAGATAGAGTCGCCATTTCTCTTTTCCATCTTTTAGAATCTGAGAATGGGAGGAAAGGGTATATCATCACCGATTTAAACACGGAACCACTGGGCAAAGCACTGGAAATCAACAATGCAGGTTTTTTCACAGATATCTACCTGCTTGATAATATCAACTATAAATTTGTCAGTCTTTTTCGAGAGGGAGTCTATGGAAACTTCTCGGAGCTGGGTTGGCAGGTACCAAAAGGTGATTCCGGTGTTTTTACAAAAGACGGTATCCTGGTGGCCTATAATTCCCTCTATCCTGAAGAATTAACCCTGGCAGGAACTCTCCGTTATGGAACTGTCACAACAAACCTGTCATTCCTCACAAGAATGATCTTCATCATTTCCGTGGTTGGTCTGATACTTTCATCACTGGTGGCCTATGCTCTGGCAAAAAGGATTACCCACCCTGTAACACTCCTTGTGGGTGCCATGAAAAAAATGGAAACCGGGGATCTCTCTGTTCAGGTTGAGGATTTCAATGAGGATGAATTTGAAATTCTTTTTCATGGTTTTAACCAAATGGCTTCCAGAATCAAATCCCTGATGGAGGCCAGAGTTGAAAAGGAGAAGGCTCTGAGCACAGCCGAACGCCATGCCCTGCAATCCCAGATTAATCCCCACTTCCTGTATAACACTTTGAACACAGTGAAGGCTATCTCCAAATTGCATGGCGTAGAAGACATCACAACGATTATCACCCAGCTGGGTAAACTGCTGCGTGATTCCATTGATTCAAAAGAAGAGTTCACCACTGTTAGAGAGAGCCTGAACCTGGTGGAAGGCTATCTCCAAATTCAAAGGATCCGTTATGGTTCCAGCTTCAATTGGGAAATTGAGGTTGATCAGGCACTGAATAATATAGAAATCCCCAGGCTGATCATTCAACCCATTGTGGAGAACTCGGTCATCCACGGACTAGAAAAACTCACAGGAAAGCGAAATATCCAGATAAAAGGAAGGTTGGATCCTCCGATGGTGACAGTCAAAGATAACGGTGCCGGTCTGACCGATGAAATCTGGCAGAGCGCCCTGAATGGGCAAAAAGGAGTGGGCCTGCAGAATGTGAATCGACGGCTGAAACTATACTATGGAGATGAAGCAGGTTTGTCTTATTCCAGGGAAGAAGATAATTCCATTGTAAAAATCCATCTAAGCTGGAAAAAAGGAGAATCAAGTGAATCTTAAAGTCCTTGTTGTGGAGGATGAAGAATTAGTCCGGAATGAAATTGTTCTGACAACGCCCTGGGCAAGGTTCTCTTGTGAAGTGATAGCCTCCGCAGATAACGGTCTGGTAGGTGAGAATCTCATACGTACTCTTCAACCGGACATTGTGATTACCGACATTCGTATGCCGGGACAGGATGGTATCGAAATGCTGAAAAAAATCACTCCCCCGGCAGCTCTGATCCTTACAGGACACAGTGATTTCAACTATGCCAGGCAGGCCTTACGACTGGGTGTGAAGGATTTTATCATTAAGCCAGTGGACGATGAGGAATTTTATGCCGCCCTGGATCGGGTATCAAAGGAACTCATAGCGATAAATGCAGATAGTCAAAGGATAGAAACCAGCTCAGTCGCCCCCCCTCCTTATTCGTCTTTCAGGGAATATGTGAAACCTGAAGAGGGAGACAAGCAGGACTTCTATGTGGGAAAAGCTATCGAATATATAGGGGAGAACTACAGGAATGACATCTCTCTAAGAGATGCGGCGGAAAAAATCGGTATCACAGAAAGTTATTTATCGCGACTCTTTCGAATAAAAACAAACTATTCTTTTCTGGAATATCTAAGGTTTCTCAGACTGAAAAAAGCACTGGAACTTCTAAGGGACAAAGGAAAGAGAATTAATGAAATAGGCAGAGAAACAGGTTTCCGGGATATGAGTTACTTCAGCCGTATTTTCAGGAAATATATTGGCGTGTCTCCCCGTGTTTATCAGAATGGACTGAAGCAGAAATCTGCTCATCCTTCAAAGGAGAAGAAATCTCCTGTTCTGTAATTTAATTCCCCGTATAAACTAAAAATCGTTCAGAAGTTCCTGGGCTTTCGCTTTCAATATCGCGTGTGCCTGTACCGGTGAAATACCTGAAAGCATAACCGATTCCACAGCATCCCTAAGTAACTCCTCCATTTCCGCTCCGTTTTCTGCGGTATAAACGACTTCAGCCCGGGCAAGATCATTAACAAATATATCAGAATATGGCGTATTCCTGAAAGTATCGGATTCCATCAGCTTAATCGTTGGAGGAACTATATTCACTGATTGAAGATACTCTTCGTCGTGGCTCATCATATAACTGATAAATTTCCAGGCCATTTTAATATCTTTGTCTGTATTCTGTGCATTGACCATGTAGTACTGCCCGTAATATGAACTGGCAACATCCTTTACAGCATTCTCAAAACTGGGAAAGGGAACAACCATCCAGTCTCCACTTTCATAGAATTCCGGGTTATCACTTCGGATACGGGCGGCCTGATAAAGGCCGGAAAGACACATTCCTATTTCATTATCGTCCATGTTAAACAGTTTTCTACCATTTTTATATGTAGGGGAACCAAGATTCCGACCGCTCGGCCCCCAGTCCTGCATATATGTTAGAAAATTTATCCAGGCATCATCGCCGATAATAGCGGTTTGACCATCATCACTGACCAGTTGTCCACCTAATTGTTCTACCATGGGAATTATAGAGATCAAATAATAAGGATATCGAAAATCGAACCCCCTGCGGGTTATAGTCTGACCGTCCCGGAGTGTAAGTATTTCAGAAATGTCAGCGACCTCCTCCCAGGTACGAGGATAGTCTTTTTCAGCATCAAGTCCGGCATCAGTAAAAACCCTCTTATTCAGGTATATTGCCCAGTTATTCAGCTCAAGGGGTATACCATAAATATCCCCCTCTGCGATAACAGAATCAAGAAAGCCATCAATATACTGGGCCGTCATATCATCAGCGTCGGTATAACCGGCGGCAGCATAATCAACCGGAGCGACTCTGCGATTTATGATATATGAATAAGCCTGTTCAATTTGCATATTAAAGATATCCGGTCCTGCATTGGCGGCAAATGCAGTCAGGACCAGATCAAAGATCTTTTCGGATGAATAAGTTATCCTGTTAATAATAACATCTGGATTAGCCGCCATGAATTCTTCCGCATACCTGTTTTCTATGGCATCCCGGTTCAAATCCTCATGCGTCCAGAATTCAAGGGTAATCGTATTGATGTCCGCCGGCTCTTCATCCCGGCCGGAGGCAAAGAGAAGCCCCGGCAGAATCATAAAAGAAGCTGCCAGGAACAAAAATGTATTCTTCATTTCCTTTATCCCATCCTAATTGTATAGCCATTATACAATGCAATCAGGCAGGATGCATGAATCAATTTTTATAAGAGTACCATTTTTTCAGTATCTACCACCTCTTTAGCTTAATTCACCACTTCAAAGGCCTTCTGCTCAAGCTCCCTCTGCAGAATATCAGGATTAGTCAAATGGATGGTTTCAAACCCTATTTTGCCGGCAGCCTCAATATTAATGGCTGTGTCATCTATAAAAAGCGACTCCTCAGGAATTACCTTATATTTTTCGATAAGACGATGGTATATATCCTTATCCGGTTTTAACATTTTCTCTTCAGCCGAAACAATCCCGCCACTGAACACCTTGAAGAACTCATATTTATCAATAATATGACTGTAAATTCCCAAATGAATGTTTGAAAGATAAAAAAGGGTGTACCCCCCCTGGCGGTGAAGATTATTCAATATTTCAACAGTGCTCTCAATCGGTGTAAAGATACTGTAGAAATCCCCCATCACCTCTCTAAGGATATCTTCTTTTTCAGGATTTCTCTCAAGAAAAATATTCAGGGCCTCTGCTTCAGAAATGGTACCTCTATCAAGCTCAATCCATTCATCTGTATCAAATATTGCGGAAAAAAGAAAAGATGCATCTTCATCAGAATATTTATTACCTAAATACTCTTTGGGATTAAAATTCAACAGTACATTTCCGATATCAAAGATTATATTCTTTATCACTCTAATTACCTTCCTGGAGTATTTACTATATTGGGATCGCTTTTCCTATTCCGGCGTCCTTTTGACTTTATCGAAACAAATTGATCAGCCTGCAATTGTTTCTTTTCCTACACCTAAAAACTTATTTACAATAAACAGTGCCAGACCTGTCGACACCAGCAGTATGGTAGCCAGAGCCGAGGCTGTCCCGAACAATCCATCTAGGACACTTAAATATATTCGTACCGGCATGGTCATCGTTTTTCCGACATATAAGACAATTGAGGAAGATAACTCGTTTACCGCAGTTACCCAGCTCATGATGGCTCCCGAGATAATACCGGGGATCATCAGAGGAAGAGTAACCTTGCGAAAAGTTCTTCCCGGAGGCGACCCAAGATTGATCCCGGCCTCTTCCAGTGCAGGATCTATCTGCTTAAGAATCGAGGCACTGGATCTGATTGAATAGGGAAGCCGACGGATAAAATAGGCCATGATGATAATTGCCGCAGTTCCCGCCATATAAATAGGTTTACCATTGAAAGCGACAATAAAACCAATACCTAAAACAGTTCCCGGAATTATATAGGGGATCATGAGGAGCGGATCAAGTAACTTTGCCGGAAGGTTTTTCTTTCTTGACATTACGAATCCCAGAAGAGTTCCCACAATAACAATTAAAATTACAGCAGTTACAGAAAAAAGCAGACTGTTGGTTATGGTCTTCGGAACATCGTGGAAGATTTTCTGATAACTCTGCAAACTGAATCCCGGATGAAAAACAGGTCCTTTTGTTTTTCGAAATGAGTATATGACCACCACAACCAGAGGGAGAGTACTGACAGCAACAATCAGGTAGCTGATAAGGTGTGCACCAATGTTTGCCAACCCGTGCAGAGATTTGACTTCCTGCTTATTCAGCATGGTACTGGAATATTTTCTTCGGGAAGATGCATATCTTTGAAAAAAGATAACCAGTGTAGAAACCAGAATAAGAAGAATACTTACCGTGGAAGCAAGCCCCGGGTTTTCCCCTACTTCACTTGTAAAAAGATTGTATGCCATGGTGGGCAATACATGAAAATTTCTTCCTATTATCATGGGAGTACCAAAATTCGCAAGAGACATCATAAAAGCCATAAGGCCGCCGGCACTTACCGAAGGAAGAACCAGGGGCAGTGTTACCCTGAAGAATCGCGTTATACTGTTAGCACCCAGATTTTCTGCAGCTTCTTCCAGGGATCGGTCTACAGCAGTTAAGGCTCCGGATGTCAGAAGAAATACAAAGGGATAGTACTGAAGTGAATATACCAGTATTATTCCCCCCGGACCGAAGATTGTAGGAAAGTTAATCCCGAAAGAAAGAAAAAACTGACGTAGAAAACCATTATTTCCCATCATGATTATCCAGGAATATGCACCAATAAAGGGAGGTGCCAGAAGGGATAATACGGCGAAGGTTGCCAAAAGTGTTTTTCCGTAAATCTTAAACCTGGAGGTAAAATATGCCAGAGGGACACCCAAAAGAAGGGCCCCCAAAGTCCCCCCGACAGCTACAATCAGACTGTTGGAGATTGCACGATAATAATAAATCTTGGAAAAAAATTCTTTATAATTGGCTAAAGATAAATTCCCTGTTTCATTACTGATAAAACTTGCCTTGAAAATATTAAAAAGTGGATAGATAAGAAGAACAATTACGATTAAGTAACCAAAAATCGTCACCAGAGTCCAGAAGTCAAATTTTCCGGAACGGAGTCTTTTTATGTTCATATCCGTACTCCCGTGTCCTTATCAAAATTTAAAATGGCATCTACAGGTATTTTAACAAAGACAGAGGTTCCAGTGGGCATCAGTGCTTCACTTTGAGGTTTATGCCTTTCAACGATTAATTTCTGATTATCACCGCAATTAACGGTATATCTGATGAGAGAACCGACAAACGAGCTTTTCTCAATTACGCCAGGTAGACTTGAAAAATCATTATTGGATATTTCTTCTTTAACAATGCTCAGGTTCTCCGGTCGGACGGCCAGAGAGATTTTCTTCAGGGGGATATCGGAATCCGCTGTCCTGATTTTATGGTTATTTACCATGATAACAACTGAATTGTCACCTGAATCTATCACATCTCCCTCAAGAAAATTCATATCCCCCACAAATGATGCAACAAAGGTATTCACGGGATTCTTATAGATCTCCCAGGGAGTACCGACCTGCTGAATCACTCCACCGCTCATAACAGCAATTTTATCGGAAATGGCCAGAGCCTCTTCCTGATCGTGGGTAACATATATGGTTGTAATCCCCAGCTGTTTCTGCATATTGCGGATTTCATCTCTCATATCAACTCTTAACTTAGCATCCAGATTCGACAGAGGTTCATCCATCAAAAGGACCTTGGGTTCAATGACCATGGCACGGGCTAACCCAACCCTTTGCTGCTGCCCACCGCTTAACTGGTCAGGAGTACGAGTTTCATATCCGGTCAACTGGACCTGTGCCAATGCATTCGCCACTTTAATCCTGGTTTCTTCAGCGCCCAATTTCCTTGTCTTCAAACCAAAAGCTACATTTTCATAAACAGTCATATGTGGGAAAACAGCATAATTCTGAAAGACCATCCCTGTATCCCTTTTATAGGCGGGGATATCATCGATTATCTGATCTGAAACACTGATGTGCCCGGAATCCTGCCTATAAAACCCTGCAATTGTTCTTAGCAGGGTAGTTTTCCCACAGCCTGAGGGACCAAGAAGAGTAAAAAAATCACCGGTTTCTATTTTCTGATTAACATCTATTAATGCTTTGACACCTGGAAAGGTTTTGCTGATCCCCTCCAACACTATTGAAGCCATCTGCTCCTCCACTGGAATATAATTAGAAATACGATCCCAGGTGCTGGGATCGTATTTGAATACTGATTAGAGACCAAGTTCCTGAACGATTTCTGTCCACTTGGCTACGAAATCCTGCTTGCTGCTGGCAGACCATGCAAAATCGTAGGGTACGGTATTAATGTCACTCATTGGGGGAAGGTCCGGTGATATGGCACTATCTGTTCGAACAGGCCGTCTGCCCATCTTTTCTACCAGGAAGTCCTGAGTTTCCTTGGAGAGTGCCCAATCGATAAATGCCTTTGCCGCATCCGGATTAGGTCCGTCTTTTACCATGGCAATCCCATCGGGAGCTGCTGTTGTTCCATCTTCAGGGTATACGATCTTTACAGGTCCACCGCCTTCTACATAAAGATATGCATTATCTTCCAGGGTTAGACCGACAGCGGCTTCGCCATCGTTAACAAATCTGGAGACAGCAGAAGAGCTGCCGGATAATACAAAATTCCCTAAAATGTCTTTATAAACATCCCAGCCATTGTTCTTATATATGTTAAGTACTGTTGCGAGCTGCATGTAAGATGAACCTGATTTATCTGCTCGTGCAGAGGAGATCATCCCTTTCAGTCTTGGATCACTCAGGTCAGTCCACTTCCTAGGTGTCATAGAATCAGAAATGAGGTCTGTATTCACTATAAAAACCATGACAATACCTGTATACGGAAGCCAGTTAGTACCGACTTTGAAGACATCTTCAACTTTGTCCCAGCCCTCGGGTTCATAATTTTGAAGAAGAGCAGAATTTGCTTCGAGTTGCTCACCACCGATACTCCAGATTACATCACACTGAGGATTTCCCTGTTCAGCTTTCACCCTCGCGATTACATCACTGGACCCCATCTTTACAACTTCTGCCTTAATACCAGTAGCAGCTTCAAAACGAGGAACAAGTGCATCTATAATCTCCTGATTATGTGCGGAGTATAAAACGACACTCTGCTCATCGGACTCAGCTTCTCCAGTAGCAAAGACACTGAAAGATACCACCAGTAATAGTAGAACCACTAAAATTTTCCCTTTCATGGGAACCTCCTGAAAATATTTTTTTACCGCTCAATAATGAACGATATATAAACCAATTTTAAACATCTAATAAATATATATAAATCCATATTCCAGTTAGCCCAATGAAAGCATAACCTGTATTCTCTTTCTTATCTAAAATTCATTATATAATGCTATTTGTTCGATCACTATGAGTCAAATTTTCAAAAACTATGACGATTTTGATATTATTCGGACCTCATGGATACCAGGGCCGGGTCGGGGGGTCATATGGACAAAAAGATGGTTCTCTACATTTACAGAAGATGAAAACTAAGATGAACACGGGATGGATTTTAAGGATACGAACCTTTAATCAGATCCGAAAATTGGAATTCAGACGATTACTGTTCCTGGATGGATTTGATTAGTTTAATGTCGTATGCTGGTATTTTGATTTCATCTTCAATTATGGAAGCATTGAAGATATCAAAACTTCTTTTTTCAAGCTCAACTATTTTTTCAGTGCTGGAATAATTGAGGATTGCCACCACATCCTCATTGGGGCATTGTAACTCAAATATTTCAACATTTTCAGGCATCTCCTTAATTCGACGATTTATAAGCCCTGAGTTTATAAGGAAAATAGACATTTCTTTTGCTTCAAAGAGTGTACCCAAATAAAGACAACACCCATCATTTTTTTTCTTTATAGTTGCAGCAGCCTTCCCGGAATACCATATTCCCTGATACGTTAATAAAATATCAGTTCCTATTTCAGGATCTATAATATCGGCTATTCCTGCTACTTTGACCTTATCCAGGTTACATCCGGAGACTGAAACCTTGGAATTCTGACGAGATCCTACAGGATCATAGTCATTTATGCATATTCCCGCTAAATCCTGAAAGACCCCCGGCAGAGACTGATTGACGACTGAATTATCACGCTCTTTCACACCGCTTCGGGGACCTAAAATTACTTTACCACCATTTTCTATATATGTTCTCAAACGTCTTGAAATATCTTCATCAGCAACAAACTGAGAAGGAAACACAATAAGTTCATATTTTTCAAAATTTCCAGAAGAAGAGACAATATCCAACGTATGCCCTAATAACCGGAAGGCTTCAGTAAACAGTTTTGCAATACCGATATATGAAAATCCCTGTAACGATTGAGGCTGATGTTCAAGAGCCCAAAGACTATCAATATCATAAATAATTGCGATCCTGGAATTGATTTCTGCATTTTCCAAAATATTTTGAACTTTAGACAACTCACTTGAAAAATGTAGTAATTCTTTATATCTATTTGCAGGATTCCCATGATGAGGTATTAATCCATGCCAGAATTGTTCGGTACCATAACGAGGAGTGCGCCATCGGAAAAAACAGATTTTATCCCCCCCCAGCAAAACTGATTGCCAGGCCCATAACTTCATCACACCATAGGGAAAGCGGTTATAAATTACTCCGCACTTATTTCATAAACCCTTATACTTGCTATAAATGGATTCGTTTTGGCAATCTTTTCGGCCTCATCAAGGTTCTCGGCTGTAATAAGATTGTAACCAGTTATGGAATCCATCCCCCAGGGTAAATCTTTAGTTCCGTCATGGGAGATCTCCCTTCCGCCTGCAAATCCGCCCATACCTGCCATTTTATCGCCCAGAGACTCAAACCACTTTCCCCAGGCCTCCATAATTTCGGGTGTAGGATTTTCAAATCCATAATGTAAAAGTAAAAATTTCTTCACTATATACTCCTTGCATATATACAATAATAGTAATATTCCAGAACAGAGGTCAAATTAAAAGTAATTTACCTTTATATTTCATGTATATTGCTATTCGTATGCGTTCGGTTATAATAAGTTATGGCTAGTAAAACAAAACAAGTTCTGGCAAAAACTCTGAAAGAAATTATGAAAACGAGTCCCTTAAGCAAGATCTCGATTGGTGATATCACAAAACGATGTGATCTGAAACGTCAAACTTTTTATTATCACTTTACGGATAAGTATCACCTGGTGAACTGGATCTTTGACAGAGAAATTCTTGATCAGATCGATGATTTTCTTATGTATGAAAGCTGGGACAAGGCAATGGGTATGGTTTTCAAATTAACTGAAGAAAACAGTGACTTTTATCTGAATGCCCTCCATGGTAACTTCAGCTATTTTTATATCCATATTCTTCAGACACAACGTGCCGTAATGGATAATATCATTCAGGAACTTCTTGGAGAGAAAAAGGTAGCACAGGATGACCGTGAGTTTTTCATTGAATTCTATACAAATGCGTTTGTAGGAACCTACGTTAACTGGATCAATAACCGGATGCATGAATCTTCCGAAAAAGTGATTGAAAGGCTGACAAAGATCTTCCGTGGAACCCTCAAAACCTCCCTTCAGGATTATATCAAATAGTTTTTTGACAGTGCCTCAAAACTGTCTAGAGCTTTATGACAAGGATCATGATAAAAATATGTTTAGGAGATATTTATCATGATTCCAATTTACAGTTATATTCTTTCCATGCTTACCTACACAGTATTTCTCATCCTCATGACCGAAGGATTCAGACGGTCGGTGTTTTTTGGAATAGCAGTCAATATTGGACTGATTGTTCTATTGTTTTTCAGCAAGAATGTGGAGGGATGGTTCAGATGGGCCAAGGATCTATCGGTTTTAATCCCGATGGTGGCAGTAGGTCTTGGCAGAATCGCATCAAAAAAAGAGCTTAATGCCCCCTTCTGGAAGTTTTTTAAAGGGCCGGCAATTTTGGGTTTTCTCTGCTTCATACTCTCCCTGAACATTTTCGAGGCCTCACTTAAAGATATTCAGTTGGGAAATTATTTCAATGGTTTATGCGGATTAATAATGATCGCCTGTATCCCCATGAATATAAAGAGCTCCTGGCGTTTTGATAAAAACAATTTCAGCACCCTTGTTAGCGACCTTTCTCTCGGATGGTGCCTCCTGTATACGACCTGGAATGCCTGTTTTGTTTACGCCGAAAGTCCCGCTTTTGTCTCCGCCTCCCTCTGCATCCTTCTGGTTCCGGAACTCTACAACTTCTTCTCAAAAAAGAAAAAGATAAGCAACCTCTGGCTTCATGCAAGAATTTACACACTAATGCTTCATGTTTCCATCCGATCATTCCATGATGTATTTACCCCCTTTATGAATGCCACATCCTGGTATAATGAAGCTTTTAAAGATGTATGGGGAGTGATAAATTTTATTCTGATGGCGGCATATGCTGTTTGGTGGTTTACAGCTATTGCAAGAAAGCGGAGAAAAAAAGAACATATTACAGCCTAATTTGAGATCCTTTCATTCTATTGAATTCTTATTCTTTTTCCTTAAAAACGAGGGAGGATGACCAAATTTGTTTTTATAGACTCTTGCAAAATAATTTCCATTGCAAAAGCCGGTTATCTCAGGGATGTTGGTAATGGGTAAATCGGTTGATTTTAACAATTGGTTTGCCTGTTCCAATCTATAATCCGTCAGGAAATTTATAAAGGTACTACCTGTATACGCCTTAAAAACCCGGCAGAAATGCTGATCACTCATATGGGAATAATTCGACATTAGACTTATAGTTATTTTTTCATGGAAATGGACAAAAATATATTCAATAACATTCTTCATTTTTTCTACCGGTCTGTTTTCATCTTCTAATCCAACGGCCAACCTGTCTGGGAAATTTCGAATTAGCTCCGTGAAGAAACGACATAATTCAATTTTAATAATTAGTTCGAAACCGGGTTTTCCTTCATTTTCTTCGTTTAAAATCGATTTAATTGGTTTGATAATACCTGAATATGAAGAGTCTGATCTGTTTATATGAAAAGACTTCTTAATCGATTCAGAAAAAAAAGGAGACAATATCTCATTGGAGTGTTTATCTGATCTTATATCGTCTAAAAATCTCTCTCCAATAACCAGAGCATGATACTGAGCAGAGTCCTCTGTTACAATACTGTGCAGATGGCCGGAAGGAATAAAAAGAAGGTCCCCTTCACTGCAGGTATTTACAGAACCATTTATATAAATTAAGGCGCGTCCTTCCTGTAAATAAATTATCTCACTGTGATTATGCCAATGGGGAGGAGTATCGAGATCCTTAATTCTGAAAATATTAAATTGAAAATCTTCACTGCCAAGCTTAGTGTTCTCGTGATTTTCAATACTGATTAAATCCATAAAACCAAATCCTCATGCTCCAATAAAATATTCAGATTAGATACATTATAGCGAATATAATACCTATTTATCCCGAAAATAGCAGCTTATAATATTAATATTGTTCAGATTTTTATGCAAAGGGAGTTTATTTATGTTAACCGCACGAAAAGGACCAAAAAAATCAATCAATACAATACATAGAACAGACAGAGCTCTGATACTCAATACGGAATCCGGAAATCTGAAGCTTGAACCATATTCGGATGCTATTATACGAATCACTTATACACTGGCGGATTCATTTAAGGAGACTCAGTCTCCGGGAACTATAGACCACAACGAAAAATGTATATGGTCCTATAAAGAAGAAGAGTCAGAAATAATTCTAAATACTAAATCCATCCGTCTTGTCATAAATAAAACAACCTGTTCTTTCGCTTATTATGACAGCAATGGTAATCTGCTGACAAAGGAACCGGTAAAAGGCGGAAAAACACTTATCTCTTATAATGCCTATAGATCAGTACTCGATGAGAATAGTCTGGTTGAAAAAATTGAGACTCCTGACGGAATCAAAGAAATAATCATTGATTCAAAAAAAGAGTTTTACAAAAAATTAAACCATACTCGAATTGAATTCGAATGGGAAGATGGTGAAGCTCTTTTTGGAATGGGTCAGCAGGAGGAGGGAGTCCTGAATTTACGGGGCTCACGAAGGTATGTTCATCAGGCCAATATGAAAATAGCAATGCCATTTATTGTATCCACAAGAGGATACGGAATTCTCCTCGATACATACTCCCCGATCATTTTTAATGACAACGAATATGGTTCATACATCTATAATGAATCGGCCGAGGAGTTGGACTTTTATTTTATACAGGGAGATTCATTTGACGCGATCATAGGTGGTTATCGATTCATCACAGGAAAAGCAAGTATGCTGCCGAAATGGGCCTTTGGTTATTTCCAGTCAATAGAACGATATGAATCCCAGCAGGAAATCATGGATACGGTAGAGGAGTACCGGAGGAGAGGTGTTCCTCTGGATTGCATAGTTCTCGACTGGCAATACTGGGAAGAGGGCATGTGGGGGCAGAAATCATTTGACTCTTTACGTTTTCCTACACCGAAAAGGATGATAGAAACTCTGCATGAAAATGGTGTTAACTTTATGATCTCCATCTGGCCCAATATGTTCAATCAAACTGAAAACTACAAGGAAATGGTTGCTAACAACTGTTTATTTCAACACTCAGAGATATACGATGCCTTTGATGATCAAGCCTGTTCTCTCTTCTGGAAACAGGTAAGTGAAGGATTGTTTATTAAAGGAGTTGATGCCTGGTGGTGCGACGCAAGTGAACCCTTCTCTCCGGAATGGAATTCCCCGATTAAGCCGGAACCGGATCAGAATTATCTAAACTTTCATAACACAGCTAAAAACTATATCAATGAGGAGTTCACCAATGCCTACTCACTTCGACATGCCAGGGCAATCTATGAAGGCCAAAGAGGTGAAACTGATGAAAAACGTGTGATTAATCTGACGAGAAGCGGTTACACGGGTCAGCAGAAATATGGAACAATTCTCTGGTCCGGTGATATAAGTGCCAACTGGAAAACCCTTGGAAATCAAATCCCTGAGGGATTGAATATGTGTATGTCCGGGATGCCCTATTGGACCCTGGATATAGGCGGATTTTTTGTTAAAAAGGGAGATATGTGGTTCTGGGATGGGGATTATGAAGAGGGGTGTGAGGATCTCGGGTATAGAGAACTGTATACAAGATGGCTGCAGCTGGGAACATTCCTTCCGATTTTTCGATCCCATGGAACAGACACAAGAAGAGAGATCTGGAACTTCGGTAAAAAGGGAGAAACCTTTTATGATACGATCGTAAATTTCATTAACCTGCGATACAGACTCCTTCCCTACATTTATTCCATGGCAGGAATGGTTACATTAAAAGACTATACAATAATGCGTCATCTCGCCTTTGATTTCATTGATGATCCCAGGGTATATGATATCAAGGATCAATATATGTTTGGGAATGCCTTAATGATCTGCCCTGTGACTGAACCGATGTATTACTCATCCGAATCACAACCACTCAAAGGGGTTTCAAAAACACGAAAAGTATACCTGCCCTTGGGCAGTGATTGGTTCGATTTCTGGACTAACGAAAAACTAATCGGTGGAAAATACATTTCAGCCCGGGCATCACTGGATATCATCCCGGTTTATGTGAAATGCGGCGCCATCATCCCCATGGCCGAGAAAGTCCTGCACACGGGGAGCAGTTCTGAAAGTGAAATAAAGCTTGTAATATATCCCGGAGCGAACGGTTCGTTCAAATTTTATTGTGATGAGAATAATAATTACAACTATGAACAGGGAGATTATTCGACTATTGATATCGAATGGAATGATGGTGATAAATATTTGACTATCGGTGAGAGACAAGGTTCGTACAAAGATATGAAGGAAGAAATCTCATTCACCATCGTACTCCTGAAGGAGGAACAATCCACCCTGAAGTACAATGGTAATAAGATGATTTATAAATTATAGAGAGTGTCTATCTGTATTGCTCAACACTTTTCAATACAGATTCAACCTCATTCATATTTTGAAAGTTGATCATCAGATACATCCCCTCGGGTCCCACAGCATCCATCAAAGGTATGACTTCATCCGCTCTCATCTCTACGGCCTGAACGGATTTTCCTGCAGCTTTAATTTTCCTGTACATATCATAATACCCCTGATCCCCCCCCTGGGGAACCTGAGGACCAGGAGTGTATTCAATGGCATCGAGGTTTTCGACTTCAAGAAGTGCATCCAGTTTATCCAGTGCTGTAGGACCATCAAGATGAAAAAGTGTGTGATCCATATGGTTACAATGTTCCCGCAGGACTGGAATTTCAAATTCCCTGAACATATCAGGGCTGATCATAGCACAGAAATCGCATTGTGCAAGGGAGACCCGCCCCGGCCCCCAGAGCATAAACCACCCATAAAGACTGCTTTCATCTTTTCCCTTAAGAAGCTGATAAAATTGTTCATAGTACTCAAAGTAAGCCGTGTTTATTTCCTGAAGTTTCTCCTTAACCCACTCCGGATTCATAATGAGATCCAGAAGCAGATTCTGAGTTCCCCGGACTTCGGCCAGAACATCCAGGCCCGGGGGCAGAGCCGGAAATCCAACGGCATACCGGTCCAGGGAGCTGTTTTTCAGTTTCCGGCAGATATTCATCATAGCCTTGAACCTATCATTCTCAAGATCAAATGTCAGTTTTCTGTCATTTTCCGGCGACAAATCCGTGGGGTGATATAGTATATATTCTTCTTCATAGCGCATTCCTACACCCATGAACGTCGATAAAGTGACGGTTCCGTAATCAGGAAAAACAAGGGGTAAAAAATCTCCCCCCTGATAATTGCAGGAGAGTCTGTATTCTTCAGAACGGACAACCCAGTCTTCATCACTATGCCGCTGTTCATGAGAAACAGGTAATCCTGGATCTGCAATTCCGTACAGGCTTTTTCCGGTGTTAAACCCCGATCCCCAATGGCTGATAATAAAGCCTTCCCCCTTCCACCAGTCAAGAAAATGCTGCCGGGTTTCCGGCCAGTTCTGTTTCCAATTCAAGTTCATAGTATTACCCTTTAACCGAGCCGGCAGTCGACTCCATGTGAATTTTATTTTGAAAAAAGAAATAGAGAACCAGTGGAATGATGGCGGAGAATAGAATCGCCGCCGTCAATGTTGGAATGGGAATTCCATGCTCTCCCTTCATTACGGCCAGTCCCAGGGAAAGGGGACGCATGACAGGTTTTTGGATCAAGAGAAGGGAAAAAGGAAGTTCCGTCCACATGGCCAGCGAGCCGACGATTCCTATTGTCCCTATCATAGGGGTAGCGATAGGCATAATAATTCTAAAAAGCTGCTGGAAAACATTTGCTCCATCTATCCTCGCAGATTCAATCATGGATCGCGGAACAGTGGAATAATAAGTGGACATGATATACGTTCCAAAAGGAGCAAAGTAAGCCACCCAGACAAGTATCAACCCTAAATATGAGTTCATAAGCCCTATTTTCGAACAGATCCTGTAGACTTGTGCCGCAATAACCATCTGAGGGAATATCTGAAAGAATAAGATAAACGAGAAGATGGCTATTTTAAAACGAAACCTGAGCATTCCCAGGGCAAATCCGGCTGCATTGCAGACAAAAATATAGAGTACCATTCCCAGGGAGACGGTCAAAACAGAATTAAACATATACTGTGCCATATTCAGATTTCGAAAAACATATGCATAGTTTGCCGTTGTCCAGTGAACAGGTAGTGCCGTTTTGCTGACTGTATATTCCGAAGGAATTTTGAAGCTCGAAATAAATGTGAAATATAATGGATAAAGACTGAAAAGTGTGACAAAAATCAGTAAAAAATAAACGGCCATTCTGGCGGGATTATATCTTTTTGCACGAATCATCATTTTAACTGCTCCCCTTTTTTAAGAACATAAATCTGAAGGGCTGCAATAATAGAGCAGAAAACAAATAGGATTACCGCCCAGCTTGAAGCATACCCCATTTTAAAAGCTTGAAAACCTATCTTATATATCCCGAATTCCAGGGTATAAGTTGCAAATCCCGGTCCTCCATAGGTCAGGGTATAAATAAAGCTATACATCCTTGCAAAAACCTCTATAAATGAAAGGACAAGAAAAAACTGGATGGAAAAGCTGATGCTGGGCACTGTGATTTTAAAAAACTTCTGCCACCAGCTGGCGCCATCAATTCCAGCCGCATCGTATAATCCGGAGTCGATACTGCTCATGGCGGCCAGAAAGTAAATGCATCCAAAACCCATTTTTGAAAATACAACAAAGAGTAAAGCGACAATATGGATAGCTGTATTGGAATGGCCGAGAATGTTAATGCTCCTGGCATCTTCTACCCCTAAAAGCTCCAGCATTTCAATAAGAGGCCCGGATTGACTGAGAATAATACTGAATAAGGTTCCGAGTATGACGTACCCTAAAATGGTGGGAAGATAAATGACAGAACGGAAGAAGGTCCAACCCTTAAGGCCTTCCCTTAAAATAGCAGCAATCAGCAGAGGAACGAATGTTCCAACTGGAATATATAATACAAGAACTCCCAGATTCTTTAATGAAGACCAGAATTTATCATCATTAAAAAGATGTTCATAGTTTTTGAAGCCCGCCCATACGGCAGTTCCAAACCCCTTCCAGCTTGTAAAACTGTAAAAAAAATTCGCCAATACCGGATATACAATAAAAACAAGCATGAGCAAAAGTAAAGGAAACAGTAGTATATAGGCATCTGATTGTTCCTGCTGTTTCATCATTTTTCGTGTGTACATGTTCGGACATTCCTTGAAAACGGCAGGAGCCCGGGGCTCCTGCCGTCATGGTTTTATCTTAGTTTAAAGATTCTGTTCGTATGCTTTCTGAAGTTTCTCTACATATTCAGTTAAAGAGATTTCATCGGCAACAAAGAAGAGCTGAAAGTAATTATAAAGTTCAGCAGCGAAACCGGCATCCAGTTGATTGTAGAAATCGGGAACCGCGTTGGTACTCATAAATCCAACGACTTCGGCTAAGGATTCATTATCAATAGGAAGATTCTTATTGGGCACAATAGCTCCGGTTCTATTAAGAAACAGACTGGCTGATTCACCATGGACATACTCTTTGAGGTAGTCCACAGCAGTTTCCTTGTTTTCAGAGTTATTTAATACCGCAAAACCGATTCCGGCTCCCTGACTGCTCTGACGATCTGAATATGGTGCCGCGGAGGTATTGAGACTGGGTAGATAACCGAGATTATCATAACCGAAGGCATCGCCGAAATCCTTCCAATGGGCTATATCGGAGGTAAGACCGAAAAAGAACCCGCCCTCACCGGATTTGAAGAGTTCAATAGCATCCATGAAATAGGGCATGGTAGCATTTTCAGTATTAACATATCCCTTGGTAAAAAGGGTCTTCAGCATTCGGGAGGCTTCAATAAAAGCATCGTCTGTGAAGTTTGCACTTCCATCACTGAACCCGTTCAATTTATCCCCATAGAAATTTGCAAGGAGAACACGGTAGGCAAAATCAACCCCAAAGGGCTGGCCGCCATTCCCCATAACAATTGGAGAGATCCCGGCAGACTTCATTTTTTCACAGGCAGCCAGGAATGAATCCCAATCACCGAGGTTATCAAATGAACTGACGCCAGCTGTTTTCAGATTGGCTTTATTATAATAGATTCCGATACCCTGGGCGGTTAAAGGTACAATTTTAATATTACGGTCACTTTCATTGGTGGAAGATCCTGCTGCCCATGCAGAATCGGACATATCCTCTCTCCAGTCAGCAATATAGGTATCAAGTGGCAGGAGAAACTCTTCCATATTCCATATTCGCTGGTCCGTGTGTGCCATGATTACATCTGGTCCGATCCCGGAAGCCATGGCAGCCGCCAGTATTTCATAGTAGTTATCGTGAGGCTGGGCCACATGAACGATTTCCACATTCGGATTCGCAGACATATAGAGAGCATCCATATCCTTCAACGCCGATCCTACAACTTCTTCACTGTACTTAAAATCCCAGACAGTCAGTGTTACTTTTTCATTCTTCTCTTCCTGATCTCCTCCAGCAAAGAGAGCCCCACAGCTGATAATGAGTATCAGAGTTATAAGGCCGATTGTTTTGTTTTTATGCATTTTCATTTCCTCCATATAAAATTAATTCATTGTCAGGCAGGATATGAGATGGGTATAGGTTCAAAATCGGGAAAGAGTTATAGATGTTGGAATACCATAGTGTTAAATGATGCAATAAGTATCAAAAGCGGGAGATATCAGTACAATTTCAGTTCATCCCGGAATTTTTTCAGGTATTCATTGATAGTAATTTCCCGGGAGTTTATCAGGAGATCATCCAATCGGTACTGGAGGTCTTTAATATAATTTGAGGGAACAGACATCTCAGGATCTGTACCGGTATTCTGTAAAGCATGATAGATCTGTTCAAGCAAAGGATAATCATCCACGGGAAGAACACTTTCTTCTAAAGGAATAAGCATGCCCAGGTCTTCAGTAAGAATCTCCTGACTCTCTCCAGAAAAAAGATGATTCAAATACAAAGAGGCAGCCTCCTTGTTTTCAGAAGCTTTATTAATAGCAACAAGAACTCCTGCATCCTGAAGAAGCTGTGCACCCGGACGTTTCATCCCGGGATGAATCAGATTGGGGAAATAGCCAACATTTTCCCGTCCAAGGGAATCTGTAAAATTTTTCCAGTGTGCTATATCGGAAAGTAACCCCAGGATCATTGCACTCTTACCCTGGCTGAAGGAATCTGATGCATAATTGAAATAGGGTCTATACACACCAGATTCATCAAAATACCCCTTATCCCGCAATTCCCGGCCGAATGCCAGAATCATTCGAAACCTTTCTGTCCCCGGTCCCTGTCCCTGATCGTAAAATGACTCAATCTCCTCTTCTGTGAAAAAAGCCGTGATCAGGCTCCTTCGGAGAAATTCAGTTGTCATAGGTCGATTATTCCCCATCGCAATAGGGGTAATCCCTTGATTTTTAAGGGTCTTACAGGCGATTAGAAAATCATACCAATCATCGGGTGGATTTTCCGGATCCAGCCCTACCGACCGAAAGAGTTCTTTATTGTAGTACCATCCGATCCCCTGAAAAGTCAGAGGAAGGGCTTTGAGAGCCCCGGTATCGTCACGGCAATAGTCAAGGGAAGCACTTCTGAACAATAAGCCACTATTATCAAGGAAATCATCAAGAGATTCCAGATACGGCTGGTTCTCAGCCAATTCGGGTCCCATATGAAGCCAGAGAATATCCGGCCCGGTCCCGGCGAGCAAAGCGGCTCGAAGAGCAGGTATATATTCCTGATCAAAAAATCCTTTATGTATCAGGGTAATATCCGGATTGGATTTTCTGAACAGATTATCAATTCGATTTATGGCAATCTCGGTTCTGTGATCTGTATATTTAAAATCCCAGACCGTAAGGGATGATTCGGCCCCCAGCAGACCCATTCCAGTCAACATGAAAATAAGAGATATTAAAATTGACCTGAAGAACTTTATGGTGCAATTCACTTCTACATGATAGACTGGTTTAATGGTAAAAATCCACAGTTTTTTTGGAGCATTTCTTGTCACATTCATGATTCTCTGCCTCCTTATAGGTGTAATGGTTTTTTACAATATACAGTCAAATAATGTGCAGGAACTGGCATTGAAATCCATGACATTATTGTCCGACTGGAATAAGCTGGAAAACAGAACGAATCAGATTCTACTCAGCCGCTACACAGTAACAGATAAAACCATACATCCACTGATACAAACGTGGAAAGAGGAGTATGACAGCTTCTCTACCTCTCTTGAACAATTAAGTGAAGATAATCAGATTAACCACTGGCCCCATCTTATAGAGCAGATAAACGGTGCCACAAGAATATGGCGCTATACGAAAGTGCAGTTAAATAATGCCAACAATTATTTTAATAAAATCATTCAAAGCGGACTTGGTGATAAGGTAATGGTGAACGGATTCATTCATACCATGTATAAACTGCGTATGGAAGGGCAATTAACGGATACGGAGATCTTCCTGATAGATGACACCTTATACGCTCTGGAATCACTGGATAAGGCAACCCGGGAATTCGATTTAATCTTTAATGCTATAGTAGTGGACCTGAAGGATACGGGAAATGTTTATTTAAAACGGATCCGATTCATGATATTTGGGTTATTCTGTATGGCAATACTTGTACTTTGCCTTGCACTCCTGATTAATAATCAGCTTAAAATAGCACAGGAAAATCGCTCACTTTATCTTAAACGTCAGAAAGGTCAACTTCTAAGGAGTCTCTGCGAAAATAGCTGCCTCGAGAATATGGAGCAATTCAACAGAAAAAAGATGGAGCTGGGAATACAATTATCACTCGATGATCCGATATTACCGATCATTCTGCAAATTGATAATTATTCCATATTTTCTCACAAACTGAACCTGAAAGAACAGAACAGTATAATCGAAGATCTGACCAGAACAGCAGAGAACTATTTAGCAGAAGAGGCTCTGAGTTGTGAATCATTCATCTATAGAGATGACATGATCATAATTCTCTCAAATACACAGGAGAGAGAGGAGATCGATGGTTTCCTCGAGCACATGCGAGTCCATCACAAAAATCTCATCCAAAACCAGGAATGGTCTGTTTCCATGACGATCGGGAGTATTAATAACGATGCCATAGATCTTGATAATGATTTTTCAGATCTCCTGGAATTATCAGAATATAGATTTTTACAGGGAGAAGGAGCTTTTATTTTTCCGGGATCATCCCAGCTATCACTGAACCAAACCTTCCGGTACCCGAAGGAAAAAGAAAGGATATTAAAAGATTGCATAAATTCCCTGAAAATTAAACCATCCTTAAAAACCCTTGATGATATGATTGATTTTGGATCTGCCTACGGCCCGCGAAACATGAGGAGATTATTTCTAAGACTAACCGCTTCACTGATATCCATAGTGGAAAACCTTGAACAGACATACCATATCCCCTCCATGACAGATGTGATCCCCATGATGCTGCAAGTACAGAATCCTGAAAACATCGACGGGGTAAAAGAGATCTTGAGAAAAATCATTAATCAAATTATAAATTCCTGTATCGAAACGAAAGAGGAGAAGCATGATCAGACTGTCTTAAAAATAAAAAATATAATTAAAAATGAAATGAACAATTTAAACCTTTCAGCAGAGACTATCGCTGATAAATTCGACCTGACGGCATCCTATCTGAACAGACTATTTAAACAGCATAATTCCTATAGTATTGCCGGGTATATTAATATCATACGCCTGGAATTCAGTGAAGAACTTCTCAGGTGTACAGATAAGAATGTATCAGAAATTGCTGAATTATCGGGGTTTGCCAGTGCAGGAACTTTTTTCCGGCTGTTTAAAAAGAAATATGGTCGAACGCCGAAGGATTATCAGCGAGAAATAAAACAGAGGGAAAGCAGTATACAGGATGAACCAGGTGGCTTTTAGGGTTTAGTTTATACTGAAATAGAAGGCGTGTTTCTTATTTTAAAACGACTCTCCCCGGAACAAAGCTCCGCGGAAGTAAACCCGAATAGAAAAAAATGCTGATAAAAAAGGAGGATCTATGAATCAAAAGGATATCCAAATCATAAAAACAGGAATCAACGATTTTAATGATGTTATGGAAGTTGAAAGAGAGGCCTTTGGATACGATAAAGAGGCTGAATTAACGGCAGACCTGCTTAATGACAAAACTGCCGAACCAATACTTTCTCTACTTGCATTTTATAAGGATAAACCAGTCGGTCATATTCTTTTTACCAGGGTATATCTCAATCAAATGACAGACCAGCCCCTTTTGCATATTCTGGCGCCTCTTGCTGTAAAACCAGACTATCAGAAACAGGGAATCGGAGGCATGCTGATTAAGGAAGGATTGAAAATACTTACAGAGATGGGATCTAAAATGGTATTTGTACTGGGTCACATGGAATACTATCCTAAATATGGTTTTATACCCGATGCAAAAAGTCAGGGCTTTGATGCCCCCTACCCCATTCCGGAAGAATTTTCAAACGCATGGATGGTGCAACCTCTTGGCACCAATGAAATATTTAAGATATCGGGTAAAATCATCTGCGCCGACAAATTAAATAAACCGGAGCATTGGAGAGAATAAATTGAAGGCTGCTTTATGGACAAAATACGGTTCTCCCGAAGTTTTAGAATATAGAGAGGTTGAAAAACCAGTACCCCGCGATACTGAAGTTTTAATAAAAGTTTTTGCCTCTACGGTTACGGCAGGTGATTGTGAATTGCGAAGCCTTACCTTCCCATGGTATTTAGCTATCCCCATAAGATTGTTTGCCGGGATAACCAAACCAGAAAGAATTAAAATCCTCGGCCAGGAAATATCAGGAGAGGTAGAAGCAACAGGAAAAGATATAAAGATATTCAGCCCCGGAGATCAGGTGTTTGGTGCTACTGGATTTACCATGGGTGCAAATGCGGAATATATATCCCTTCCAGAGAAATCCGTTGATAGTGTCATTACAATAAAACCAGCCAATATGCGCCATGAAGAGGCGGCAACGATTCCCCTGGGCGGACTTGAAGCGCTTCATTTTTTAAGAACTGCCAATATTAAAAAAGGGCAAAAGGTTCTGATTAATGGAGCAGGAGGAAGTATAGGCACAATTGGTATTCAAATTGCTAAATCATTGGGAGCAGAAGTCACAGCTGTGGATAGATCGGATAAGCTTGAAATAATGCGCTCAATCGGAGCCGATTATGTGATCGATTTCACGATTGAAGATTATACGAGACAGGGAAAGAACTATGATGTAATCTTCGATGTTCCAGGAAAAGGTTCATTCTTAAAAACTGTCAAAATTCTAAATACAAATGGGTACTACCTTATCGCAAACCCAAGACCACTGAAGATGATTCTTGGATTTTGGATATCGCTCACAAGTCGAAAGAGGGTAATTCTTGAGTCAACAGAGAGAAAGATTGAGGATTTAATCCTGCTCAAAGAGATGTGTGAGACGGGAAAAATAAAAGCAGTAATCGATAGACGATACTCTCTTGAACAAATTGTAGAGGCTCATCAATATGTGGAAGATGGAAATAAAAAGGGGAATGTTGTAATACTCCCCCCTTAAAGTTCTTAATAGCTTCCCCTTCCACCCTCATAGGCTTCACGACGAAGCAGCTTGGCTTCATCCTTCATAAGCTCAAGCCCACCGCTCTTCATACAATCCCTATAGGCACTTTGGGCAGCGCTTCTATCACCCATAATATCATATAATTTCCCCATTTCCAGGGTAATTTCGGTGACCGAATACTGACTAAGCTCCCGGTGTCCCAAAGCCTCCAGATAGAACTCTATAGCACGCCCATAATCACCCATGGCATTATTCAGATTTCCCCGCATCTGAATGGCCCGGGGGATCCACTTCCGTCCCAGGGCCCCGGATGCCACCCGTGCCTCCATAAGAAGAAACCTCTCCTCAGCCGCTTCTATCTCCCCTAACCTCAGAAGAAGATCCACAAGGTAAAATCCTACAGATAAATTATCCGGAAATTCTTCCAGAAATTCATATGACCGTTCAAGGGCCTCATCATACTCCTTCTCTACATAAATACTGGTGGAGATGCAGAAAAGGGCGGCTTCATTCCGGGTAAACTCACCAAGCTCAACTGCCTCTTTTATATAGGATAACCCCTGATAACGATCCGGTGAAAATTTCAAGGCCCGCAGGAAGTGAGAGAGGTAATCGGGCACGAGCGATGTTGAGTAATCCTGATCCCCCAAAATGAAGTAGAGATCCGGTAGTTCATTGATTTTCGTCTTGAGAGTGACGGCAAGCTCCCTCGCTCTGGCTGCGTGAACCGCCATCCGAATCCATTTACCATCTAAAGCATAACTCTTCATATAGTAGTAATTGATAAAGCAATCATAAAAACGGAAGATGTAATCATCATAAACTTTCAGATAATCGGTCACCCGCTCCTCAAGGGTTTCCAACTGGTCGTAGATCCTGTTAAAATTTTCTCTGCTGGGATTTTGGTTGATCAGAAGGAAGTCATATACAATTATTCCAAGTTCTGCTTCAACCGAGTCGGGGTGGCCGGTTCTATAACGCAACAGAATTTCCTCGGCTTTTTCAAATTCGAAATTATAGGCCAACCCAAGGGCGGAGGTAATCTCGAAATACCTCTCTTCGGAAAAGGAAGAAAATACGGGGAGAAGCAGAAAAAAAACAAACAGGAAATAGTTCTTCATGAATTCACCATTAATACATTATAATTAATTTTTACAAACCAGGGGGAAAAAAATGTTAGATTCTTCAACCAATGATTTATACTATGCCGGTTTTGACATCGGTTCAGATACGGTTCATACAGTTGTCGTTGATAGAAACGGACAACTCGTGTATACACCTGAGTCACTAATGCACTTCGGCAATCCTTTAGATGCACTGAAGGAAGCTTATACCAGCCTTCACAACAACCTGGATCATAAAAAAATCGCCGCTTACTCTTTTACAGGTTCCGCGGGAAAATTAATCGCCGAGGTTACAGACAATCCGTTTTATTATGACACTATTTCGATATCCCAGGGGGCAGAGGTAATTGCACCTGAATCGGAATATATTATCCATCTGGGTTCCAAGGACCCCTACTTTTTTGAAAGGGAAACCGATAAGGTAATCACAGGAAAATCATACATTTCGGATCATGGGACCGGGACAAAATGCGGCGGTGGCAGCGGCATCCTCATAAACAAACAGGTCCGCCGTTTTTTCGCCGAAGAGTTTCCCGTTATACTGGATGACCCCGGAAGAGGAGTCAATGAGGAGGAGTCTTTCGGGATTAGGATCAATAACCGCAGAAAGCTTCAAACACAGGTTGAAAATATCCATCAAAAGGCGAAAGAGACTATCCAGGCATCAGACAAGGAGCTGGATGTCGGTGGCAGGTGCGGTGTTATCATCCAGTCGGATATGATCCATATGCAGAACTCGGGAGAACAGATTCAGAATATCCTGAAAGGAATGTACACCCGCATCGCCAGAAATTTTAAAAGTGATGTTCTGGGAACAAGAACCATAGATCCACAGAGGAGTGCCATCGTATCCGGCGGGGCTTTCCTGAATGACTACCTGGTAGATCTCTTCAGCAGGGAACTCGGTCTGAAATTGCAGAGGCCGGCTCAACATGAAAAAATTGGAGCCGCCGGTGCCGCCCTGAAAGCCATGCGGGAAAACCGGAGATCGGTGTTCAGCACGGATAATCTTAATGCGGTTATTGACGCCCAGAAAAAGGAGATCAAATTCGCTCCGCCCCTCTCTTCAGTTCTCCACATGGTAAAGGATTATGAGGAAGAGACGGCTGTATTCAAATCGGCAGGAGGTCTGGTTGTCTTCCGAAAACCGGAAAAGGTTGAACACGTAATCCTCGGAATAGACGGCGGATCGACAACGACTAAAGCCCTTATAGCCCATGCAGATACACTCGAAATTATTGCGGAGATCTGTCTGGATACGGATGGGAAACCTCTGGAAACCGCTCAAAAGGTTTTTGGTGAAATACGAGAGCACCTGGGGGAAAAGCTCTCCATCGATGGGATCGCCTATACTGGCTCCTCCGGTCAATTCTATCACCGGCTTTTTACAGACTTCAACATTCCTGATACCGGAAAGGGGGCCGATTTTGTAAAGGATGAAATTACCTGTCACGCCAATGGCGTAAAACATTTTAATTCAGATGTTGATACCATCTTCGAGTGTGGTGGGCAGGATGCAAAATTCACCGTTTTTAATCCGGATGGCACTGTAAAAAAATCAAAAATGAATCTTTCCTGTATGGCCGGGACGGGGCAATCCATGAAAAACATGCTCGATATGCTCGGTTTTGATTTCAAGACATTCAGAGACTACGCCCTGGCGGCCAAACGAACACCCGTAACCGATGAGATGTGTGCCATTTTCACCGAAGCCGGTGTCCTCAAGCTCCTGGCCCTGAACTTTCCCAGAGAAGAGATCGCAGCGGCCATCGCCCATGGTTTCATGGGAGGGTATGCCAACAAATTCGTAGGAAGTGAAACCTTTGGGAAATTCGCCTCCGCCCAGGGAGGACCATTTAAAGGCCTGGACTGCCTGGCAGCGCTTGCCCTTCACACAGGGATGGAAATCCATGCCTTCCCCCACCGGCAGCTTTTTGGTGCCATGGGAGCGGCAATCGTAGCCTTCAACGAACTCCAAAAAATGGAGAAAGCGGGCGAATCCCCGGTCTGCCGGTTCAGAGGTCTGGGTATAGCAGATATTAAATTCGAAAAGAGAGTCCAGAACTGTTCGACGCTGATAGAAGATTCCTGCGGAACAAGAGATTGCAAACTCCAGGTTTACAGGATGGGTGATGATGAAATATTTTCCGGCGGACTCTGTCCCAAGGGGAACACCGAATCTTCAGCTACCAGATCCCCTGACTATGTAGGATTATACAAAGGCCTGCTGAATAAGGAGTTAAAGAAGTATTCAATTACTCCTGAAGAGGTTCAGGATAGTGACGCTCCCAGAATCCTCATCCCCCGGACTCTCCACTTCCTGAACCAGCGAGCCGTATTTTTTACCTCCCTCTATAGCGCACTGGGATTCAAGGTTGTTGTCTCCCCTGAATCCAATGATGAAATTGCCAACCTGGGACTGTCCCACTCCCATTCAGAGGCCTGTTTTCCCTCCAAGCTTCACCATGGTCATGTGGCCTATCTTAAAAATTATCTCCGTCCCGGAACTGATAAAATGTTTCTGGTGAACTTCCTGGGGCAGGGAGAAGAGACAGCACCTCAGAATCAATCCAAAACATGTCCCTTTGTTTCAGGAGCGGGGTTTGCCGCGAAAGAGGCGGTTAAACTTGAAACCGAGGATGTCCTCCAGCCTCTCCTGATGTTTGAGGATGATGTCTATCGCATCGAGGATGATATCTGGGATGATTTCAAGAGGGCCTTTAAAGGCTCCGAATACCTTGAGAAAATCAACCGGAAAAAAGTGGACAAGGCTATCCACAGAGCTCTTAAAAATCAGAAAGATTTTAACAGAAGGATCTATTCACAGGGTGCCGAAATCCTGAACAGGCTTAAGAAGAAGGGAGAGAAGATCTTTATCGGTATAGGAAGAGGTTACACCCTCTTCGATGACAAGGCGAACTCAAAGGTTCATGAACTTTTCGTCGCCAATGGTCTCCACTTCATCCCCGCTTTTTTCATAGAACAGCCGGACATTGATTTTGACGAGATTGTTCACCATATGTACTGGTTTCAGGGAAGAGAAATGACAAGGTATAACCTGATGGTAGCCCTGGATCCTCAGCTCTATGGAATCCGCGAGACAAACTTTAACTGTGGTCCTGATGCCATGCTCAGCTACCATGAAACGGAGATTTTTAACAAAGCTCAGAAACCCTACCTGAATCTTCAAACCGATGGTCATAACAGTAATGCCCAGTTCGGGACCCGGACCATGGCCAACTATGAAGTCGTGAAAAACCACAAGCCGATTCCTGTCACCCTGGAGGATCTTAAAACCACCCATCCGAAGGGATTGGACATCCGCGACAGGCTCATGGGGATTCCCAATATGGGACTCGAAAGTTCCGAAACAGCCGCAGCCGTGTTCCGCTCAGCCGGAATGCCCAGCGAGGTAATGCCCTCCAAAACCGAGGAGTCGGAGTACTATTCAAGAAAATATCTGATCACCAATAACTGTCTGCCCATGCACATCCTCTTTGGTGATGCCATGGCCTGGGTCTACCAGAAACAGAAGGAGGGTTACGATCCCAACAAAGATCTTGCCCTTCTCATCCCCATGGCGGGAGGCCCCTGCCGGCTTGGTCAGTATCATATTATAACGAGATATTTTCTGGACCAATGCGGATTCGACAGGGTTCCCATAATAAACCCGGCGGCCTATCTGGACTGGGAGAACATCCCCGTCCCCAAGAAAAACAGAAGCATTATAAGGAGCGGACTTGCTAAATCCCAGATGTTCAGTGATGTCATCTATAACGCCAGATTACGGACACGCCCATACGAAATAAACAAGGGTGAAACGGATCGGGTTATCGATGGAATTCATAAAGAGCTCATCGATGTAATCGAAAGGGGTAGTAATTTTAAAGAGATGGTTCGTCTTATGGAGAAGGCAGCCGGGGAGGTAAAAAAAATCCCTGTTATTGATGACCGGTTTCCCAAGGTAGGGATGTTCGGAGAAATCTATGTTCGGAGCCATACGGGTTCAAACGAAGAATCCATCAGGAAACTTGAAGAGCAGAAACTGGAAGTGGCCCCCCGGCTTATTGCAGACATGATGGAGTATAACAATAAAATGCAATGTGCCGCCTTCTGGAAAGAGAAAAGGTATTCCAACTGGTTTGTCTCAAAAATTAAGGGGCTCTACATGCATGTTGTGGAGACGAAATTCCTTAAGCCTTTTGCAGAGTATCTGGATGATAGAAAACAGATGCGCCCCATAGAGATCTATGACTATCTTCGTGAAAATAATATATTCGATATAAGGATTAAGGGAGAAGCAGGGATTTCCATAGGCACATCCTACATGTTCATGACCACTAACCCGGAGGATCTCCACGGAGTTTACCACCTTGAACCTTTCAGCTGCATGCAGGAGTGTGTCGCCACAAGCAAGATTCAATCCCTCATCGACAAACAACGCATGAAGGAGATCGATATCTCTAAAAAAGTAATCCCTTACCTTGTGGGTGTCTTTGGGGATTCCGAACTTCCCAACATCGAAGCGGAAATGGCCATGTTTGCAGAGAAATGTTATGCAAGAAGAGATCTTATTGATTCAAGGAGTGCTCAATGACTTTAAAGGGAGCCATCCTTCTCTTATGTACAGTCAGCTTTACGGTGACAGGTCAGATCCTTATGAAAAAGGGGATTAATATAAATCCGAATCTAAACATAAAGAGTTTCTTCACCTCCCCGCACCTTTTATTGGGGGGGCTTTGCTATGTTTCCGGTTTTGTAATCTGGTTAAACGTTTTGAAGGTTCTCCCCCTGAGTATTGCCTACCCCTCCTCCAGCATCTCCTTCATCCTGATAATCCTGGCCTCCTCAATTTTTCTGGGGGAGGCCATATCCCTCTTTAAAATAATCGGAGTACTTTGTATTTGTACCGGAGTGTTTTTCATCGCCAAAGCATAGCAGGCCTGAATTAAGAGGAGAGGACTATCCCCGGGAAAATCTATCCATTTCCATCAACAGCCTCTGTCAAAAATGTATCGCTCAGGATTAAAGACTATTCTAAAATTCCAGATGAATTACAAATATTTTTTAAAAAAACATGATAAACCAGGATCGCCATTATTTTTAAAGGTTGATAGAATCTGTACTGGAGGTAATCCTTTATGAAAAAAATAGAATCAGAAATCATTTATAAGCAGAAAGTATTCCAAATCCAGGATTATATCGACACCCATCTGGATCAAAACCTGAGTTTGTCCAGGATTTCAAAAATATCGGCTTTTTCACCCTTCCATTTTCACAGAATTTTCAAAAAAGTTTCCGGGGAGACCTGTAATGATTTCATCCAGAGGGTTAGAGTAGAAAAAGCCTGTTCAATGCTCACATCCAATGCGGACCTCAAAATTATAAATATTGCCTTATGTACAGGCTTCTCTACACCCTCCTCATTTTCCAAGGCTTTCAAAAAATACACCAACATGACTCCTTCGGTTTATCGAAAAAAATATTCTTTGATCAAAGGCAAGAATGGAACATTCAATGACAAAGAGGGCAAAGAAGCTCAATCTCCGGGCGGGTATATTTCTGACAACGATTTAGAGTCCCTATACATAAGGAGAAAAGAGATGAATGTTAAGATTGAAGAGATTGGAAAAAACCGCATTGCCTATATGCGGCAAATTGGTCCTTACGGCACAGACAATATTCAATTGATGCAGAGGCTGAAGAAATGGGCGGTGACGCGAAACCTGCTTTCCGATTCAACAATAATTCTTGGAATAGCCCACGATGATCCGAAGGTAACCCCTTTGGAAAAATGCCGATATGATACCTGTATCGTAATCCCGGAAGAGTATGAACTAGAGTCAAACATTAATGAAACAAGAATTCCCGGGGGAAAATACGGAATCATGGCGGTAGAACATACTTCCGAAGCCATTGCTGAAGGATGGGAGATTATATTCTCCCAATGGCTGCCCGAGAGTGGATATCAGTTGGATGACAGGCCGATTTTTGAAAGATACACAGGCGGATCTGTGTATACCAATATTGAACCAAAAACCTGTGAGATATGTATTCCTGTTCGAAAATTATAAACCTGATGGCAGGTTCTGGAAAAAAAGTTTACAGATCTGATGACCCAGAAATTTTCCATTGGTTCATTCAATTGCATTAAGTTTTCAAAAAACCGCATAATTCCAATTATATCAGTTCGGCCATTTTCCCGGTAATCTCAAGGCCACAGGATTCCCCTGTCTCTTCGAAAATACATTCACCATCCCTTGACAACAAACGGATGTGAATAGAGGCATTGGTCTGTTCTCGAATACGCCTTTCCATCCCGCCCTCCACAGGGGCCATCAGTTCTCCGCCCGACAAAAGATCGGGAGTACTGATTTCCAGAATATTTTTTCTGTTCTCAAGTTTTATCTGCAGCCTGTGATTTATAGAATCCTCGGTTATGGTATACCTGCTGCCGTTGTAAGTTGCAAAAGGATAAAAAATATTTTGATGATAAAAAAAGCCGAGATGGCCTTTGAATGAACTCCCCAGGAATGGAATCCTGGCGATTGAAAGCATGAAACTGGTCCCGACAGTTTTAAAAATATTACTTTGCATCCAGATCCAGGAGGAGGGCATGGAACGCCCCCAGTCCTTCTCAATATAACCCCGCCCCTGATTGACGGTTATTGTTTTACCATTCCAGATGAGTTCTCCTTCGACTTTATGATCGACAGAGACAACTCCATGATAGCACTCCATGAGTGGAAGATAGCCGAAAATCCCCATTATCCCCGGTGATGAAGGGGTAACAGGGTAAGGTGTGATACCCGTAAACGTCAATTTCCCCTGCAAACTTATAGAATCTCGCTGTTCATCAAAAGAGAGGCCATCCCCTGTAAATCGATTATTCCCGATCCGTAAATCCAGAGAACCTGGTTTACAATTAAATTCTTCGATTGGAAATCGAATATAGGCAGTATCATGTGACTTACCATCAATGATTTGGATGAAGGCGTGGGAATCCTTTCCCAGAGCCAGACCGGGGATGAAAGCATAAACATCGGAACCCGAAACAATTTTATAATACCAGCCTTCAAAATATTTCTTCCGCTTTAGGTTTCCCTGGAACGTCTCCGGGTGCAAAATTTTCATGCTCGATCCTTTTTCTATTCCGTTGGGGAGTCAAATACCTATCGATAAGGATAATAGTCCAGTTCACCCCAGTTTGTTGATTTTCGATTAATCGGGTCTAAATATTCTTATTCCTTATACAGTCCAATTTCTGTCAGCTCTACCATAGCCTGAAAATTCTCGCCATAAGCAACCAGCGCAATACTCTTCACCCGATTGCTGCGGAGTTTAGAAAAAGTACCATAATCTCCCTTGGTGAATTGATCCCAGGGGATATCGACAGTTCGCCAAACCTCAGAAACAGGTATTTTGGCCTTATAAAACTGCCAGGGCAGCAAGGTTGTATTGGTTCTTAAAAAAAGAAAATAACTGTTACCTTCTCCCCTTACCCGAATTCGAATACCGTCATATTCGGATCCGTCGAAAACTGAAAGCCCTTCCGCTAATTTAAGCCTGACCTGAATGAAGCCGCCATTGTTTTCAAGGGACACATTCCCGGACATCCTTATATAATTGCCGTCAGGATTCTTCACCCTTAAAACTGATATTTCCGAAACCCCGCCCATAACCTGATCTGTAAACCCCTCCCAGGGAGTTCCAAGAGAGGAAGTTTCCTGAGAAAAATCATCCAGTAGTCTGAACTTATTCAAATTATTCCCTCCTTCTTCTGAAGTTAATAAGGAATTATTAAAGAGAATCAGGAATAATAGGAACAGCTTACTGATTTTCATTATTTAAATAATAGTAACAGCAGGTAAGCAAGTCAATTTATTTAAAATAATTTCCCCGCTCCTCATTTTTGGGATATATACTTAAGGCAGGAGAATAAACATGGAAAAGACAGTCTCGCTATACAGCTGGGGAGTTATTAATCTAATCGCCTTCATCGCTGTGATCATTGTGAATGGATTAGCCAATGCTATACCGCTAAATGGAATAGGAACAGGAGAACTATCCGACCTTTACCCGAATCTTTTTGTTCCGACGGGACTGACTTTCGCAATCTGGGGAATCATTTATCTTTTGCTGGCTGGTTTCAGTCTCTATGGCATGGCCGCTGCGATAAAAAAAACTCAGGAGACCCAAATCCTACAGCAGATCGGTCCCTGGTTTCTGATCTCCTGTCTGGCGAATATTAGTTGGATATTTGCATGGCACTGGAAAAAGGTTGAGCTCTCCCTCGTGTTTATGCTCATCATTTTATTTTCATTAATTGTTATTTACATAAAATTGAGTACAAAATCCGGTAACCCGGGAAAAATCGTGTTCATTCTGACAAAACTCCCTTTCAGTGTTTATCTGGGGTGGATAACAGTTGCCACGGTTGCTAATATCACGGCCCTGCTTGTGAACCTGAACTGGAAAGGCTTTGGTCTGTCAGAGACAGCCTGGACGGTGATGATTTTATCCGTTGTGATAATATTGACATGTATAGTGATTTACAGAGAAAAAGACATGGGATTTACTCTTGTTGTGCTGTGGGCATTTCTTGGCATAATATTAAAAAGGAGTGGTGCCGGTGACGCTCCTCTGGTCGTAACGGTAACAGGAGTTGGCATGGGGGTGATTGCAGCTTTTTACGGACTTAGACTATTTTTACTGAAGTAGAAACAACTAATTGGACCTAAACATGATTTAGCAGGCCGATCTCAAAGGGATGGGGATTTAAATACCACTGATCGGTTAAATACGGCTGTTTATATTTTCTTACAAAATGGTTCAGTAAGGTTAAAGGAACAATAAGAGGAATGTAACCCGATTTATACTTATCAATTATTTCGATTAATTCCGCTTTTTCATCCGAAGTCAAATCAGCTTTAAAATAGCCCATTATATGCTGAAGAACATTAATATTTTTAGCCACAGTTTTTTGATTATTCAGGATATCGAGTAAAACGGCAAAATAATCATCTCTGACATCTTTATACTCCCTGCTGCCGGCATCGGCCGTAATTTTCCCGAGGTCCTTCTGTTTCTGAGGACTATGGGCCATAAATACATACTTATGCCTGGTATGAAAATCTACAAGAGCGGCAGCCGATCCTTCCCGCACACTCTCCTTCCATCGCTGTAATATGAAAATCTTTTCAATAAAATTCTCGCGGATAGCCGGGTCATGAAGTCTCCCCTCATCCTCAACGGGGATATAGGGAAATTTCTCGGTAAACATTTCCGCAAAAATGCCTCTTCCATTTCTGGAATAAAGATCACCACTCTCTTTATATATCTTCACAGCCCGCAGTCCACTGGAGGGGCTTTTTGTTTTGAAAATAAAGGCAACAAGGTCTTCCTTTACCAGTTCATTCAATCGGATTTCCGCCCAGCTGCGCATCTTTGGCGTTATATCCAGAAAAGTTTTATTTGTCACAAGGCGGTATTCCTGTTCATTCCCCACAAGGCGCATGGCCTCCCGCGGGATGGAAAGGCCGCATTCAACTTCCGGACATACGGGAACAAATTCACACCACTGCCCCAGGGTGCCTGTTATGAATCGATCATGCTTATGCTGACCATCAAAACGAACCTTATTTCCTAAAAGGCAACTGCTGATTCCTATTTTTATCCTGTTCATGATTTTATCATACCATTGGTACTGAAAATTCTACAGACAATTTTTGAATTGAAAGGAAACTGCGGAAATGGATGAAAATAGGATTCTTTTAAGGTATAGTACAGACAGGTGCACGCCCAGAAAGTACCAGATATTTAAGGGAGATTAAGAATGGATATACTTACAATCGTGATAATCGTTTTCATTGTTCTGGAAACCTCAAACATTTTCATGCTCTATTTTGCACCCGGGACCAGGAAGGGAAACGGAATGGGAGTTTTTAACGCCTACGAAAATTCAAAAGAGTATCCGGAAATTCATTCACTCGTTAAATACCTCATAAACTGGGTAGCCGGTACAAAGCTGATCTTCATCATGCTGCTTATTGTCATAATCATCACCGGAAGTACGATGACAAAGGTTTACAGTATCATTGCAATGATTATCTCCATCCTCTCCTTTTACTGGAGATTATACCCTGCCATCAAAAAGCTGGATAAAGCCGATCAGATTACGCCCAGGGGTTATTCGAAAACTCTGGGGATTATGATTGCCTGCTTTATTGCCCTCTTTGCCATGGCCCTGATTTTATATTTTCTTATTTTCAGGAAATGATATTGTTCGAAAAATTAAAGGAAAAAGCAAATTTCTTAAAAAAAGAAATAACCACCCTCTATTATGCCTATAAAAATCCTGGAACAGGCCCCCTCCCCCGGATCATAATAATCCTGACACTGGGTTATGCCTTAAGCCCCATCGATCTTATTCCTGATTTCATCCCTGTTTTGGGATATTTAGACGATCTCATCATTCTACCCGCCTTAATTGCTCTCTCGATCAAATTAATTCCGCAAGGAATAATCGAGGAATCAAGAAAACGGGCTGAAGAAGAACCGATTCAATTCAAAAAAAACTGGGTAGCCGCCATAATTTTTATTCTGATCTGGATCCTCATAGTGACAGGAATCATAATGCAATTCATCCCTGATATTGACCATTAGCAGGGATTCCTATAGAAGTGTATTGTGTCATTTAAAGCAGACAAATTTCAAGAAAACTACGAACTCAATTTCGATAATGATACCAGGCCTAAGGTTGATCCTTTTAATGATAAGAAATTCTATACCAATATCGACTTTGAAGAGATAGACATACGGGATGTCTCCTTTGAGAGGTGTAAATTTTCATCCTGCCTGTTCAACGAGATATCCATGGCCGATACAATTTTCACAGGCTGTATATTTGAAAAATGTTCGATCGTTTTAGCCCGGTTGGAGAATACCACTTTCAATGATGTCCTTTTCAAAGGATGTAAGATGATCGGTCTGGATTTCACAAAGGCTAATGACTTCCTTATGACTATGGCGTTTGATGAAACGATTCTCGACAATATTTACTTTTTCGATAAAAAAATCAGAAAGACCAACTTTATCAATTGCAGGATTAAAAATTCGGATTTTACACGGGTAGACCTCTCCGGTTCTGATTTTACGGAATCACTCTTTGAACATGTAACGTTCAGCCAGTGCAAACTGGAAAAAGCCGATTTCAGATCGGCCCGGGGGTATCAGATAGATCCGGAAACAAACAACCTTAAGAAGGCAAGGTTCACCCTCCCTGAAGCCCAATCTTTTCTTGCATATCTGGGAATCAATATCGAAGATTAGCACCATATTGATTTTTATCTCCATTTAATAGATTCTACTGTTTAAGAGGACAGCTATATGAAAATTATCGATTTAACACATGAAATATGCCAGGGGATGCCTGTTTTTCCCGGAACCGAACCACCTGTATTGCTTGATGCCAATACCTTCGAAAACTCGGGCTTCAGAGAGAAGAAAATAAGTATGTATTCGCACACGGGGACCCATATCGATGCCCCCGCTCATATGCTGAAGGAGGGCGTCTCCCTGGACAGACTTGACATATCCCATTTCATGGGAGAGGCATTCATCTTCGATTTTTCAAAAAATAACAGCAAACAAATAGAGATAGAAGATCTCAAACCCTATGAGGATAAACTGAAACATACCGATTTTCTGATTATAAAAACCGGCTGGGATCAGTACTGGGGGGATGATAAATACTATGAAGATTTTCCGGCATTGAGCCTCAAAGCGGCCGAATGGTTAGCGGAGTTTAACCTGAAAGGACTCGGGGTCGACTCCATATCCATAGATCCTATGAGCTCCACCGATTTTGAAGTTCACAAGATATTACTGGCCCGGAATATTTTAAGCATCGAAAACCTTACAAATCTTGATTCGATAAAGGGTGAGAGATTCACCCTAAGCATTCTTCCGTTAAAGAGCAGGGATGCTGATGGCTCTCCCGTTCGAGCTGTAGCAATGGAATTTTAGCGGAAAGGAAACTCTCATGAGACTAAAAGTTCTTGTTGATAACAACACCTATATAGATCAATATTATTATGGTGAACCGGCAGTATCCTATTATATTGAAGACCATGATAAAAAAATCCTGCTGGATACCGGCTATTCAGAACTCTTCCTTACGAATATGAATCATTTTAGCCTGGATATTAATATGATCGATACCATTGTTCTCTCACATGGTCATGATGATCACACCGGAGGGCTGAAGTATCTTTTCCAGGAAAAACCCCGAAGAGAAGTTTCGATCATTGCTCATCCTGAAACCTTCAATAAAAAGATGCTTGATGGACTCAGCATAGGAAGCCCTTTTGGCCGGGAGGAGATGGAGAAAAAATGTAATCTGACCCTCTCCCGCACGCCCCTCAAGGTTTCCGAAAACATAACCTTTCTTGGGGAGATACCCGGAAGATTTGATTTTGAAAAAAGTGCACCTTTGGGAAAAGCAGAAAGGGGTGGAAGCCTTGAGAACGACACACTTCAGGAGGATTCTGCTCTTACCTGTAAAACAGGTGAGGGAATCTATATCATCACCGGTTGCTCTCATGCCGGTATCTGCAATATCATTGAGTATGCCAAAGAGGTTTGCGAAGAGGAGAGAGTTCTGGGTGTCATCGGGGGATTTCATCTGTTCGATGTTACAGAGAGAGTCAAAAAAACAATCAATTATTTCCATGAAAACAAAATAGAGAAACTATACCCCTGTCACTGTACCTCTTTTCAGGTGAGAGCTTCTATCAACAAAGTTATACCGGTAAAAGAGGTCGGAGTGGGTCTTGAGATACTCTGGTAGGTGCTATCGGGATGATTAAATACGATGTTATACAGAAAAAAGATATCAGGGAAGCGGCCCGTATGTTTGCGGAGGTTTATACGACGATATGCCGAAATGAAGGTTCCACAGAAACCATGAAAGGAATTCTGGATGTTTTTATCTCTCCCGAAAAAACTGATGAAGAGTTTTTTGAGTCCATTGGGAAAGAGATCATGTTCGCCGCCTTTGACGAAGAGAAAATCGTCGGTGTCATCCTCGGAATACCCGGATATATCAACCAGTTGGCTGTTGAACCGACTCACCATAAGATGGGGATTGCCAAAACCCTTATGCAGATGTTTGCGGATGAAAACATCCGGCGGGGGATAAAGGAAATTGAAGTAAAAGCCTCCCTCTACGCGGAAAAGTTCTATGAAAAGCAGGGATTTGTTAAAAGTGAGGGAATTACCGATTATAAGGGTCTGAAATGCTACCCCATGAGAAGATCAATTTAGTTCTTAACGCCCCTGTCTCCTTCATCCACTTCCCCTCCATCATTTTACAATCCATTATTTTATGATTCATCTTTTGGCGTTTCACTGGAATACCCTTCGAAAATCCTGCGGTAAACCGAAGGCATGGGGAATTCCGGGAGTTTTCCGGCAGTTGCCCACTCCAGCTCACCCGGGAAATATTTTCCAGAAAAGGATAAAACCTCCTCCCTGGTCTCCTTCATACTATATAGCCTGGGGATCAGCCGTTCCTTCCAGCAGGTATAATAGTGGAACCGTTCGGGCAGGAGCTCTACCTTACGGGGATTAAGAAAGGTGCGGATCTCCGGCTCCTTGTCCACAGGAACAGCCGGTATAAACCATAGACCCTTCCCAATCCCGGAAACCTTCCGTGCCAGCAGGAAAGCCCCTTCAGCCTGCAGGAGAATGAGGGCAGAGTTTTTTTCATGGATTTTCCGCTGTTTGGGCCGGGGGATCTCTCCCTGAAGACCCGTAAGATAGGCCCGGCACTCCATAGAGAGAGGACATTGTTCACAGGCTGGGGATTTCATCCGGCAAAGTTGCTGCCCTAACTGCATTAACGCACAATTGAAGCCCCCGGGTTCATCAGGAGGAATAATCCTATCAAGTTCTTTGAGGAAGGATTTCTCCCATTGGACAGCCGGTTCTACACAAGCGGTGAGCCGTTGCCCAATGCGCCGGACATTGGCATCCAGGACAGGGTAGGCCTTCCCCCAGGCCAGGGAGAGGAGCGCCCGGGCGGTATAATCTCCAATCCCCGGAACCTTGATCAGGGCATCATAGGTATCCGGAAGGGTCCCCTCATGGTGTACCATGAGGTACCGGGCCCCTTTGAGGAGGTTTCGTGCTCTCGAGTAGTATCCCAGACCTTCCCAGGCACGAAGGACGACCTGTTCCTCCGCGGCAGCAAGGGTTTCCACACAGGGGAAAAGCTTCATCCAATTCTGAAAATGGTCCACCGCGGCAGTGACGACCGTCTGCTGAAGCATAATCTCAGAGATCCAGACCCTGTAAGGTGTAGGGTTTTCACCCCAGGGATAGGCAATCCCCTTCTCCTGAAACCACCGCAGGAGGTCTGAAATCCGATCTTCATGAAGTATGGGGGTATCTTCGGATGGGTTTGCACTGATCTTCAATCTGGTCTTACTCTCCTGCCTGCTCATTGAAGAAGACTATCACACCAGGAAGGTTGAGGATATAATTTATGGAAGGATTTGAAAGGAACTTGAGGGAATAATAGACATAATGAATTGACCTGCCGAAAGATTTTATCAACTCTACGGCATTCATAGCCTGGCTATACATTCGATTAAAAAAAAGGACAACAGTTCATACTGCTTTTGAAATTACAAGGGCCTGTGTTCTTGTTTCCGGACTCGCCGTGCAACAGGCAAGCTTTTAAAAACGTAGAAGAAGAGAGAACCATTGAAAATCTGGTTAAAAATCAGCAAAGAACAAACAAAGAGGGGACCACTCGACTGAACACCATGGAAATAATAGAGCAGACAAGGGAGCGATATCAGTTTCGTATGACAAGGTGCCTGTTTTTCGAATTTTTCAACTATCTCAAGATCCCCGAATTGACGTCTATCATGTGTTCCATCCACAATGCCATATTTAACACTTATCTTCCCGATGAGTACTTCTTCCATCGAGGCGGAAAAAACAAGACCTTTACCAGCGGTGCCGATGAGTGTACATTTATTGTAGAGAAGAGAAAATATTAATAAGTGTTCTGAATTGTTAAAAAAATCATTTGACCTTCCAGCAGCTGGAACCTTTAAAGTGACTCCAGTAAGAACAGAAGGAGTTATTATGTACACAATTGGTCAATTCGCTATTATGACAAAACTGACAACTAAGACCTTGAGGTATTACGATGAGATAGATCTGATAAAACCGGTAAAGGTCGATTTCACTAACAATTACCGATACTACGATGAGAACTCCCTTCTGCAGGCTCAGCAGATACTCATCTACAGAGACTGTGGAATCCCCTTGAAGGAAATAAAAGTAATTACGGATCAGGTCAGCAGTAATACAGAGGGAAGTGCGACACTAAAGGAACTTTTAATCAACCAGCGGGCTGCCATCGATGGAAAAATCCGGGATGTACAAAACAGCAGATCTGTTCTTCAGGAAATAATCAATTCACTGGAGGCGGAAAAAATGGAAGAGGTTAATCTAAAATGGCATACAGAAACCCATGCCTTAAGTATCAGGGAGAGAGGAGACCACGATTCTATTGGGAACATCATCAGTCGACTCTATGAGAAAGCCGCAGAACTGAACCTCCAGGTCCAGGGGGCTCATACGATCCTCTGGCATGAGGAAAAAGATTTTGAGCAGGATTCGGTTGATATGGAAATATTTGTTCCCCTTAAATTGGAGGTAAATCAGGATCTGGAGTCTCTATCAAAGCTTATAAAAAAAAGAGGTAGAAGCCAATATTGTGAAACCGAATATGAGGGACCGCTCTCCACGGTCAGCCTGGCCTATGAAAGGATTCTGAATTATATAGACAAAAATAACCTTCAGACCGACGGACCATTTGAGGAGACCTACAATCAGACGGGAAAATCATTCCTGCCGGGAAAGATGAAAATAGTAGTGGCTGTTCCGGTAATTAAAAATGACCTTCGCCACAGGGGATGATTGTCATTATCCCCTTATAAAAGGAAAAGCCTAATCTTCCGCGAGGGCATAATGTTTATTATCAAGATGCCTCCCATAAAAGGCGGCAAAAACCAGAATGAGGGGAATGGAAACCGCATAACGGACAATCGTAAACTTCACACCCATACAGGAGGCCTCAAATATGGTCATGGGAATCCGGCAGACGGCAGACGCCCCAAGATAGGCAAAGATTATCCGCATACTCGCCCCTTTTTTGTACAGAGACTGGGCGATAGGGAGTGAAACAATCATAGGACCAACGGTTGCACTTCCAAGCAGTATCGCCCAAAAATACCCCATGAATCGGGAGTCCTTTCCCAGATGTTTTTCAATAACCTCCCTCCTTATCCACACTTCAAAAAGACCTATCAAAATAAAGGCACAGGGTAGGATCTTGATCATACTGATCGTATATTCGAGGAAATTCCCGGCCACATCTTTTCCCGGCTGAAACCCGGCTATAAGAGAGAGTGTAATGAAAACAGCATAAACCCCAATTAGAATTGCCGGTAAATATTTTTTCATACAAAAATCTCCCCGAAAATGATCCCGGTAACCAAAGCCACAATTAATGCGGTAAATAGACCTGCGATATTCCGTATCACGGCAACCCTGGTTCCCAGGAATTTCTGTTCAACAGGGAAGGTCAGCACCCCGACCATCATGAGGGTAGTCGTAAAGGCGGAAATGATCATATAGGAGACGTTATTATCCCGAAGGATTCCACCTAATGGAAAAGCTATGAATCCGGGCATCATTGTTATGGAACCGAAGGCCGAGGCAATAAGAACGCCGATCGCCTGATGCCCTCCCGACAGGTATTTGCTTATCATCTGGGGAGTCATGAAATACAGGGCAAAAGAGACCAGAACGAGAACCACCGTAAGGGGAACAACCATTTTAGCAAATTTCTTCCAGGCCTTTTTCAACCCCTGAAGTGTTTTTTTCCGATTTGCTATAAAGGAAACAAGTAAAGCCACTCCTGTGATAATGATTAAATACACTGATAATTCTCCGTAAATGTTTATATCTTGTTAAACTTATATACTATTTATACATTAATTACTCAACCATTCTGATTATCACAGAATATTTGATTATATTTAGAATCATGAAAATGAATATATATGTTGCTTTGTTCAGAGGAATCAATGTAGGAGGGAAAAATATTCTCCCCATGAATGAGCTTGTCCTACTCATGGAAGAAGCAGGATGTCACGGGATAAAAACCTATATCCAAAGTGGAAACGCGGTTTTCCGCGCAAAACCGAATGAAAGGGGAAAAATTAAAATCGAAATCGGAGATAGAATTTTAAAAAAATATAATTTCAGACCGGGGATATTTGTACTTGAAGCTGAGGATTTTAAAAAATCCATAAGCAAGAGTCCGTTTATACCAGAGGATGATAAAAACATTCACTTCTACTTTCTGGAATCAACACCGCCAAATCCGGATATAAAAAACCTCAATAAAATTAAAAAGGATTCGGAGGAGTTCTATCTTTTAAATGATGTTCTCTACCTTCATGCCCCGGAGGGTATTGGCCGTTCAAAACTTGCAGCAAGAGTTGAAAAAGCCATGGGAATCCCGGCCACGGCCAGAAATGGAAGGAGTGTAAAGAAAATCATGGAGATACTGGAATCTCTTGCCAGGCTGTAACTATCCAGCTGAAAATGGATATAGGATGCCATCACATCTTTATCCTGTCAAAATTATAACCGAAAACAGCAGAAACACGGCCTATGGTAATGAAGGCACCGGGGTCCTCCTGATCAACAATCCTCAGAATCTTCTGCTTATCATACCTTTGACAAACACAGATGATTATATCCTTATCTTTCTTGGAAAACCATCCGGAACCTTTGAACAGGGTTATTCCCCGGCCTATCTCGACACCTATTCTCTCGGCAATATTGGTAGAGAGATCCGAGACGACGGTGATCTGAAAAGACTGTTTACGTCCTTCTATAACCAGGTCTATCACATAAGAGACGACAGCCATCTCAACATAACCGAAAACAACGGTCTCCAGGTTTTGGGATAAAAGGTAAGATGAGGCTATAATAGCCACATCCAGAAGGAGGATAACCCTTCCGGGGCTGATATTTCGATATTTAGTCACGATAAGAGCAATGATATCAGTACCGCCCGAATTACCACCACTGGAAATCGCAATGCCAATCCCGGTACCCGCCAGGGCGCCACCTATCAGGGTCGCCATAAACCGGTCTGTAACAATCGGTTCATTGATAAATTTCGGAAGAACAAGAAACATCAAAGACATGGTTACTATGCCGAAAATCGAGCTCAGTGCAAATTTAAATCCCAGGATCCTCATACCTAAAAGAACAAGTGCAATATTGATTATAAGAATGCTGATACCCATGGGGAATCCGGTTATATAATATATGATGGCTGCAATTCCATTCACTCCACCCCCGACAATCTGAGCCGGGACTAAAAAAGCAACCCAGCCAAAAGTAGTCAGAAAAAGACCGATGGTAATAAAAATATAATTCTTTATTTCGTTCAGAATCATTCAATCCTCCAGACAAAGCTCACTTATCAGAATTCTGAACCGGATGAGGGAGCGCGAAACAGAGATGCAATTCTATCGATATGACATATTTCTACTATCTTTTCAAGGGACAAAAGAACCACCTGAAATGATGAATCAACATGAATGGCCCACCCCGCCGCGAGCTGTAAGGGATTGAACCCGAAGCGAAAAAAAGACAAAAAAAATCGGCCAGCGGCCGACGATAAGATATAAAAATAAAATGATTCCTGTTTTAAAAAACTGACAAATCTAAGATTGTCGGTTTTAATTAAGCTACCGCTGAATCGCCGGTATCTTTTTTTGTTTCGATCAAATCCTCGGATGATTTATCCCAATGGACAAGACCGAATATTATACACCCCAAAGTTGCGAGGGCAAAGGAACCGTAAGCAAGACCTACTATAGCACCGGATAGTATCAAGGTTCTCTCCTTATAACTTCAAAAATCCTATTTTTAATAAAAGCAAGTATACAACAAAGAAACAAAAAAGTTAAGCATTACATTGTAAAATCAACATTAAGAAGGAAGCAGCCAGCCTGATTTTACAGCTTCTTCTACTTTCTCGATCATGTAATTATAGAAAGGAGGATAATCCTTCAAAGCTGGTTCCATCCGGGATAGTACCTGACTGCGTTTTACATCATGTTCAATCCAGGAGATGCCTCTAGTCATCCAGTTATGATAGAAGGGTTGAAATCTGTCCATGACCAGGGCGAACTTTGCCTCGGATGTTTTTCCATCTTCAAATTCACGCCAGTACTCATGAAACTCACGGTTTTGATCTTCCGGAAGGATTCCAAAGATCCTCTCGGCAGCTTTTGTCTCCCTCTCGGCCTTATCCCGGGTTCCAACCTCATCAAAGAGATAGGTATCACCTGCATCTATCTCCACAAGATCGTGAATAAGTACCATCTTCACAACCTTCACCATATCGGTACCGGCAGGTGCATATTCTGAAAAGAGAGCGGCCATCACAGCAAGGTGCCAGGAATGTTCGGCATCATTCTCCTTACGAGAACCGCTTACGAGATAAGTCTGTCGGTAGATTTCTTTTACCTTATCTATTTCTCCAATAAAATCCAACTGTTTTTCAAATCTATTCTGATCAGGCATCTCGTCTTGGTCCCTTCCTTCTGTCCCCCGCCCGGCGATCACTGCCGGCCCGGGGTTTTTCTTTATAATAGCCTTTACTTACCAGAAGTTCATAGATCTCCCTGGTAATAAAGATTTCCGCACCCTCAAGAATATGACTTCCCATATCGTCCGAAAGTCTTTGTATAGCCGCCAGTACCTCAGTATTAGAGCCGGTTATCCGGACCTTGGTTTTCATCGACTGCTCATAAAGTCCCATAATAAATCTCCGAATTAAAACCTGTCCATAGCCCTGCGGAAGGCGGGCAATGAATTAATAATTACGGAATCATCGACACAAAATGAAAGCCTGAAATAACCGGGCATTCCGAATCCACGACCGGGTACACCCAGGATTTTTTCATCCCGAAGGATTTCAACAACCTTTAGGTCATCACCACCGGGAGCCTTGGGAAATAAATAGAACGTTCCTTTGGGAAGAAGAAAATCGTAGCCGATATCCTTGAGTCCTTCAGATAAAAGATCCCGCTTCTTTTCATACAGATCGATATCCACGCTTCGCCCCTGAAGCTCTCCAACTACCCGCTGCATGATTCCCGGTGCATTCACATAGCCCAGGATTCTGTTACAAAGAACTGCGCCGGCAATAATATCCGCAAAATCGTCAGCCTGAGGATTCACCGCCAGCCAGCCAATCCTTTCACCGGGCAATGAGAGGTCTTTAGAATAGGAGGTCACAATCATGGAATTCCTGTAGTATTCAAAAATTCCCGGAACATCCACACCATCAAAAACTATCTTTCTATAAGGTTCATCACTCAAAAGGTAAATCGTCCGTCCGATTCGCTTGCTCTCCCTTTCGAGGAGCTCTCCTAGGCTTTTTATCGTTGCTTTATCATATATTTTTCCCGAAGGATTATTTGGCGAGTTAATGATAACCGCAGCAGTCTTTTCATCGATCCGCGAAGCCAAAGCTTCAAGATCCAAATCGAAATTCTCCCCGCAGGGAACCGGTTCAAGAACTCCACCATGATTATCGACATAAAACCCGTATTCTACAAAATAGGGGGTATTAACCAGAACCTTGTCTCCCGGATTAAGAATCGTCTTGAGGGCCACATTCAGTCCTCCGCCGGCACCGCATGTCATAATCACCGACTCGGCACCGAGGGTAACACCCTGTTCATCCGATATGAAAGAGGCAACCTTTGCCCGGACATCCGGATAACCGGCATTGGGCATATAACCGTGCTTATTGGGAACATTGAGTGCTGTCATACTTTCAAGGGCCTTCTGAAAATCCGCAGGCGGCGGCACATTGGGATTCCCGATACTGAAGTCGAAGACATTCTCTGCACCGAAGCGCATTTTCATCTCGGCACCAGCCTCGAACATCTTCCTTACCCATGATGATTTTTCCATTGATTCCTTAATTCTTGCGGCTATGGCCATTTACAACTCCTTGGACTGATTCGAATTAAGTGAAAGTGTATAAAGACATTACATAATTGTCAATTTACCTTGATCAGATTCCTGAAAACCATAGGAAATTCGTCAAATTAATCATAAATAATTCGATCACATCCGAAATTTCCTTTTTTTTCAGATATATTGAGATAAGAATATTACATCTACTTCCTGATTTTTTTGAATAAACTTTACTATAGCTCTTCCAAATCTTATATTTTTGTAGATAATTCAAGTTTTACCATGATCTTCTTCAATTATTGCGGCAAGAACAGGAGTCAAAAAAGACTTGGCAATTCAAGGCTCATGGAATAAACTGAAAAACGAAATTCCAAACAGAAAAAAGGAGAATTTTTCATGAAGAAAATTTTAATGGTCTTATTAGTATTGACCATGGCTTTTACAGCTTTCGCAGGAGGCGGACAGGAAGATACTGCTTCCGATTCCGCAACACCCGCAGCATCAATGGAACCCGTTGTATTCAAGTACAATAACCAGGCTGAACCCGAATCCCTCGATCCCCACGTAACAGAAGGTGTACCAGAGGCTAATATTGCCAGGTGTCTCTTCGAAAATCTCGTTTCCTACGATCCCCAGACCCTGGGTCCCGTTCCCGGTGTTGCCGAATCCTGGGAAGTCTCCGACGACGGGCTTACCTGGACCTTCAAAATCCGGAAAGACGCCAAATGGTCAGATGGCGTGGCTATCACCGCCCAGACAGTTGTTGATTCATGGATCAGGATGGTCTCTCCCGAACTGGCAGCCTCATACGCCTATCTACCCGGTATGGTAATCAAAGGCGCAAACGCTTATAACTCCGGTGATGCCGGACCCGAAGCCGTTGCCATCCGGGCTCTCGATGACTACACCTTCCAGTTCGACCTTGTTGGTCCTGCTCCCTACGTTCTTGGTATGCTCTCCCATGGTTCGTTCTCCATCGTTCCCATGCACACAATCGAAAAATTCGGTACAGAATGGGTTCGACCTGAAAATATCGTAACAAACGGTCCCTTCATGCTGAAAAATTATATTCCTCAGGATAAGATTGTTTTCGAAAAAAGTGCAACCTACTGGGACGCCGATGCGGTCAAGCTTGACGAAGTCATCTTCTACCCCATCGATGACGCAAATACCGCCATCAATATGTTCCTCCAGGGCGACCTGGACTGGCTCCCCGAAGTACCCGATGCCAGACTCGATGAAATGAAACTCCGTGATGATTATAATATCAACGAAGCTTTTATCACATACTACTATGAATTCAACCAGACAGAGCCTCCCTTTGATGACGTAAGAGTCAGAAAAGCTTTTGCCATGTCTATCGACAGACAGGAACTCATCGATCGTGTAGCTCGTGGTGGACAGAGCCCCGCTTTTGGTCTTACTCCTCCTCTGGCAAAATATCCTGCCGTTGTGGGTTTCGAAGAGAGTGTTGCTGAAGCAAAGAGACTCCTCGCCGAAGCCGGTTACCCCAATGGTGCAGGATTCCCCGACACAACTCTTATCTACAATACCTCCGAAGGTCACAAAAGAATTGCCGAATATTGTCAGCAGAAATGGGCTGAAAACCTTGGAATCGAAATTACTATCGAAAACCAGGAATGGGCAACTTTCGTAGCCAACAGACAAGAGCAGAACTTCGAGATCGCCAGAGCTGGTTGGCAGGGAGACTATGTTGACCCCAACACATTCCTCGAAGACCTTCTTCACTCTGCTTCCGGAAATAATGACGGAAAATACAATAGTGCAATGTATGACGGCTACCTCGAAGAAGCTAAGATGATGCCCGAAGGCCAGGCTCGATACGATGTTCTTGCCAAGGCTGAAGCTCTTGCTATCGGTGAAGATATGGCTCTTATGCCTTTCTACTACTACACCACAATGAACTGGATCGATACAGACGTTTGGGGTGGATGGTACACAACAGTACTTGATGTACATCCCATCAAAGCTATCTATAAGAAATAAATTCTTATTACAAGAAATAGACTTCTTGTAAATAATTTATAATCTGCCGCCCGATTCATCGGGCGGTTTTTTTTAATGTTCACCTATTTCCTTTCACGAATCAATAATTTTTCTCATGTTGTGAAGCAAAATCATGTTTCTTCCCGTCTTTATAGGTATGATGAGAAAACTATACACAATAATTCCCCTGACCATTGTTGTCTGCAGCTGCACCCTCTTCTACCCGGCCTGCCGGCATAACGATTCAATCCTGACTATTATGACCTGGAATGTGGAAAATCTCTTCGATGATATCAATAACGGAACAGAATACCATGATTTCATCCCGGGAGAAGAGAATTGGACAGCAGAGGATTTCCATGGCAAAATGGCATCCCTTTCGGAGGCCATACGGCAGATAAAAAAAGGCGGTCCCGATATCCTGCTTCTCCAGGAGATTGAGAATGAAAACGTATTAAATATTTTCGCGGATACATACCTTAAAGGGATGAGCTATAACCATAGAATCTTCTCAAAAGAGGAGTATCAGGCCGCGGGAACAGCGGTCTTGAGCAGGATCCCGATGGAAGCGGTTTACACACATATATCCGATAAGACCGGAGTTGCGACAGGAAGACCGATTGTGGAAGTTCATTTCATAGTGGAAGAGTCTTCAATCGTGATTTTCAACAATCATTGGAAATCAAAATCCGGAGGAGAGAAAGAAACAGAACCTGCCCGCAGGGAAGCGGCCTATATTCTTAATCGAAGGATTTCACTTCTACTTGAAGAGGAGCCTGACAGGCCTGTTATCATAGCCGGAGATCTGAATGAGGATATCGATGAATTTGAAAAATGTGATCCGGCCTACCCGACAGCCCTGCTGGATATCAAAAATTTAGAACACTTCACAGAGTTGTATCCGGAGACTGATACCGAAAAAAACCTCTTATTCACACAAAACATCACCCCTTCCAATAACTCAACGAGCCTTGGTCTGCCGCTCTTATATTCCTGCTGGACAGATTCAGAAACAGGATCCTATTTTTTCAGAAAATCCTGGGAACGGATTGATCACTTTTTCCTATCCTCCTCGTTGGTAGACGAAAGCGGGATGGAATTAAAAGATTTCACTGTATGTAATTACGACTTTCTAATCTATCCTGATGGCGGTCCGATAAAATGGAATAGAGAAAGGGGAGAGGGATATTCGGATCATTTACCTTTAATTCTCGAGATTTTTTTGAAAGATTGAGCAATTAAGGAAAATTGTTATTTTAAAGGTTCTTTTTAAATCAATTTCAATTGACATATTGGATATTTTTGTTAAGATTAATTACATAATGCATGAAGGATGAATAATGTCCAAGAACGATAAAAAAATACGAATTTTTTCAGCTCTCGAAGTCGCCAATATATGTGGTGTCGTAAATCAGACAGCGATCAATTGGATTAAAAACAGCCACCTTAAGGCATTTACAACCCCGGGTGGTCAATACAGGATTTACGCTGAAGATCTGCATAACTTTTTAAACGGCAGAGGTATGCGAATTCCCGAAGAACTTCAATATTTAAACAGTGAAGATTCATCCTTTAAAATTCTTATCATAGATGATGAGGAAGAGTTAAACGATATGCTGAAATCCTATCTGGCTCGAAAATTTCCAGCAGCGGAGATTTCCCAGGCATTCGACGGATTTGAAGCGGGTAAATTACTGACAGAAAATAAACCATCCGTAATTATACTTGATATAGGCCTTCCAGGAGTCGATGGTTTCAAACTCTGCCGGAAGATTAAAAGTGATCCGATCTTTGATAAATCTTTCATCGTTTCAATTTCAGGATTAAACAGTGACAAGGACAGAGAACAGATCCTCAAAGAGGGTGCTAACGAGTTTATGGCCAAACCCCTTGATTTCACCCTTCTTACAGAGATCCTGGAAAACCAGTCTCAGAAAAACTGATAAATGGAAAAGGCATATCTCCTTCGTGTTTCCGGAAGAGTTCAGGGAGTTGGATTCAGATTTCAAACACATATGCAGGCCCGCAGACTTGGCATCATGGGGTGGGTAAAGAACATGCCTGACGGCTCGGTGGAGGTGTTCTGTGAAGGAGAATCCACAAGATTGGACACATTCCTCAAATGGGTTAAAAAAGGCCCTCAGGGGACCAGGGTCGACCTGTTAAAAAAGAGAGAGGTACCCTCAAAAGGGTGCATGACATTCACTATCGAATATTGAGAACATTATACTCATGATTCAAAGTATCGATATAAAGCAGTTTATGACGCAGGATATCCCCTTTCCCCAGCAAAACTTTTAAAGCTTCAGCTATCTGAATCGATGCCACAAGAGCAGGAGTAAATGAGGGATTACCCATTTCATTTATGGAATCAATGCCGGCCTCATCATTTTTTCCGTCCAATGCCGGATAGATGATGTCAAAACTTCGATCCCCCGGAAATATGGTTGTAACCTGACCATACCATCCGCTGATTGCTCCATGAACAAGGGGAATCCCCAGCTCTTCGGCCGTGTTCTGCAAAATCATTCTTGAGGCAATATTATCAAGCCCATCAAGAATCAAATCATGATCACGGCTTATCTCATGGGCGTTCTCTTCAGTAAGCCGCTCGCGTACAATATTTACCGTGACAAGAGAGTTCACTTTTTTAACCCGGATTGCCGCGATTTCAGATTTTGATCGCCCCAGAACCTCTTCATCAGATAGAAGCTGCCTGTTAAGGTTGGAAAGTTCAAACACATCGCCATCGACGACAGTTATCTCTCCTATACCAAGCCGGGCAGACATCTCAATCAAATACCCTCCAAGCCCCCCGCAGCCGACAACACAAATTTTCCTGTCAGCAAGACTCAGATTCTCTTCGTGGGTCAGCATCTTTTCATTTCTGATATATCGTTCCATTTTCACCTTCTCAAGTCTTATTGTATTATAGACCAATCAGTATATACATCAAGATATGGACACTCGAATTCGATCGGCTTATAATTTACCCATGAACAGTATAGAAAGAGCAAAACTAATCAATAAAGCTGCCGGCCTGGGTTTAAAATATGAAAAACAATATCGTGGCTGTGCACAATGTACCCTGGCTGCAGTTATGGATACCCTTGACATTTCAGATCCGATGATCTTTCGAGCCGGCTCCGGGCTGGCCTCAGGAGGCGGACTTCTCTGTACCGGGGCCTGCGGAGGATACACGGGAGGTACAATGATCATGAGTGCCCTTTTCGGTAGAAGAAGGGAAAATTTTGATAACGACAGAGATTATAAATACACGTCTTTTCGAATCACAAGAGATTTAAACGACAAGTTTATCGAGGAATATAACACAGCAGTCTGTGGTGAAATTCATGAGAAGATCTTTGGGCGGACCTATAATCTTCTTTCAGATCAGGATAAAACAGACTTTGAGAAAGACGGCGCCCATGACGATAAATGCACAGAAGTTGTCTCAAAGGCTGCGGCATGGACTGTCGAAGTCATCCTTAATGAAATGGAAAAACGGGACCTTGAACTGAAAGACCTTAAAATGCTGATGGCCGGTGGCTGACAGTACTATTTATTACACGACTATGTTATATAAAAATAAAAGGCCACCCGCAAGGATGGCCTTTTGTATTTTAAAAATTATCAAAGAAGATTATTTCTTCTTTTTCTTCTTCTTAAGTTTCCTTTCAGCAACTGGAATCTCAGCCTTATATGCATCATTAACAAGTTTTACCTCATTATCAGCAGTGACAGACTGTTTATCCGCTGTATCGACAGGCTGACTGCCCCTGTTCCTTTTCTTTCTGCCAACATTGACCCAGCCAAGGAGAACGGGAGAGGCAATAAAGATAGAGGAGTAGGTTCCGACAACAACACCGACAATCATTGCCAGTGCAAAGTCTTTAATCGGTCCTGAACCAAAGATATAGAGAGAAACAACAGCAAGCAAGGTTGTAACTGATGTAATAACAGTTCGACTTAAGGACTGTGTAATACTGTTGTTAACAATAGCCTTGAATTTTGAATCCTTCATCAGACGATTATTCTCTCTGATTCGGTCAAAGACAACAATTGTATCATTCAACGAGTAACCTATGATGGTAAGAACCGCCGCTATTGTGGCTGTCACAACCTCCATCTGGAAAATACCGATGAATCCAATCATTATTAAAACATCATGAGCAAGTGCAATGATAGCAGAGACAGCATAGGCCAGACGGAATCTGAACCAGATGTATACAAGAATTAATACGAGAGCCATCAGGGTCATAGAGAAGACTGCACTTCCAAGCTCACCGGAGAATCTTGCCCCAACATAATCGGTCTGCTTTACAATGATATTACCACTTCCATACTTATCGGACAGGAGAGTTACAATCTTTGAAGCCATATTGGAACTGAAATCCTTATCCTCACCCGGGTCCTGAACCCTTATGGAGAATTCCTGATTAACAGCATCACCAATGGTCTGAATCTGGGGACTACCTATTCCGTCAAGAATTTCTCGAACATCGTCAATTTTGACCGGTTCAGCCGATGCCTCAACATAGTTGACGATAACTGGTGCACCTTCCACCTCAACTGGATAGCTGAATCCAACTATCTGAGTAGAACTGGTAAGATCGGCAGCAGCCATCACAACGGAAAAACCATCGATATCAGAAACAACGGCAGCAAGAGCCTTAAGAGTTCCATAATCTTCGAAAGAGAACTCATAACTGGATGTTTCACCAAGCTCGGTAACAGTAATATCCATTACACCACGGGCAACATTAACTGTAACATCGGCAGTGCCATCATAATTAATATCAAAGGCTGACTGGGCTATCTGTACTCTCTGGTTGAGACCAGCCTGGAAATCGATTCCCAGATTAAATCCGCCGTTTGCTATTGTACCGGCAATTCCGCCGATAATAAGCACCAGGGATACAGCAAACATTACATAACGTATTTTAGTGAATTGAATTACCCTGTTCATTTGGTCCTCCAGCTAATACTCAGCTTTTTGATACCTAATGTTTCTGTACTGAAATCAAAGAAAAGTCTTGATACAAACAGTGCAGTGAACATGGAAGATACAATTCCGACCGCCAATGTGTAGGCAAATCCCTGAACGGGACCGGTTGCCAGCTGAGAAAGAAAGATTGCGGCGATAAAAGTGGTTATATTAGCATCCAGTACAGTCCATAAGGCCTTCTGGAAACCTGCTTTAATTGAAGCTTCAGCCGATTTACCGAGCCTGTACTCCTCTTTTATCCTTTCAAAGATAATTACATTGGCATCCACAGCCATACCAACTGTCAGGATAAGTCCTGCAATACTTGTAAGGGTCAGGGTCAGGTTGAATGCGGACAGAATGGCCACAATCAAGAAGAGGTTCATCACAAGTGCAACAGAGGCGACGAAACCAGCCCCCAGATAGTAAAGGAGCATGAAGAGAATTACAGCAATAAAACCAATGGCCATTGCTTTAAGTCCCTGCTGAATAGCATCTTCACCAAGAGAAGCACCAATGGACTGCTGGTTATTAATCCTTAAATCTACAGGCATAGCTCCGGTTCTAAGAACCAGGGCAAGATTATCGGCTTCGGTCTTTCCGAAACCTGTCATTCTTACGCTTTCCCGGATACCTTCGGAGATCCTTGCCCCGGCCTTAACCTTATCGTCAAGAACAATCGCAAGAGTTTTCTCTACATTGGAAGATGTAAGCTGGAAGAACATGTCTCCACCCTCCGAGTCCAGTGTAAAGTTAATAATCGGTTTTCCGGTTAGCGAATCACTTCCCACCTGAGCATTAACAATGTGAGCACCATCAAGACCGGGTTCTTCGAAAATCACCAGATCTCTTACATAAGTATCAACATCATAATCATCCTTAGAGTAAAAACCACGGACAACACGACCGAGTTCAATCACGCCATCTTCGAGCGGATGACCTTCATCATCGAGAAGAAGTCCGGTGTGGGTATCTTTATAGGCATTCCATGCAGCGGTGGCTTCATCGTCTACAATATGAAAGTTAAGACTTCCCTTTCCTTTAAGAAAGGAATCGACTCTGTCTGGATCAGCGGCTCCTGGAATTTCAACGAGGATCTGATCATCACCCTGCCGTCTTATCTGAGGCTCGGTAACACCAAACTTATCAATCCTGTTGTTAAGGATCTCTATGGCTCTGACAATCGCTTCCGATTCTTCATCCGTCGTAGGGGAATGCCCGAGTCTCTCTTCAAGGCTTTCCAAATCTGCCTGAAGAAGAACGCTCATACCACCTGAAAGGTCCAAACCAAGCTGGAGAATACTTCCGTTTTTCTCCTTAACATCCAGGATATCATCCCGGTAGTAGCTCTCGATTGAACGCAAAGCATCGTCACGATTAAGAAATCCGCTTAGAACACCACTGGCAGTCCAGGATGAAGGGAGATCTTTATCAGCGAGTTTGTAATTGTCTTTAGCGATATCTTCGAGGAAACTGAGTTCCTCAGGTACTTCTGCATCAGGGCTCGTCGCTGCGAGGTCCTGTAGCACCTTGAGATCTTCACCTGCTTTGGTGTAGGCGTATTCACGGATCTGTTCTCTGGACATGGCAGACAGCTCGATTTTATCTTTTTCCAAGCTGAAATACCACTGATAAGTCGGGTAGAGAAAAACTCCGCAAATCACCAGAACAATGATGATCGTGAGTAATCTAGCACGTTTATTCATTCCTAAACTCCGGTAGTGGATTGGTTTTTAATGGATGAAAGGATGCTGGTAAAAAAGCCTTATTCCTAGGCTTCTTTTACCTCTGACACCTCTAATACAGAGGATATAGCACTCTTGCTGAATTCCATTTTTGTGTTATCATCAACTTTGACAACGACAGTATCATCTTTAACACTCTGAACAACGCCTCGGATACCGCCAATGGTGGCAACCTTATCGTTTTTCTTCAAAGCTGAAAGCATATTTTTAGTCTCTTTCTGCTTCTTGTTCTGAGGCCTGATGATCAAAAAATAAAAAATTACGATTACAAGACCGAAGGTAATAAATGTAGTTGTTACCTGGCCTGATCCGCCGGCCGCCGCACCACCTGAAAGAGAACCCATCAGCAGTGGAAGGTTAGCTATAAAATTGGTCATAGATTATTACGCCCTTTGATATAAGATAGAGAAAAATACCATGGATAAATAGGTATAGTCAAGGATTCGTTTAGAGGGAAATTATCCTGGAAATTTCCTCAGGAACCCGATAAACCCCCACAAGTCTCTTCATTTGATCGATTGAGTTGAAATCTGCACCGCTTATCCGATTATACTCTTCAACAACGGCCTTTTCATCCTCCGGCTTCCCGGAGTAGAGAGCAGAACAGAGAGCCGCTCGAAAAAGCCCCTTTTCTGCTAACTGGCGGGTGTCAAGGTTTTTATAATTACTCTTGGCTCTTGAGTCGACAAGGGCTGATTCCCCCTGATAACCGACTGAAAATACAAAATCCTCTCTTTTCATAATAACATCCTCGGCCGCCTCAAAAACAAATCATTTTCAGAAAGCGGCTTGGAGTTTCCCTATTTACTTTACAGGAATTAAGGAAACATCCATATTACAGTAAAATAGACATCGAAAAATAAAGCTCCGTGTCTCTATAGCAGTAAAAGGGTCTCCGTCCGAAATTGAACGAAGACCCATATTCATGATCGAATAGACAAGCAGTCAAACTCTCCTTGTAAGGAGAAGCTTACATCATGCCGCCCATTCCTCCCATGCCGCCCATTCCGCCAGCGGGCATAGCAGGGCCAGCCCCTTCGGCTTCGGGGAGATCCGTAATAACACATTCTGTAGTAAGAAGAAGGCTTGCTATTGAGGCAGCATTCTGAAGGGCACTTCTTGTAACCTTAGCGGGATCGATGATTCCGGCCTTGATCATATCCACCCATTCCAGGGTAGCGGCATTGTATCCGATTCCCTTCTTTTCATGCTTTGCCTTATCGGCGATGATGGAACCATCCAGACCTGCGTTTTCTGCGATCTGTCTGATAGGCTCCTCAAGAGCTCTCTTTACAATCCTGAATCCAACCTGTTCCTCTTCACTCCATGCTGAAATATCGGCTTTCTCAAGAGCATGAACAGTCTGAATCAGGGTAAGTCCACCACCGGGGATAATTCCCTCATCGATAGCAGCTCGAGTTGCGGAAAGAGCATCTTCAACTCTATGCTTTTTCTCTTTAAGTTCAACTTCGGTAGCAGCACCAACGTTGATTACAGCAACACCACCTGCCAGCTTGGCAAGTCGTTCCTGAAGTTTCTCTCTATCATAATCACTGGAAGTGTCTTCGATCTGAGCCTTAATCTGAGCGATTCTCTCTTTAAGATCTGCAGCCTTTCCTTCACCATTGATAATCGTGGTGTTCTCTTTCTCAATTTTAATAGACTTGGCTTTTCCAAGCATGGAAAGCTCGGTAGACTCAAGTTTAAGACCGAGTTCTTCAGCAATGACAGAACCACCTGTAAGGATGGCAATATCTTCAAGCATTGCTTTTCTTCTGTCACCAAAACCGGGAGCCTTAACAGCTACGGTGTTGAGTGTTCCCCGAAGGGTATTCACAACAAGAGTGGCAAGGGCTTCACCATCAACATCCTCTGCAATTATCAGAAGAGGTTTACCGGCCTGAGCGACCTTCTCAAGAATAGGAAGAAGATCCTTCATGTTGCTGATCTTCTTATCATAGATAAGGATGAACGGATTATCCATAATTGCTGTCATGGTATCTCTGTTGGTGGCAAAGTAGGGAGAAAGATATCCTCTGTCAAACTGCATACCTTCAACAAAGTCTGTTGTAGAATCAATAGTCTTGGACTCTTCAACAGTGATAACACCGTCTTTACCGACTTTTTCCATAGCGTTTGCAATCTGCTCACCAATCTCTTTATCATTATTGGCAGAGATGGAAGCTACCTGAGAAATCTCTTCTTTATCTTTGATCTCTTTGGATGCTTTTTTGATCTCGGCAACGGAAAGCTCTACAGTTTTATCAATTCCCCTTTTGATTCCCATGGGGTTGATTCCGGCTGCAACTGATTTCATTCCCTCTTTGATGATGGAGTAGGCAAGAACGGTTGCTGTAGTTGTTCCATCCCCGGCGACATCATTGGTTTTAGTGGCAACTTCCTTTAACAGCTGTGCACCCATGTTTTCGATTGGATCTTCCAATTCAATTTCTCTTGCTACGGAAACTCCGTCTTTGGTTACCGTAGGGGCACCGAATTTTTTGTCTAAAAGAACATTTCTTCCCTTAGGCCCAAGGGTTACCTTAACGGCGTTGGATAATTTTTCAACCCCGGCTCCAAGAGCTCTCCTGGCGTCTTCATTAAACTCTAACTGTTTTGCCATATCTTTGACTTCTCCTGTTTCTCATATTTATCCCTGCAAAATTGCATACTCTCTTCATATTAATGAAATTAAGAGAGATAAGGATAATTAAAATTCATTTATTACTTAATAAAATATAAAATCTTTCCCGGATCATCAACATAAAAATTTACTTTTTAACTCTTTTAAGTCGACAAATTTTACCTTTTAAGGGATTTTATCTCCATACAGAGGTTAAACAACTAATATAGTTCCCGGAAAAGAATTAATTACTTGACGATTTGGCTCTTTTCAGTCAAAACAGTTCTATGGCTTTACGGCTTCACACTGATCACATTTTAATACTTCGTCCTTTTCCCCAGGCTTTAGCCGATCCCGGTGCCCTTACGATTCTTGCAGAAACTATAAAAAAGAAAATTTATCCTCATATGATTCCTGTACACTGGAACCTTCCAGCCTACACCCTGGAAGATGGAATCTCCGGGCTTCGACAGATAAGCAATGAAGACCCCCTCTTTCGGATAATTCCTGCCGGTTATTCCGGTCGCCCCCATCAGCTTATGAGTGAAAGCGAGATTTTAAGGGATCTCGATCTGGGAAGAGAGGTTACACGCAAGTTTACGGGAGATTCCGCTCAGAACAGATTCTCCCTCCTCTATTTTATCGATTCGACGAGAGCCGCTTCAGGGGAGGTCTATGCCAGAGAGGACCTTCTTTTGTTAAATCGTCAGGGAACTTCCGAATCCACCTACCGGTTGGATTTCCCCGGAGGGTCCTTTATACCTGTGAATATTTTCTCCGGGATCAAAGAAAAAACAAGGAAAAATCCACTCTTAAGCTTACAGTTCAAACTTAATACCAGAGCTATAGTACTTGAGTTCCCTACCAGACTCTCAATTCTTGCGGCTGAAGAAAAAATCGCTGAGTTTCTATCAATATATAAAAACAAATACTTCGTTAATATAGAGGATATAAAGAATACCCACAGGCTAAACGAAGAGGTGGAACAGAACAGGATGACAGAAACCCATTTCTGGAGCCCAGCCTGGCGAGAGTTCACCATGATGGATTCCGATAGAACGAAGCCGCCGGAACCTCCAAAGCAGGCTCTGATTGCGGATATGCTTGGCGATGTAGCCATGGAAGACGATAATTTCACAGTCCACTTCAGGATGGGCAGGTGGAATGGAATAAGTCGAAACGGAACACCACTATTACCCCTGAAGAAAGCGGGGGCATTTATTAAGCTGAATGGTAAAAAACTCCCGCTACTCCCTCCGGCAGCCTACTCTTTCGACTCCCCCGATTCCAGGGGCTTACGAGAGATCCTCAGGTTTAAAACCGAAGAGGGGGAACAGGGAAAAATCGTTACAGACTATTTTTTTACAGATAATTATCCATGTATTGTGATTTCAACGACAGCCTCATATCCGGCCTTCAGAGATAATGATCGGATCGATGCCCATGGTATAATGGAAATACATATCTTCGAAGGAAAAGAGAATGAACTCCCCGTAAAGGTAGAATATCTCCGGAGTTTCGATTCCCAAAAGGCCCAAACACTTCTAAACAGACCAGGTATATACCATATTACTGGCAATAAATTCAAATTCACGTCGAATAATACAGTACTCACCTTAAATCTACCCGAAGAGGGCCCCACATTCTTCACCCTCCCGATTAAACTCAGAAAGAAAGGAAAAAAATTGTTTCTTTCCATAAACCCATGGGGTTCTTACGGACCAGTTTCGGGAAGTGAGTTATCCGGTCTATCGGAACATTTTACGCTCCTGATTGAAGCTGGTTTGAAAAATGAAGTTACAGGTAAAATTCCGCCAACCGATAGATACCCGGTTACTCCCCCCTTCAGGATTGGTCGTAAAGGATCTCCCCGGTAAAGACAGCCGACCTTGCCCCGTCAGCCCCCTCGACCATGAGCTCGCCCTGCCCGCCGATTCCTGATATCCTTACACGCTTCTCACCGCCGCTGTCGGCAGCCCCTTCGGACAGAATAGCCATTCTCCCCATACCATAAAGCCTCCGCTCAATTTCAGCATGCCAGTTTTCCATGGTGAGAACCGAATGAAGGTGGGGCAGAAGGGTCTCAAGGAGGATCGAAGGAGGAGACTCCCGGCCGGTCTCCATGAAAATTGATGTGGGAGGCCTTTTCAATCCACCGGGGAACCTCTCCTGATTACAATTGAGACCTATCCCCGCAGAAAGAAAGGAACCGGCAGTCTCACAGAGGATCCCGCAAATCTTCTTCTCTCCGCAGAGGATATCATTAGGCCATTTTATTGAACACGGGATTCTCAACTCCTCAAGGGCAAGGGAAACCGCCAGACCGGCGGCAAGAGGAAAGACCGAAATGGGAATTTTAAGGGATTTTCTCTCTATCAGGATAGTAAACAAAAGATTCTGTCCCTGACCGGATTCCCATTTTCTTCCGGGGATACGCCCCCGGCCGGCACTCTGTGTCCCCGCCTGAACAATTGTTCCCTGCCCGGCATCCCCGGAGGCAACCAGAGCCCGGGCCTGAGTCATGGTAGATTCCAGCTCTTCATAAAAAAATATCCTGCCGGGAAAGGGGGATTGAATGTTTCTATCAGGCTTAATCAATGAGAGCTCCATCCATGAACACTACCTCTATCTGGGGTTTATAATCCTTAAATCGATAGGAACCTCTGACCCCCAGAGTGATTACCGCATTTTCCAGGTTGAATGGTATAAACTCGATAAAGAGGGTTCCGCCCGCCGAAGGATAATGCTCACCATCACGGATGAACTCCTGGCCGAACAGATTTCCCCAGAACCTTCTGATATAAAGGATCTTCAAGGGAATCTCATAATCCAGGATGGGAAAATCATAATCCAGAATCAAGCTGACCGTCGTGTTTCCGGGCACAGCCACATATCCCCGTCCAAAGGTCAGGCCCGAAGGCCTTGTGCCCGCTAACAACTCCCCCCCTGCCATAATCCTGGTGGAATGGGTTTTGAATAAACCAGGCAAAGAGATTTTCGCAAGCCCCGTATAAACATAATCTTCAGCTACAGGATTCTGAGTACCGAAAAGTCCTGCGGAGAGTCCGATTAGGGGATAAATTCTTTTATATCCTCCCATAAGGTATGAGCTCCATATAATATTACCTGTCAGATATCCGGAGCCATCTGTAAATGATTCACTAAAATCGGAAAAATAGGCTCCCCCCAGAGAGAGGTCCAGTCTGCGATTCTTCAAACCCATGGAAAAATCCAGAGGAAAACTGAAATCACCACTCATACCGGCTTCGGTCCACTTTTCACTGCCGATATCCCGTCCCCGGACTAAACCGCTTAAAGAGATGACCGGATACAGAGATTTCAAAATAAATGAGCCCCCCCCGCCGAAGGTATTTTCATTTATATTCCAGCTCCCATAACCGTATAGGAAGGTTGTCCCGAGAATATCGGTGGAAGTAATGCCAAGCTTAAGTTCGGGAGACTGGGTCAGGAGTGATTCCGGATCGAAACCCCAGGAGTGAATATTAACAGCATGTTTTACCGGTGAATAAGGATTAACCTCATACCCATTCAGTACGGTTTCCGGTCCCAGAACGGGCTTATCCAACCCGGAAAGGAGAGGATCCTCCTGAAAAACCGGTAAAAAATAGTCCACCCTGAATTCTCCATTCCCGTTGCGATCGCTTACTCTGACCCCACTATCGATCCCGCCATCCACATTTAAAGTCATAGAAGAAATTTCCGTCCACTTTTCGGGAACAAGTGTCATCGAAGCAAGGGCTTCTCCACGAATCCCCGCCATATCAATAAAATAGAGGGTATCGCCGGAGACAGCGGGACTTGAAGCCCCATAGATCCGGGAAGTTATGCGGAACCTCCGCCCCGACTCGATTTCCAGACCATAGATATTCCGCATTCCCTCATCCTCGGCTGAATAGATGATATAATCCTCCCACAGAAGGGGTGCTTCGACACGTCCCCCCAGAAAACCGGTTAAAGACTCAAACTCACCGGAGGAGGGATCAAAAAAGACAATGGAGCGACCATACTCACCCCTTAAAACAAGAAGGAGACGAATTCCATCCGAATGCCAGGTGAGATCGGAAACAGAGGTTCCTTGGGGAAGTTGAAACCGGCGGCTCTCCTGCCACTCCTCCCTGTTAAAAAGGACCAGTTCCTGGCCTCCATCCTTAAAAAACTCTACAGCTGCCACTTTTTTGCCATCCGGAGTCGGAGCAGGCAGAAGAAATCGTCTCCCTTCGGTCAGCCGCTCTTCCCGGCCGGTAAGGGTATCCATGGCAATAATATCCCGATACTCCTCACCGGGCCATCGGGGGTGCCGGCTGAAACCACTGAAGAGAACCTCGGTCCCGGCCTCTCCTCCAGTGCCGCCTGAAAAGGCCTTAATTCCTGTCCCGTTAAAATGGTTATAATTGAAAAACCGTTGAACCTCGCCTTCAGCAGAGAGAACGAATAACCTCCGCCTATTTTCCAGGTCGGTTTTCACAAGAGCGATCTCCCCCGTCCCAAGAATCTCCGGATTTGAAAGCGAGAAATACTCATGACTTCCGGGTTCCAGAAGGAGCACAGCCTCGGTCTCATTTATATTCTCAATCTGAGCTTCATAGATCCCCTTCAGCTCGGCGGACATCTCTTTAAAAAGTTTTTCAGGCCATTTCCCCGTTGCGGCCCGGATTCCGATAGAATGACCTAAAAGAGGCACAGGGATGGCTGAAGAGAGGGAAAATATCTTTTCGATAGCCTCGGGTCCATGGTGTTTTCGGATATAGCTTGTCAGAAAATAACCATACTCATACCAGTTGGGATAGATGGTTCTGCGGGAGCCATTGACCACCCGTGAGTAGGTGGGGTTCCCCTCCAGGAGATGGGCCTTCATACCAACAGTAAAATCGGAACTTCTTCCCCGGCCGGATTCGGTCAGCAGGGTCTCCTCAAGGACAGCATCCCCCTCAAATAGCCAGGAGGGTATGCAGAGGGAACCGATATACCGGGTTGCTCCGTCCCCAAAAAGTAAATGGAGGAACCCGCCAAAACCCTGATTTATCCTGTCGTATTGGGCCATATGCCGCCCCTCATGAGAGGCCATGAGGGAGAGCCACTCTCCATCTGAAAAGGTAAAGCTGTCTATCCCGCTATTCCAGAGACTGTACCGGGGACCCGCCGTGACATAACCATTGGAAGATGAGTTTCCATACCACAGAATGAGTTTCCATCGACGAATCTTTTCCAGATTCAGTGTTCTGGAGAGCTCTTCCATGGTGTGATCAAGGAGACCGGCAGCCCGCTGCCCTTCATTTTCCAGTTCGGCAGGAAAAATGACATCAACCATCTCCCCCCTTATTATCTTCCACTCGGTTTCCGGCAGCCACCCATTCTGGGCGGAAAGACCGACCGTAAATATCATGAGAAAAATAATCAGCAAAAATAATTTTTTCATAAGGTAAATATACCATTCAAATATAAGGAATACTACTGAACAGGATGAAGTTAAGCCGCAAGGTTCCTGTGCCATTTCCAGACAGCGCTTCTATCCCTTTAAGCTGATAAAAACGCTGACGGATCGAACCTTAAAATTTTAAAAAAAGAAAATAAAACCATCCATCCCATATTGCTTTTTCATGGAATATATGTATATTTATACCTACTGTTAGTATAAATATACATTAGATGGTGGAGTAATGAAAGATAGAGATGCCAGACTGAATAATATAAAGAAAATCATCCGGGATAAACGAATTGACTGCCAGGAGGTTCTTTTAGAGGAGCTTCACAAAGAAGGCCATGGCGTTACCCAGGCGACCCTCTCCCGGGATCTGAAGGCCCTGCGAGTGGGAAAAGTTTCCGACGGCAACAAGGGGTACTACTACACTCTACCGGGAGATACCCAGTTCACAGCCACCGAGAAGGACTATCTTCAGGATGTACAGAGGGGATTCATCTCTTATGATTTTTCCCACAACACCTGTGTTGTAAACACCCAGCCGGGCCATGCGAATTCAGTAGCCCTGGCTATAGATCAGATCAATATTCACGAGATCCTCGGGACCATTGCCGGGGATGATACAGTATTTCTTGTCCTTAAGGAGGGCGCTGACAGGGCAAATGTCCATGCGTTTTTTAAGGGCAGGATAATCAAACCAAAGGGAGAATAGAATGAAAGCAGCGATATTAGGAACAACAGGGTATACAGGAATGCTGCTCTTACGCCTGCTGGCAGGCCATCCGGAAATTACATCAATCCTTCCGGTTTCATCCTCAAAACCCGGAGAACCCCTTGTGGACTCTGATCCGGGACTGGGCAAGGCACTCAAGGCAAAGATTTCTGATGGAAAATATGTGAGCCTGGACACGGCGGTAGCGGCAAAACCGGATGTGGTTTTTGCGGCCCTGCCACACCTTGCTTCGGCAGATATATGTAAACCCTTTTTCGGGAATACGGTGGTGATAGACCTCTCCGCCGATTTCAGGATCAAAGATCCGGCCCTTTTTGAAGCGGCCTATGATGTGGCGCCACCACGGCCCGACCTGCTGGAGCAGGCGGTCTTCGGACTCTGTGAAGTTTATCGAAAAGAGGTTAAAACCGCCGATTTAATAGCCAATCCCGGCTGTTATCCCACAGCAACCCTTCTCCCCCTCCTCCCGGTGTTAAAGGAATTCAAACCGGAAGGAAAAATCGTGGTGAATGCCATGTCCGGGATATCCGGCGCGGGAAGAAAGGCCAATATGAACCTGATATTTTCCCAGCGCACCGAAAACTGCGGGGCCTACAATCCGGGAAGGATTCATCGTCACACCCTGGAGATCGAAAAAGAAGCAAAACTTGTCTCCCCGGCGTCAAAGCTCCTCTTCACACCCCATCTTGTCCCTTTAAAAAGGGGGATGGCAGTTACCACTGCATTTGACACCAGAGATGAAGTATCGAAGGCCCATATAGAAGAACTATTGATAGACGCCTATAAGGATGAGCCATTTATTTGTCTGAATTCAAAAAGGCTTCCCGAAACAGCCGATGTGCGGGGTTCAAACCGCTGTGATATCGGATGGCATACCGAGGGGAATACAATTTATCTATTCTCGGCTATCGACAACCTGGTTAAAGGGGCTTCCGGACAGGCTGTACAGAATATGAATATCCGGTTTGGCTTTGATGAAACCGCAGGTCTCTCTCTGGCCGGTCAGGTTTAGGCAAGACTGGATAGGGCAAGGTATTAGTATGAACAATAAACCCCTAGTGGTAATAAAAATCGGCGGCAGGGCGGCAGAACCCGCAGCTCTGGCCTCCCTGGCTGAAGAGATGTCTGAAATATCCTCGACATACAGCTTCATCTTCGTTCACGGCGGTGGTGCTGAGGTTTCCCGTATATCTGAAATCTTCGGATTGAAACCGACCTTCAAAGATGGCGTCAGGATGACCACTCCCGAGGAGATGGATGTTGTGGATATGGTCCTTGCGGGTAAGATGAATAAGACAATTACCCGGCTCTTCAGGGAGAAGGGGATAAACGGCCTGGGGTTAAGCGGTTCGGATGGTGGACTCTTCACAGGAGAGGCCCTCAGCCAGGCAACCCACACGGGAAAGGTTAAAAGGGTCAACAGTGACCTCCTGGAGCTACTCTGTGAAAACGGATATCTCCCGGTTATATCCTCAACTTCGATGGAAACAGGGGGGAAGTCCCTCAATATTAACGCAGACGAGGCGGCTCTGGCCATAGCCGGGAGCCTGCCCGCGAAAACACTGATATTCATTTCAGATATCCCCGGCATACTCAAGCCTGCGGAGTTTTATCAGTCTGGATTAGAAAAAGGAGAACCTGTGGCCCTGTCCTCTCTGGACAAGGCCGGGATCAGAAGAGAGATAGAGGCTGGTGTTATCACCGGGGGGATGATCCCCAAGGTGGAATCTGCGATCACCGCCCTTGAGAAGGGGGTAGAAGAGGTGATAATTGGTGATTATACCGGAAAGGGCTCATTAGAGGCCCTCATGTCCGGGAAGAAAGGCACAAAGATAATTCTGTAAAGAAGATAAGGATAAATTATGGTAGAAATTACAAAGGCAGCGGCAAAAAACCCGCCTTTTCCAAAAAACTATTCAAATGAATTTCTCGTTCTGGATAAGGGTGAGGGAGTATACCTCTACGATGTGGATGGAAAAAAATATCTTGATTTCGGCAGTGGTATCGCCGTAAATGCATTGGGCTATGGCCTGAAGGGCCCGGCAGAGATTGCAGCCAAACAGATGATGAAGGTAACCCATGTATCCAATCTCTACACTACCGAACCGACCCTGGAGTTAGCCTATAAACTGACGACAGCAGGCAATTTTGCAGCGGTACATTTCGGGAATTCGGGGTCAGAGGCGAACGAAGCGGCAATCAAGTACGCACGACTCTATGCCAAACGGACAAAAGGTGAGGGACATCACAAGATCCTCTCCTTCAATAATGCTTTCCATGGGAGAACATTGGGGGCGCTGGCCTGTACTCCGACGGAAAAATATCAGGAACCCTTTGGACCTCTGATGGAGGGAACCCTCTCAATCCCCTTCAATGATACTGCCGCCCTGGAAAAGACCCTGGATGAGAGTTTTGCAGCGGTTTTTGTTGAGCCTGTTCAGGGAGAGGGCGGTCTCGAGGTGATAAGTCCCGATTTTGCTGAAAAATTGAATGAGTTATGTAAAAAATTCGACATTCTCCTTGTGGCAGATGAGGTTCAGACCGGGATGGGAAGAACCGGTGAGTTCTTTGCATCGGCCGGACTCGGATTGACCCCGGACATCATTACCCTGGCGAAACCACTTGCCGGGGGACTCCCCCTGTCGGCGACACTCATCCCCGACCGGGTGAACAAACTCATAAAATTAGGAGAACACGGGACAACTTTTGGAGGCGGACCGGTTACCTGTGCGGTTGCCTGTTATATGGTTGATGCCATTTTTCACCCTGTCTTCCTCACAAAGGTTAAAGCAAAGGGAGAATTTTTAAAGTCAGAACTCGAAAAACTCGCATCGGAATACTCCTTCCTTGGAAAAGTCAAAGGCACAGGACTAATGCAGGGTGTGGAAGTAATAGGGCAAGATGCGGAGGTTCTCTCCGGGAAAATAATAAAAACAGGCAGGGACAAGGGCTTGTTGATCCTGAGAAGCGGGAAATCGACATTAAGAATCCTCCCTCCCCTGGTAATAGAAGAGTCTGAGATTCTAGAAGGAATCTCCATTCTTAAGAAAGTTTTCAAGGAATTAAAAGGCTAGACAATAAAAAGGACTCTCCCCGCAGCAGGCTGCACACAGCATTCTGCAAGGGGTAGTCTTTCTGGCAGGAAAATTATTATATGGGTTTAATACCCGCAAGCTGCGGGGGATTACACCCTGTTAGAATCAAGGATTATTAAGGAGGAATGATAAAAAGTCTTCATGAGCTTGTGTGAATTGAAAACCTGTTCTAAAAAGAAATAGGACAGCCAG
>JAEINK010000104.1 GCA_016342585.1 Spirochaetales bacterium
TATTCGGTGGATTGCGGGAGGAATCCTATTTTCTGACCCAAAATCGTCATAAAGTAAAAATGACAGTTCCTATCATTCATTTTCATCTTTGGGAAAGAGACTGGTCTGCTTCAAAGAGAAGACGTGAGCAGGGAAAAATGAAAAACAAATATAATTCTACCAGGGATTTATTTGAAAAGAATCTTTACTATGAAGGTGTTGCTTCAATTCCCAATATCGATGATCAGGTTGAAGCCGTTCAGATCATGAGGGAACTTGTTCAGTACCTTCGTGATAAGCAGGATAAAACCATGGATGAGCGAAATGACCTTACAGAAGTTTCTGCAATTCTTGATGAGTGGACCTAGGTCAACGGTCAGATAATTTGATTTGTTTATAAGCCTCCTTTGCGGGAGGCTTTTTGTTTCTGTTCCTCCTTTTGAAAACCCATTAAGCTCGGAAAATAGACATTGATAAATAGAGACCGCTCGATTATAATTATATTTAATTAATATAAAGGATATAAATTATGAAAAAAATCGTTCTTTTCTTTTTATTGTTATCACTTTCAATTTCATTCAATTTATCAGGCCAGGAAAATGAGATTGATCTAAATGATTACTACAAATTTCCTTTTTCTGTAGGGGTGGGATATCAATCATTGACTCCATTAACGGCCTTCGAGACCGGAGCACCATATACTGCCTATGAAGCTTCCGTAATAATGCGATTGCCTCTTGGGAAGGTTCCAGTTATTCAACCGGCTATTAAGGGAGGAATGATTTCCTACAATAGTAATAATGCGGTGAATCCTGATCAGTGGGACCATAACTGCTATTTTGGATCTTTGGGATTGATTTTTTCCAACAGGTTTTCAAAGAACTTTGAGATAGGAGCCGAACTCTTGGGCGGATATTCCTATGCCTCTTTTGAAAATTTGGGAGATGAGGTTCTTTTTTCAAATAGACTTACGGCTGAAGCCGGTTTGAACATTTCGCTTATTCCTTCCTATAGTATGGCGATCGATATAACTCCCAATATTCGTTATTTCCATGGACTTGAATCATTTATGTCGGATTTCAATGGTTTTACTATGGGGATAGGATTTTCGGCGAGCTTCCGGTTTGGTGAGGACCCCGATTCTCCCCAGGCTGTTATCCGAAGTCTTAAACTGAATACCAGTGAAATACCTCCTCTTTTTGCAGCCATGCAGAGTTACTATATCAAGCATCCAATAGGTTCGGTCGAGATTTCGAATATTGAAAAATCCGATGTGAAAGATTTACAGGTCTCCTTCTTCCAGCCCGGGTTTATGGATTCTCCCACCCCTGCAGAAGTTATAGATGTCCTTGAGGCCGGTGAAACGGTTTCCATTGATCTTCTGGCCACCTTTAATTCGGAGGTTTTCAATACCGAGGGAGTTACACCCCTGACCGGAGAGGTTATCACCTCCTATACGGTAAACGGAAAGTATGCCGAGCAGAGACAGTCGGTAGGTTACGATCTTTATGATAAACGTTCCATGACCTGGGATGATGATAGAAAAGTAGCCGCCTTTATTACTCCGGCGGATACGGCCCTTCAGAATTATACAAGTTATATACGAACTTCCTGTAAGGGGAGTACCCTGGGGATGTACAGCGGTGTTTTTCAGTCGGCTCTTCAGGTGTTTAATGGCTTAAATGTACTCGGCGTCCTCTATCAGTCCGATCCTACCTCTCCTTTTACGAGTGCTCAAGGTGACACTCTTCAGGTGGATACGGTTAGTCTTCCGAGAATGACTCTGAAGAAGATAACCGGTGACTGTGATGATCTTACCGTGCTCTATTCGACACTACTTGAAACTCTGGGAATACAGACGGCTATAATTACCGTCCCTGGACATATCTATATGGCATTTAATACCAGGGAAGAAGGAAGGGATTTTAAGAATATTCATCCTGACAGAGGCATGACCATCAATATAGATAATCAGCTCTGGATTCCTATTGAGATCACGATGATCGGTAAAGCCGATTTTCTTGATGCCTGGCGAAAGGGGGCAGAGGAGTGGAATGCCTATGAGTCGGATCCGGAAAGCAGGGCTCTCCACACTATTGCAAGCTGTCGGTCTGAGTACAGGCCCATAGGTCTTATGCAGTCGGATCTTGGTCTTCAGTATGGATCGGTGGAAGAGCTTGTTAGCAGGGTTGATCGTGAAATGGAAAAGCATATGGAGACTATTGCTGGTGAGTTTTTATCCCAGGTAAGAGATTCGGGAAGGAAACAGGATTATAACAGGCTGGGGGTTTTCTATAGTAAATTCCTACAGATTCCTCTTGCCGAAGAGGCTTTTGAACAGGCTTTAACCCTCGATTCCGGATATTTAACACCTGTAATTAATATGGGTAATTTAAGATACTTAAATGGTGACTACGATGAGGCTCTGTCCTCCTATGAACAGGCTATGGAAGGATTCAAATCAAAGGGCCGGGGTTCATCCCTTTCGGCTGTAAAACTTATGCTTAATATGTCCAAGGTTTATTACGAGATCGAAGATTATGAACAGGCTAAGGACATATATTCCCAGGCGGAGGTAATAAATCCGGATGCTGCATCTGCGTACAGTTTTCTTGGTACCCCGACTGCGGAAGGGGCTTCCAGGGCTTCGGATATGAGTGTTCCTGAAATAATGTTTTTTGAGGATGAGGAGTAAAAAATGAAAAAAGTAAATTTAAAGAAAAATAAATATTTTAGATCTACAGTTTTGTATAGATCAACAAAATTATTTAGATCTACGGTTTTGTCTATATCTATCTTACTATTGCTGATATGCACTTTTATTATATCCTCCTGTGGAAGTCCTTTTGGAAGTCCTATCACCCCTGCAGTACTGGAGCTTAACAAGGATGAAATACCTCCTGTTATTGTTATTGATAATCCTGTAAATGAAAGCGGGTACGCATCTTCTGTAACGGTGACCGGCTCTATTGTTGATTCTCAGGTCGTCACAGGTGATAATATCGGTACCTTGCAGTCTGCCTCCTATACCATACTTTCAACAAGCACCGCCGATGTTCCAATTACCATCGGTACAAATGGTGCCTTTACTTTTGATATAGCTGATACAACAGGTTATACGGGAAATATAGAAATAGAAATAACTGCAACCGATGAAAATGGTAATGTCGTCTCGAGTGTTCTTAAATTAGTAGATGATGATATCGGGCCGTATATAACACTTTCAAGTCCGATTAGTTTAAGTTCATTTGAATCTGCTGTTACTGTTACAGGTCAGGTTTCCAATACTCAGGACACGATCGGTGCTATCACGGAAATTGATTCAACTTCAGTAAGATACAAGATTGTAGGTCAGGCTGACAGTAACGCTATTGTTATTGGTACAGATGGTAGTTTCAGTTTTGATGTTACCACTTCCGGAATTTATGATGAAGAGGTGGTTATACAGGTACTGGCTTCGGATAAGAATGGAGATGAGACTGTTTATCAGTTACGGCTTTTAAATGATCGGACCGGACCCTATATGACTATCACGTCACCGGCCTTTAATAGTTTTTATGGAGCTTCGATAATAGTCCAAGGTAAAATTTCAAATTCGTCTTCTACACTCGGAGAGTTATCTGAAGTAAGTTCTCTAAGCTATCAGGTCCTTGCCAGTTCAATCAGTGGAACTGTTGATATTACCGAAAGCAGTACCGAGGTTGATAGTGAAGGTAATTATAGTTTTCAGATAAATGCAACAACCCTAAGCGATAATCAGACAATCAGGGTTACGGCTGTTGATTTCAATGGTAATTCAACTATTGAATCCCTGACCCTTTACGATGCAGGTAATGACATTCCCGATTTTTCCGCAGTTCCGGGGAACGGTCAGGTAACCTTAAGCTGGAGTGAAGTCCCGGCGGCGGATACCTATACTGTCTACTACACTACCGATGATACGACGCCTTCGGAATATTATTCTCATGATAACATTATTGCTGGTTTGGAATCGCTTGTCGAAGGAACCTACACCCTTACTCTTGATATTTATAATGGGCAGCCTTTGGAGAATGGAAGCATGCATGGTTTTATGCTTAAAGCTTCCGGTGATATAGGAACAGGAGCCGAAACCGAAACTATTAATAATTTTTCGGAGGTAATTCAGGCTATTCCACTTTCAAAATCCAATCTCTGCCCAAGGGTGGAAGGTATAGCCGGCGGTATAAAACTTAGCTGGAATGGAATTGAAGGAACTGATACATATGATATTTACAGAAGAATATCCGGTGAGCCAGAAGCCATAAATTTAGTAACCAATTTTAATGGAACATCGTTTATTGATAGTTATGTGACACAGGGAAACTCCTACAGTTACTCGATTGCTCCTTCTATGACAGGGGCTGTTTTGAGCAGTGAGAATGAAGCGAAGGCTGTTCCTATTGATGTCTGCACTCAAGAGTCCCTGATCGTCGATACACGGGGATGGGGTTATGATGTTGCCATTGTTGGGGATTATGCTGTTGTCGCCGATGGAGCTTCGGATACGAATGAAGGGATTTTATCGGTTTACGACATTAGTAATACCAATCAAATTAGTTTCGAAGGTGGACTTCAACTTGATAATTCCACACCTGGTCTTGATGAATATGCCAACACACATATAAAAGATATTATAGTTATCGGAGATCTTGCCTACCTGGCTGTAGTTGATTATGGCCTTGTAGTTGTAGACCTATCTAATCCGGATACCCCTTTGATTTCAGGACGCTGTGTTATTGATTCTGCTTCGTATAATATTTATGGATCTCAGGCTGTAGTTGTCGATGGAGTTTATGCTTACTTGGCCGGCAGTGAATATATTTATAAAATAGATGTGACTTCACCGGAAACTCCTTTATTTGACAGTGCCAGTGCAATGATTGATAATTATGATTTTATTGATCTCTCAATTGAAGGGGACTTTGTTGTTGCCGTGACTGGCGGACCGTATGTAAGGGTATTTAATAAAGGTGATCTTTCTCTAGTGGATACTGTTGATACATCTCTGCTCAATTTGGGGCCTGATCTGGGAGGAAGCTCCTATGATGATTATTATGCCAGTGCGGTTAGTTGTCATGAGGGTAATGTTTATCTGGGAATGAGGCAGTCCTCACCTTCCGATCCCGGAGGAGTAATTATCTATGGAATGAATCCCTCTAGCGGAGCCCTATCCCTGGTAGATATAACCTGGGGAGATAATGCTCCGGATGATGAGATGTTGGAATTGAGTACTGTTTGTACCGATTTCTTTTTCAAGGGAGATGAGTGTTATACGGTATACGGTAATACAGAGGGAACAAGCGGTGTGGCTGCATGGGATTTCTCTACTCCTGCGAATCCGGTTTATATTATGAAGCAGGATATTCCTGGTCAACCTTTGAGTATTTTTGTTTCAGCGGATCGTCTTGTTTCAAGTGGAAATTCGGGAATTAAGGTGTTCGATTATTCAAACTCAATATCGCCGGCCACAGATTCACAGACTTTCCCTGATGAGGAGTCGTTGACCAGCTGTTATACCCGAAGTGGAGAATATATTTATATTATGGATTTGGTTGGAAATATGCCTGATGTATATATGCTGAGAGTCTATAGTGAGTCGGACGATGGGACTGTTGTTCTGGAAAATTCCTATGATTTCGAATACTTTCCAGGCGATATGGAGATAAGCGGAGATCATCTGTTTATGGCCTGCGGAACGGATGGGTTGTTGGTTTACAGTCTCTCCAATTCTTTATCGCCTGTATTACTAACTGAATTTGAAACTCCCCGGAACGGAACCCAGATTGAAGTTCGAGGTAGTATTGTATATCTTCTGGAGGAGAGCAGTGTACAGGTTATCGATATCGAAGTTCCTGATGCTCCTGTCACTCTGAAGACACTCTGGCTTGGCAGCAATCCTTCTGATTTTTTAGTTGAAGGTGATTATTTATATGTTGTACTCTATGGCGGAGATAAAAAAGTTTCAAAATATGATATATCAAACCCCGATGATATTAAAAAACTTGAAGATATTGATTTAAGTTTTGAGGATGGACTGGATCCGAAGCCCGGTCCGGAACCTGTTAAACTGGCTGCCGCAGGAGGCTATCTCTATGTATCCCTTTCTGATAGTTATTCTTCCTGGCAATCAAATCCGGATGATACATTGTACAGTTACCAGTTTGTAGTTATAGAGATTTCCGATTCCGGAAATGATGAAATAGTATCTTTCTGTACCGGAAGTAATGATACATATGGATCCGATATTAAGGTATATGGAGATTTTCTCTTTTTAATCCATGGAGTAGCTTCCGAGAACTATATTGGAGTTTATAATATTTCCGATAAGAAAAACTGTTTTCAGATGAATGCAATCGCAGAATCTGGTACTCAATCGCTGACTGTTTCCGGCCAGTACTTATATGCCAATACCTGGGCTGGACCCATACGCTATGATCTCCTGGCCGAATAATTTCGGCCGGAGATTTAATGAGTTTAAAGAAAATCCTCCCGGACGGGAGTAAAGCTATCAACCAGCCGTGCGGTTTTTGATAGTAGTTGAACAGTATGAGGAAGGTCGGGAGGTACCGAGAAAAGGTCTCCCGCCTTCAGTCTATTCTTCCTGCCTTCCAGGATAAAGAAGATTTCCCCTTCGGCCACAAAGGTTATCTGCTCATGGGGATGGGAGTGGGGCGGGTCTGCCTCATCTTTTGGCCCACCTGTGAAATCAATTACGGCGGTTAGGATGTTTTTCTCATGAATTATTTTTCTGGATACCCCAGGTGCAATTTCCCGGGGTGTTTCTTTATCATCATATAAAATTGACACTTTAATATCCTTTTCGATTTGTTTTAAAACGTAAATTACATCTTCCCCATAACAAGGTCCGGAACAAACATTACAAGTTGTGGGACAAAGGTCACAAGCAGAAGTACTATGATCATCATAATATAGAGGGGGAGCATTGCCTTTGTGGCCTTTTCTATGGATATCTTTCCTATGGCGCAGCCTACAAAGAGGGCGGAACCTACTGGTGGAGTTGTGAGACCGATTCCGAGATTCAGGATTAGCATTACTCCGAATTGAATGGGACTCATTCCCAGTGAACCTACCACAACCGGATAGAGGATCGGTGTTGTTATCAGGATCAAGGGGGCCATGTCCATTATGGTGCCAAGACCGATAAGAAGAAGATTTATCATTAGCAGGAGTAGGATCCTGTTATCGGTTATTGTAAGGAGTGCCTTTGTTGCGGCCGCAGGAATTCTTAAATATGCCAGGAGCCATCCGAAGGCACTGGCTGCGGCAATAAGGCTCATGACCATGGCAAGGGTTTTTAGGGACGAATAGAGGATTCCGATAAACCTTCGCATGGGGATTTCTCGATACACAAAAAAAGTAATTATAAAGGCATAGAGACATGCTACGGCTGCTGACTCTGTTGCCGTGAAAACACCGGATATTACTCCACCTATAATAATTACAGCCGTAAGCAGACCAAGCAAGGCATCCTTGATGATTTTTATCGCATCCTTAAGGGAATATTTCTGTTCCTTTGGATATTTTCGAATTGTGGCGATAATGAAGCTGATAACCATAAGCGCCACTCCCAGGATTATTCCGGGAACAACTCCACCAAGAAAAAGTCTTCCAACCGAGACACCTCCCGCTGCCATGGCGTAGATGATCATATTATGGCTGGGTGGAATGATAACACCCTGGCATGCACTTGTTACCGTAATTCCTACCGAGAAATCGGCGTCATATCCTTTTTTCTTCATCATGGGGATCATCATTGTTCCTATTGAAGAAACATCGGCAACTGCCGAACCGGAGATCCCTCCGAAAAACATGGAGGCAAGGACATTAACCTGGGCAAGACCGCCCCGGACTCTTCCGATCAGTACATTTGAAAATTCAATAAGCCTTCGTGATATTCCACCCTGGCTCATGATTTCCCCAGCAAGAATAAAGAAAGGTATTGCCAGAAGGGAGAATGAGTTAACTCCCTGAACCATCCGTTGCACGATTGCCAGGAGAGGGATATCCAGATAAAAGGCGGTCACAATGGAGGATATTGCAAGGGTGAATGTTATGGGAACTCTTAAAATAAGAAGGATGGCAAATAGCCCCAGAAGGAGTGTGGACCCCGAATTATGACCTGTCATTACTTTTCTCCTTTCAGAAATAATGCATCGATTCCCCTGGGATCATCATCTATCCTGAGAATATCCATTAAGGCTTCGGAAATTATCAGGATCGATGTAATCGGCAGTATTAAATAGAGAAGACTTGAGGGCCATTCGGTTGCCGGCATTATCGATTTAGAGGTGAACTCTACTATTTTTATCCCATATACAAGGAAGACCAGACCGATTATCAGGGTTACGATATCTTTTAAAAATACGAGGAATAATTCCAGCTTTACGGGTAGGTTTTTTGGGAGAAGGTGAAGACTTATATGCAGAGCCTGTTTTACTCCAACTGCCATTCCTATAAAGGTAAACCATACCATCAACAGTTTGGCAACTTCCTCCGCCCAGCGTATTCCTGTGTTGAGTACATAGCGCATGAAAACATTTATTACTATTATAATTGCCATTCCGACAAGAAGCACCATGGCAAAACCCACCGAACCGATATGAATACCGTTCATTACCTTTGCTGCTTTTTTCTTAAAACCACCCATTTTTTACCCCTGATGTTTTGATTGATATTGATTATATCATGGCGCCGGATGCCGCCTTTTATTTACATTAACAGGTTTAATTCCCCAATTTGCTATTTATCAAACTTCTGTTTCCGTTTATAAAGTCCCGGATGTTCTGTTTTTTCCTGCATGCCGCCTGAAGTGATTCTATTCTCAGGAGACCCTCTCCGGTAATAACGCAAACCTCTGAGCCTATTGTAAAGACTCTTCCCGGTTCTTCCGGGACGGGGCGGTCGTCAGGATTTTCAAAAACTGACGCCTTGTGAATAATCAGACGCTCTCCTTCAAAGAAGGTGTAGGTTCCCGGCCAGGGAGTCAGGGCGCGGCAGCGCAGGGCTAAATCTACCGCAGGAAGTGTCCAGTCTATCAATCCTTCTGATTTCTCAATCCTGCCGTACCAAGTCTGTTTGGAGTGATCCTGGGGGAGGGGTGTGATTTCGTTCTTTTCGCACCTTTATAGTTATGGGAGGTCGACCTGGACTTCTTTTGGAATCGAAGGTCCACCTGTTTTTTATGT
>JAEINK010000018.1 GCA_016342585.1 Spirochaetales bacterium
AAAAGTGGGGAATTCTTGGTTGCAACTATGGGGAATTCACTTTGCAACTTTGCCCAATTTCATTATGCAACAAACAGGAACCGAACATGGACGTTGGAACAGTTTGGCCCGGTGGGCCAACTGCTCAACTTAATCATTAGGTTTGAGATTATTCCAACTTTGGAATAAAAAAATAGACAATCATATTAAAAACAGTGATGGCAGAAAATAGAATTCCCATTATCATTGAAGAAATGAATAAACTTTTACCTAAACTGAGCGATTTTAGATTTACCGTGTCAAACGAGCGTAACATTCTTAATTTTATGTAGAGAATGGCGCATCTCACAACCACACAAGGGCTTAAAATTGAAAACATGAAGCTTGGAGAAAATTTGTATAAACCACGTGCATAATTCCTCCAGTTCCTGAATGCTTTGAGACCATAGAATTATTTGATGTATAAAAATATCAGATTATCAGTACTGGTTGAATATCACCGGTTCTATTCCAGAGATTATCCAGTTTAAATGTTCTATAAAATAAAGCAGTAAGTTTTAGAATTATACGTCTACCGGAATAAATTATTTTTCCGGCGGAATCAAGAAACCGTCTTCTGAATGTAGACGGATACCATGTCACCGGAATTGCTTCATTGTCCATATCATATTTGAATGACTCAAATAGAAAGAAGGCAATGGCCAGTAAATATTAATACGCGCTATTGGATGAGAATCTTTTAAATGGAAGCTGCTCAGTTCCAAAATCTTTAAACGCACGATTAACAAGTTCGTCACAGCCTCGGCCGTGATAAGTTGATATCATAATTTCCGGTTCTATTACTGACCAATTTTTCAATGCCAGGATCTTAGACGTAATTTCATTCGCCATTCCAAGATTGGTATAAATGACCGATTCCGGTCTATCAAAATCGAGTAGTACCTGACCGCAGCTATCGCTTATTGGCTTTGTATATATGCATCTCCAATTGGTATTCCATGTTTTTCGGCTATCGGTGAAATCAAGGAAATACCAGGTGCGTTTTCCTATTTTATGCTCATAAAAGCGGTTATCAGGGCAATCGGCAACAAAATCCTTGATATCCTGATACATTTTTCCACCGACGATGAACCCAATATCGAGTTCTTCACAGAGGATGAAAAGTTTTTCATCAAAGAATCCTGCATCAGCCAGAAGAATTATAGGGACATCCATGGAATAGTTCTTCCTTATTAGTCGAACAGCATTTTTGAGGACTCTCTGAACATTGTTCCCATGGTTACTATGAGCTTTTCCATTTCTTAAGATTGTGTCTACAATAAATCGGCCCCAGTAAAGATGCAGCGGCTGAAAACCTTTGACTTTCTTGTAAGTGGGAGCAACTTCCTCTCTCTTGCGTGCATCGTCATTATTCATGACCATAGTATCAAGGCCAAGAATAATCTTTTCCGGTTTTTCTTTCTTAAGCTGCCAGATAAAAAGCATATGCAGTATTTTCCGTAACTGCAATGCCTGGGAAAGCCTGAAAGCTCCAAAGAATATTTTGACAGAGTGAGAAGACAGCATTCTTCTTTCAGGGACTTCGATAACACCAGCATATCCCGGATCATTTTTCAGATGATCAAAATGCGTCAGATGAAAGTTATCTCCATTTATAAAGAAACAAAGAACCTGATGAAAAACAGATGAAAGAGGATTACCTTTCGAACTTTTGCGCAGGTTTGTAAATCTTTGTTCGAGTATCTTTACAATTTCCGTATCTCGAATATAACGGGATAAAAAACATAATCCTGCCCTGCCGGTAAGATTTTCATCAGTTATTTCAATTCTGGAAATTCGGGTCTTGATTGATGATGCACTTCCATTCATAATGAGTTCACCTCCTGGGTGATTTTGTTGTTTCGCTAACTCATTATCTCACATGGAGGTATTTTATTATATTGGTAAAAACCGCTCAGTTTAGGTTTTATTTAAATGCCATAGACTTTGATCAATATCAACATATTCAAAATCGGGTGTTTGAATATAAAAACTATTGTCTTCTATATATCCATTTATTGCACTTCCACCAATATTTTTAGTATTTTTATCCAATACAATCATAGAGATCAGAGCCAAAATGAAAAAAACAAAACTAAGTATGATCATACATCTCATAAATTTCCGGTTATATAAATTCATTCAAAATTCCTCTACTTTGAATCAAAGGGTATTACTGGTTCTTTCTCAGAATTATTTATTGCTTGATCACTTCCATCATATCCAACTTCAAATCCCAAACCTAAACCTAATCCAAATTTTCCACCACTAATTTTTCCTATTGAAAAACCTATTCCAAACCCTACAAAACCTTCTGTTTGCACATGAAAATTATGTCCTTTTATTTTAAAGTTAAAATTAATCTGAGCTTTACTTAAATTTGCTTCTGCAGTTGCTCCCATAGAATAATTTTCTATCCCAGCTTGCACTTCACCATTTACAGCGAACGCTTTACCAGATAAAGAAGTTCCAAATTGAGCACGTTCTTCACCTCTATTATCTTCTCCAACTAAAAACATATCTCCTTCGGCTAAACTTCCTTCAGCACCAATATTCAGGTTCCCCTCAGTTATTCTTGAATCAAAATGGACAGATGCTCCTGATTTTTTACCGAAATTTGCTTCTCTATCTGGAGTTTCTGTAAAATGTCTCCCAGAATTAAAAAGTGTTTTAATAGGAAGTAATATTAGATCTATAGGATAACTTTCCAATCCCGTAGGATCAACAAACCCCAGCGGATTATTCCCGCAATAAACATACCAGCTAACCCCATCCCGTGCCGGATCCTCAGTAATAAACCTCCCCGTCTCCGGATCATACCATCGGGCATTGAAGTAGTAGAGGCCGGAGTCTTCGTCAAGATCCTTTCCTGTGTATTTCACACTTTCGTCCAGGCCTTTGGTGTTCTCTTGATCGGCGAAGGGTGTTACGGCACCGGACCATACTTCTTCTCCGGTATTGTCTGTCAGGAGGACTGTGGAGCCGAGGTGGTCTATTCCATAATACAGTGTATCATCGTCTGTTATTCGAGCCAGGTGTTTTGAGCCGAGGTAGGCGTAGTTTATTGTCTCTATACCTGTGGTCTCTTCCAGGACTTTTCCTTCCAGGTCGTAGGTGTATTCCGTACTTTCTTCTATTCGGTTTTTTTTCATAACTCTGTATCCATTGGTATTATACTGGTATTCGGACACTTTTACGAGCTTGTTTTCTACTTCATCATATTTCCTCACCTCTATAAGTCTGTTAAAAAGGTCGTATTTATACTCTGTGTAGTCTCCTGTTTGATCTATCGTGGATAGGTCTGGGGGGAAGGTGTCTTCTTTTTCTGTCAGGTTGCCGTTATCATCGTAGGAGTAGGCGTACTTTCCGTCGGTTTGGATGAGGTTGGAACCTTCCAGGAGTTCATACTCATAGGTGTCGAACTGTCCGGCGGCGAAGTAGGATTACTTTTTTTACCCTGTAACCGTAGCCGAGGTCTACTCCCAGGCTTTTTGCTCCCTATTCGTTTTTCTTTTTTGGGAAGGGGGGTATCCCCTTCGCTACAGCCTGCCTTTTTCCGTCCCGCTTTTCCTGTTTCCCTACGGTACACAGGGCGGTTCGGGGCAGTCTTTCGCTAACCCCTCTTTTTATTTCTGTGTTTCATGAAGCGATAAGTTTATTCCTTTTCTGTTTTGGTTGATTTATTATTAACACAGATGTATTGGGTTTCGTATAGGGAATATAATAAATAGGGGGTGAGGATTCTTTATTGATCACCGAAATACCGGATATTGCTATTGAAATAAAAATATACTTTCCTGCTTGCTATTATCATTATTGCTCCTATGCGACATATCTCTCTTGACGCCCTATTTAATAGGGTGTATCTTTTATTCATGACTCGTGAATTTGTGTATATGCCAACCTTTGAAAAACAATGGTCAGAATTAAAACTTTCAGATGAACATCAAAGAGAACTTGAAGTATTTCTTTGTGAACATCCAGAGTCTGGTGACATGATTCAAGGTTCGGGTGGTCTGCGGAAACTCCGCTGGGCGCTACCCGGAAAAGGCAAAAGTGGAAGTGTCAGAACTCTGTATGTGGATTTTGCTTACTTTGAACAAATTTATATGATCGCATGCTTTAAAAAAAATGTGCAAGAAAATATTACTCAGGCAGAAAAAAAACAAATTAAATCTGTAATTGAGCAGATTAAAGAAAACTTGCGAATGCATGGAGAGAATGATGGAACATAAAGAGAATACATATTTTACTTCAATTATTACCGGTCTAAATGAGGCTCTGGAAGTTAGTAAAGGAGATTTGAAAACCATAAAGAGGCGAAAAGTTACAGTTGCCCCTGTCCCTGAATATAATGGATCCAGCATAAAGAAAATCAGAGAGTCCTTAAACCTTTCACAGATGATTTTTGCCGAAGCCGTGGGAGTGTCTATAAAGACGGTTGAAGCCTGGGAAGCTGGACGGAATAAACCTCAAGGGCCGGCCTCAAGATTTCTTCAACTTTTAGAGCAAGATCAGCATTTTCTGGAGGAACACCAGATTCTTTGTATATAGCTTAATCTTGTTTTTTAAGCAAAAAGAATGAATGTAAATGCTTAACTTCCGTTCTTATTATTTCAAAGAGCGGATTACCTAACAAGGACGCTGGAACAGTTTGGCCCGGTGGGCCAACTGCTCAACTTAATCATTAGGTTTTTGGTATTAATACCTTCATTTTTCTTAACCTACAATATGTTGATGCTTACTTTATAAGGTTCCTTCTTTCATATATAAAAACTACACAATATAAACCGGATAAGCTGATCATTGCTGTATATACAAGATCTCGTTCGTTCTGGATATATATACCCAAAAAAACCATTATAATATTTAAGACTGCGATAGAAAGCATAATTATTAACAAAATATTCTTATTTCTAAAAATTGAAGTTTCCTTTTCCTCATTTAAACTATTTACTATTTTTATTACTTTTATAAAAAGTAGCCATAATATATTAGAAGAAAAAAACAAAACAATCGCAACCATAACACTACCAAACATAAGACAACCATAGAAATTAAAGCTTTGGTGTATGTCATGCTTAGGAGTCTTCTTTTGGTGTCGTACTCTCTTTCGTAGGTCAGGCCGTTTATAAAGGTGTAGCCGTCCATGTACGTATGTGTTGGTTCCGTAGGTTATTGTGCCAAGAAATAACTTGACAGATCTACCAAGTGGATTTATTCTGGATTTGGTGGTAATACCACCAGCATTGGAGGGTAGTATGAATGAGCTGTTTAAACCCATAAAACCGGCCACCCCGGTACAACAGGTCGTCCGGACTATGGAGGACCACATCCTCGAAGGGCGGTTGAAACCCGGTGATAAACTCCCTCCGGAAAGGGAACTTGCGGCGGCTATGAATGTATCCCGACCGGTCATTCACGAAGGACTTCTGGAACTCGCCGCAAAGGGACTCATAACCATGAAACCCCGGCATGGAAGCTGGATAAATGATTACCGCCGTTCTGGTTCACTGGAACTACTTAATGCCCTTTATCGTTATAACCGGGGCGCGCTGGAACCTCACCTGGATGAGGGGATGGAGGAGATGAGACGGGTAATTTTGAAATCTTCGATTCAGGGGATTTTAAAACCGGAGTCCAGAGGGGAATTTCCAAAAACAATTCAGGAGCTTCGGCTGGAGTATCAAAAGTGGTTGGAACTGGATCGGAATAAACCGCAAAGCCTTGCCGAATCCGATTTTAATTTCTACTTCAGTCTGGTCTACAATTCGGGAAATCCGATCTATCCCCTTATCTTCAACTCGGCCCGGGAGATGTACATTGGCTTACTCTCAAGATTTTTCACCCATAAGGAATATTATGGAATCGCTTCAAAATACAAACTGAACCTCATTGATGCCCTGGAATCTGGAGAGTCGGAGGTGGCCTTTCGGGTGATAGAAAAGCTCTGCACCTACGCGACCTATGATAGAGGGTATGGAGAGTAAAAAATGAAAGATGAGAAAATCGTGATTGTAAAGTTAAAAAATAAAATGGTTAAAAAAAATATCACCGGGGTTCAGGCTGATATAAGCGCCGGGGTTCTGTATTTAACGGGAGAGACAGACCTGCTCGAAAAAAGGGTCCGTGCCGGCTACCTTGCGGCGAAGTTTGTGAAAAATAATAAATTAGCAGGTCTGGTTGTGGATATCGCTGTCACTGGAATGAAGGAGCCTACCATGTGGCAGCCCACGATTCATGATGACCTCCTGGGAAGCCGGGAATTCGATGTGGTTATAATCGGCGGAGGGATAATCGGCGTTACTGCCGCCCGGGAACTCTCCCGTTATAATTTAAGTATAGCCCTCCTTGAAAAGGAGGAGGATTTGGGTCTTCATGCATCGGGCCGAAACGATGGGATGATCCATCCGGGCATGGCTGCCACACCCGGTTCTCAGAAGGCAAGGTTTAACGCCCGGGGAAATGAACTCTACAACCGGGCCGCAGAGGAGCTTGATTTTTCACTGAAAAGGCCCGGATCTCTGCTCCTGTTTTCATCAATCTGGATGACCCTCCTCATTCCTGTATTAAAACAGCGTTGCCGGAAGAACGGGGTACCGGGTGCCCGCTGGATGAGTCGGGGAAAAGTACGGGCCGTAGAACCCCATTTGACGAATAGACAGAGGGGGGCTTTTTACATGCCTTCAGCAGGGATTGTCGCCCCCCGTGAGGTCGTCCTGGCCTATGCCGAAAATGGAACGTTAAACGGTGTTGATTTTTTCTTTCATACGGCGGTTCAGGGGATGAAGAGCGAAGAGGACCGGGTGGTGGAGATACATACAAACAGGGGAAAGATTTATCCAAGGGTGGTTATAAACGCTGCCGGGGTCTGGGCGGATAAAGTGGCCGAACTTGCCGATGACAGATATTTTTCCATTCATCCGAGGAAGGGGGTGGATGCCATCCTCGATAAAAGATCCGGATGCTGGGTTTCCCATATTGCCGGTATGCCCTCTCTTCTGGGAGCCGGGAGTTCCCACTCAAAGGGGGGCGGTATTGTCCCCTGTGTTGAGGGGAATGTTTTACTGGGTCCTACCGCGGAGGAGATCCTGGATCGGGAGGATTTTTCCACTTCATCGAAGGAGATGGAGGATCTGAAAAAACACCTCTATTTAAACGGTAAATTGAGGATGAAGGATATTATTACCTACTATGCCGGAGTCCGGGCTGCCCTCTGGCGGGAGGATTTTATCGTCGAACGGTCGGGGCGGGTTACCAACCTGATCCACGCGGCGGGTATCCAGTCTCCGGGTTTTGCATCGGCCCCGGCCATCGCCGTTGAGCTTTCTAAATTAACTCGGGAGGCTGCTGCAGATAGGGGGCTTTCCGTTGTGGAGAAAAATAATTTTAATCCCATACGGAAATCTTCACCACGGCCTGCCGAAATGGAGCCCCGGGAGAGGGAGGCCCTCATCGCCCGGGACCCGGCCTACGGCAGGATTGTCTGTCGTTGTGAAGAGATTTCCGAAGGTGAGATCCGGGATGCCCTGAACTCTCCTCTCCCCGCCGAAACTGTGGATGGGGTTAAGAGACGGAGTCGTGCGGGAGCCGGCCGGTGTCATGGCGGTTTCTGTCAGGCCCGGGTCATGGAGATAATAGCCCGCGAAAAGGGGATTCCCCTTAATGCTGTAGAGAAGGGGCATGAAGGATCCTGGATAGTCACGGGTCGGGAGGAGAGCCATGAAGCATGAAAATTATGATGTTGTCGTAATAGGCGGAGGACCTGCCGGGATTTCCGCTGCCGTGGCCGCCTGCCGGCAGGGATGTTTTACGTTGATTGTAGAGAGGGAGGAGATCCTTGGCGGAATATTAAAGCAGTGTATTCATGACGGCTTCGGCCTTTTTCGCTATAAGGAGAGGCTCACCGGTCCTGAGTACGCTTTCCGGGAACAGAACGAACTGAACTCCCTTCCTGTTACAGTTCATACCTCTACCTTCCTTGTTGATATCTGTCGGGAAGATGAGGGGGATGGTTTTCTTATGACTTTTGTCTCTCCCGATGGCATGCTTGAAGTCAGAGCCGGGGCGGTTATAACGGCCACAGGCTGCCGGGAGAGGAGCGGGCGGCAGATATTTCTGCACGGAGAGAGACCTTCGGGGATCTTCACGGCAGGTCAGGCCCAGGGTTTTGTAAACCTGAAAGGTTATCTGCCCGGCAAGAGAATCGTTATCCTGGGAAGCGGTGATATTGGACTTATCATGGCCCGACGTCTGACCCTGGAGGGCGCCCATGTCCTGGGGGTTTATGAAATTAAACCCGAACCTTCGGGTTTAACCAGGAACATCGCCCAATGCCTTGAGGATTATTCCATTCCGCTTAATCTCTCCACCACAGTGAAGTCGGTGCATGGCCGGGGGCGGATGACCGGGGTAACCATCTGCCGGGTGGATGAAAAACTGAATGAAATTGATGGTACAGAGAAGAACCTCTCCTGCGACACCCTTATTCTCAGCGTGGGATTGATACCCGAGAACGAGATCCTGGATAAACTTCATGTCCCCCGGGATCCTGCAACTTCAGGTCCCGAGGTAGATCAGGACCAGATGACGGGTCTTCCCGGCCTCTTTACCTGCGGTAATGCCCAGCATGTGAATGACCTTGTGGACTATGTCTCTGAAAGCGGCTCCATGGCAGGCCGGGCGGCGGCAGAATGGGCCGAAGGGCGGAAGTATACACATAAGGCGGGCGCTTCTATCAGGATAAAGATGAACCGGGGCGAAGGATTGCTCTATCAGGTCCCCGCGGTGATAAATCCTCATGGGAGCGATCCCGTCTTCTATTTTCGTGCTGCAAAAACCATGGATGGCGGGCGACTCTCTATAAAAGATGGAAGGGGGGATGAGATCTTTTCGAAGAGTTTTACTTTTTTGAAACCTCCGGAAATGGAGAGGTTCAGTCTGCCTGTCTCCTTTTTTCAGGATGGGAGCGATGAGTTTTACATGGATCTTGAGGAGGTGGTTTGATGGAAAATATTGAATTGAAAACAAAGCTGAAAATAAGCTGTATCGCCTGTCCCCGGGGCTGCCTCCTTTGGGTGACAAAGGGCGAAGATGGAAACATCGAAGTCTCCGGGAATCAATGTCTCAAAGGAGAGAGTTATGGGACCGCTGAGATAACGGCACCCAGAAGGCTTCTGACTTCCACTATTCCGACCACAGGTAAGATCCAGGAACGCCTTTCGGTGAAGACCGATGGGGAGATTCCAAAGGCGCTTATCTTCAAGGCCATGGAGGTCATCCATTCGCTCAGACAGGAGGAGCCTGCCATGCCGGGGGATGTGATTGCCCCGGATATTCTTGGCACGGGGATAGATCTTGTGAGCACGGGGGTTTGGGATGGCCGGTGAAAATATACTCTCGATAGATTGCGGGACCCAGAGTCTGCGGACTATTCTTTTTGACCCTGAGGGCAGGATCCTTCAGGCGGAGCGGATTGTTTATCCTCCCTATGTTTCACCGAAGCCCGGTTGGGCAGAACAGGACCCGGAGCTTTTTTGGCAGGCCGTGGTGGATGGTTGTGCCTCTTTACATGATAGAAGCGCTGCCGATTTTTTGAAGGTAGGGGGGATTGGTGTGACCACCCAGAGGGATAACACGATTAATCTCGGACCCGATGGAGCTGTTCTTCGGCCTTCGGTTATCTGGCTGGATACCCGGGCGGCCCATGGTTCCTACCGGCCGAATTTTTTTATGAGGAAGATATACGGAGGGCTTGGTGTCCTTGAAAAAATATACAAGATTCAAGGGGCCGGGCCGACAAACTGGATCCGGGAGAATCAGCCTGAGATCTGGGATGCCACCTGGAAGGTAAGCCAGGTTTCCGGTTTTTTGAATTACCGGCTTACCGGCCGTGTGGCGGATACCCCCTCCTCCCTGGTGGGGCATATCCCTTTTGACCATAAAAGGCAGGATTGGGCATCCCCTTACTCCCTGGCCGGGAAGGTCTTTCCCATCGAGGCGGATAAGCTATGTGATATCGTCCCGTCGGGGGAGACAATCGGAGGATTAACCGCGGGTGCTGCCCGTCTTCTGGGATTACCTGCCGGGACTCCTGTTATCGGATGCGGGAGTGATAAAAGCTGTGAGACCCTTGGGATGGGGTGTGTCGACTCCTCCATGGCCTCTTTAAGTTTCGGGACTACCGCTACGGTGGAGGTTACTTCAAAAAAATATTTTGAACCGGTTCGGTTTCTTCCCGCTTATAGTGCGGCTATCCCGAATACATGGGTCCCTGAAATAGAGATCTTCCGGGGTTTCTGGATGCTCTCCTGGTTCCGGGATGAATTGGGGGATGAGGAGAGGCGTGTGGCCGAGAAGACCGGTTGTATCCCCGAGGAGATCATGAACCGTCTGCTTGACCTGGAACCACCGGGAAACCGGGGACTCATGCTCCAGCCCTACTGGGGGGCAAGTCTTAAGGATATCAGGGCCAAGGGGTCCATAATAGGGTTCGGTGATGTTCATGGAAAGGGTTCTATCTACAGGGCCATTGTGGAAGGGCTGGGCTACGCCCTCCGGGATGGTCTTGAAACCCTGGAGAAGCGGGGAGGCTTTTATTGTGAAACCGTGGCCGCCTCGGGAGGCGCAAGCCGGAGTGACCGGATATGCGGGATTACCACCGATATCCTGAACCGGCCCCTTGTCCGGGGGGAGACCTGGGAAACATCAGCCCTGGGAGCAGCTGTTATAACCGCTGCGGGTATGGGACTCTATCCGGATATAATGACGGCTGTGAAGGGGATGGTCCGCTATACAGAGTGTTTTGAACCTTCGGGGGAGAATCGCGGGATCTATGATGGTCTCTATGGCTGTTATAAAAAAATTTACAAGAGACTGAAGGGAGTCTATAAGGATATACAGGATGTAACCGGATACCCGGAGAAGTGGGACGGAGATGATCGGAATCAAGGAGAATTGAAATGAGTGAAAGAAAAAAATACAAGGATTTTAAACCTGTTTGGGAAGAGACTCCACCGCCTGCCGGATCCTTCCGTTCCCTTTTTAAATGGGGAAACCCGGATAGTTTCAAGGAGCCGAATGAAAGACTCTATAAGTTGATGAAAGAGGTTTTTCATCTCACCGATGCGGATTTTAAGGATAAGATCAATCCGGGGACAGAGATAGTCCCGGATACTGTTCCCTCCAATCTTTTTTCTGAAAATCTTGATTATTTTAAGAGTCTTGTGGGGTTGGAAAATGTAAAGATCGATACATACGCACGCCTTGGGGTGGCCTATGGAAAAACCATGTATGACTGCTACAGGATGCGTGAAGGTATTATCGAGAATATTCCCGATGTGGTTCTATGCCCCCGGAACAGGGAGGAGATAGAGGCGCTGGTGGTTTTCTGTAATGAGAAGGAGATCCCCCTTACCGTCTATGGCGGCGGTTCTTCGGTAACCCGTGGTGTGGAGGCCATGAGGGGGGGGGTAACACTGGATATGCGTCCGAACTTCAATAAGGTAATATCCTTCAATGAAAAGGATCAGACAATTACCATAGAGGCGGGTATGTCGGGACCTGTCCTGGAGGAAACCCTGAACGAAGCCGTTAAAAATCTGGGAGCAAGCCGGGCTTACACCTGCGGTCACTTCCCGCAATCTTTTGAATACTCTTCGGTAGGAGGCTGGGTAGTAACCCGGGGGGCAGGCCAGAATTCGACCTATTACGGCAATATCCGGGATATTGTTATCGGTCAGGCCTATGCCACACCGGCGGGTATTATCGAGAGTTACGGCCTGCCCGCCCATGCGGTGGGTCCGGATATCGATGAGCTGATGATGGGGGCCGAGGGGGCCTTCGGTGTACTAACCCATGTTACTCTGCGTATTTTCCGTTATATGCCCGAAAACCGGCAAAAATTCTCCTATATCTTTCCTTCCTGGGTGAAGGCCCAGGCTGCGGCCCGGGAAATCATGCAGCATGAAGCCGGATTTCCCTCGGTATTCCGTCTGTCCGATCCGGAAGAGACAGATATAATGTTAAAAATGTATAAGGTGGAGGGAACGATTCTTGAAAAGGCAATGAATGCTCTGGGGTATAAGCCGATGGAGCGCTCTCTTTTTCTGGGATGGACGGAAGGGGAAAAAGGTTTTTCAAAGAACCTTAAAAAGATTGTACACCGGGTATGTAAGAAAAACGGAGGTTTCTATCTTACCGGTTATCCTGTAAAATCCTGGGAAGGCGGCCGGTTTTCGGATCCCTATCTTCGTGAAGCCCTTCAGGACTACGGGGTAATAATCGATACCATGGAGTGCAGTGTTACCTGGGATATGATGGGGGAGGTCCACCGGAAGGTCCGGCTTTATACCAAGTCCCGTCCCGATACTATCTGTATGACCCACCTTTCCCACGCCTATCCCCAGGGGGCAAACCTCTATTTTATCTTCATTGGCAAGTTCCGGGACAAGGAGGAGTACCTGGAGTATCAGTATGGGATCTTCGATAATATTCTCACCTCCGGGGCCTCCATGAGTCACCACCATGGGGTAGGAAAGATGACGGCCATGTGGGTTGAGGAGTCTATAGGGAGTGAACGGATGGCGATCTTCCGGGCTTTAAAGGACCATTTTGATCCGAAAAATCTTATGAACCCGGGGGGAACTCTGGGGCTGGATATGAAACCTGAGGAGAGACGGAAACCTAAGTTTTCCGGTAGAACCTGGGATGATCCTGCCTGGTAGAAATGGACTTAAGCGGGCGGATGTACTAAAATGCATATGGATTTGTCCGGGGAGTTTAAACCATAGTTATAACTGCCCCCCGGCCGCCTGGAGAGGGCTGGCCGGAATTTTGGGGGGATCCGTTATAGGTGAAAATAATGCTCATAGATCTGCACATCCATTCCAGCCACAGCCATGACGGAGAGTATCCGGTAAGTGAGCTCGTGCGCATGTGTTCCGAAAAAAATATTGATGCAATGGCCATCGCCGATCACAATACGGCTGTCGGTGTGTCTGAAGCCTTAGAGGCTGGAATAAAATACGGGGTGGAAATCGTTCCCTCGATTGAACTGGATACCTCATTCCTGGGGAGAGTTTTTCATCTCCTCGGATATTATGTGGATACCGATTCGGATGATTTCAAGAAGATCAAAACTGATCTATATGAACTGGAGATGAAAGCCTTTCCGGAGATCATAAAGAATGTTCAGGCCATGGGGATTGAAGTCTCCTGGGAGGATTTTCTTGGAACCCTTGAACCGGACATGGCTCCCACCGAGGAGCTTCTTGCCAATATGATTTTCCGGAATCCTGCCAATAGTAAACATGAACGGGTTACTCCCTATCTTCCGGGGGGTGTAAAAAGTGATATGCCCCAGTTTAATTTTTACAGGGATTTCCTGGGTCCGGGGAGAGAGGGATTTGTTCCCCGGGATTATACGCGGCTTGAAGAGGCTGTTAAGATGGTCCGTCGCAATGGTGGTGTGCCGATCCTTGCCCATCCCGGAGGGAGCATAGGAGGAGATTTTTCAAAACTCGAAAAACTCAAGGCTACAGGGATAGCCGGTCTGGAAGCCTTCAGTTCCTATCATTCGGAAGAGGAAAATAGACGTTTTTTGAAATACTGTAAGGATAATGGATTGCTTTACACCTGCGGCAGTGACTTCCACGGCCGAATGAAACCGGTGATATCCCTGGGGGAGCATAAAAGTACGGAAGACCAGGCGGAGATCCTGAGTTTCTTGAAAGCCGCCCGTGGATAATAATTCCTGCTGTTCCTGAATATGCCTTTTTATAAAGGAGGATTAGAATGATCAATTCCAGCACATCCCGGGCGGATATAATCCGCTGGCTATTGGAAGGTGATGTTTCTATCCAGTATCAGGTCTTCAGGGATCTCCTTGGAGAGGAGCATACCGATCTCCGTCAACGGATCTCTTCCGAGGGGTGGGGTGATGCGCTCCTTTCAAAACGGGGCGTGAACGGTCATTGGGGACTCTCCTTCTATCAACCTAAATGGATCTCCTCCCACTATACTCTCCTCGATCTACGCTACCTCGAAGTCGAACCAACCCCTGAAATCATGGAAAGTATAAATATGATCTTCAGGGATGAGAAGGGGGAAGACGGGGGGATAAATCCATCCGGAACGATCAAAGAGAGTGATCTATGCATAAACGGGATGGCATTAAACTATGGATGCTTTTTCGGGATTGATGAAAAATTCCTCCATTCGGTTGTAGATTTCACCCTTTCTCAGAAGATGCCGGATGGTGGTTTTAACTGTATGAAAAATCGTTCCGGGGCGATTCACTCCTCTCTTCACACAACGATATCCGCCGCCGAAGGGATTTGTGAATACAGGCGCCGGGGGTACACCTATCGACTCAGAGAGATGACGGCCGCTGAATACGGGTGCCGGGAGTTCATCCTTACCCACCGGCTTTTTAAGTCGGATAAGACGGGTAAGATCATCAAAGAGAGTTTTACAAAACTGGTCTGGCCGGCCCGGTGGTATTATGACATCCTGCGAGCCCTTGAGTATTTCAGATATTCGGGATCGCCCTATGATGATCGAATGTCCGATGCCTTGTATGTCCTGGCGGGAAAGCGGCGCAAAGATGGATTGTGGCCAAACCAGGCGGCCCACCCGGGGCAGGTTCATATGAGCATGGAGCCGGCCGGTAAAGCAGGGCGGTGGAATACCCTGCGTGCCATGCGTGTTCTTGAGACTTTTGGCTTTACTGATTATAATCTGTGAACATCTTTAACACTCTTGCAAGGGGAACCTCGTAATGTACACGCAATGGAAGCCGGACAGTTGGCGATCTAAACCTGCGGCTCATCAGGTTGAATATATGGATAAGGTAAAATACAGGTCGGTTCTGGATTCTTTGATGCTCCAGCCACCCCTTGTCTTCCCCGGGGAGATTCATAAACTAACCAGACAGATAGCCGAGGCGGGGTCTGGTGAACGATTTATCATCCATGGCGGTGATTGTGTGGAGCGGTTTCAGGATTGTAATGAGGAGACCATAACCAACAAGATAAAGATCATCCTGCAGATGAGTACTATTCTTACCCATGCCCTGCGAAAGCCGGTCCTGCGCCTTGGGCGGATCGGTGGTCAGTATTTTAAACCCAGATCTTCGGAGCGGGAAAGCCTCAATGGCCGGGAAGTTATGACATACCGGGGGGATACGGTGAACGGTTTTCCCGAAGAGCTTCGCGCTCCCGATGCGGACAGATTGACCCGGGGCTACTACTGTGCTGCGGCTACCTTAAATTATATCCGGGCCATGATCAGCGGAGGATTTACGGACCTCCACCATCCCTATAACTGGAATCTTCACTCAATAGGGAAGACCGAAGAGTGGGCTGAGTATAGCCGTATCGTTGAACAGATCCTCGATGCAATCCATTTCATGGAGTCCATTGGTGGTATGGAGGCGGTCGGCTTGAACCGTATAGAGTTTTATACCTCCCATGAGGGGCTTCACCTTGGATTCGAAGAGGCTCTGACCCGGAAAGAGAGGGAATCGGATAGTTACTACAATGCCGGGGCTCACATGCTCTGGATTGGCGAAAGGACCCGGGATCTTAAAGGGGCGCATCTTGAATATTTCAGGGGAATTATAAATCCCATCGGGATTAAAATTTCATCTAGGATTGATCCGGATGAACTAAACGAGCTTATACATATCCTGAACCCGGACAATACCCCCGGTAGACTGACCCTTATTACCCGGTTGGGAATTGATAAGGTGGAGGAAAGCCTTCCCCGGCTGATTCGAAAGGTGTTGGATGGGGGGCATAAGGTCACCTGGAGCTGTGATCCCATGCATGGCAATACTGTTTCCACGGGGGAAGGGGTTAAGACAAGAAGGTTTGATGATATCCTGGGAGAGATAAAAGCCTCCCACCGGATCCATTCTGAGATAGGTTCCTCCTTCGGCGGCGTCCATTTTGAATTGACAGGCGAAGAGGTTACTGAATGTACCGGCGGGGCTGTGAAGATTATGGATTCTGACCTCTCCACAAATTATCAGTCTTTCTGTGATCCAAGACTGAATTATGCCCAGTCCATGGAGATAGCCTTCATGCTCTCAAGGCTCATGAAGGCCTAGATTTTTTCTATACTTCTGCTTTCAGATACCTCAGGCTTGCCAGGAGGTACTCCCTGGCAACATCCCAAAGCTGATCGATTTCTATATACTCATTCACATGGTGGGGTATTCCCCTTGGACCGGGGCCATTCACAAGGCAGGGGATCCCCGCCCTGGCACTCAGGAAGGTTCCATCGGTTGCTCCGGGAACGCCATTGTAGGTCGGTTCTTTTCCCGTTATATCTTTATAGGCTGTATGGCAGATCCCAACGATGGGTTCGTCGGCTGACATGGATACAACGGGTCTCTCTTCGATGAACTCAATTTTTGCATTAAAATCCGGATCATCCAGACCGGCCGACTCCAGAGCCTCTTCAAGCTCTCTTTTGACCTTATCGTGATCCTGACCGGGAATCGTTCTTATATCAATCCACCCCCTGGATTGGCGGGGCATTACATTCAGCTGCTGCGGTTCTCCCGGAGGAGGAGACTGGACCACTGTAAAGGTCACCGATGGGTATCCCAGATACTCATCTTTTCCATGTATCTGTTTAAGCTGCCTTTCATACTCTTGGAAGGTCAGGATAATCATAGCCATGCGGGTATTCGGATTTATTCCCAGGAGGGGCTGACACCCATGGGCCATTTTTCCCTCGACGGTTACTACCGCGCGGATTGCCCCCTTCATGGAGAGACAGAACTCGGCATCCAGGGGTTCGGATACAAGGCAGGCATCAATGCCCTCGGCATGTCCCTTCTTTATAAAATCCTTTACTCCGATCATCATCCCCTCTTCATCACAAAGGATGGCCAGTTTTAATAAGCCGGTAAACTCGACTTCGGATTTTACAAGGGCTTTGGCAATCAGAAGGTTCAAGGCCACTCCGGCTTTCATATCACAGGAGCCGCGTCCGTAGATCCTGCCATCCTTTACAACGGCTCCAAAAGGATCGTCAGCCCAGAGGCTCCTTTCTCCCTCGGATACAACATCTGTATGCCCCTCCAGGAGTAGGGCGGGGCCGGGTTTTCCAGAATCTATGGTTAGAATTATATTGAAACGATCCTCATCGACCTCATCTATTTCGGGGTCAATCCCAATCTCCCTTTTGATCCAGTTTACTATGAACTCAACAACTTTTTTTTCGGTATTGCCTGTTTCCGGTCGGATAACCGAATCTATCCTGACCAGCGCTCTGGTCAGTTCTATCAGTTCATCCTTTTTAAGGGTGGAGAGGAGCTCTCTTTCTCTATCTGTGATCATCTTTAGGCTTTCTCTTCCTGATGGTGGAGATCCAGACTCTTAACAAGGCGGGCAAGAGTTTTGTTAACCGGTACCTGAATCCCCAGTTTTCCGGCTTCCCGGACAATCGCATTGTTGATAAAATCTATCTCGGACATGGTTCCCCGGTCAAAATCCTGAAGCATGGAAGATCTGTTTTTTGCCGTTTTCACACATACATCATAGACCGTGGCTAAAGGATCCGGGTAGGTTATGTGTATTCCTTTTGCCTGGGCGACCTCAAGTGCCTCGGAAACCAGATCCTTCATGATCTCTTTTAGTTCCTCAAAATCAACAAGTCTGCCGTTTTCGAGACCGGTGAGGGCTGTCAGAGCGTTAATTCCCACATTAATGATCAGTTTTGACCAGACCAGATTCCCTATATTCTCTTCGACCTTTGTTTCAAATCCTGCCTGATTCAAGGCTTCAATGAGAGGGGCCAGCCGGCTGTTATCTCCTTCAGATATACAGAGGTAGGTCGGACCGTTTCCCGCATGTCGAATTTTTCCGGGACCGGCAAAGGTTGCCCCCTGGGATGTGACTCCGGCGGCCGTATTTTCTCCACCGAATGTTTTTCTTAATATATCTTCGTTCCCGACTCCATTTTGGAGGGTGATAACCAGGGGATTTCCCGATACGACCGCTTTGAACTGTTTACTGACAGCTTCTGTTGCCGTGGATTTAACAAAGATGATGAGTACATCAGCATCGGCAGCCTTTGCCGGATCGCTGGTTGCCGATGGTTTGAAAATTTCTTTTTCACCCGTGGCGAGCTCTTCTATCTCTACTCCTTTGGAATTGATGGTATCCACATGTTCCTGGAAAATATCATAAAGCATGACCTCATGTCCTGCCGATGCAAGTTTTCCGCCGAAGAGGGAACCCATGGCTCCCGAACCGATTATTGATATCTTCATTTTTTTTCCTTTATTTTCTCTTTGATTTCTTTGTAACCGGGGATACCGAAAGCCGATTCAGCTGCCTTAATCCCATTCAGCACAGCCTCCGCCATGACTTCAGCGGCTACAGCACCCAGGGTCGTCACATCTGCGGTGACCTCTCCTGTTGAGAGGGCAAATATTGTATCCCCGTCATACATAGTATGGATTGGATTTATCGTTCTTGCAAATCCATCATGGGCCATTTGTGCGATTTTGGTCATCTGCGGCTTGGTAAACTTCCCATTTGTGGCTATGGCACCGATGGTGGTATTGCTTTTCAGAACAGATGGTTCTTCGGCGGGGGTTTTCGATATGACGTTCAGGGAGCCTGGAAAACCATCTTTGGACTCATTCAGAGCCCCGGCAATAATCTTCCCTGTTGAAGGATCGATAATATCACCAAAACAATTGACAGCAACAATAGCTCCAATTATCAGGTCGCCCAGTTTTCGACTTGCCGTCCCTAATCCGCCCTTCATGATATAGGCGGGCCCTGCCGGTTTTCCTATAGTTGCCCCTGTTCCGGCCCCCACATTTCCCATTCGTATTTCACTTTCGTAATCCGTTCCTGCCGCATCAAGACAGGCCGCATAGCCCATTGCTTTGTCGGGTCTTATATCATGCCTTTTTACGGGGAGATCGAAGAGGACGGCTCCTGGTACAATTGGTACGATTCCCACTCCCACATCGAGTCCTTTTCCCTGTTCCTCCAGGTACTGCATTACACCGGAAGCGCCGTCGAGGCCATAGGCACTCCCACCCCCCAGGTAAATCGCATGGACAGTGTCAACAAAATTTACAGGATCGAGGGTTGCTATCTCCCTGACCCCAGGGGCTCCTCCCCGCACATCCACTCCGGCGATGGCACCATCTTCACACAGGATAACAGTACAGCCTGTAGCACCTTCAAGATTCTCTATATGACCTACCCGTATCCCGGGCACATCGGTGATTGAATTTTTCATTTAGCTTCTCCTGTGTTGTTCATGGCCAGAACCACATCTCTGGTCTCTATGGCCATCATCATCTCTTCGTTTGTTGGAATTACAAGTACCTTTACCGATGAATCTCCGGAAGATATTACTCCTGTCTCACCCTTGACTGCTTTATTTTTATCATTATCAAGACGGATACCAAGTATTCCCAGTCCCCGGCATATTTCTTCCCTGATAAAGGGTGAGTTTTCACCGATCCCGGCTGTGAAAACCAGGGCATCCATCCTGTCTTCCAGGTTTGTACTTAATGCCGCAATATATCGCCGGGCAAGGTGTGAAAAATTGCCAATGGCCAGGGCAGCCTTTTTGTTTCCTTCCCTGGCGGCGGCTATTACATCGCGCATATCACTGGAAACCTCGGATAAACCGAGAAGACCTGATTTTCGATAGAGTAATTCTCTTATCTCCGGGATGGTCATCCCCAGGTTTTCCTGCATGAAAAAGATGACATCCGTATCGAGATCGCCGGATCGTGTTCCCATGGACATCCCTGCATTCGTTCCAAATCCAACCGAAGTATCAATGGATTTTCCACCCCGGATGGCGGCTGCGGAAACACCGCCGCCAATATGGATTGAAACGGAGTTTAACTCTTCGTGAGGCATCCCGAGGTATTCGGCTGTTTTCAGGGCAGCCCATTTGTGAGAGGCCCCGTGAAAGCCGAATTTCCGTATCTGATACTTTTCGTTATAGATCCCGGGAATAGCATAGAGATAGTTTTCCGGGGGAATGGTCGAATGAAAGGCTGTATCGAATATCCCAATATGGGGAATATGCGGCATATGCTCCTTTGCTGCGAGGAATCCCTTCAGGGCGGGTGGATTGTGAAGGGGTGCCAGATCAAAATTATCTTTGATAATCCGGATAAGATCCTCCGTTATAGGCTCCGCTTTGGAAATCTTGTCACCCCCATGAACAAACCTGTGGGTAACCGCCTCTATATCCGAATAACCAAGGACTCCATGTTCCTCTCCTGTTATAAGATCGAGCACAATGGCCATAGCAGCGCCATGATCCGTAATTTTTTCTTCTTTCCGTAAGGCATCACCACTGCCTGGTTTATAGGTGATCAAACCTGTTTCCAGACCGATTCTCTCTATCTGTCCCTTGCATTTTGTGGTTTTCGAGTCCATATCAAGACACTGAAACTTTAGAGATGATGAGCCGCTGTTGATTATCAGTATGTTCATTAATAATATCCCAAAAATGTTAAAAATCTATAGTATCACCATAAATCAGCCCTATGTATTTGTCAATCAAGAATTGAAATTACGATTAGTTACAAATAAATACAAATCATTACAATTTACCTGCACAGCTAAGAAATACTTGCACTATTTGAAATTAGGGATTATAGTCATTTTAGAGATATTATACATTAGGAGAATATATATGAGTGTACATCCGGAAGGAGTAAAAAAGTTACTGGCCTCGGATCTTCTGAAGATGAAGAATGATGGGAAAAAGATTTCAATGATTACAGCATATTCCTATCCCCAGGGCATGATTGTCGATGAAGCGGGTATTGATATCATCCTTGTGGGTGATTCACTGGGAATGGTTGAATTGGGATATATTGATACTGTTCCTGTTACTATGGATGAAATGCTTTCGCATACAAAAGCTGTTACCAGGGCTGTAAAACGTGCCCATGTTGTCGGTGACCTCCCTTTTATGTCTTACAATATTTCCACCGAACAGGCTGTGACAAATGCGGGTATTCTTTACCAGCAGGGAAGAAGTGATTCCATTAAATTCGAAGGTGGACAGGATTTTGCTCCCATCTGCAGTGCTATAACCAAAGCAGGAATCCCTGTATTCGGTCATATTGGATTAACCCCCCAGACCGCGGCTACCATGGGTGGTTTCAAGGTTCAGGGAAAATCTCTCGATGCGGCCAAGGCTGTGCTTGATGATGCTCTGGCTCTACAGGATGCCGGCGCTTTTGCTGTTATCCTTGAAGCGATTCCACAGCAGTTAGCTCAGATTATCACCGAGAAACTTGATATAGTTACCGTTGGAATTGGTGGTGGCCCCCACTGTGATGGTCAAGTTCTCGTCTTCCATGATATGCTGGGTATGTTCAAGCGGTTCACACCCAAATTTGTGAAGGTCTATGGTCAGATGTTTGATACTCAGGTTGAGCTGGTTAAAGAATTTATCAGTGATGTTGAGGGCGAGTCTTTCCCCGGTCCCGAGCACTCCTTCAATATGAAGGCCGATATGGTCGGTGAACTGAAAAAAGCTCTAGGTGTAGAGTAAACAAAACATAGTACAATTAAGGAAAGAAATAGATAATGTCGGCAAAACTTATTAATGGTAAAGAGATTCGTGAAGATATTCTTGAGGAGTTGGGCAGGGAAACCCTTGCGTTAAAGGAAAAAACCGGAAAAGTTCCAGGGCTTGTGACCATCCTTGTGGGTGAGAATCCAGCCTCCATTTCCTATGTAACTTCCAAGATAAAAACGGCAAAATCACTTGGCTTCAAAGAAGTTCAGGATACACAAAGTATTGATATAAGTGAAGTTGATCTACTCTCTCTCGTTGATAAGTATAATCATGACGACACTATTAATGGAATCCTTGTTCAGCTCCCTCTTCCATCACACATTGATGAGAAAAAAGTGCTGAACGCCATAGACCCCGATAAGGATGTTGATGGTTTTCATCCTGTAAATGTGGGACGGTTGATGATAGGGGGGGATGAAGTTAAATTCCCTCCCTGTACTCCCGCCGGTATCATGGAACTCATTGTCCGTGCCGGGGTTGAAACCGAGGGTGCCGAGGCTGTGGTTGTAGGCCGTTCCAATATCGTTGGCAAACCTATTGCCAATATGCTGGTGCAGAAAGGTCCGGGTGCCAATGCCACGGTTACTATAGTACATACCCGGACAAAAAATCTTGCCGACCATTGCCGCAGAGCCGATATTCTCGTTGTTGCGGCTGGTGTTCCCGATCTTGTAAAGCCTGAATGGATTAAACCCGGGGCCTGTGTAATTGATGTGGGGGTTAACAGGGTGGGTGAAAAAATATCTGAAAAAACAGGTCGGAAAATTGCCCTGCTCAAAGGGGATGTGGACTTCGATAAGGCTAAAGAGATTGCCGGATTCATTACTCCCGTTCCAGGGGGGGTCGGGCCTATGACAATCACCATGCTTATGCGGAATACCCTGAACAGCTTTAAATACAGCAATAATATTCCTGTATAAATCCTGCCGGGCTATTCAATCCCATTATTATTTATTATTATCCTCATTATCTGACTTCAGGAGTATTTCTTGAAAGAAACCAGGGAGTTTCTCTGTATTGCCGATCATGTCGATCCTCTTATTTATACCGCTTCGGTTAAGGAGCGTTTTGGTCATGTGGATGCGGTCTTCTCTTGCGGGGATCTTAAAAGAAATTATTATGAGTTTATCGTCTCCATGCTCAATGTTCCTTTCATCTATGTCCTGGGTAATCACAGTCCTTTCTCCCTTGATAAATCAGATCTAAGCAGTGATTATGATTTTTCTGGAGGAGGGTGCAATGATAGCGATCTCAGGAGGAGAAAACTCTTCGGGGGCGGTCTGCATGTCGATGGGCGGGTAACCTATCTTAAGAAGCAGGATCTTATCGCTGCCGGTTTTGGAGGTTCTATCCGATATAACCAGGGGGATAATCAGTACTCTGAAGTGGAGATGTTTTTCCGTATCCTTAAGATCATTCCAAAACTATATTTCAACAAAATATTCCGTGGAAGGTATCTGGATATTCTTATAACCCATGCACCACCACGTTGGGTAAATGACAGAGAAGATTTGTGTCACCATGGATTTAAGGTTTTTCGCTGGTTTTTACGTCGATTCAGACCGGCCTGCATGATCCATGGGCATATTCACCTGTATGACTGCAATGCAGTCCGGGAGACCTCCTATGAAGGGGTTCCCGTTATCAACGTTTACGATCATTACATTTTGAAATTTCCTTTGGAGAGGAAGGACAATGAAAAATCAGAACCTGCAGACCTCCGATAATGAGTTCAATTCTGCAAGGATGAAAGCTCTTCGTGAGAGTGTTTTTTCCATACTTAATCCCGAAAAGAAAGAGATGCTCTCCTTTTATGATATAAAAAGTCTGATCAAACCCAAGGCCGAATTTTATATGGGGATGCAGACTGTTCCCCTGGACAAGATTGTTGGCAGTGAAGGGCGGTATCATGATTTTAACAGGGCCTTTTTACCCAAAAGAGAACACCTGAGGAGCAGGTGGCGGTCAATCAATGTGGCTGCTATCGAGGATGTCTATCTTCCTCCGGTCAAGTTGTTCAAGATTGGAGAGATCTATTTCGTGCGGGATGGGAATCACAGGGTCTCGGTTGCCAGGCTTCGGGGACAGATCGATATCGATGCGGAGATTACCGAGTTGACTTCGGAGATAGATGTAGAACCGGAAGATACGGTATCCGAGCTTCGAAAAAAGGTTATTGCTTTTGAATTGAACCGGATCCGTGAGCGATCCGGTCTGGCCGATTGGGTCAATTTTGAAGAGATCAAATTTACCGCACCCGGTAGGTATGAAGAGATGTTAAGGCATATTCTGGGGCATCAGGAGTATCTTACACGGAAAGCCGAAGGGAAAGAGGTTCCTATCATGAAGGCTGCTCCGTCCTGGTTTATGTCAATCTATCTTCCTGTGGTAAATATCATTCTTGATGAGAAGCTAATGGAGCGTTTTCCCGATCGAACCGAGGCTGACCTCTATGTCTGGGTCATGAAGCACTGGAATGACCTGGAAGATAGGTATGGGAATTATCCAAAGATTCAGAAGAATGGCCGCTGGCCTGGAAAGTTTATGATCAACAGGGTTTATATCCGAATATTAAAGTTCTTCAGGTTTATCTTTGGTAAAAAACGCTGAAGAACCCTTTTTATCGGCTATCCAATAGCCCCCAGAGCTGATTCCGCGGGCTATTGAATATGGCTGCCGACTTTAGAATAATCCCTTAACCCTTCCGGTCTCAACATCTACATCAATGTTTCTAAAGGCTGGATCCGATGCCGTTCCGGGCATGAGTTTAATGTCTCCGGCTACCGGAACAATGAATCCTGCTCCCTGATACACAAGGACATCGCGGATCGGGAGGATCCACCCTTTGGGTCTTCCTTTCAGGTTGGGATCATGTGAAAGGCTTAGGTGTGACTTCACCATACATGTTCCGAAATCCCTGATTTCAGGATTTTCCCCAATAGTTTTAAGTTTGATTTCGGCCTCGGGAGAGTAGGTGACACCATCGGCACCATAGACCTCTTTCGCAATCTTTTCGATCTTAACCTTCACCGGATCGGAATCTGAATAAAGGAATTTAAAATCGGGTGTCTCTTCAGCCGCCTCTACAACTGCCTCTGCAAGTTCAAGGGCGCCTTCACCACCTTTTTCCCAGTGGGAAGAAACGGCAACACGGGCTCCTGCTTTTTCAACAGCCTTCCGCACAACCTCTATCTCCTCCGGAGTATCTGTATAAAAACTGTTGATACAGACAACAACAGGTATTCCGCTCTTTTTAACAGTTTCGATATGGGCCAGAAGATTTTCCATACCCTTTTCAACCAGGTCGGTATTCTTCTCTATATACGCCTTGTCGAGGGGTTTTCCCGGGGCAACTCTTGGTCCTCCTCCATGCATCTTGAGGGCTCGAATTGTCGCTACAATTACTGAAACATTGGGAGTAAGGCCTGAGAACCGGCATTTCAGGTTCCAGAATTTCTCGAATCCGATATCGGCTCCGAAACCACTCTCTGTAACATGGTAATCGGCGAGTTTAAGGCCAAGCCTGTCGGCAATAATTGAAGACTGCCCAATAGCTATATTGGCAAAAGGACCGGCATGAACAAGAACCGGTTGTCCCTCAATCGTCTGGAGAAGGGTAGGGTTGATGGCTTTGGCCATTATGGCTGTCATGGCACCACCAACTTCAAGATCATCGGTCGTAACAGGACCGCCCTTTTTATTATAGGCTACAACCATCTTGCCGATTCTTGCTCTTAAATCACCCAGATCTTTGGCTACCGCCAGGATGGCCATTAACTCGGATGAAACGGTGATCTGAAACCCGCTGTTCATCATGAAACCGTCCATCTTTCCACCCTGGCCTATGGTTATATTACGCAAAGCCTGAGCTGAAAAGTCGATTGCCCATCCTATGGCAGGATTTCTGGGATCAATATCGAGCCTCTTCAGGTTTTTTTTGGCCAGTGTTTCATCCCCATAGTTGAACTCATGCTGAATCCTTGCTGTGAGGGCGACCATGGCCAGGTTATGGGCATTGGTGATCGCATCGATATCGCCGGTCAGGCCAAGACTGAAATCGGTCAGGGGAATACACTGAGCAAGTCCTCCTCCAGCGGCAGATCCTTTGATATTGAATGTGGGACCCCCTGAAGGCTGTCGGATGGCTCCTGTTACGGATTTCCCCAGTTTCCCAAGCCCTTCAACAAGGCCCATCGTCGTAGTTGTTTTTCCTTCCCCCAGGGGTGTCGGGGTAATGGCAGTGACTTCAATATATTTTCCGTCTTTCTTGTTTTTTAAACGTTCCAGAATCGTTCTAAAATCAAGTTTTCCTATATAGTGTCCATAGGGTAGAATTTCTTCTGGTTCAAGACCTAACTCTTCCGCGAGTTTGACTACCGGTTTCATATTTTCTTCAGCGGCCTGGGCGACCTCCCAGTCCTTCATATTTACAGGATCGAGCTTCATTAACCAATCTCCTTTTCATTCAAGCGTATACTCTATGGTAAGCCATAATTCTCCATTTGAAAAGTAATAATAATTAATAAAATGGAGATATTTTGGAAAAAATAAAACTCCTGGAGATATTTATAATTGTCTAATGAAGTAAAAACTTGCTTACTTCATCCTGGCATGTTAAATTCCTGTATGCAAGTATCCGGTGGTATAATATTAATTAAAAACATTCTTGACGATCTCCCTACGGCGGAGAAAAAAGTAGCGGAATATATAATAAAAAATCCTAAAAAGATTCCCCAGATTAAAATAACAGAGCTGGCCGAGAAAAGCGGTGGAAGTGCTGCCGGAGTTGTCCGGCTTTGTAAGCGGTTGGGAATTGAGGGGTACAGGGATCTGCAGCTCAGGATTAATCTTGATGTGAATAAGAATTTTCATGAAGAAGATTTCTCCAAACTCGTTCCCGGTCTTCCGGATGACGTCATCATGCGGAGTATTATCAAGAATAATCAGAAGGGATTAGGTGAACTCCTTGAGGTCATGAATCCGGATCTGGCTGTCCGTACTGTGGATGCCATTGATGAGGCGAGTCATGTGGATATCTATGGCGTGGGCGCTTCGGGGATTGTTGCTCTGGATCTGTATCAGAAGCTTCAGCGTATTGGAAAGGGATGCAGTTATAATCCTGATCCGCATATGCAGATTACAAGTGCCTGCGGCCTCGCTCCTGGTCAACTCGTTTTTGCCATCTCCTATTCTGGAGAGACCTCCGAGGTGGTTAAAGCGACCAGAGAGGGAAAAGAGAGCGGTGCCAGGGTTGTGACCCTCTGTCGTTTTGGTAAAACAACACTTTCGGAATTGGGGGATATTAAACTCTATGTTCCCGCCTCTGAACCTTTAATCAGGGAAGGTGCCATGGCATCACGAATCGCCCAGCTTACGGTAATAGACATCCTTTTTTCAATTCTGGTTTATCGGGATCTGGATTCTGCTGTTAATCATCTAAGACGAACACTCGATGCCGTTAAGGGACGGACATCAAAAAACTGATGAAATGATATTCGCTGTAAATTCGAATAATATTGTGTAGGGATTCTTTTTAGAAAAAATTATCCAGGAAAATGTCAAAAAATAGAAAAAAGTGAAAAACATTTTTATACATTCAAGTTAAAAGTGAAAAATATTTTGACATCTAAAGTTTATCAATATATAATAATTTTTAGAAAAAGAAAAAGGAGTTACAAATGAAAAAGATCTTTCTGATCGTTATGATGGTTGTACTATCGATGGCATTATTTGCCGGCGGTTCCCAGGATGAACCCGCGAACACCCCCGCTGTTGCTAAAACTGAAATGGTAACAGTTTCAATCTGGGGCTGGAGAGCCCAGGATGCGACTGTCTGGGAAAAAGTGGAAGCCGCTTTACAGGCAAAAGGCGAGAATATTGATATCGAATTCCAGTCCTATGCTCCCACCGAGTATGACTCCAAAATGAATCTTTCCATTCAGGGCGGATCTGCTGCCGATATCGTTTATACTCGCCGTCTTCCCGGTGACAGAACCCAGGCTCTGATCGATAATGGTTATATTGAAGCTATTGATGGTCAACTGGATCTTTCCAACATCTCCGAAACAACTCTGAATTCTATTCGAAGCAATGATAAGGTTTGGGGAGTTCCCTTTGCCAATCAGGTAATCGGTGTCTTCTATAATACAGAGATCTTTGAAAAATATGGATTTGATGAACCCGAAAGCTGGGCAGAGCTTCTTTCAATTTGTGAAACCCTCGACGCTGATGGTGTTACTCCCTTCATGGTTCCCGGTAAAGAGGGGTGGGCCCTCGCTATGCAGAATGCCATGACCGGTGTTTCCATGCCTGGACAGGATTGGATCAAGGCCGCATCCATGGGTGATGCAAAATTTTCCGACCCCGCATTCGTCGATCTCCTTACAAAGATGAATGATCTTAAGAAATACTACCAGAAAGACTTTACCGCCAACTCAGTTGCAGAAATGAGTGCAGGTTTTGCTTTCGGTCAGGCTGCCATGGTTTTCTACGGCATATGGGAAGTTAAAACATGGCAGGAGTTGAATCCTGACTTCGTACCCGGATATTTCCCCGTTCCCCCTGCCGAAAAATCAATGGATCCCGCTGTATATGTATACATGGATGGTTCCTATGGTCTTAATGCTGCTGCTAAAGAGAAAGCCGCCGCCCTTAAGGTTCTCCAGTTTACAGCGACCCCCGACTACGGTACTATATTTGCAGAAGACCGCGGTGAAATCACCGCAGTTAAAGGGGTAGCTATCCCTTCAGACAATGCGATTCTGGCCGAATGTTATGCTGCTGGAAACGAAATTGCCGGAGAATACCTCTACTGGGTTGGGTCTCCATTTGCCGCTGGAACACCTAATGTTTATACCGTTTTAAGGGAACGGCTTCAGGCCATGTACCTTGACGAAATTACTCCCGCTCAGCTGGCTGTTGAAGTTCAGGAAGGGTTGGAGATGTGGTTCGGACCATATCAGAAATAGTTTAATTCCGATAAGGGCCCCGATTTTTGAGGGGCCCTATTTTTTTTAAGGGAATCACATGAATATATCTGAACTAAAATTGAAAGATAAAGGATATCTATGGATGGCACTGCCAATGGTAGTGATCTACACCCTCTTTATAGCCTATCCCTTTATCTCCAGTCTTTTCTTGAGCTTCTTCGATTGGCCGGGCATCGGACCAAAGATATTTGTCGGTCTGGATAACTACAAGAATGTCCTTGGGGGATATATGAGCCGCGAGTTCTATCGCGCCCTGGGGCATAATGTATATTTCTTTGTTTTTGACTGGATCATAACCATGATTCCCGGATTGATCCTGGCACTCTGCCTTTCGGTTGGCTTACGGGGATCGGATTTTTTCAAAACGGTCTTCTTTATTCCGAACACCCTTTCTATTGTAATCGTTGGATTTCTATGGGCTCTGCTTTTAAATCCACAATGGGGATTTATCAATCAGGTTTTTAAGCTGATAGGACTCGACTCCCTCGCCCGGGCCTGGCTGGGAGATACTGCCCTGGCTCTGCCGACCATAATAGTTGTATCCGCCTGGCGAAGTATGGGGTTTTACATTTTAACCTATCTTGCTGCTATTGTCGGTATTGATAAAAGCATGCTTGAGGCGGCACAAATCGATGGGGCCACAACAATACAGACTATCTGGCGGATTATTATTCCCCAGCTTTTACCTGTGACAGCCACTATGACAATATTAAAAGTCATATGGAGTTTTAATGTCTTTGATATTGTTTATGCTATGGAAGGATCGCAAGGGGGGCCGGCAGGTTCAACTGATGTTCTTGGAACCCTCTTTTATAGAATAGCTTTCGGCGGTCTGGGGAGTTCTCAGGTCGGTATGGGGCTGGGTGCTACGGTTGTCACCCTCATTTTCCTACTGGTTTTTCCTGTTTCTATCCTTTACATCTTTTTAATTGAAAAACGTCAGGAGAGGGGGTAAATATGCTACAGGTTAAAGGTTATCAAAGAACATTAATTTTTGTACTTCTGATTGTCTGGGCGCTCATCAATCTCTTTCCCCTGGCCGTCATGGTTGTCTCCGGTTTTAAATCAACCCGGGAGATTTTTCTGAACCCCTTTGGACTGCCGGAGGCCTGGTCCATGGCTTCCTATCAAAAAGCCTGGAATGTGGCCCATTTTGGTACCTATTTTAAGAACTCAGTTATAGTCACCCTGATATCTATCGTAACCATTCTGATCATAAGTTCAATGGGTGCCTATGTTCTTGCCAGGTTCGAATTCAGGGGGCGGCGAGCTCTCTTTCTCTACATTCTGGCCGGTCTTGCCATGCCGGTGAGGCTTGCCATTATTCCTATATTCCTTATTATTCGGTCTCTTCACCTGACAAATACTTTTTTTGCTTTGATCCTGGTTTATACTGCCGGTGGAATATCTTTTTCAACCTTTCTCCTGGTAAATTTTTTTAAGAACATACCCATGGATCTGGAAGATGCTGCCAGAATTGACGGGGCGAGTTACTTCAGGATCTATGCACAGATACACCTTCCGCTTTTAAGACCGGCCCTGGCCACGGTTACTGTCTTCAATTTTATCCGTGTCTGGAATGATTTTTTCTTTCCGCTGATTTTTATTGACAGTAATTCAAAGAAAACAATTCCTCTTGGCATTCAGAACTTCTTTGGTGAGTACTCTGTCGCCTGGGATATGCTCTTCTCGGGTCTCAATATCGCGGTAATTCCAGTCATTATTTTCTTTATTATCATGAGTAAGCAGTTTATTGGCGGTCTGACTGAAGGTGCGATAAAGTAAGATGATGGAAGCGCCTCCCTTTAGGCTTGTTCTCGATTCAGGGGCCACAAGCTGCCGGTATGTTACCTATCAGGAGCCTTCAATCCCCCTTTCCAGTGGAGTCCTCAACGGGATCAATTACACTGAAGAGGGGGAGGGAGGAATCCTGCGTCTCTTTTCCGAGTTAAAGCTCCTTCTCCAGGGGGGGGCAGCTCCGGATGTTATCGGGATTGCCCTGGCCGGTGCCGGGCGGAAGGATATAAATCGGCGTGTTCGCCGGGATCTCCTTAAACATCTGCCTGAAAACTGGGGGCACCTGGGACTTTACTTTTTTCATGATGGTGAGGCGGCTCTCTGGGCGGCTCTTGGTGATAAGCCCGGGATCGTCGTGGCAGCAGGTACGGGATCCATTGCTTCCGGGCGGGATCCTGAGGGGAGCCCCTTGAGAGCCGGCGGATGGGGCCGTCTGGCCGGAGATGAAGGAAGCGCCTATTGGATTGGTTTACGAGCTGTTCAAGTTGCTCTCCGGGCTTTCGACGGGAGGGAAGAGGATACCCTGCTTGAAAAAACTTTATGTGATAATATCGGGTTGAAAGAGACCCAGGAGCTTGTCGCCTGGGTTCATCTTCCTGAACGTACAAAAGATGAAATCGCTGCCCTGGCCCCGCTTGTGGAGGATGCTGCCAACAGGGGTGATGCTCCCGGGCTTAAAATTATAGATGAAGCCGCTTATGAACTTGCTGCTCTTGCACTCACATTAATTAAAAAGGGTGGTTTTTCCTCCGAGGTGAGGGTGGGGACAACCGGTTCAGTTTTCAGAAAAAATGTACGGGTCTTTGAGGGGTTTAAAAGGTATATAAAAGCCCAATACCCCGCGTCTGATATTCAGAAGCCCCGGGGGGATAACCTTCAAGGGGCAATCGAACTTACCGAGTCACTTCTTGTTGAAAAGGATCCGAGGCGTATCCGTTCCTACTCCTGGTAGAGGTAATATTTTTCATTCCTCTTTTCGAAACCTGCCGCATCTCTATTTATCTCATCTATAATATTGCGAATGGGTTCCAGTTCATCCAGAGAATTCCTTAAGCTGTCGGTTCCCGCCAATTTATCAAAGAAAAAATCCTCCTCTTTTTCCCAATCGGGAAGCCATATCACTTTTCCCGGGTAGAGTGATAAAATGGTATGAAGAATAGTAATCCCGGTTGCCAGAGGACGGAATGCTTTACGATCGGTAACATTCAATAAAACCCCTTCACAAGTTTCTCCCTTCCATTTGGAAAATGTAGGTGTGAAAAAGAGCGAGGTGAATATTATCCCCGGCAGATCCTGCTGCCTCAGGGCCTCTCTTAACTCTTCACCATCTATGAAGGGGGCCCCGATGATTTCGAAGGGGCGGGTTGTTCCCCGTCCTTCCGAAAGGCTTGTGCCCTCTATCAGGCAGGTCCCTGGATAGACCAGGGCTGTATCACGGGTTGGCAGGTTGGGTGAGGGGAGGTGCCAGGCAAGATTTTGATCCCAAACATGATTGTTCCGCCGGTATCCTTCCATAGGTATAGTTTTTAGATTTACCTTTGGAAAGAAATTATCTTTAAGGTATAGAGCATATTCACATATGGTAAGTCCTGTTGTGACAGGCAGGCCGAATCCGCCTACAAAACTCTCAAACTCTTTTTCAATAGGGCTGCCTTCAACAGATTTATCCAGAATGGGATTCGGTCTGTCAGTCACTATGATTTCAGTTCCCGTTGCTTCACAAACCTCCATTGAATAGGCCAGGGTGTAAAGGTAGGTATAGTATCGGCAGCCAACTTCCTGGATATCAAAAAGCAGGGTATCAAGATTGGAAAGCATGGCCGAATCTGGAGCCAGACGGGATCCATAGAGGGAGTATACGGGGATCCCCTTGAAAAATTCATCACCCACAATAACAGCATCCTGAGCTTCTCCCCTGAATCCATGCTCAGGTCCAAACAGGGCTTTTAGGTTAAACCCCTCATTTATCAGAGCCTGCCAGACGGGAATCCCTCTGGAAGTAATCCCGGTTGGATTTGTTATAAGACCTATTTTTTTAGAGCTTTCTTTTTTTTCAGATAAAAACCTGTCGATCCCTGTCATGTATAACTCCTGATATCATTGTCATACTAAAAAATCCCCAAAGTCCAAAACCATTAACGGAAGGACCCCGGGGATTCTATCATATTAAATCCAATTAAAGCTCAGTATGAACTTTAGAGTTCATTCGCTGTCTTTAAGATACAGTGAAGAAGTACATTAACACCTCTTGCACAATCTTCGTATGGTGTGTCTTCTACTTCAACATGACTTCGACCGTTGATACTGGGAACAAAAATCATGGCGCCCCGTGTAACCTGGTTTACTTCACTCATATCGTGACCGGCACCGGAAACCATTCTTAAGCTTGAGTATCCGAGTTCTTCGGAAGTTTCAACAACTCTATCCCAGAGTACTTTGTCAAAAGGAGCGTGCTCTACTTTCCATGTTTCTTCGAACCGGATAGGACAGCCTCTTCGGTCAGCAATAACCTGGAACTCTTTTTTCATCATTTCCCAGGCTTTAATAGCATGATCATCATCCCAGGATCGGATATCTACTGTGAAGTGAACTCCATCGGGGATGATATTTCGGCTGTTGGGGTAATTCTGAATCTCACCAACTGTGGAAACCATGTTACCCATCTGATGAGCAACCTTGTTACAAACTACATTCATTTCAGAGAATGCCAGAAGGGCGTCGTTTCTTCCAATCATGGGGGTCGGCCCTACCTGGTTAGCTGTACCTTCAATGTAGATATCGTACCAGTGGAGACAAAGAATTCCCTTGGGGGCTCCGATCTGAATTCCTTCTCTTTCGAGCATGGGGCCCTGTTCGATGTGCAGCTCATAGGCAGCATAGATATTCCACTCTTTGTAGGAAGCAGGATAGGTTCCCTTGTAGCCAATTTTTTCTAACTCTTCACCGAAAACGGTTTTTCCATCCCTATCTTTTCTGGCGTATGCCCACTCTTTTGTGTGATTTCCAACCCATACACCGGAACCCATACAGGCAGGAGCAAACCATCCACCCTCTTCATTGGTCCAGTTAGTAGCAATATAATCTCTTTCGAGCTGAATATCGTTTTCGTGGAGAACCCTCATTACTTCCACGGCACCGATAACACCGAGGATACCGTCAAATCTTCCTCCGGGTCTCTGGGTGTCAAAATGTGAACCGGACATAACAGCACCGAGTTCTCTGTTTTTTCCGGGGCGTACGGCGAACATATTTCCCATCTCATCGATAGTTACCTCGCAGCCGCACTCCTTATACCAGTCCATCAGCAATTCACGTCCGATTTTATCTTCGGGTGTTGCTGTACATCTGATAAGTCCCCCCTTTTCAGTTGCCCCGATTTTGGCGGAAGCCTCTAAGTTTTCCTGAACTCTTTTAGCATTAATTCTGAGATCTTTTAGATCCATACAAATACCTCCTAAAGATTTTAAGCAGTCTGTATTATCATTTGATAGTAAAACCACTCTCTGCAAATATCATAGTTATAAAAATGTTTACCCAAACATTTTTATAACATGCAATGGATCCACTATAATACGGAATTTCCTATCTGTAAACCTCTAATTTCTCCAAAAGGGGATGGACTTGCTTTTCAGTGCGATTCCAACAAATTGGAAGCCTTCTCATCATGTAAAATAGAGAGATAGGAACCCCGGGATTCCCTTTTTATCTTTAATTCAGATATTACAAGGAAATCTTACAATTTGTGTTGGCTTATTTTCTTGCAGATTCTTCTCCTTTCATCTATAGTTTTTCAATGGATCTGAAAGAACTTAATTTTTACTACAACAAATTCAAATTTGGAGAAGATAATTTTCATAACCTGATGCAATATCGGGTTAAGGATATACTTCTTGTTTCAACATTTTATGACGCGTATATCTTTGAGCATGATGCCAGACTGTCAGAACAGATAGTGGGTGAGTATCAGCAGTTGAATCTTACAACCGTTCCGCGTATAACCTCTGTTCCTAACGCGGAAGAGGCGATTAATGCGCTGAAGAAATCCAGTTTTGATCTTGTCATAACGACCATGAGATCAGGAGAAATTACTCCCTTTGAACTGAGTCTAAAGGTAAAAGAAGATTTTCCTGATTTACCGATTCTCCTCCTTTTAACCGTAAAATCAGATATCACATTGATTCAGGACAGGAATCAGGCTCTTGACGGGATCGACAGGGTTTTCCTGTGGAATGGTGATTCCAAGCTCTTCCTTGCCATGATTAAATATATAGAAGATATGAAAAATGCTCCCTACGATACGGAGAACGGTCTTGTGCGGGTTATTCTCCTTGTGGAGGATAATATCGCTTTCCACTCCCTCTATCTTCCTCTGCTCTATACAGAAATTATGGAGCAGACCCAGCGGCTTATATCGGAAGAAAATAATGATAATAATAAATATCAGCGGATGAGAACCAGACCGAAGGTGCTTCTGGCTGAATCCGTGGAGGAAGCGCTTGAGATATTCGAGAAGTATCGTGAGTATCTGCTCTGTGTGATATCCGATGTTGAGTTCTATAATGAAGGGAAACTTGATCCTGCTGCCGGTATAAAACTTCTGGAGGTTTTTCAGGAGAAAGATCCGACTTTGCCTTTGAGCCTTCAGTCTTCGGTAAAGGCAAATGAGGAGAAAGCAAAACTCCTTGGTGTAGATTTTTTTCATAAAAAATCCCCCCATCTATTGACCGACCTTCGCCATTTTATCTTAAGACGTTTAGGTTTTGGTGATTTCATTTTTCGCAATACAGAGGGGGAGGAGTTGGCCCGGGCTGAGAATAACCTCGATTTTGAGAGAATCCTTCCGGATATTCCCATCGAATGCATCATGCAGCATGCTTTGCGTCATGATTTTTCATCCTGGCTGATTGCCCATGGTGAGTTTCAGATTGCCAGAACACTGCGTCAGGAGGATCCTGATGATTTTCCTGATATGATTCAGTTCCGGAAATACCTTATAAAGGTTTTTCGGGAGGCCAGACTTGAACATAATCGTGGGAAATTGCTCGGGTTTGATCCCTCTTATTTAAATCAGGATGATATTATCATTCGTCTGGGACGTGGCTCTCTTGGTGGAAAGGGGCGGGGACTCGCCTTTACAAATGCTCTACTTGTAACGACCGAACTGGCAAGCCGGTTTCATGATGTGGATATAAGGGTACCGAAAACTATTATTGTAGGAACATCCGAGTTTGATCACTTCCTCGAAAAGAACAATCTATATTATGTGCGGAATATTTTTGATGACAGTAAGATTCAGAAGTATTTTCTTAAGGCTGATTTTTCTGAAAAACTAAGAGGGCGGTTGAAGGCCGTTCTGGAGCAGGTTCACTATCCTCTTGCTGTACGGTCTTCCGGTTTGCTTGAGGATTCCCAGTCTCAACCTTTTGCAGGCGTTTATCAGACCTATATGATCCCGAATTCGAATCCGGATATTGATATACGGCTTCACGAGCTTTGTGATGCAATTAAGCTTGTCTATGCGTCAGTATTCTTGAAGGATACAAGGAAGTATATAGAAGGTCTTAATTATATTATCGATGAAGAGAAAATGGGTGTAATTATCCAGGAGGTAGTGGGAGAGGCCTATGGGTACCATTACTATCCCCATCTTTCGGGTGTTGCTCAATCCTACAATTATTATCCAATTGGAGAGATGTCCCACAGTGATGGCGTTGCTAATCTTGCCATCGGGCTTGGGCATATGGTTGTATCTGGTCAGAAAACTTTTCGGTACAGTCCACGGCAGCCTCAGATTCAGTACCTTTCTATGGAAGAGCAGGTCAAATCATCCCAGACCGAATTCTATGCTCTTGATATTTCTCCCAAAGAGATTGATCTTCTCAATGGTGAATATGCGGCTATGATAAAACTATCTCTGCCCGATGCTGAGAATGATAGAACTCTCTATCATCTTGCTTCGGTTTGGAATGCCCGGGATCACAGGATTGAAGATGGAATTTCCGGCTCCGGTCCCAGGGTCGTGAATTTTGCCAATATATTGAAATATAACTACTTTCCTTTATCCGATATCCTGACCGAGATCCTTGATATTTGTCAGAATGCACTGGGCGTTCCCGTAGAGATTGAGTTTGCGGTGGATCTAACCAAGGATAGGTTCTCCGGAAAGTTACCCACCTTCTATCTACTTCAAGTTCGACCGCTTACGATTAATCTGGATGAAGTAGAATTTTCTCTTGATGATATCGATGAAAACGAGCTTTTCCTGCATACGAGTAAAGGTCTTGGAAACGGGGTGGTTGAGGGCCTTTATGATATTATCTATGTTGACCCTGAAAAATTCGATAAGACCGAAACTCTTGCCATGCAGCAGGAGATTGATAGTTTCAATACAAATATGAAGAATGAGAATCGGAAATATATCCTTGTTGGTCCAGGCCGATGGGGTTCCAGGGATCAATTCTTAGGAATTCCTGTCATCTGGGCGCAGATAAGCAATGCAAAGGTTATTATCGAACATGGTCTGCCTGATTTTGAAATTGAACCTTCCCAGGGGACCCACTTTCTTCACAATGTCATTGCCATGAATGTGGGGTATTTCAATATTCCCTGGCAGAAGCGGGAAGAGGGATTCATTGATCATGAATGGCTTAAAGCACAGGAGGTCGTTTCCAGGGGGGAATACTGTGTTCATGCCCGGACGGCAAACCCGATGAAAATAGTAATGGATGGGAAAAACGGCTGTTCTGTTATTTTTAAGTAGGAATGGGTCTATAAATGCGTTTTTAGGCAGAAAATGGAAACAATATTGTTGACTTCGTGAAATTCATACGCTATAGTTTCTGATATCATCGTAACCAAATTGAGGAGGTTTTTATGAATCAGTATATTAGCAGCGTTCTTGAAAATCTGAAAAAAAAGTATTTCTGGGAAAAAGAGTTTTTGCAGGCCGCCGAAGAAGTACTCGAATCGCTGGAACCAGTAATTGAGAGAGAGCCTAAGTTTCAGGCTAACCGAATTCTTGAAAGACTTGTTGAACCTGAAAGAGTTGTTTCTTTCAGAGTCCCCTGGAAAGATGACCGGGGAACAGTACAGGTAAACACAGGTTGGAGAATTGAATTCAACAGTGCAATTGGTCCTTACAAGGGCGGATTGAGATTCCATCCTTCTGTTAATCAGGGAATTCTTAAATTCCTGGGTTTCGAACAGATCTTCAAAAACTCCCTCACCGGTCTACCCATGGGTGGTGGAAAGGGTGGAAGTGATTTCGATCCTAAAGGAAAATCTGACAATGAAGTAATGGCTTTCTGTCAGAGTTTCATGACCGAACTTCAGAGACATATCGGTGCTGATACCGACGTTCCTGCTGGAGATATCGGTGTCGGTGGACGTGAAATCGGTTATATGTTTGGTCAGTACAAGAGAATAAAGAACGTTTTCGAGGGTGTTCTTACCGGAAAGGGCCTCAATTGGGGTGGTTCTCTTATCAGACCTGAAGCAACCGGTTATGGTGCCGTTTATTTTGCACATGAAATGCTGAAAGCAAAAGGTACCGATTTTAAGGGTAAGAAAGTAATGATTTCCGGATCTGGAAATGTTGCTCAGTACGCTGCTCAGAAAGTGAATGAGCTTGGTGGAACTGTTGTTTCTTTTTCCGATTCTACGGGTTCTATTATAGATGAAGACGGAATTTCCGGAGAGAAGTGGGAATTCGTTATGGATCTCAAGAACAACAAACGTGGACGGATCAAAGAGTATGCCGATAAGTTCGGTGTAAAATACTACGAAGGAAAGAGACCCTGGGGCCTCTGCAAAGCCGACGTAGCGCTTCCTTGTGCAACACAGAATGAGATTTCCGAAGAAGAGGCACAGGCCCTCGTTGATAATGGCTGTCTGTTCGTTGCAGAAGGTGCAAACATGCCTTCAACTCCCGAAGCTGTAAGTGTCTTCCTTTCCAACAAAGTTGCCTTTGGTCCTGGTAAGGCTGTTAATGCCGGCGGTGTTGCCACTTCCGGTCTTGAGATGAGTCAGAATTCCATGAGACTTCAGTGGGCTTCCGAGGAAGTTGATACTAAACTTCATAATATCATGGTGAATATCCATAAAGCTTGTGCTGAAGCTGCTGATGAGTACGGCACACCCGGTAACTATGTAAATGGAGCTAATATTGCCGCTTTCAAGAAAGTTGCTAACGCCATGCTCGATCAGGGTATTGTTTAAATAATACTTTGAGACTTAAGCTTCTGGCTTAAAGATTTGAATTGAAAGGAACTGACCGGTTTGATCTCCGGACAGTTCCTTTTTTTTTGCCTTATATCTAAAAATAATATATATTATATATTAAATATATATATAGAGCCTTTCTTTTTAGCATGAGGGCGTTGATAAGGTGGATGAAAATGAAAAGATTTACAATTATAATTTTAATGAGTTTGTATATTATTTTTTCCTGCAGTGCGGGAGGAGTGAGCGAATCTGAGTCGGGTGTAAATCCTGAAACTCAAATTCAAAATGTTTCTGATAATCTTCCTGATTATGACACATATCCTGAATTGGTCGAGCTCATGAACTCAGGAGCGGAGTATTATCTTGTCGATGTCAGGACAGCAGGTGAGGTGGCTACCGGTTATATTCCCGGTGCTTTGAACATTTCCCATGAGAATATCCTCGAAATCGAGGCCGAAAAGGATGATATCATTGTATTATATTGTCGTAGTGGCAACAGAGCCGGGGTAGCTTTAAGAGAGCTTGAGGCAGAGGGTTACAATAACGTTTACAATTTCGGAGGATTCTCAAAGTGGGAAGGTGAAACGGCCTATCCTTAATTTTTTTTCCTCCACGGGAGCGAAGAGTTCGGATCGCTTTGAGGGCGGGGTATTCAGGCAGATTTCAATCAAGGCTTTGAAACCTCTATCCTTATCCTGCAGGTGATGGAAGTAAAATACAGCTTCATCAAGATAGTCCTGAAGGTATTTATCCTGTATACCCCCGTGATCTACACGCATATGTTCCTCCACATCCTGAAGGATACCCCTTATTATAAAGGGGTGTCCTCGTTTCTGGGAGCTCCGAACATTGTACTGTTCCATGGCTAACCAGTTTCTAAGGTAAAGCTTCCTATCATCTGTATAAATCTTGGAACTCCTTTCAAATCCCCGGTTCAGGACATTTTTCATCCTCATTTCATCCGGATTATTGATTTTTATGAGTTTGAGTTTTAAGTTCGGTATTTCGATCTCATCCTGCCCCTGGACGATTCCGAATTGGAGGGCGCCAAGTATTACTGTCTTTCGGTATTCACTGGAAATCCCTCGTATAACAAGGTCGTCCATCTCCATGATACCATGTATTTTATTTCTATTCTGGGTAGCCAGGGCCTTCCTTATCCGTGCAAGGGTATACCATCCTGTGCTGTAGGATCCCAGTTCCCAGCGGTCGGTAACACGTGTGGCTGTTACCGGGCCTTTTAAATTCACAAGATCCCAGATGATACCAAGCCATATGACCAGTGATAAATGGCTTCCTTGAAAGATGGTGTTTTTAAAGGGAGACCACTCCTTTAAACAGGAGGAACATATCAGTTTTCTTCTACTTACCCTGAACCTGATGTCTGTATTTTTACAGGATGGACATTGAAGAGAATCCTTGTATTTTAGATTTACCATCAGGTGGAAGGCCGATTTTTCATCAGTAATAGGAAATTGCTCGGTTGAAAACATGGAAATAGTATAAAACAGAAAAATAAGGGCTTCAAGTAGATAAGAGCGACAAAATATTTCTTGACGGCAAAAATAATTCTGGTATTTAATTAGATATATTTCAATATTTTTTTAATAAAGGAGAAGCATATGTTTGGATTACCAGCAACAACTAGCTGGGTTCTTTTTGGATTCCCTGCATTCTGGATTATCTACACAGTGGTATTCCTGGTTAAGTCCAGGAACTGGCCCGATGATTCTGATAAAGGAGGGACTGAGTGAATTCCATAGTTCTTGTTTTTTTAATCTTTTATTACGTAGTGGTTGTCGCCATCGGATTTTGGGCCGTTAAGAAGGGGGGTGCGAAGGACCTTGAAGGTTTTCTCCTTGGGGGACGAAAGATAGGACCCCTTGTTACTGCCATGACTCTCCAGTCTACTTCGATGAGCGGATATATGTTTCTTGGTGGTGGTGCAGAAGGATTTCGTACGGGTTACTGGGCAATCTGGTATGCCGTCGGTGATCTTGGTGGAGGTGTTGTAAATCTTTCGATTATTGGTCGGAGGATGCGTAAATTCAGTAAACTGCTCGGTTCTCTTACTGCGATTGAGTATCTTGAACATAGATATCCTCATCCCGCTATAAGATTAATTGGTGGTGGACTCTCTATATTTCTGCTCTATTTTTATGTCCTCGCACAGTTTATCGCGGGTGGTAAAGGTATGGCTCTCGTAACAGGTCTTCCCTATGCTGCTGCCCTGATGATAGCGGTCGGCATCATTATGATTTATACTTTTTTGGGTGGCTACTTTGCGGTTGCGTATACCGATTTTTTCCAGAGTATTGTAATGGTTGTTGGTATGGTCTGGATAACCCTGGCCACATTCAGTGCGGTTGGCGGTTTTACTGCTGCTAATGAAGCACTTGCAAAGATCGATCCGACTTACCTCTCGATCTGGGGTAAAGGGCTGTCATTCAAAGGGGAGTGGGGAGAAGTCCTTGGGGCTGTTCTCATTTTTTCTGTAGGGTATATGGGATGGCCTCATGTTGTAACAAGACACATGGCCATGGAAAGTCCTAAAACGGCAAGAATGGCTGCTCTCTATTCCACGATTTGGAATCTGTTTTTTGTAACAGCACCCTATCTTCTCGGAATAATGGCAATTCTTATTCTTCCTAACCTGGCAGATCCCGAAGTTGCCATTTTTACCCTGGCCAGTGAGCTTCTTCCTCCTGCCGTTACCGGTATAGTTATGGCTGCCATCATGGCTGCTATCATGTCTACCGCTGATTCGATCCTTCTTCAGGTTGGTACTATCGCCTCAAGAGATATTTTTCAGCGGTTTTTCAAGCCCGATGCCAGTGACCATCAGATGGTTTGGGTCTCCAGGATCCTGATTCTTGTAATGGGAATTATTGGACTTTTGGTTGCTATTTTTAATCCTCCCGGAGTTTTTGCGATTGTTACCTACACCACTTCGGTTCTTGGTTCTGCCTTCCTTCCCCTTTATGTTTGTGCTGTTTGGTGGAAAAAAGCAAATACTCCCGGTGCGCTTGCCTCAATGATTGGTGGTGCCCTTGTGGCCTTCCTCTCAAGACAGCTTGGGTTGGGTCTTCATCCCATGCTGGCAGGACTTATTGCCAGTATAGTTCTCATGGTTGTTGTTTCTCTTGCCACCCAGAAATCTCATCCTGTTCAAAAGCATATTCTTGAAGCTATGGATGAGGTAGCAAAACTCGGACCTATCCCTAAGGAGATGCTTTCTTCTACAGATATGAACCTGAGTGCACAGGCTAGAAATATTAAGAAAAAACTGTAAATTAAAATGAAGTACCGTTATTAAAAAGAGATGAATTTTAAAAAATACATCCATGGCATCTGGAAAAACAGGTTGCCATGGATCTATTTTTGGGGATACTTTGAATATGATTATACAAGCTATTGAGACGTCAATAACCCGAGAAGATGCTAACAAGATCGTAGGTAGGGTGTCCGCAGGTTTTATTCCTCAGGTGCAGAAGCTGATCTACTATCCCTATTTCTGGGTCCATTTTGAATATGAAGTGAAAACGATTCTTGGAAAAAGAAAAGTAGATGCTTACACTCTGGTTGATCTTCTTGAAAATCAGGCTTCCACAGCGGATCGCTTCGAAACGATTGAAGTGGAAGAGGATAATGAGAATATTCTTGATCCGGATGTTGATCTCGACTCCGCCATGAAGACCGCCCAGACGTATCTGGTCCATTCTGCTGTTCATGAGGCAAAATCACTCATTTTCCCCAAATCTGAAGTGAAAAAATCTCTTGTGATGTATAAACCATTTTGGATTGTTCGATGTGAGAATTCAAAAAAAGAAAGGTTTCGTGTTATAGTTGATACGGTAACAGGAAAATTTGAGATACTTAACATCGAGGAGCAGGTTGTATATGAATAAACTTCTTTTTCTACCAGGCATACTTTTTCTTTTCGTTATTTTCTTCAGAGTAATACTGCCACTCATTAAAACTCCAGCATGGAAAAGAGCTTTAAACAGCGCAAGATATGAGCGGGTCCAAAAGAATATGGAGAAATCTGATCGTTACCTTACACTGGCTGTAAACAAGTATCCTAATGAACCAGCGGTATATTTAGAATATTATCTGAACCATTCCGAGTCACAGGATCTGTTTTCAAGATTTGAAACTCTTCATAAAGGGTGGGAATTAACAAAGGATACGGCTTTAGAGTTTTTCATTGGTTCGGTCTATCTTGAAGAGGGCGATTTTGAAAAGGCTGCCGCTATTCTTGAGAAACCTGAAATTGTGGATTATACCTCGTCAAGGCATATCTTTATTCACCCTCTTCTCTATATGGATATGGGGGATTATGACAAAGCTCTTGAGGAGTATTGGAAATTTCATGGTGTTAACCCCGCGAATGAGGCTGAAATACAGGCGGCTATCAGTAGCCAGAGTGCTCAGGATCTTCTTCCTTTAGTGATGATTCAAAGATCTACGGGAGGTCCGTGGCTTGAAACAATGAAAAATGTTCCGGCTAAATCCATGCATAGTGATATGAGCTGGACCGATTATGAGAAACAGCTTAAGGAGCAACTTAAGAACTTAAAACCAGCCAAAACCGGCATATTCGGTTCACCCGAAAGATTCAATGCCCGGCGAAAAAAATTCTATAATGAAAGACTTGATATCGTCAAAGAGGGAATTGTAAAACTCACTGTAGAGGGTTGATTTTTCGTATTAAATGCTGCCTTAGCTTCACTTATTAATGTTCCTTGCCCCAATGATAACTTGAAAATTTTATTTTTCGGTTTAAACTATAATTAAATTCTCATGGAAGGAACTGAATTATGGAAATTAAGTCATTATCGAAGGAACATGAAGAGCTTTACCTTTGCTGCCTGGAAGATTGGTCAGATGAAATGAAAGAGCAGGGAGAGCATCGACTGTGCTGGTATAATCAGATGAAAGATCGGGGTTTAGGTGTAAAACTGGCTCTGGAAAATGGTGAAGTGGGAGGTATGATACAATACATCCCTGTTGAAGATTCTCCGGTAGACGGTAAAAATCTCTACTTCATTCTTTGTATCTGGGTACATGGGCATAGGCAGGGCCGGGGGAGTTTTCAAAAACGAGGATTTGGAAGAGCTTTACTTGCCGCGGCAGAAGAGGATGTCAAGAGAAGAGGAGCCGATGGACTCTGTGCCTGGGGCCTTGGACTTCCTGTTTGGATGAGGGCATCCTGGTTTAAAAAGCATGGTTATACTCCTGTTGATAAATCCAATGGCCGTGTGTTGTTATTGAAAAAATTTAATCCTGATGTAATTGAACCCTCCTGGATATTACCTGTCGGAAAACCTGAAGTGGAGGCGGGGAAAGTCGTAATTACTGCCCTGGTGAATGGGTCCTGTTCGATAGGGGGGGTCAATTATGAACGAGCGAAACGAGCTGCTTCTGAATTTGGTGAAGAGGTCGTTTTTAAAGGAATTAACACTTGTGATCGAGATGTTTTTGCCCGTTGGGGAATGACCGATACGATTTTTCTGGATGATAAGATTATTTCCAATGGTCCTCCTTTAAAAACAGAAAAAATAAAAAGAAAGATCGCAAATAAAGTCCGCAAGCTCTAATGGATCCTTCTTGACAGATTGAATTAATCATATTATTCTTCAATACACACGTGTGTATTGAAAGGAGGGCTGCTATGAGCAAGAGAATGACAGTGAAAGATCTTGCCCGAATAGCCGGGGTTAATCACTCAACCGTATCCCGTGCTCTCAATGATAGCCCGCGGGTTCATGAGGCAACAAGGGTTCGAATTAAAGCTCTTGCACAGGAGCATAATTTTCAGTTCAACTCTAATGCCCGTTCCTTAAGCCGCAGGAAGACCGGGGTCATCGGGATCATTTATCCGGCCGGGATGGAGGATTTTAACAGTTCACTCTATACAAACCGATTGTTTATTGATCTGAGGAAAAAACTCGAATTCTATCAGCTCGATGGAATTCTTCTTGAAGCCTATCATCCCGATACAGGGAAAAGCAATATTGAAAGGTTGATCAGTCAGAATAAAGTTGATGGTTTTCTGATTATTCATGGAGATATAAAATCTAAAGATTATGATCTCATAAAAGAGTGGAAGCTACCCATGGTTCAGGTTCATTTAAGTTCAAATAATTATTCAACGGACGAAATCGATTATTTTTTTACGGATAACAGGAAGGGCGGTGAGTTGGCTGCTCTTCACCTCCTTGAAAGAGGGTGTCAGCGGTTTTTCGATGTTTCCTTCATGGGTTGTTCAAAGAAAGAGGATCTGAGTGATGATGATTTTTTAGATTCTGAGAGGTATGGAGAGGGTGCTGACAGGAGCCGCGGGTTCGCTGTTGGTCTTGTAAACATACCGGAATTAAGAAGATATAACTATTCCATCGATGGTTCATTCCAGGCTGCGAGAGGTTTTGTCAAATTTCATCGTAATGAGTTTAAAAAGGGTGATGGTCTGTTTTTTCATTCGGATTTAATGGCCTTCGGTGGGCTTACGGCCTTTAGGGAGTTGGGAATAAAGGTCCCTGAAGAAATTAAAATTATCGGCTTTGATGATTCTCCTATAGCCTCTCTTATGGGGGTGGGGATTACCACGATACACCAGCCCCGGGAGGAGCTTGCTGAAAGGGCCTGTTCAAGAATCAGTGCTCTTCTATCAGCAGGCGTTGGTGAATTGAGGGGAGAGGATACGAAGACAGAAAACTCCAATAATGAACAGCTTGAGAAAAAGAGGGTGCAGGAACTTTTGGAACCTGCACTTGTAATAAGAGAAACAACTTGATAACAGGAGACGAGTAATGAAAATTGTATTAATCGGGGCAGGAAGTGCCCAGTTCGGCCTGGGGATGATGAGTGATATCTTTCAGAGCAAAATACTGGCAGGTGCAGAAATCTGCCTTATGGATATAAATCCGGAAACCCTTGAGCGGACGGCAAAGAAGGGGAGGGATCATGTGGAAGTAAAAAATCTTCCCTTTAAAATAAGCGCCACAACTGACAGAATAGAAGCCGTCAAAGATGCAGATTTTGTGATAATTTCCATAGAGGTCGGTGACCGTTTTGAATTATGGGATATGGATTGGAAGGATCCCATGCAGTTTGGAATTCACCAGGTTTATGGTGAGAATGGCGGGGCAGGCGGTTTGTTTCATGCTTTAAGGATAATTCCCCCCATTCTTGAAATCTGTGGGGATGTTGTTGAACATTCGAATGACCCTCATGTTTTTTGTTATTCGAATCCAATGACAGCTATCAGTACTACCGTCAAAAGGAAGTTTCCGGATTTGAAATTTGTGGGAATGTGTCATGAGATTGCTTCTCTGGCAAAAAATCTTCCTGCTATTTTAAATACTCCTTCAGAAAATATTTTCTACAGGGCAGCAGGACTAAATCATTTCAGTGTTATGGTCGAAGCCTCCTATGTGGATTCAGGAAAGAGTGCCTACGCGGATGTTATGGCCAATGCTCCAACATTCTTTGAAAATGAACCGGGATACAGTGAAATCCTCTCCTACTATAAGAAGACGGGTATTATTCATCATACGGAAGGGGCTCAGGATCGAATCCTCCTCGATTCAGGTATACCTGTGCGTCCCTGGAGTGACAGAACTTTGTTTAAATACATCATGGAAAATTTTCATCTTTTTCCTATCACAGTGGACAGCCACCTCGGCGAGTACATCCCCTGGGCCTATGATGTAGCCGATCATAAGGGAATTATTGATTTTTATAACTTCTACAAGATTGCTCTGGCTGCAGTAGATGAGGCGGAGATAGTGGATGAGATAAGGGAAAGGTGTGTCTATGTGATGGAAGGGATTACCTCGGATTCGGGGCACGAGGAGCTGGCTGTGAATATCCTGAATGATGGTTATATCCCCGGGCTCCCTGAAGATATTGCTGTAGAGGTGCCGGCTATTGTTGGGGCGGATGGTCTGACGGGGCTACAGTTCCCTGATTATCCCCGGGGATTTGCAGCCCTCTTAAGGAATTACTGTGGAGTTTATGATATGACTGCGACAGCTGTTTTAAATAAGAGCCGGGACGCCGTAATTCAGGCCCTTCTGGTAAATCCAGTCGTTCATAACTGTCAGAGGGTGCCGGCTCTTGTTGATCATATGATAGATCGACAGAATAAATGGCTTGGCTATCTGAAATAAAGGTATAGAGCTATCTGATGGAAGATTTAATAGAAGAGTTTTAATGAAATTGAATGAGATGTCTGTTTAGGGGATTATCTCAACACTCTGGAAATCCGTGATGCCGGCCGCATGGCCTTCATCGAAATCAACATGCATTTCCTGAGCCTGATCTTCCCCGACTCTCATTATCACCTCATCAAAAATAAGGGCTCGTGAACCGGGAACCTTCACACAGACACTCTGCCCGTCCGAAAGGTTCCATTCCCGGGCCTGATTTGTATGCATATGAATATGCCTTTTCGAGGCGATAACCCCTTTTTTCAGGCTTACACTGCCAAGGGGGCCTATCAAAATACACCCCGGCGTGTTTTCCAAATTTCCGGACATCCGGACCGGAGGGGTAATCCCCAGTGAGAGTCCATTCGTAATGGATATTTCCACCTGGGTTTCTCTTCTGGCAGGACCTACGACAACCACATCTTCGATACTCCCTTCGGGTCCTGTTACAATAACCCTTTCGGAACAGACAAACTGACCGGGAATTGTGAGGTCTTTTATATTATGCAGTTTATGACTGTCTCCAAAAAGTATACTGATATGTTCTTCGCTCAGATGTATATGTATATCTGAACGGGCGATTGGTATATTCATACAAATTCTCCTAATCATTTACTCTTTTAAGGGGCTGTAATCTGCAAGGTAACGTGCGGCTTCCTGGACTGAGCTCCCTATGGGGGCACTGTCTAAAACGGGGATAGAATCCAGTTTTTCAGCATTCATCATGGTTGCCAGTCTTTGAATTGAAGCCAGTATCATATTCTTTTCCCAATCCTCAAGTTTATCAAATAGATCTGTAAAATCTTCCTGAAGGAGGGAGGGGTTACTATCAAGAATTTTATCTGCTTTTTCAGTGAGTGTCAGGGTAACTTTTCTTTTATCCTGTACGGATCTGTTTCTCTTTGCAAACTCCTGATGTTCCAGCCTGTCCAGAATACTTGTGACAGTCGCTTGCGACAGGCTGATTTTTCTCGCTATTTCCGAGATAGGTCTGTTCGGATCTTTACGAATTTCTTTTAGTACGATCAGCTGTGGTCCTGTTAATCCATATTTTTTGGTCAGTTTCTTTGATTGAAGATCCACTGCACGTATTATCTGTCGGATAGTAGCTACCACCTCGTCCGTTAATTCCTGTTTGTTCATTAAATGGAGTTTATCACTAAAGATTATTATCTGTAAAGATATCTATTGGTTACAATACGAATAATTAGTAAAGAATTGAAAAATAATAATATTAAAAGATAAAAAAATATATATTGTTATATAGTAAGTATTTATAAAAATATAAAACCTTATTGTACGTAATGTTTATAGATATCAAGCTTGACATTATTTTCAATTAAAATTAGTGTACTAATTAAAGTAATTCAGTAGGAGAATTTTATGCGTAAAATATGTATTTTTGTTGTTTTAATTTCACTTCTTTTTTCAGTGTCACTCATGGCTGGAGGAGATCAGGAAGAGGGTTTAACCACTATAGTGTTTGGTGATGTCTCCTGGGATAGTGTCCAGGTTCATAATCGTATTGCCGGTTTTATTATCGAGAACGGTATGGATGGTTATAAAGCTGACTATATGTCAGGGGATACACTTCCCATTATAAATGGTATTGCCATGGGGGACATTGATGTGGATATGGAGTCCTGGCATTCAAATTTTCCGGAAGCTTATGAGCAGCATACATCGTCAGGAGATATTATCGATCTTGGTAAAAATATGCCGGATGCCCCTCAGGGATGGTGGATCCCCAGGTATGTTGTTGAAGGTCCCGACGCAATGGCCCCGGGCTTAAAGAGTGTTAAAGATCTTCCCAAATATGCTGAACTGTTCAAAGATCCGGAAGATCCCTCTAAAAGCCTTGTGTATGGCGGTGTTGCCGGTTGGTCTCAGATGAAGATTTCAGAAAAAATCTTTAATGATAATGGTCTGAGTGATACCTATAATCTGGGAATTGCCGGTTCAGGAGCTGCTTTGGCTGGAACAATGGTTGGTGCTTATGAGAAAGGGGAAGCCTGGTGTGGATATTATTGGGCACCTACCGCGGTTCTTGGAAAATTGGATATGGTTAGACTTCCTGGAAGTGAATATGAAGCTGCTGATGTGAATATTCTTGTTGGTAAATCTATGTTGGAGAAAGCACCCGATGTCGTTGAATTCCTTAAAAAATATGCCACAACGGTTGATGATAATAATGAATTTCTTGCCAAGATGGATGCAGAAGATTGGAGCAGCGAAGAAACAGCTAAATGGTTTCTTAAAAACAAAGAAGATGTCTGGACACAATGGCTCCCCGCTGAAGTTGTTGAAAGAGTAAAAGCGGCATTATAGAGGTTAATATGTCTGAATCAGGTAAAGATATAGAACCTTCCATAGATCAATCCGGGGTGGATGTAGCACCCCAGGTTGTTATTAAAGACTTGTGGAAGGTTTTCGGAAGAGATCCGAAAAGAGTATTAAAAAAAGAGTTAAGATCCCTCTCAAAAGAGGAGATTAAGAAGAAGACCGGTTGTATTATTGGTATGCGTAATATAAACCTGCAAATTGAGAAAGGTCAGTTTTACATTCTTATGGGTTTATCCGGCAGTGGAAAATCTACTCTTATAAGAAATCTAATCAGGTTAGTCAATTCGACCTCCGGTTCAATCCATATCAATGGAGAAAACCTGACAAAGATGAATCAGGAACAGCTTCTGAATTTCCGGAAAAAAACATTCGGGATGGTCTTTCAGAATTATGGCCTTCTACCTCATATAACAGTCCTGGACAATGCGGCCTACGGGCTGAAGATAAAAGGATTACCCAAGGGAGAACGCTATGCTAAGGCCATGCAGACCCTTGATACTGTCGGTCTTAAGGGTTGGGAAGATTATTATCCCGGTGCTTTAAGTGGCGGGATGCAGCAGAGAGTTGGCCTCGCCCGTGCTTTGGCAAATGATCCCGAAATTCTCCTTATGGATGAACCCTTCAGCGGGCTTGATCCTCTTATTAGAAGGCAGATGCAGGATGAACTTGTGGAACTTCAGGATAAATTAAAGAAAACAATTATTTTCGTTACTCATGATCTACATGAAGCATTAAAACTTGGTGATCAGATTGCCATTTTGCGTAATGGAGAAGTTGTACAGATAGGGACTCCTGAAGAGATTGTGACTCAGCCGGCAGATGACTATGTACAGGAATTTGTCCGTGATGCCTCTCCTGCCAAGGTTCTTACAGCCGGTAGTATTATGGAGCCTGCAAAAGTGCTTCTTTATGCCTGGGAAGGTCCTAAGACAGCTCTGACCCTTCTTCGATCACAAAAGAGACGTGCCTGTTTTGTGGTGGATAAATCCCACAGGCTTTTAGGTGTCGCAAACGAAGAAAAACTTGAGAAGCTGATTGAACTTGAGGATAAACCCAAGGTTATTCCTGAATCCATCCTTCGAAAAGTACCTACGGTTACCGAAGATACCATACTTGAAGATCTTTTTTCGATTGTTTCGGAAAATCCATATCCAATTCCCGTTGTGGATGAAAATGGAAAGCTAAAAGGTGTTGTGACTACCGATCTTATTTTTGAAGCGATTAGCCCGGAGGAGGACACGAATGATTAATTTCCCGGAAATGGCAGGAATTCCTCTTGCAAAATGGATCGATAGTGCAATGTCATGGTTATTGAAAAATCTTGATGGTTTTTTTGATGCTGTCGGATTTGTTATTCTCCAGGTTGTGATACTCTTCGAGAAGGTCTTTCTTTTTATCCCCTGGTTTGTTTTAATTCCTCTTGCCGGTTTGGCCGGGTGGAAACTTGTTGGAAAGTGGAAAACAGGTTTAAGTTTTATGATTCTACTTCTCCTTATAGGTTCGTTTGGATACTGGGAATTAGCTATGCGGACATTGAGTCTGGTCATTGCATCGGTATTCTTTTCCCTGTTAATTGGTCTTCCCCTGGGAATTCATATGGCAAGGAGCGACAGGGCTGAATCCATTATGAAACCCGTTCTCGATGGTATGCAGACCATGCCAAGTTTTGTTTATCTCATCCCTGCTCTGATGTTTTTCGGGATGGGGAAGGTCCCCGCCATGGTGGCAACTATCATCTATGCCGTACCACCCGTTATAAGATTGACCAATGTGGGTATCAGAACCGTTGAAAAAGAGGCGGTAGAAGCTTCCAAAGCCTTCGGTGCGTCGGCAAGAGAAGTCTTGTTTGATGTACAGCTGCCACTGGCTAAACCAACGATAATGGTTGGAATTAATCAGACAACAATGATGGCCCTCTCCATGGTGGTCATCGGTTCGATGATTGGTGCAAAAGGACTTGGAATGGAAGTCCTTCTTGCCATTAACCGTATTGAAGTCGGTAAGGGGTTTGAAGCTGGTTTATCCATCGTATTTCTTGCGATAATTGTCGACAGAATCACCTTCTCATTCTCTAAAAAGAAATAAAACAGTTTTTTACCTTTATAAAATCTTGTCCGGTTCATTTGGACCGGTCAGGATAACTTTTTTAAGTATGCGAAGGGGCATATTATCTTTAAGCTTGACGAACGAATATCTTCTGTTTATGCTGATACGAGATTATGAACCCGACAGAATTAGTTTATGCCGTATTAAAAAAAATTACTCATAAAAATCGTACGCATGTTGTGCCATTTCATGAGTATATGAATTATTTTAAACTTTATATCGAGCAGGATAATACGGGGAAATTCGATTTATTCACATCAAATACTCAGGATGCTGTAACAGCTCAACTATTCATTCTTGAGGAGAAGGGGCGGTGTGAAATTACTTCGAGGATGGATAGGATAGAGAGTATTATTTTTACTGAATATTTTCAAAATATCCTCCTCAGTGAGTATCAGAAGGTAGAGAGGTCCAATGAAGAACCTTTCCCCACAGAAAAATCCAGTGGTATCGATACCCTGGGTATTTTTCAGTCCATCGATGTTAAGAATGATTTCCTAGAACTGCTGGCAAAGGATGACCTGAATTCAGCTAATCTATATAAGATAAATTTCCCGGGAGATATTAATGAGATCCTGATTACCGGGAAAATATTGAAGGATCGTCTTCTTATCCTCTCTTTGCAGAGGATCAAGGAGTATCTTAATTCAAAGAACAACAGTAACTATCTGTTTCGAAAGCTTTGTCCTGTACTGAAGCAGACCGAACAATCCATCCTTGATTCATTAAACAAAGCCAGAAATTCACCGACACAGATGGTTCAACAGATAGAATCCCCCAGTGAAGTGACCTTTCCCTTCTGGGCTCAGGTTTCGAATTTTATTATTAAAGAGCTGAAAGAAAAGAATGATAAGCTTGCCCGGGATAATACCTTCTGTCAGGCTGCCTACCTTATTGGTTTTTATAATATTTTCTATCGTGACAGGATGCACAAAGATAAGGAGCGTTCTACGGCACTTGCGAGCCTTGGAACTCGTCTTAGAAAGCCACCCTATGCCTTCTCTCTTCTGGATATCATGAGTTTTAAGGATGGCAGAAACCGGCTCCTGGATAATAAATATTCAAAAGAGCATCTGATAGAGTATCTTGAAGAGAAGACAACCCCAGCCGCAGATGAGCTGCTTCCTGAGGTTATTCGGATAAGAACTGTAAACCGGAAGGAGTATTATCTGCATCGGGAGATAATCGTTCCACTCTGTTATAAAAAAGTAAATGATGCGCATGACCACTATAGGAATATCTATCTGGATGACTGGCAGGATGAGCTTAAGAACTTTAAAACCAGTAAATTGATGCAGGAAGATGATTTATTTCTTACCGATCTGGAAAACCGGATTAAAGGTGAGGATCCTCTTCTATATTCACTCCTGAACTATGATCTGCTCTACCTGGTTGTCATGAAATCTCCCAATGCACCCATGGCGGATGATGTAAAATCCTATCTTAATATTCCTCACAAAGGGCTCTATCCTCTTGATGAGATCCTTAGGCTCAAACGGAAGGATCTGCTTGTGGAAGCCCGCCGCATCCTACCTTTCTGGAGATCCGTTCCTGTGGTAAGTCATGTGGTGATTTTTTTCATGAAAGCTTTTTCCGGTGGGAAAAAAACAAATAATGCCCAGGGTGAAAAGTTTGATAGAAATACCCATAAAAAGAATATAAACAAGAAAAATATAAAGAGCGGGGGAGAGAGCAATCCGGAGTCTGTTTCAAATGATCCCAGAAAACAGGCGATTGCACGGCAGGAGAGGTTTAAAAAGCAGGTTTTCAAGTTGAAAAAAGAGTTAGTTGGAGAAGGTGTGAACGTGGATACCCGCCTTTTCGAATTATCTGAAAAATGGAACCCTCTTTTTGATTTGAAAGCTAAAGAAGACCTTGTCGAAGATGTGAATTGTCTTGCCAGAGATTATTTACGTGCCCTAAAAAAAGGACTATTGATAAGTCCTCCTGATATCGAAAGAATTCGGAATATGGCGGGTACACTTGTGGCAAACAAGGCCCTCTCCAAGATAAAAAAGAAAGAGGAGCTTGAAAGGTACCTTGAAATATACCTCATAAAACTTCTTCAACAGAATGTCAAATAGCTGTTAAAGGAGAAAAATTATCAAACCTAAAGTAGTGCAAAAAATTACAGTTCTCGGTCTGGTGGCTTTAGTTTCACTTATTTTCGGATTCATGATAAAAGGGTACTTCATGACTCTGCTTCTTGCCGGTCTTTTTTCGGCCCTTTGTCAGCCATTATATCGAAGGATCCTGGTTCGAACAAAGCAGAAAAAAAACTTCTCATCTACTTTGACGCTCTTGATTGTATTTTTGATGGTTTTCATCCCTGCTGGAATTATTCTGAGTATTGTTGTTACCCAGGCGATTCAGGTCGGACAGAATACCGGGCCATGGATACAGGACGCCCTCTCGCAGCCCGGATTGCTTCTATCAAAATTGGAGACTCTACCGGTTTACGATTATCTGATTGTCTACCAGGATGATATTTTAATCAAACTTGGAGAGATGGTCAGCTCCTTGAGCTCCCTGCTTGTGAACAGTATCACCCAGCTTACCTCATCAACTGTCCATGCTGCCTTTCTCTTTTTTATTTTTCTCTATGCCATGTTCTTCTTTATCAGAGATGGCGAGTCACTTATCAACATCATACTCTATTATCTACCTTTGGATGATGAAACCGAGCGGATGCTCCTTACCCATTTTACTTCGGTGTCAGGGGCGACTTTACGGGGAACTCTCCTTGTCGGGATGATTCAGGGGACCCTTGCCGCTCTCGGTTTTCTGGTAGCCGGTATAGATTCTGTGGTTTTCTGGGGGCTGATGATGACAGTCCTCTCTATTATTCCCATTGTCGGTTCTTCGCTTATATGGATCCCCACTGTAATTGTTCTTACCGTATCCGGTCATTTAATTAAGGCTGTCATTCTGGGTCTGTACTGTGCTGTTCTTGTGGGAAGTATCGATAATATACTCCGTCCCATTCTGGTGGGCAAAGACACGAAGCTCCATGAATTACTCATTCTCCTTGGTACATTGGGGGGAATCGCCCTTTTCGGCATATGGGGGGTTATTATAGGCCCGGTTATAGCGGCGCTTTTTGTGAGTATCTGGGATCTTTACGGTAAAACCTTTGCCGCCTATCTTCCGGGTGTGAAAAGAGCCCCTGTTGTGGAGCAGTCTGAAACCATTGAAGAGCCTGGGGAAAAAAGTGAAGAGAGGGGTGAGAATGGAGAACTCCTGCATTCAGAAGCTGTAAAAAACCAAAAAGATATACAGTAAAAGATATTCCTTGCACAACAATCTCATTGGTATTAAACTGGATTTACCGAATTTTTAGGAGGTAAATTTAATGAAGACGGTTATAAAAAACGGTACTGTCATTACGGCCGGTGATACCATCAAGGCCGATGTACTTATTGAGGGTGAAAAAATAACTCTCATCGGAAAAGATCTTCCAACAGAGGGATGCGAGGTTATCGATGCTGCTGGAAAGTATGTCATTCCAGGCGGAATTGACGCTCACACACATCTGGATATGCCTTTTGGCGGGACCACAACTGCGGATGATTTCTTCACAGGACAGCGTGCGGCTGCGTTCGGAGGAACTACCTGTCATGTTGACTTTGCTCTTCAGCAGCAGGGAGATACCATGGTTAATGGTATTAAAATGTGGAAGGCCAAGGCTGAGGGAAAGGCGGTAATTGATTATGGTTTCCATGTGGCCATAACAGTTCCCACCATGGAATCTGTTAACGAGATTCCAAAACTCTGGGATGAGGGTGTTTCCAGTCTTAAGGTTTTTCAGCAGTATAAGGGGGCATTCATGGTTGATGATACTACCATGTATCTTGCCATGCAGAAGGCCGCTGAAAGCGGAATTCTGATTATGTGTCATTGTGAAAACGGGGATGTTACCGATATCGTTACCAAACAGCGGATCGCTGAAGGTAAAATCGAACCTAAATATCATTTAGACGCCCATCCTGCCGCCATCGAAGCTGAAGCTTCAGCCAGAGCGATCGCCCTTGCGGAAGTGACAGGTGCTAATCTCTACATTGTTCATATGTCTTGCGAGGAGTCAGTTGAACAGTTGAGGATCGGCCGAAAAAGGGGTGCCCCTGTAATGGGTGAAACATGTACCCAGTATATGTTTAAATTTGAAGATGATATGCGTGTGCCCGGATATGAGGGGGCAAAATGGGCCTGTGGACCTCCGGTCAGAAAACCCAAGGATGCGGCCTATCTCTGGGAATCACTGAAGGACACAACTCTCCTTGGTGTTGCCACCGACCATTGTTCCTTTAACTATGAAGGTGGAAAGGATGGCGGAAAACCCGGAAAAGAACTTGGAAAAGAGGGCTTTCACAAGATTCCAAATGGTATCCCCGGGATAGAAGACCGAATGTACGTCATGTATCATAATGGTGTTAACAGTGGAAAGATTTCTGTAAACCGATTTGTTGATATTACATCGACTGGACCTGCCAAAGCTCTGGGACTCTATCCGAAAAAAGGAACAATCTCTGTTGGATCAGATGCTGATATCGTAATCTGGGATCCTGAAAAAGAAATGACAATTTCTGCAAAAACCCACCATATGAACGTTGACTACAATGCCTATGAAGGCATGAAGGTTAAGGGGTTCCCCGTGAGAACAATTCTTCGTGGAAAAACCATCGTCGAAAATGGTGAGTGGAAACAGGAAAAAGGCGCTGGTCAGTTTGTTGCCCGAGGTAAAGCCCAGCTCTTGTAAGTTATAAGTAATTCATGATTGAATGTTTTAAGGACCCACCGGGATAACGCCGATGGGTCCTTTTTATTCGAGCCGGGTTTAATACCCAACAGCTTGCCGCGTAATGATTTCTTTGATGCAAGAAATATGCTTAACCAAACTTAATCCATGCCTTCGGGGTATTAATCCCATATAATAAATTCCTTACGAGACCGACGATACCTGCTGACAAGTATGTCAGCCGAGCTTGTCCTGTGGAGAGTCATTTTTCTGATGAAATTCAAACAAATCGTTTAAACCACTTACTATTGACATTTTTAATAAAAACCTCGATTCTTTGATAATTCTCTAAAAAAAAGCCTAATCAGGTAGTAAATCAGGAAGGAATTATGGAAACAAATATAAACTTGAAAATAAAAAGCCTAAGGGAACAGCGGGAGCTTTCGATTGAAAAACTCGCCGAGATGAGTGGTGTCAGTTCCGAAATGATTGAAAAACTTGAAGCGGGACTGCTTGCTCCCTCGCTTACTCCTCTTTTAAAGATTGCCAGGGGAATGGGGGTCCGACTGGGAACATTCCTGGATGATTCCATTCAGAAAGACCCTGTTGTTGTACGAGGTGGGAAGAGTGACAAGGTTCTGCGTTTTTCCGGTGACACGGATGTTTCAGCAGATGGAAACCTTGAATTCATCTCCCTTGGTGCTGAAAAAAAAGACCGGCATATGGAACCATTTATTGTAACAGTAAAACCCAGGGAGGCCGGTGAAGAGAAACTTTCATCACATGAGGGTGAAGAGTTTATCTATGTCATGGACGGCGAGATTGAACTTCTCTATGGCAAAGAGAGGGTTACCCTCGCGGCGGGTGACAGCCTCTATTATGATTCGGTGGTTCCCCATTATCTTCATGCGGTCGGAACAGAGGCAAAAATTCTGGCTGTTCTCTATACACCGGCTTAAGGAGAGGTTCATGAGTAATACAGAGATGAATTTTATTCAAGATACAATTGCCTCATTTTTTCAGAAAACAGTTGAAAAAAACAGGGATAAAGATTTTATAGTTTACCCGGACAGGGATCTCAGGTTTTCCTATGGCGATTTTTCCGAAAGGGTTGACAATCTTGCCAAAGGGCTCCTTGCTATTGGTCTAAAAAAGGGTGATCATTTTGGTATCTGGGCAAGGAATGTTCCGGACTGGCTCACTTTTATGTTTGCCACAGCCAGAATAGGTGTGGTCCTTGTAACGGTAAATACCTCCTACAAATCCCATGAGCTTGCCTATGTACTAAAGCAGTCGGATATGAAGGCCCTGGCCATCGTTGATGGCTTCAGGGATGTAAACTATGTAGAATCAGTGTACGAACTCGTACCTGAGCTTAAAACAATGGCTCGAGGGCATCTTTGTTCAGAAGAGTATCCGAAACTTGAAAATGTAATCTATATCGGACAGGAAAAGCATCGTGGTATGTACAATACCAATGAACTCCTTCAGCTTGGAGAGCACACTGATGATGAACTCCTCCAGACAGCGGCTGAACTTTTCGACTGTGATGATGTGGTTAACATGCAGTATACCTCCGGAACAACGGGGTTTCCCAAAGGGGTAATGCTTACTAACCGGAATATTTTGAATAATGGCTGGTTTATAGGGGAACGACAGAAGTTTACAGGGGAGGACAGGCTTTGCCTTCCCGTACCTCTTTTCCATTGCTTTGGAATTGTGCTTGGTGTTCTTGCTATTCTGACCCATGAAGGTTCTCTGATAATGGTAGAGGATTTCGATCCTTTAAGAGTTCTCGCGGCGGTACAGAAGGAGAAGGCTACGGCACTTTATGGTGTTCCCACCATGTTTATTGCCGAGCTCAATCATCCCATGTTTGATATGTTTGACCTATCCACCTTACGAACCGGAATCATGGCGGGCTCTCCCTGTCCCGAGGATGTGATGAAGAGGGTGATTAAAGATATGCATTGCACGGATATGACAATTGCCTATGGTCTGACCGAAGCCTCACCGGTTTTTACCCAGACGTCTGTGGATGATGAACTTGTAAAACGTGTGTCCACTGTTGGAACAGCCCTTGAGGGAATCGAAGTCAAGATTATAGATCCCGAGACGGGTGATGAGGTTGCCCAGGGGGAGAGTGGAGAGATATGCTGCCGGGGATACAATGTCATGAAGGGGTACTATAAGATGGCCGAGGCAACAGCCAGGGCGATCGATAAAGATCTATGGCTCCATTCCGGAGATCTGGCATCCATGGATGAAGATGGATACTATAAAATTACCGGTCGTATTAAGGATATGATCATCCGTGGGGGGGAGAATATCTATCCCAGGGAGATCGAAGAGTTCCTTTATACACTCGAAGGTGTAAAGGATGTTCAGGTTGTTGGTGTTCCTGATGAAAAATATGGAGAGGTTGTGGGAGCATTCATTGTCCGCCAGCCGGGTGTCGATCTGGAAGAGTCCGATGTTGTCGATTTCTCGAAATCCAGAATTGCCAGGTACAAGGCTCCAAAGTATATCTACTTCATAGATCAGTTTCCTTTAACCGCCAGTGGTAAGATCCAGAAGTATAAACTCAGGGATATGGCCCTTGAGTTAAATAAAAGATAGTAAAAATTGAATATTCAAGGCTGAGGGATTACGGAGGTGATTGCCGTTTTTCCCTTTGCCTGATAGTATGCTTGCATGACAGTATTTCTTGAAGTTGCTTCATTTTTTATTGCTTTTTGGGCTATAGAAGTTTCCTTCCGAATAATCAGAACAAATCCGGATGAGCTCACGTACAGGTCTTTTTTTGTCATTGGAATCCTTTCCGGCTTATACGGTATTTTTTATGGTTTGATTATCGCTACTCGTGATGAGAATTGTGTAAGAATAATCTATCGAATATCTGTATTCACATGGGGTGTATTCCCCACGGCTTTCCTCATCTTCATAAAAAGATTTATCTATCAAATAAATAACAGGAAATTCTCCAATTTTTATTTCATTTTTTATATACCATCCCTCTTTTTTGTAATTCTTGGTGTTTCCGGTAATCTTTTAGCTAAGGATTTTCGAGCCATTCCTTCAGGATGGCAGGAGTTAGATCTTTATACGACGGCTTATGATTATTTATACCTTGTTTATATAGTAGGTGTCCTCATTTATGTGAGTATTGATTTAATTGTGAGCTATTATCATTTGAAGGAGAGGAAGAAAAAACGGTTAACATTCAAGGTGATGTTCCCAATGTTGATTGTATTCATCCTTTCAGTCACTTCAAATCTGCTGATAAAGTTGAACAATGACCTGGCTGTCCCCACACTGGGCCATTTATGGATAGGACTATTTGTCATCGGAGTCGGATATTTCATTTTGAAGGCAAGGTTTCTGACCTTTACTCCCCAGCTTTTAGCTGATGATATTTTAGAACTCATGACGGATATTGCCGTTGTGGCTGATAATGATAATTCTGTTCTTCAAATAAGCCGTACAGGGCTTGAATTTTGGGGAATCAGAAGTAACCGAACCCGCAGGGCAAAGAGACACTCTCTTAAATTGAATGATCTCTTTGAAAATATTATCGAGTTTCCGGAACCCGGAAAATATCTTGAAGGTATCACCGAATTCCGTGGGGGAGATGGAAAGAAAGTTCACTATTCATATATCCTTAAATCTATCACCGATTATTTTGATCGGCCTTATGGTGTTTTCCTGATTGCCAGGAATGCAGAAGAAATCGTAAAACTGGAAAGAAGAACAGGTAAACTCAAAACCCAGAATACCCGGCTCAAGGTTCTCTCGGAGACAGATCCCCTCACAGGCCTTCTTAACAGATATAAATTTGATACACTTTTTGACAGTGAGATAAAAAAGGCCGCTCGATACGGTCAATCCCTCTCTGTGATTATGTTAGATCTCGATGATTTCAAAAAGGTGAATGATACCTGCGGGCATCTTGTGGGTGATCAGGTTCTTCTTGAGGTTGCCAAAGTTGCCAAAGAGGGGTTGAGGGAATTCGATTTCATATGCCGATGGGGGGGGGAAGAGTTTATGGTCCTGTGTCCCAACTCCGATTTGAAGGGGACAAGAAATCTTGCCGAGAGACTCAGGCAAAAAATAAGTGAAATTGAGATTTATGAAATCGACAATATTACAGCCAGTTTTGGCATCGCAGAATTGAAATCGGGAGAAAATAAGAATGCTCTTATATCCCGCGCGGATGATAGGCTTTATTTAGCCAAGGAGAGAGGAAAGAATGTCATTGTTGGACGGAATTAGAAATAATTCTCTTCCTGAATTATTGGCCCCTGCTGGTAATCTGGAATGCGGTATAACCGCTTATAAATATGGTGCTGACGCAGTTTATGCGGGCCTCGGGAGGTTTAATGCCCGGGAGATGGGAAAGAACTTCACTTTAAGTGATATGTCGAAGCTTTCTGCTTATGCTAAAAAACATGGGAAAAAATATTACCTAACCCTGAATACACTTGTAAAGGATACGGAGATTGAAGATCTCATACCCTTCATCGATAAAGTTCGGGATATAGAACCGGATGCCTTCATTCTTCAGGACCTTGGTGTGGTCAAGATTCTTAAAAACTACTATCCGGATATAGCCCTTCATGCCTCTACCCAAATGGGGTTTCATAACTCAGCCGGGCTGAATGCTGCCAGTAAAATTGGTTTTGAACGTGTAATCCTCGAGAGGCAGGTGAGCCTTGAAGAGATCCAGGATATGTCTTCGATATCACCTGTGGAAATAGAAGTCTTCATCCATGGCGCCCTTTGTTGTGGTCTTTCGGGAAATTGCCTCTTCAGTTCCTGGATGGGCGGATGGTCCGGAAACAGGGGGAAATGTAAACAGCCTTGTCGACGCCGATATCATGGAAAAGTCGATGGAGAAAAGGCGGGTGGATTTTTCTTCTCACCGCAGGATCTCTACAGCCTTGATATAATCGGAGACTTAAAGGATGCGGGTGTCTCTTCCCTGAAAATAGAAGGTCGTTTGAAGCAGCCCGACTATATCAAGAATGTCGTAAGTGCCTATAGAAAAGTCCTGGATTCAGAACCAGGGAATGAAAGAAGAGTCCTCGGTGAAGCTAGAAATATACTCTCCGGTTCTTTGGGGCGAAAATGGTCCCATGGGTTTTATTTTCCCGAGGAAACCAAGGATCTCCTTCAATATGACTCCATGGGGGTCTCGGGGCAGCTCATAGGAAAAGCCGGGCAGATCAAAACCTCGGGATTTCAGGTGAAACTGTCCCGCCGGCTGCATATGGGGGACAGGATTAGAATCCAACCATCCTCCGGAGAAGAGGGACCTGCTGTGACCATAACGAGGTTGTCTATTGGGAGCCGCCCGGTTAATACCGGCAGGCAGGGTGATACGGTCTTCGTGCACTGCCGGAAGGAGATCCCCGCTGGCGGTATGGTCTATAAGATTGGTGAAAGCCGGAAGGAAGATATCCCCGATACGGCAAACCTGCCTGAATATTCTGCCCCAGAGAGGATCGATATTCAAATCCGGCTTGATTCTACCGGAATGTCTGCCAGGGTAAAAGGTCGTTCTGGAAACAATAAAATCGAAGTGGTCTGGAATGAACCTCCCGAGCCTGCGGGAAACCGTCCCCTGGATGGTGAAAAACTCCTTGAGGTTTTCTCTGCCACCAGGAATCCAGAATTAAAGCCGGGTAGAATTGAAACCGAAATAGAGGGGGCCTGGTTTTTACCCGCAAGCATCCTCAAGAAGAGGCGGCGGGAATTCTGGGAGAAGGTGAGTACCGAGTATCAGCTTAGCCCGGAGAAAGGGCCTACGGTCATCGAATTTCCCGCGAAGGCTGGGGGGCCGGATGGCCTTCTTTCGCTCTTCTCCCCCGAGGGTAGAAAAACAGAAAAACGTATGGCACTTCCCGAGGAGGCTCGTGGTCTTAAGGAGATAACGGTTATATCGATTTCAGATTTCCTGATGGATGGTAAGCAACCGGTTTTAGAAAGTACAGAAATCTTGCTTCCCCATTTCTGCCCGGAAAAGGATCTTAAAAAACTAAAAAAAGGGGTGGATGAGTGTTTAAAAATCGGGATCCGAAGATTCAGAATCACCAGCATCTATCAGTTTGAGTTTTTCGATAAACAGGGTGATACTCACGGGCTCATCCTCACGGCAGCTTTTCCTCTTCCTGCATCAAACTCATTCGCCGTCTATGCATTGAAATTACTTGGTGCTAACCGTTCACAGGCATGGATTGAACTTGAGAAAGAGGCCCTTGAAAAACTAATAGAAAACTCCCCCCTGCCCATAGAACAGTATACGCGTGGAAAACCATTCCTCCTTGCTACCAGAGCCCCGGTGAAGGTTGAGGGGCAAATTCAGGATTCACGCGGAGGGCAATTCCTGGTGAAAAGAGAGAAAAATTACGGCCTCGATTATATTTATCCGGAAAAAATTCTGGAACTTCCCGTTATGGATGGAGTCGATATCTATCTTGAAAATGTAACAGGAGAGGAAATCTCCACCTTCAACTTTGAACAAAACTGGGTTTAATTGCTTATTTTCGATGTTATACTCGAATATAAAAGGAGTACAGTTTGGATCTTTTAATGAATATACCCGTTGTCATCAAAATACTTGTTTCTCTTGGTGTTATCCTTGTTGGAAACAAGATTGTTAAAAACCTTTCCGTTGCTCTTGTTCTGGGTATACTTATTCTCTCCTTCTGGTCGGGTCACTCCCTCTCCTCCATTGGAAAAATAACCTGGGCCAGGTTTTCCAGCATAAACGGGATGTTTCTTTTTCTTCTCATCTATCTGGTCATTGCCTTGAGCACCCAGATGAAGAAAACAGGAAATATTGATGAGCTTGTCATTGGTGTACAAAGCAGAATGAGCCGAAGGTCCGCCATGGCAGTACTGCCTGCTCTCATCGGCCTGCTTCCCATGCCCGGCGGAGCCGTCTTCTCAGCCCCTCTGGTAGACTCCTGTGACAGCTCTGAAAACTCGGACAGCATTTTGAAAGGCAGAATTAACTACTGGTTCCGTCATATATGGGAGTTCTGGTGGCCCCTCTATCCGGGGGTTCTCCTGGCGATTGAACTTTCCGGATTACGAACTCCTGTTTTTTCCACTCTCATGTTTCCCATGACCCTCTGTTATATTTTTGGAGGCTATTTTTTCCTGCTTAGAAAAGTTCCTAAAGATGAAAAAACAGAAAGAAAGAAGGAAGGCAGTATTTTAAAACCTTTAACACCGATAATGATTACCCTTGGGGTTTATTTACTGGTGATGATCTTTTTCCCTTCACTGTCAAAGTTTTCCCAATATATTCCCATGACAATCGGGATTGGATTTTCCATTATCTATCTTCAGATTAGACGCCCTGTTGGCCCTTATGATTGGAAAGAGATGCTACTATCCTCGCGTAGCCTCCAGTTATTAATCCTGGTAATGCTCATAAGAGTATATGGTGCCTTCATAGAAGCCCCCCTTCCCGATGGTATGTTTCTCATGGAAAAAATGCGGGAAGAACTATTCTCATGGGGGATCCCTGTCATCCTTTTTACCATGCTCATCCCGTTTTTCAGTGGGATAGCCACAGGAATTGCCATTGGTACAGTCGGGGCTAGCATGCCCATAGTTCTGAGTCTCATGGGACCCGAGCCCGCTTTGGGAGTTCAATTATCCACCATTCTCCTTGCCTACAGTTTCGGCCATGCCGGGATGATGCTTTCTCCCGTTCATGTCTGTCTGATAGTCACAAATCAGTATTTCAAGACGGGTGTTTTCAGGAGCCTGAAAGGATTGATAAGACCTGCGGCGGTTGTCATGGTGAGTGCTTTGATTGTCTCAAGGATAGTGCTGATTCTCTTTTAGGGAGAGAGGATCTTTTTGATTCTGAAAAGAACCCTGCAATAATCGTGTATAAACCCAATCCACGCAAGACTGGATAATCTCATCCCTGTTTCCTTCAAAAACCTTCATTTCTGTTCTTAGGACCCCTTCTGTCCACAGACCCAGCCAGACTGTACCCACCGGTTTCTCGGCAGAACCACCCCCGGGGCCGGCAATACCGGAAACCGCGGCGCAGAAATCAGCGGGGATTCGTTCATGAAGCCCTGTCACCATTTCGCGGACTGTCTGTTCGGAGACGGCACCATGGGTTTTAAGAGTTTCATTCTTCACTCCCAGCATTTGCATTTTAACAGAGTTGGAATAGGCTACGATACCGCCAAGCAGTATCTCCGAGGCTCCGGCATACTGTACCATTTCGGCACAAAGGTTTCCCGCTGTAATCGACTCGGCAAAGGCCAGGGTTTTTCCTGTCTCTTTAAGTTTTTTAAATAACGATTCGGAAAATTTACAGGGTTTACGGTTTGTGTTTGATGGGTTCATTCATTGCTCCACAGTCAATTTTCAAAAAAAATGTCCCCATTGCCTCCGGTATGATCCGGAGCCGATGGGGCACATGTATAATAATGGCCCATCCCGCTTAACTGGGGGACAGGCTCTTTTTAACTTCAGGAGACTTTGATCTCACCAGCTTTCTGCAGACCGTGGCGAGTCAAAACAGGTCCGATAATTTCAAAGAAAATGCAGGTAGCTGTCACCGTCGTAATCACCGTATTCCCAATGATCTCGCCCCAGGGGCTGATATGTGAAAATTCCTGCTTTACGATGAGGGCAAGCCCTATAGCCACACCGGCCTGGGAGAGAATACCCATTCCCAGATATTTCTTAAGCATTGGTTCCGCCTTGCCTATTGTGGCGCCCAGGGAGGCCCCTCCCATAAGACCCGCCGTGCGTGCCAGGATGTAGGCCATCCCCAGGAGTCCCAATGACGGGAGGGCGGCGACATGGAGGTTCGCTCCTGCCAGGACGAAGAACAGTATAAAGAGTAAGGGCATGACCATACTCAGCTCATCACTGATCTTTTTAATTATACTCGAAGTTTGTGTGTTGATGATAAAAATTCCCGTAACCATATTGGTTAGGATCAGGGATAGGTGCATGAACTCACACAGACCGGTCGTCAGGAGTACCGAACCGAATATAAGAATCAGGATATCTCTTCCGTTTTTTAATCTTCTAACTAAAAAAGAAAAAACCACTCCCATTATGGATCCGATAACAATACTCAGGCCGATTTCAAGAAGAGGGGGCCCCATAAGTAACCAGAAATTGGGTGAAACAGCCCCTTCGGCTCCCAGTAATATATTTTTGGCAAAGGCTGAAGCAAATCCAAAGATGATAATACAAAGGCCGTCATCGAAACCAACAACAGAGAAGAGGGCCGAAGTCATCGGGCCCTTTGCCTTATACTCCTGGATAACCGCTACGGTTCCAGCGGGCGCACTTGCCGGGGCAATGGCCCCGAAGATGAGAGCAAGGGGCAGGTCATGGGTTACAAGGTAGACAACGGCTGTAACTGCAAAGAACGCCAAGAATGATTCCATGAGAATAATAAGAATTATGGCAGAACCCTGTTTTTTCAAGGTGGAAAATTTAAGTTCGAGGCCGATACTTATAGCCACAAAGCCAAGGGCCAGGGAGGTTAGAAAAGACAAATTCCCCTGTACAGCCTCCGGAAGCAGGTTCAGGAGTGAGGGGCCCAATACGACACCAATTATCATATAACCGATTATCGAAGGCAATTTAATAAATTTCATGGTTTTACCGAAGTAAAAACCCGCAAAGATCATTATTCCCGCGATAAGGAGGAGCGGTAGGCCAAGTCCTTCAATCCATTGGTGAAAATGTACTAAAATTCCCATATCAGTAATCCAGGCTTCCTTCAGCGTATACCGCTTCCTGGACGGTGATCAGTAGACCCGGCTTTTCCTGATCATACCCCTCTATCAGTTTAATCCTGCGTATCAGATCGTTACATGTATATCTGTCAACAACCGAAATAATTATCCTGTTGAATCTATCATCCTCTTCTGTCCAGTAGGTAGAGAAAAGGGGCAGCTTATTCAGGTAGCTTGAAGCATTGCCGCCTTCAAGGATGGTCACATTATTATCTTCTCCGGAGGTCAGGACCTCCAGAATTTCAGTAAAAATGGACTCTTTCTGTATAACAACCTGAAAGATCGATTTTGGTTTAACCGGCAGTTCCGACTCTGATTCTCCTCCGTTTTGACTTAAAACGGCAAGTACATCTTCAACTGTCTCCGATTTTTCAAGTTTTTTCTTATTGGCGGTATTTTTAAGGAGCTTTGAGATAGCAGAAAGAAGATTTATATGAATATTTCGTTTGGATTTAGGGCCCACTATGTAAAAAATCAATCGGGCGGGTTTATTATCAAGGGAATCGAAATCTACTGGCGTTTTTAAGGATATAAAACCGACGGCAAAGTCCTTGGCGTTCTCCTCTGTATAGTGCGGGATAGCGATCCCGTCTCCCATACCTGTTGAACATAGTGTTTCCCTTTCCACGAGCCCCGCATAGATCGATGCTTCAGAGACATCTGAAAATGCACTGTTTTTGCTAACCTTTTCCGCAATAAACTTGAGGATTTCATCCTTATTACTGAATGTTGCCGCCGGCGTAATCAACTCAGGTAAAATTCTCTTTTTCAGTATCATCTTACTCTCCTTCCGGGGAACTTGAGACCCTTTGGGACTCTTTTTCTAGTTCGAGGATTACATGATCCTCTTCGATAATCAGCTTATACAGGTCTGTTTTTGATTGCGTTTTTTTCAGCTTTTCCAGAATTTCTTTATTCATGAGAATTCGATTAATTCTTGAAGTAAGCCGTAAGTGAACCTTTATGCTGTTTGTAAAGATCAGGAAAAAAAGGTAGGTTTTTTTTCCATCGAGAGAATCATATTCAGCACCTTCTTCACACCTTCCTATGACGACGGCAGGAACAGTTGAAGGATTCTCCTGCGGATTCCTGATATGTGGAAGGGCTATCCCATTCCCAATCCCGGTGGAGATCATTTTTTCTCTATCCAGGAGTTTTTTAAGATAGTCATCACCTTTCTCGAGAAGTTCCCCTGAAAGGAGGGGTTGAATCATTTGTTTGAGGATCTCCTCTTTATTACCGGCCTTCACATCTTCAATAATAAGGTCTGTTGTGGTAAGTCGTGAAAAGGGAACAAGCTCCGGACTCTCTTCCAGGAGCCTTGTCGTCTCATCGGAAGGAGTGGTTTGCAGTTTGGAATGAAGCCATGCATCGATACCGCTTTTTTTGAATCTCCATTGACTGGCAACCTTGAAACAGGGGATCTCTCCCTTCTTTACCATTCGATGTATTGTTTTTTCCGCAACCTTTAGATAGGATGCCACTTCGCTCAAAGTTAGTAATTCATCATTATTGGCTATATCTGTCATACATACCTCCATTGGTTCCTTCAGAGTCTACTATAGTCCATTTAAGGGAAAAATCAAGAGGTAATATGAGCAATATTCGTTTTTTTACAGGAAATGATAGAAGCGCCGGTCAAATGGATGAAAACCCTTTCGCTTTACTCACCAAGCAGGGTTTTAAGGCCCTGTATTTCCTGAATAATCTTATTTCTATCTATATTTGTGAATTTTTTGGGAACCATTTCCCGGCTGGTACATTCCAGGACGGCAACCAGGTTCTGCAGGTCAATCTCATGCGGGTAGGCCGGCGGAACAAAATCCTTCATGGTCTCTTCAAGATCCTCTTTGGTGATGATGACATGGTTATTCATGGCGGCATTAAATTTGGCCCTGATTAATATTGCTTCAAGATCTGCTCCGGAGCAGTCAAACCTGTATTTTTTCAGGATATCACTAATGGGAAACTTCTGAATCTTTATCTTCAGCTTCCTTATGAGGGTTTCGAAAAGATCCTCCTTGGCGTCAGCGGTTTCCGGGTAGAATAGAGCCAGGTGTTCCTCCGCTCTTCCCTGCCGTTTCAAGTCAATTGGCAAGAGATCGGGCCTGCAGGTAATCAGGAACCAGATTATCTTTCCTCTGTACTCGGTATTCCCCATGAAGGAGGTAATCTGGGCAAACACCCTGTTACTGGTTCCTTCATCGCCCTGTTTATTCCTTCCACCAAGGAAGGCATCTGCCTCGTCGATCATGACACCAACCGGAGCCATGGCCTTTAATATATTTAATACCTTTTCGAGATTACTTTCGGTAACCCCCTGCCATTTTGAACGGAAATTCTTGAATTTGACTATGGGTATCCCGATTTCTCCGGCAAAAGCGGTAACCATGAACGATTTACCGGTTCCTACGGCTCCCGAGAGGAGGTATCCCATGGGAAGAACATCATGGCGTCCCTGTTTTATGGCTCGGGCGGCGCTTTTGAACCTTTTTTTTACAAAATCATGCCCGGAAACAAGGGAAAGGTCGTGGTCAGATTCAAGAAATTCAAGTAGACCCGCCGCCTCGTTTTCGATGATTTGCTTTTTCTTATCTTTCAGGTACTCCATAGTTATGGGTTTATCTTCCTGATAGGATTCTGCCGCCAGCTGATTCAGGTTCATCAGGTTTAAACCGCTTGTCATCTTGGCTATCCTTTCGGGATTCAGACGAGGTTCGGTCATGAGTTCATCCTTCCTGTCCAGAAATTGAAGGAATCGTTCACGAACCTTCTCATCTGGAAGAGGGATGTTAATTTTTATAGTTGAAGGGGATCGGATTAGCCGATCACTTATATCCGTCAGATTTTCGGTTAACAGGAGGATCGACACATCACCCTGTGTGAAAAAAGGATCATGGGACCACCTGTTCAGGGTAACAAGGTTATACCTGTCCTCTTCGGTCATATTTGAAACATCCGTATTCGGGATAATCGTTTCAGCATAGTCAATGATCAGAATAATTCTCAGTTTATCCGGAATCTTCATTAAAAAGTACTTTTCCAGATGCTCAAAAGCCTTTTTGGGATCGGATGAAATGAAATCCTCTTTGGGAACATCGGGAAATAGTTTAGCCATGGTTGTCAGATACTCTTTCTGCATATCCGGTGTGCAGAAGTTTATACCGGAAGACCTGTCATAGAAGGCTATGATATCCTGATTACCAAAAAGGACATCGGAGATAAACTCCTGAACCCGGACAAACATGAAATCACCTTCATAAAGCTGGTTCGGCAGAAAATCCCTGATATTTCCATTCAGAATATAGAGGTTTGTTGTTTTTGAAAGGTATTTATATGAAAGTTCCTGAGCCCAGGCTGGCAGGATCCTTATAAATTCAAGATTCTTTACTATGAGCTGCTCGGCCATTTTCCCTCCCCAGTACAATGGCTGATGGGGGAACGGAGTTTAATCCGTTCCCTTTTTCAGACTTTCAGTATACGTAACTCTCATTTACAGGTCAAGATATTGTTGAGTTTCTATATTTCCATTACTTTAATAAAATCTTCATATATACTATATAAAGTGAGTGTTTCGGAGATGATATGAAAAGAACACAATTATTTGTAAATAGAGAACTGCGGTGGCTGGATTTTAATGAAAGGGTATTAAAGACAGCAGAGAGCCCCAATACTCCTCTTATGGAAAAATTGAAATTCATAGGGATATTTTCATCAAATCTTGATGAGTTCTATTCTGTTCGCGTGGGTTCAATTAATCAGATGGAAAAGGATCCCGAGCATCATACACCCCCAAAGGGTGTAAAGCCCAGGATCCTTATGAAGGACATCCTGAAAAGGGTCCGGCTGTTAAGCGGAAGGATGGAGGCTGTCTTTCAAAGTATAATTGTTGAACTGGGGCAGAATAATATTCACCTTGTTTCAATTAATGAGCTGAACTCCGAGCAGAAAGATTATATAAACAAGTATTTCAACTCCAAAGTCAGGAATCGGCTCTATCCTATCATGCTCAATGATAAAAAGGGGTATCAGTACCTGAAGCATGTGACCATCTATCTTGCGGTACATATGTTTAATAAAAATAATCCTGAGAATTTTCGCTATGCACTCATCGAGCTGCCGGCGGATGTACTGCCGCGGTATGTACGGATACCTTCCCGGCTGAATGAGGAGTCTTTCATCATCCTTGATGATATTATACGGTATTGTTTAAAGGATACCTTCAATATATTTGACTATGATACATTCAACGCCTATACGATCAAGATTACCCGTGATGCCGAATATGATTTGACCGAAGAGGTTACCAAAAGCCTCTACGAGAAGCTTTCACGGTCCATCAGACAACGGAAGATGGGGGATCCCGTCCGGGTGGTGTATGATAAGGATATGCCTGCTCATCTCCTTGAATATCTCCTGAACCATGCTCAGCTTGGCAAGTGCAGTAATATTCTTCCGGGGGGAAGATACCATAATGCCCGGGATATGTTAGGCTTTCCCAGAATCAATCGGCCGGAACTCTACTTTAAACCCCAACCGCCATTGAATCATCACCAGTTGGACATGAAGAGGAGCCTGATCGATCAGATTGAGAAGCAGGATTTTCTTTTGTCCCTTCCTTATCAGAAGTATGACTATGTGATCGAACTTCTTCGGGAAGCGGCCCTGACTCCGGATGTGACAGCCATCAAGATGACTCTCTACCGGGTGGCCGAGGATTCAAGTGTTGTTAATGCCCTGATAAATGCCGCGAGGAATGGAAAAAAAGTCACGGTTTTCATTGAACTTCAGGCCAGGTTTGATGAGAAGGCCAATATGTACTGGACGAGTAAACTATCCCAGGAAAATAATATCTCTCTCATCAGTGGTGTGGAGGGTTTTAAGGTTCACTGTAAAACCTGTGTTATTACCCGGCAGGAAAAAAAGACCAAGAGAAGGGTTGCTCTGATTGGTACGGGTAATTTTAATGAATCAACGGCCCGTCTCTACAGTGACCACATTCTCATGACATCTCATACGGGGATTACCAACGAGGTGAATAAAGTTTTCAAACTCCTTGATTCGAGTTTTCATAAATTTCAGTTCAAACACCTTATCATTTCACCCTTTTATACAAGAAAACGTATTATCAGTATGATAAAAGCCGAAATCCAGAATGTAAAAGCCGGGGGAAAGGGGGAGATCATCGTCAAGATTAATAACCTTGTGGATGAGAACATGATCAAATGGCTCCTGAAGGCCTCCCGGAGCGGTGTGGATATAAAGGTTATGGTCCGGGGGATATTCTCCATGGCCACGGCTCCGGACGGTGTGGAGGAGTCGCATATAACAGCCAGCGCTTTGATCGACAGGTACCTGGAACATACGAGGATCCTGCGGTTTCATAATAATGGAGAACCTCTCTACTACATTGGTTCTGCCGACTGGATGGTAAGAAATCTGGATAACAGGATCGAGGTTCTGGTTCCGCTTTATGATAAATCCATCAGGAAAGAGATTGAACATTTTCTCAATGTTCATATGACCGATACATGTTCATCATTTTCCATCCACTCGTCCAGTTTTAATCAGCCTTTGATGATGGAAGGAGACTACAGGGAGGGGGTGAAATGCAAAGTACGGGCACAGCAGGACTTATATAACTTCTACAGGAGATTGGCAGAAAAAAATGAATAAACAGGAAGAACCCATGACCCTGCTTCAAAGCGGTGTCATACCTTATAGAATTGTGAAGGATAAACCCTATCTTTATCTCATAACCTCGGTCAGTAAAGGGCGATGGATAGTTCCCAAGGGAGTTCTTGAGGATGAGCTCAGCCAGACCGAGTCGGCAATTATGGAGGCCTATGAGGAGGCCGGGCTTATCGGGATCGTCTCCGGGAAGATCTTTGATACCTACAGTTCGGAAAAATGGGGACGGGTGACAAAGATAAACCTTTACCCCATGAAGGTTCTTGAGGCCGTTTCGGACTGGCCGGAGAAGGAAATCCGTAGAAGAATCATGATTCCCATGACGAAAAGGGAGATTAAGGCCAGGGTCAGTAATCCCAGTTTGATGAAAGTTCTTCTCAGTTTTGCAGAGTCGATGAAAAATAGCAGAAAAATTGCCATATAATTAGTGGTGCTTCGCGTTGCTCCCCGGAGTCGCCATGAGAACACTTATCTTTCAATAAATAACTTCCATGACTTCTCCTCATACACTATAATTACATTTATATAATCTTACACAATAATCTGCAATAATCTGCATTAATCAGAGGAGCTTTGAATATGCCTAAACTTATTGGAATTCTTACTTCAGGAGGGGATACCCCGGGACTGAATGCTGCTATAAGGGCTGTTGGCAAGTCCATGACTCATAAATACAATATGAAACTTATTGGGATTCATGATGGGTTCAGGGGGTTGATGGAGAATAGATTTACCGAGCTTGATGATCGCTGTTTATCTGGAATTCTCACTCGCGGGGGTACCATTCTTGGGTCTAGCCGTGATAAACCCCATAAGATGCCCGTGGGGGGCAAGGTGCTCGATATGACGGATGTGATGGTGGAGAATTACAATAAGAATCAGTTGAGCGGGCTTATATGTCTTGGCGGCGGGGGAACTCAAAAGAATGCCTATCGACTGGCTCAGAAAGGGTTGAATGTTATGACCCTGCCTAAAACTATAGATAACGATGTTGCCAATACGGATAGAACCTTCGGCTATGATACAGCTCTCATGATAGCCACCGAAGCCATCGACAGGCTTCACTCAACGGCTCACAGTCACCATCGGGTCATCATAGTGGAGATAATGGGTCACAAGGTGGGTTGGCTTGCCCTGGGGGCGGGTGTGGCCGGAGGGGCGGATGTTATCCTTATTCCGGAACTGGCCTATGATGAGGAGATTATCGCCGAAGCCATCTTGAAAAGAAGAAGGGAGGGGAAGCGGTTCAGTATTGTCGCCGTGGCCGAGGGGGCTGTTTCCAAAAAGGATTATGAAGCCATTTCGGCTGATGTCCGGAGTAATGCGCCGGCCGATCTTTCCGAGTATAAGATCGGAAAGCAGATTCAGGCAAGACTGGACCTCCATTTTAAGACCAGGACGGGGATCCTTTCCCAGAGGCTTGAAAGCCTGACCCGGAAGGAGACCAGGGTAACAATCCTGGGGCACCTCCAGCGGGGAGGGGCCCCTACGGCGCATGACAGGATTCTTGCAACCTCTCTGGGTACAAAATGTGCGGCCGAGGTGGCGGCCGGAAACTGGGGAAATATGATAGCTGTTAAGGGAAGTGATATGGTTCCCGTCCCCCTTGAAGAGGTGGCCGGGATCAAGAAATTCGTTCCAACAGATCACCCCCTCATCATTTCAGCCCAGGATCTCGGGATCAGCTTGGGGATTTAAAGGATTATAAACTCTTGAGTTTATTTTTTGATTCGGCCAGCAGATTTAGATGAAAACTGCTGGCTTTTAAAATTTCAGAGTATATTTTTCTGGAATTGGATGTGAGGCTCTCCTGGTGCCCCTCCTGTGGGGATTGTACCGCCGGGTGGGCACCAGGAGGCTCTTCTTCGCTTAAAGGAGAGTCGGTAATTGAGGCAATAACATCCTGGAAGAGGAAACCGGCCATATTTTTAACAGAGGAGTTCAGTATCTCATTATCCAACTCATTCATCATGGATAGAATCTCATCAACCGGCTCGTTTTTATGGATTTTTTCATCAAGTGTGAGGCAGAGTTCAAGCCCCCTTTTTCCCATATTTTCCGAATGGCGAAATTCTTCCATGAGGTGATCAAGCCGGGCTATGAAATCCGGATTTATCATATCCCCCCTGTCTCTGTCTATAATGGTTTTCATTCTTAAGGTGAGCTCATTTTTTATGTCATCAAGAGCATGCAGTTTTTTTACATCAATCCACTCCATCCCTTCAATAGCTGTACCGAAGGGGGAGAGGTTGAAGACCGACAGGTCGGGATAGCGTTTGATCTGGTTTTCAAACCATTTTATATAGACAGCCATTCTCTGATCTGTCAGGGTCACACCACCTTTATTGTCGGGGACAGGGTAGGGGGACGCATCATGGAGTGCATTATAAGAAAATGTCTCCATGGGCAGTTTTCTCTCCGAGGTGAAGAGGGCCCGCATTTCAAAAAAACTTTCACGGTGGTGGGTTTGATCTCCGGGGAATCCCAGGTCCAGGCCCGCACAGTATATTTTTTCAGCACCCATGTATCTTGCCGCCTCCCAGGCTGTCGTGGCTACAGAACCGCCTGGTGAAAACTTTCCTTCAATATCGGTTTTCTCTTCAAGGTATTTGCTTAAGGGGAAGTGGGAACCGCAAAAGTAGATGGCTTTCGGTTCCGAGCGAAAAATTCTGGGATGTGTTGCACTTTCGGATATTAAAACAGTATTTGAGAGGTCCTGCCCATCAAGATGTCTGGTGTTCCAGTATTGGGGATCTATTACCGTCACAAAATCGGGCTGAATTCCGGCTTCTGTCAGAAGACCGAAAGCCGTATCGACAGAGATTATAAGAAATCTGTTCTGAAGCTCCGGCAGGAGGGGGAGAAAATCTTCCAGAGAGGGCCCTGCACCAATTATCAGGGCAGGAATTCCTTTGAATTCATCCTTTAACCGATATATTCCCTTAACTTTAGGGAGAATCGGGAGGTTTTTCAGGAGGTTTCGAATCCAGAGTCTGCCGAATCTCTTAAGGGTATTTTTATTGACCTTACGTCTGGATAATATGGAGTGTAGCTCCGACTCGATTTTCTTATAAAATTCCTGATCTTTCAAATAGAGTGATCTGATCTTTGTTATCCCGAAGCTGGAATGTCCAGTTTCGGCGGCCACTCCTCCCAGAGATTCGGGGCGTGGATTAAAAAAGAATATAACTCCCGGATGACCCAATATATCCCTTAGATCGACACTCATGAGGATGGTATAAAACATGGATATATCCGGTTCTATCACCCAGATTGTAAGATTGGGGTATTTCGTCAGGAAGGCCCTTACCTGGTATCCCAGGCCGAATCCCTCCATGATGAGTATCTGCGGGAGAGGGGTGCTCCAATTGTCTACAAATTTATCTGCCTCTCGTATGGGGTTCCTGTTGGAATGGAGGTAAATCCCGTCATACATGGCCGTAGGAGCACCTGAAGAGGTTGGTTCAATGGTCAGTTTTTCATCGGGTTTTACAGTTTTGAATAATTTGTCGAATAAATCGGGGTCCCGCCCTCTCAGTACACTTAAATTCGCATCCAGTACGGTCATTCAAGCTCCAGGAGGAGTTTCATCCCCTGTTCGAGGGGGGTCCCTGCCGGCGGTTCCTGCTTAATCACCCATCCTTCACCTTCCAGGTTAACAATGAGGCCTCCCTCCTGAAAGAGGGGAATCAGCTCTCTTTTCGAGTAACCTGTATAGTCTGGGAGAACACCTTTCGGTATCGTGTTTTTCGCAGGGGGGATGACGATTCTTCCGGGATGAATGGTCGCTTCATCCTCGGATCTGGGAATTCCACCATATAGAATCAGATTATCAATAAGTTCTTTAATAACGGGAGAGGCAATTGTTCCTCCGTAGTAGGATTCTCCCTTGGGGTTGTCAATAATGATATAGGTTATATACCGGGGATCATCGGCCGGAAGGATGGCCAGGCAGGAGGCACCGAAAACCTTATCCGAGTATCCACCCGTTTCGGGATCTGTCAACTGGGCTGTTCCGGTCTTGGCCGCCACCCTTATCCCTTCTGTTTTCAAACGCCAGGCTGTTCCTCCTGTTGTTGTGGCTGTCTCCATAAGAGAGAGCATGCCCCTGGCTATACCGGGGGATAATAATCTTCTGACCGGCTCCCGTGTGTAATCTTTAATGACAGCCCCTGAGGGGGAGAGGATCTTATCCACCACATGGGGTTTCAGTAGTACCCCATCATTTGTGAACACCGTGGCCGCTGTTATCATCTGAACGGCGGAAACCAGGATCTCCTGTCCCATGGCGAGGGTAGGCTTTGATCTGGCAGACCAGTCCCCGGGCAGTCGGAGGAGTCCGTGGGATTCTCCTGGTAGTGGCAGTTGGGTTGGGGCTCCGAATCCAAAACCGATGAGCATGGAGTATAATTCTTCATTGGTCACTGTATCGCTGGCATAAGCGGCCCCTGCATTACAGGAGAATTTTATAATATCTGCAGGGCTTACCGTTCCATGGTGGCCTAAACAACGGATTGGCTCCGGAAAGGAGTCATTTTCATAGGAACCGTCGCAGTAGAAGGTATCCTGAAAGGTTATGCCCCCTTGTTCAAGGAGAGAGGCCAGCGAGTAGGCCTTAAATACGGAACCCGGTTCATAGGCTGAGACAATTGGTCTGTTTTTCCTTTCCGAATCGGTATAGTGCTGAAAATTATTGGGATCAAAATCCGGGATGGAGGCATACCCGAGGATATCCGCATTTTTTGCATCCATCACAAGGATCGTAACCGAATCAGCATCGTGTTCATAGTAGGCTTTTTTGGCAAGATCTTCCGCAAAAAATTGAATATTAACATCGATTGTAAGGAAAAGCTGGTTTCCATACTGCTGGTCCGACTCATTCAGGTGTTCACTGGGGGATAGAACATCATCCATTGTGTATTCTATACCATCGAGTCCCCGGTTATCTGTTCCCGCATACCCCAAAAGATGGGAGGCAAGGTTCTGCTGCGGGTAGTTGCGGCCAAACTCCTTGCGTATATAAATTCCCTTCATATCCTCGGTGTCCAGGAGCCTGTGAACATTATCGGATTCAGTAGGGGTTATTTTTCGTTTTATCCACATGGAACCCTGTTTTTCGTTGAAGGAGTCAAGAAGAAAATCCTTATCTATATCGAGTATTTCAGAAAGTCGAAGGGCGGTGTTTTCATGATCGACGATGTAGGGAATCCAGGCTTCAACCGAATCCATCTCATTTTGAATAGCAAGAATCCTGCCGTTTCTATCAAGAATAGGTCCTCTCTCAATGAGAGGTTTTCGATTGACTGCAGAACTATCTGTTGAATTAAGAACCATTACAGAAAAGTATTTCCAGAGCAGGAGAAGGGTAAATATAAGGGTAATCACCATAAGGGTGATAAATCTGCCGGAAAATCGTCTCTTTTCCATTAGCTTTTCCCCTTCACAGGAAGGACTTTCCCTAGGATAAGTTCCATGGGGATTGGTCCATACATTCTGGAGTCAATTGATTTGCTATAATTATCCCCCATAAGGAAAAACCAATCATTTCCGATTATGCCGCCCCGAAAATCTGCTGCGGGAGGAAGGGGGGAGGGGGGAAGAGCTTTTTCATTAAGATAGTATGTATCATGCTTTAAAAACAAAGTATCTCCCGGAATCCCGATGCACCTTTTTACAGATAAAGAATCATCAATCGGGTTGTGAAAAACAATTATATCTTCTTTATCAGGTTTTTTCCATTGTAAAAAATAACCGGATTTGAATAAATAGGGTAACCCATAACTCCCCCGGTAAACAAGGATTATTTGGTTGTCCGGGTAATAGGGGGACATAGAATTTCCGGATATCCGCATAATCTTAAAATTACAGAAAGCATAGAGAAAAACAATAAATAATGTTACTATAAGTAAGTTGATTACGGCTCTTGATTGTACTTTCATAATCAACCTCATCCTATAGGATTTTCTGTTTTTTAAAAAGAGTTTTTCTAAGATCAGCTTTTAACCCGACCTGTCAAATTAAATGTCACCTGTCCTCTGAAATTCTGTACCTGTCTTAGTGTCATATCATCATCCCTTCG
>JAEINK010000105.1 GCA_016342585.1 Spirochaetales bacterium
GAAGGGATGATGATATGACACTAAGACAGGTACAGAATTTCAGAGGACAGGTGACATTTAATTTGACAGGTCGGGTAAATATAAAAAAAATCATATATTATTTGCAAATTCGGGGAAACATGCTTATACTATAAGTATGTTCATGAGAACAGAATCCAGTGATTTAAGGAGGAGTGATTTTATGAATAGTATGAAGGATGAACCACCAGAAATGAGAGTTTCTCTTTTCGTTTAATATTTTGAAAATCCCCACCGGGGATTTTAATGAGCTTTAGCTCACTTTAGAGGGTGCGGATTTATGTATAGTCCGCACTTTTTTTATGCTTTTTTGATTTAGCTGTCTATGGTGTGTTTCATTAGTTATCAACATGCTTTGGGACACTAAGAAAATGATAAAGGATGGAAAAGCTTATCGATCCTGACTTGAACTTTAATTTATGAAAAGATAGTTTTAAAATATGAAATCATTGGCAACTTTTCTTATAAACATACCGGGCAGCTTTATATATGCGGCGGTTGTTATCCTTATATCGATCATCGCTCTCATTACTATCCTTAGAACTCTCCGCCGGGCTACCGATTTACGTGAAAAACGTATCCGGCGTGGAAATGAGCAGTTTCCGCTCAGCAAACCCACCAGGTTAATGCGTAAAAAAGCGGGCAATAACAAAAAAGGACGTATTGAAAGCGTTGAGAAGCAGTTTACTATCACCAGAAAAATTCTGGTTCCTTCTATAATCGGGCTCGGAATTATCATTTCCATATTGCCCTTTATAAATAGTGTTCCTGCCGCTTTTCTTTCAATCTTCGCCGCGGTTTTCTCACTTATGATAGGAATTGCCGCAAAGCCCTTTCTGGAAAACCTTTTTGCCGGCCTAGTCATATCCTATTCTAAATCGCTGAATATTGGCGATACGGTTTTGATTGATGAAAAATACGGGACGGTCGAAGATATCAATTTATCATATACAACTGTAAAAACCTGGGACTGGAAGCGGTATGTTCTGCCTAATATCAGGATGCTCCAACAGGATTTCCTCAATTTCACTCTGGTTGAGAAATATCAATGGGCATACATTGAATTCTGGTCCGCCTATGAGAATGACCTGCAGGAAGTTGAACAAGTAGCATTAGACTGTGCGAAACAGAGTGAGTTCGCCCTTCCGGATAATGTTCCATATTTCTGGATAATGGAAATGGATAAGGATGGTTATAAATGCTGGCTGGCTTCCTGGGCTGAAGATCCTGCCGCAGCATGGGCACTGAGAAACGATTTAAGAACAAAGTTGATCATGGAATTCAGCAAAAGGGATATAAAATACCATTCACTTCACCATGTCGTGCAGAATGTCGAAGTAAAACCAAGGCAAACGGGGAAGCCTGGGAAGCCTTAAATGGCTTATTTTGACAACATAGGCAGCGCAAAACCTTCATGGATCCTTCAGGGTACTCCTTGATATAAAATTCCGTATTAATTTATTCTTGGCAATATTTTAAAAATGGTGATATATTAATTCACTATGAAAAAATTATTATTATTCCTCCTTTTGATTTTAAGTTTCAAGGTCTATAGTCAGGAGTTACTCTTCTTCGTTTCTCCTGGAGTAGCTGTCCCTTTTGGTCCCACCATGACTGGTGTTGAAGGATCTCCCTATACCCCGGGGTTTAAGATTGATGGCCGTGTTCTCTTCCCGTTGGGAGAGTCCCCCTTAAATATACATGGCCAGTTGGGGGTAAATATTGCGCCCTTCAGCGGCAGCCACTCTTCAGGAGAATCGTTCACCCTCCTTTCCATACAGGGCGGCCCCAATTATACCCTAAACCTGACCCCCGCCTTTAACCTGGGCGTTACAGCCATGGCCGGCGCCTATATGGGAATCCTTGAAGGAGGCATGGGTGCCAATGGCCTTGTCTCAGCGAGGGCAGATATGAATCTTCTATTAAATACCAATCTCTCCCTGGGACTCGGTTTGGACTACTCCTACTTCCTGACGAATAGAACAGAAAATATTGACCATGCCTGGTCCGGTATGGGTATTTCTCTAAACCTGAGTTATATCATGGGTGCCAGCGAAGTAAAAAGCCGGCTGGAAATTGAAGATATAATTATCTTTCCCATCTACCCCGTTCTACACAGCTATTACAATAAAAATAAAATAGGTGAAATAACCATTAGAAATACCGAATCACGTGCCATAGAGAATGTGGGTGTCACTCTATATATTCCCCAGTATATGTCAGCTCCCCAGCTCTTCTCTACAGAAGGAATTCTGGAGAAAGGAGAAGTAAAAACACTTCCCATTTATGGTCTCCTGGACTCTTCCATTCTGAATGAGACAGAGGGATTACTGGTTCAGGCTAAAGTGGAGGTCACCTACGATCTCAAGGGGAATTCCTATAATAAGGAAGCCGGCAAAGAGGCCGAAGTCCTGTATCGAAATGCTCTCTCCTGGGTAGATGATCAAAGGGCAGCATCCTTTGTTACAGCCAAAGAACCGGGTGTCATTGAGTTTGCCAAAAACACAATATCCACGGTCAGTGATAAAATGAACACGGAGCTGGATGATTCCCTGACAACGGCGATGACACTCTTTGAAGCCCTCTCCCTCTATGGGATCAAATATCAAATAGACCCCAATTCATCCTACAGTGAACTTGCCGAACAGGGAGAGCTCCTGGATTACCTTCAGTTCCCCGTGGAAACTCTAAATTACAAGGCAGGCGATTGTGACGATATGGCTGTCCTCTATACCGCCCTGCTGGAAGCCCTTGCTGTGGAAACAGCTTTTATTACCGTACCCGGTCATATTTATACCGCCGCCGCTCTTAAGATGAGTCCAAGTGAAGCAAGGAAAACATTTACCAGTGGACAGTCTATAATATACGAAGATGATAAAGCCTGGATTCCCATAGAAACCACTATGATGGATGGGAATAGTTTTGTTAATGCCTGGACTGAAGGCAGCCGCCAATGGTATGACGCGGTAGAAAAAGAGAGCGCCAGGCTATACCCCATACAAAAAGCATGGCAAACCTACCCTCCTGTGGCATTAAATGCTTTTAGAGGCAAAGAACTTACTATCCCCGGTTCAGGAGAACTTCTAGAAAATTATGAAACCCAGGAGTCCCTACTGATAGCCCGGGAAACAAGTGTTCAGGTGGACTACCTTGAAAAAGCCATAAGGGATAGCCAGGGCACCCGCCGCTACAGGATGATTAATTCTCTGGCTGTGCTTAAAGCCAGGTATGGGCTTTTCGATGAAGCCATAAACCTGCTCGGTGATATATCCACATCTGAGACAGCCTATTTACCGGGGATTACCAACCTGGCCAATATCTACTACCGTTTAGGTGAACTGGATAAGGCGGCGACCTATTACAACAGGGCCTTGAGCGGTAATGACGAAAACCCCAAAGCCATATTGGGCCTTATGCTGGTAGCCAGAGAGATGGGTAATATTGCACAGGTCCAGTCAAATTACAAAGAATTGGTCCGAATCGCACCGGAAATAGCAGAAATGTATAGTCATCTGATTAACGATCAAAGCGGTATTAACCGAGCCGGTGACGCCAACCAAAAGGAGAGTGTGTTATGGGACGAAGAGTAATCCCCTTTATATTAGGCCTGGTCATCCTTCTATCCACTTGTGATAACCTGGATTTAAGTGCACAGCTGGAAGAATCCATACAGAAAAGTCAGGGGATGGATGATACCTCTGTCATATTCACATTCTCTGCCGGTACGGGGGGAACCATCACCAAACCGATAGACCCAACCGTAAATACCTTTGACAATGTCAGCCTGGATATTACAGCCGCACCTAACCGCGGTTATGACTTTTCGGAGTGGACCTACACCGCCGATTCGGGCACAGAAGTAAGCATAGAAGACAGCTCCATCGCAGAGACAAAATTATCCGCAGTGGGGGGAAATGCCGCCATTACCGCCAGTTTTGTACAGGAAGAAAATACACTGGTTATTACAGCTGGAACGGGGGGCAGCACTTCAAGCAATCCCGCCGAGACAGCCACTACCCATTACAATGAAAAGATTACCGCAACAGCATTGCCCGAAGAGGGGTATGACTTCTCCAGGTGGAACCCCACCGGAGCGGGCAGTCTGGAATATATTGAGGATACCGATTCTTCAAGCAGCCTTGCCTCCTTTTATGTCTATGGGGGAGATGTTACTTTAACAGCCCTCTTTGCCAGAACCCCCAGAACCCTGACCTTTGTAGCCGATCCTGCTGAGGGGGGAACAATCGCAACCTCCTCCCCGGCTACGGCTGAAGATTCAGAGTCCTACCCCATAGAGGCCAGTACTAAACCAGGTTATGATTTTACCGGTTGGACTTATGTTGCCGATGATGGTGTAACAGTCAGTTTTGAAAACGTATCTGATATTAGTACTGCCGTTACAGTAACAGGTGGAAATGCTGCACTTACAGCCAATTTCCAGTTGAAGACATACCAGTTGACTCTCAATGCGGCAGCAGGTGGAGCCGTCTCTCCCTCCGGAACAACTCCGGTTCAGTACGGAATTCCTCAGAATATTACGGCGACACCCGATTCAGGGTATTACTTTGCAGGCTGGGTAAAAACAGGCGGCAGTGATGGCTTCTCCATTGATGATAATAGTTCGGTGGCGACAACAATTACCCTTACTGAAGGAAATGTTACCTTACTGGCCAATTTTACGAACACACCAAGAAACGTTTCTATATTGAAAACCCCCGATGAAGGGGGGACAACAGAACCAGTAGGTTCCTTTACAGCAGGAGATGGCATGGCACATACCATCTCCGCAAATGCCAATACGGGGTATGAATTCTCGGGGTGGAGTGTTTTGACATCCAATCCTATGGTTACTGTCGATTTTGCGTCTCCTTCTCTTGCTACAACCTCAGTTACGGTAAGCGGCGGTGACACAACAATAAATGCTAACTTTACCTTAAAAGAGTATGTATTAACCCTGTCTGCGTCAATGGGGGGATCAGTAAATCTGACGGGTCCCACCACGGTAAACCACGGAGAAGCAAAGAATATCGTAGCTACCCCTGATCCGAGCTATAAATTTACCGGATGGGAAAAGATAAGCGGCAGTGGCACATCCGATATCATCAATCCCACTGCCGCCGATACCGATGTTGTTCTCACGGCTGGTAATGTCACCCTTCAGGCGAACTTTGAAGCGATCCCTGTTATTGAAGATGTGACATTTGATCCCCCTGCCGATCAGATATATACCGACTCTACTACGGTATACCTGGCAACGGCCACGGCCGATGTGGATGAAATACGCTACACCACTGTAACCGATATGTCAGATCCCGGTAGCGATTATTCTTCCTGGGAAATCTATAATGATTCAACGGGAATCGTCCTTTCTATACAGGATGTTACCACGACTATTAACGCCATTGCGGTTAAATCGGGGATGATGCCCAGCGACAGAACTTCGGGGTGGTATACAATTACAGGAACCTGTGCGGCACCGATGATTACGCCGTCAAACTCCACACCGGCAGCCAGCCACTCGGTAACCCTCAGCACCACCACACCGGGGGCGACAATCCAATACACACTGGATGGCACCACACCCACTACGAGTAATGGAGTGCTCTATGAATCGGGTATCCCTGTCACTATCACCTCGAATTCAACCTTAAAAGCCATTGCCTATAAGACAGACTGGGCCAGCTCTTCCGTATCCGAAGAGGAGTATACCATTGCCTGGTCACGAACCCATGGTGATGCGGTAGATGAAACTATAGTCTCGGGTGTTGTTGCGTATGAGGGAAATTACTTTGTATCCAGCAGCACCTCCGCTTCTGCCGCCAACAGCCATATCACAGCACTGAACAGTGACGGGACCCTGAATTGGTCGGTGGCGTATGATCAGCCCATGGCCAGTATAGGTAAAAATATCACACTTTCTGTGGATACATCGGGTAATCCTGATGGTGGAATTATTACGTGCGGGCGAAGCTATGATTCAAGTTATTTGGATTTATTTAAGTTTAACACTGATGGTAACATCGCCTGGCGTAAAAAATTGCATACAGAAGATACATATATGACAAGTAGACACCCTTCCTATGCGACAATTAAACCCCTTTCCGACGGCAGATATATAACCTCAGGTTCATTATTAACCGATGGTCAACCTACTATTGAACCACTAATTTCTCTTATTAGTAATAGCGGTACAGTGAATTACAGTTATAGTCTGGATTTAAGCTCATCCAATATGTTGGTGACGCCGGGCCTGGATGTTGTAAAATCGGAAGGGACCGATTCCGGGTTTGTTGTATGCGGGAATTTTGATAATTATATTTATGATGATTCTGATGAAGAATGGAAGTGGGTTTTTCTCTCATTTATAGCCTCTGCCACTCTTAGCAATGTAGAAGCCTCCGGAAAAAGTTGGAAGGTAGCAACGACTGATGATGACGCTAAAGTCTACTTGTTTTCAGTTTGTGCCGCTTCGGACGGCACCTATATTGCAGCGGGGACCAGTAACGGTGTTATAACTGCAAATTATTACTATAATACAGTATTGATGAAGGTGAACCCTTCCTTAGAAGGGGCAAGTGCCCTGGAATGGCAAAGAAGTTTGGGATTTACAACTGGAATGGATGAAGCCTTTTATGATGTTATAGAAACACCGGAGGGTGATTTCATAGCCGTAGGTTACGCGGAAAACCAGGTGACCAGTGATTCCTTTCAGGATGGCTGGATAGTGAAATTTGACAGTGATGGGCTTGTTCTCTGGCAAAAGGCATACGGGGGGTCATCCGAGGATACCCTAAAAAGTATCACTCCTACAGGTGATGGCGGGTATATCGTTACAGGGATGACAGATTCCTTTACAGCAACTAGGGATATATGGACAATGAAGATAGACTCCGAAGGGAATCCGACCCAAAGCAATACAACTGATGGTTATCTCGGCATTACTACTTATGCTAATATGGGGAGTACTCCTCTTATTTTCGAGACAACAACCTATTCTTTCAATAATTCCTATGGAATTGAACACGATTCATTAACCGGCACCTCCACACCAACCACCTGGACCACCACAAGCACCCAGTACGAATAGGGTTAGGGATGGTAAGAATGGCCTGCAGGGCCAGACCCCGCAGGGCGGCCCTGGCCGCCCGAGGAGGCCGGAGGGCTGTGCCCGGAGTTCTGGACAGCCCGGCCGGGGTTATTTAACCCCGGCAACCTCCAGTTAAATCTCTCGACAAAAGATGAAGATAGATTACTCCTTGATATTACGCCAAAAGGGCCTATACTAAAGGATAAGTTATTAATAGTGGAGGCCATTATGAAAAAACTGCTTTTACTTCTACTTGTCATCTTCCTCTCCGTATCGTTTAACTCTTATTCCCAGACAGTCGATGAGGTAGTCGAAGAACTCATCACCCGGATTACCCTGGAATTCAATAACGATAATCCCGATCTCGTTTTCAAACCCAACCTGGCGGTCATCCCGGTTGAAAACCAATCCCCTTCAGCCAGAAAGTACGAGGTAGGCCCTGCGTTCACTGCACTCATCGAATCCATGATTGGCCGTTCACTCATCTTCGGACTTGTGGATGAAAAGCTCCGGGACAAAGCCATCGATGAGATAAAGTTTTCCCTTTCCGGGATGGCCGATTCAGAACGGCTTGAGATAGGCGAGGTAGAGTTGATCGATTACTTTATCACCGGCCAGGTCACCGAAATCGGGGATGATTTCCGTCTGGGTCTGCAGCTGATAAAGGTGGAATCCGGGGCTGTCACCCATACAGCAGAAGGGATCATCCCCAAGGATGAAGTATTCGAAACCTCCCAGGCTTACACGGCGGCCTATGTCAGCCCCTATGGAATCGGTATAGAAACCTCCCTTAACCCATGGACCTATATTTATGGCAACACTGCTGATATTGAAGGACAGCCGATTTTGAATGAGTATGGTGTGATGAGAATCGCCTTGAATTACAGGGTGCAAAAATGGCTTGTGGTCTGGAGTGGAATGGATTTTATGCCAGGTGCATTAAGGTTCGAGAACACATATAAGCCCGATGAGGCCGGTGTTCCCCTTGACCGGGTGACGGCTCAAAATTTCCAGGAGGTTATTCCAGAGGGTGGGGAAGCGTATTATACACATGCCCGAACCCCCTACTACTCTTTCGTCCTCGGGGCCGGCTGGGTCTGGAATATATCCAGAGCCTTCAATGTAACCCTGGGAGGAGAATTCAACTTAACCGCAATCTGGCTAGAAATGCACTATAAACTTCCCTTTGAAGGTGAAATCGAGGGAAGCTGGTCCAATATCATTCACTCGGGAAATATGATGCTCTTCTCCTTCACACCAAAAATCAAACTCCAGTATTTTATTACCCCGCGGCTTGCCCTTAACGCGGAGTATGGATTCAAGTTTCAGTTTGCCGGCGCAAATTCTCCCTCCCAGTACTTTTTTCAGGATGGCGAATATGGAGACAGCGGCCTTATAACGTCACTCTACGGCATGGATCCCAGAATCGACCCCTTTGGGAATGAAATCTCGACAAACCTGACCGGCCACCTCGCCTCTTTTGGTATCGGATTTTACTTTTAATCCTAAGAGTTTGTTTTTATTCAAATTTACTCCGGGCCCCCTCCCTGCGGGGGCCCTTCGTGATCGAAACAGAATGTGCCTCTTCTGTTTAAGCTGAATGCAGCAATAATAAGCTATCCAATTCAGGATGTTCTATAAACATGCTATTTCAAAGTATAAAAAGACAGTTTTTCCCTGAAATCAGAAATGGAATCATCGGTAAGCCTGTTCTGCTCCAGCATATCCAGGGAGAGCTGTCGGATCTCCTTTGAACCGTAAGCGTCAATTCTATAGGCCGTAGAACTGAATCCTGTTTACCTCATCTCTGTCACAGTTCCATGGGAGAATCTT
>JAEINK010000106.1 GCA_016342585.1 Spirochaetales bacterium
TTGAAAACCAGGGCAAGGCCAGCCCTTCCGCCATACAGAAATCCTTCCGAATCTGTACTGACAAGATCCTGCAACTTATTAAGAGTAAAGAAATTAGTACATCCGCTGAAAAGAATATACTCTATACGGATGAACATAAAGCCTATCCTTTGGCCTTTAGAAAACTTGATGGATTTGAGGAAGCCTTCGAACATGTTCAGATATCATCGAAAAAACCAAGGACAGTGTATAACAATCTCTTTCCTTCCAACTACTTTCACCGTTTTCTGCGTATGGATCTCTCGGATCATACCCGTGAAACCCTGCAATGGGCGAAATGTCCCAGTGCCTTGATGGCACGAATGGAAGCCTTTCGTTTTGCTTACAACTGTTTCAACCCCAGAAGGGTGAAGGCCAGTCGGGCCGGGGATTGGACAACCCATGCAGAGGCTGCCGGTATTTCCCGGGCGATTCTATCTGAGACAATTAATGAGTTTTGGGGAAAGAGACCCTTTCTGGGTAAAACCAATTTAAGTGAAGATGAGGTAAAAACCTGGACGTGTCAGTGGACTAATCCTGGCAGGAGTGTAGGTCGGAGGATTCCAAATTATATATTTCTGTGAGTTGGAAGAGATCAACAGGCTTTGGGGCACTGATAAAAGATTTAATAAATTCTAATCCCGGAACCTCAAAAAAAGCAAATATACAATAAAAAATTACAAATAAGCATAATTATTTTTAATACCTCTGAAAAAATGCAAACTATACTAATTTAGTCAGGTATAAAATTTATTGAGGAGATATTGTAATGACAGGAAAAGAGTTGGTATTGAAAGCTTTTAGACATGAAAAAACAGAAAGAGCCCCCTGGGTTCCCTATACGGGGGTTCAGATTGGTCAGCTGAAGGGGTATTCAGCGGAAGAGCTTCTTAAAGATTCGGATAAACTGGTGGAATGTCTTGTTGAAGCAAACCGTCAATATTCACCCGACGGGCAGCCCGTTGTATTTGATTTGCAGATCGAGGCTGAAATTCTCGGGTGTAATCTATTGTGGGCCGAAAAGTCCCCTCCAACGGTTTCTTCCCATCCGCTTTCAGAGACCAGGGATATTCCCACGAAGATTCCTTCCCGGGATGATGGCCGGATTCCTCTTGTTCTGGATACCATGAAGCGCGTAAAAAATAAAATAGGAAAGAAAACTGCCCTATACGGCTTGGTTTGCGGACCCTTTACCCTGGCTTCTCATCTTCGAGGCACCAATATTTTTCTGGATATGTATGATGATGAGGATTTTGTACACAAGCTCCTTTCCTATTCTACCGATGTCGCAATCAAGGTCGCGGAATACTATATTGAAGCCGGTATGGATATTATCGGAGCTGTCGATCCACTGATCTCACAGATATCTCCGGATACTTTTGCTCAATATATGGCGGCTCCCTATAAACGTTTCTTTGATTCAGTAAGAGAGAGGGGGGCTTTTTCTTCCTTCTTTGTTTGTGGTGACGCTACTAAAAACCTGGAAGAGATGTGTAAGGTGGATCCAGATTGTCTTTCCATAGATGAAAATATTAACCTGGTGCAAGCCAAGAAGATAACAGACAGATATAATAAGGTTATCTCCGGTAACCTTCAACTGACAGTTGTAATGCTTCTGGGAAATCAGAAAGACAGTCAGAAGGCGGCAATTGAACTAATGGATAAGGTTGATAATACCAATTTTATCCTGGCTCCCGGCTGTGATCTGCCCTATGATGTTCCGATTGAAAATATTGTCGGTATTGGTCAGGCTGTTCAGAGTATTGAATCCACCAGGAAATTTCTCGAAAGCTATGTGAAGGAAGACTCGGATATTCAGGTAGATATGCCGGACTATGATTCCCTGGATCATGTTCTGATAGAGGTTCTTACTATTGATTCCGCCACCTGTGCCGCCTGTGGTTATATGAAATCCGCAGCAGATGATATGACTGCCATATTCGGTGAAAAAATTGAGATTGTTGAACGGAAGATAACTGAACCTGAAAACATTGCCCGGCTTGGGAAACTTGGTGTGGCTAACCTTCCTACGATAGTAGTCAACGGTCAGGTGAAATTTATCTCCATCATTCCAAACAGGGATGAACTGAAGGAAGAAGTTGGAAAATTCCTTTAGGCTTTCTGAATAAAAGAGATGGATAAACGGAAGATATGATGGACAGAAAAATAGATTTGGTCTTATTGACCGGTTTCCTGGGATCCGGTAAAACAACGCTCCTAAACAGGCTCCTTGATTTTTATGCAGATCGGGAAATCGGCATTCTGGTGAATGATTTCGGGAAGCTCCCCGTGGATGGCAGTCTGATAAGAGGTGAGCAGGAGAGGAAGGGGGACGCGACTTCGAGGATCTTTGAGATTGCGAACGGATCTATTTTCTGTTCATGTTTAACAGCTTCATTTATTCTTGGATTAAAATATTTTATCAAAGAGTGCCCGGAAATCCTTTTTGTGGAGACTTCCGGACTTTCTGACCCTTCGGGTCTCAGACGACTGCTTCGTGAGCATAAAATATTTAATCATTTCAGGATTAAAGAGACTATCTGTGTTCTTGATGCTGTCAGGGTTCCGGCTTTAAGGAGTTCTCTTGTCGTCATCGACAGGCAGATAGAAGCAGCAGATTTGATCCTGGTAAACAAAGCAGACTTAGCAGATCAATCTGCCATGGCCGTATTGCATGATGACATAAGGAAGATTAATCCTGGTGCCGTTGTGGAGAATACCTCTTATTGTAAGTTCGATTTTCAAAAGCTTGATTCTTTGGTTCCTGTTATAAAGAATGGGGAACTTCAGTCCTGTAATTCCCCCGATACACGTCAGGCTGAGACAATCCTGCAGCAGAAGGAGGTAGAGAAAGACGAGCTCTTTACTTTTTTGAAAGCGATCGAGGCGTTTGTCCTCCGGTTTAAAGGGTATTTTTCAGTCGGAGAGGAGCTCTATTTTTGTACTGACAATTCAGGGAAAATTGAATCCGCCCTGGTCGAACCATTTCCCGGTATCAGGAAAGGCTTCAGTTTAATATGTTTTAAGGAAGATTTAGAGGAAATTATAAGAATATGGAACAAATTGTAGAGCGCCATGCTTCAAGGCTGATCCTCCTGGGCGGGTTTCTGGGGGCAGGTAAAACAACATTCATGCTTCGACTTGCAGGAATTTTAACAGGGGAAGGGAATACGGTCGCACTCATCACAAATGACCAGGGAGAACAGCTGGTAGATAGTGAATTTGCCAGGGCTGCCGGGTATGAGGTTGGAGAGGTTTCGGGAAGCTGCTTTTGTTGTAATTTTTCTGAATTTATTAATAATATCGATGCTATCATTCTGAAAGTTAATCCTGACTACATAATAGCCGAGCCGGTAGGTAGTTGTACGGATCTTGTTTCTACTGTGATTGCCCCTCTTGAAAAATTCCATCGGCGAAAAGCTGTACTTCACTCATTTCTTGTTCTCGCCGACGGGTTACGTTTTGCCGGGGAATATGGATATCAGGATTTAGATGAAAAGGAGACAGCTGGAAGTGTTCTTCTCTCCCACCAGATAAAAGAGGCCCCGGTTGTTTTGATTAATAAATGCGATCTGCTGACCGAGGCTCAGAAAGCATCAGCTTTTAAATCCCTTGAAAGACTTAACTCTTCTGCCAGGTTTATTCTTCTTTCCGCCTCGACAGGTGAGGGTTTTGAGGAGGTTATGAGGCTGCTCCGGGGGGATCCCATGGATACCCATTCTCTAACATCTGTGGATATTGATTATGATGTATATGCCAAAGCAGAGGCAGAATATGGATGGTATAACGGGAGTTGGGATTTGAAATTTTCGAAACCGGAGGATCCATCGGCTCTTGGAATTTTCATCATGCAGTCTTTTTATAATTTAGATTTGAACGAGGTTGCCCATGCAAAAATACAGCTGCTTACCGAATTGGGAAGTATGAAAATCAGTTTTGTTATGGGGGTAATTCGAGCTGATGAATCTGCCATGCTTATCCCTGAATCTGATAGTATATCTGTACTTCTCAATATTCGTGCAAAAACTTCACCGCAGAATATTGAAGATCATGTGGCTGAACTCCTTGAAGGGATTGGAAGGGAGTTTCAATGTGAAACAGAAAACTATAAGTGCAATTCTCTGATCCCGGGAGCTCCCAAACCAACCTATAGATTCTAATTTACTTTTGAAGATATTTTTCATAAGAAAACAGAATCCCTGCGGGTTATTAATCATCTTCCATCCTCTGACGGATTTTCTTAAACTCTGAGCGGCATTTTATAAAGGAGTCAACAATATCAGGATCGAAATGAGTGCCTCTTCCCTGGAGGATGATCTCTGCGGTTTTCTCTTCTGAGAAAGCCTTTTTATATGGACGTTCGGAGGAGAGTGCATCATAGACATCTGCAAGAGCCGTGATCCTGGCTGAAAGGGGGATATCTTTTCCGTTGAGACCAAAGGGGTAGCCGCTACCATCCCATTTTTCATGGTGTGAGTAGGCGATCTCTTTCCCAAGGGTCAGAAAAGACCGAATATCGATAGACTTCTCCACATTGCTGATCGCATCTCCTCCTATGCGTGGGTGCATCTTGATTTTTTCAAACTCTTCATCAGTCAGTTTTCCCGGTTTAAGAAGGACGTTGTCATGCACCCCGACCTTTCCAATATCATGGAGAATTGACGATTTATAGATATCCTTAATATACCCATCGCTGATATAGTTCATATAGTCGGGATGTTCAGCCAGTTTTTCGGTAAGAACCCGGCAATACTCCCTGATCCTTTCCAGATGCTCTCCCGTATCCTCATCCCTGTATTCGGCAAGTTTGGCGAGTCCCAGAATAATACCATCCCGGGATTGTTCCACCTGTTTGTAGCTGTCGAGCAGATCTTTTTCCAGTTTCCTTTTCTCCTGAATTTCATCCCTCAATAAAAGATTTGTTTTTCCCAGTTCTATCGTCTGCTGTTCAAATTTAAAGATGGTGTAACCTGATCTCCTGGCCAGAAGAACCGCTTGCGAAAATAGAAATATAAGCAAACCAAACGGGGCAAACATACCTGTAGCTATAATTTGATTTGCATATAGAATATCATTCACAACAATCAGAAAGAGGAGCAAAAATCCGAAAAGGAGGATCATGCTGCTTCTCTCTTTCTTGCGGACAGCTTTAATCAGTATAAATATTCCATAGGATCCCACAAATAAAGTTATAATCTGATAGATTTCCATGCTGCGTGTAAAAACTTTGGTGGGCGTCAGGAGAACGAAAAGGGTGAATATAACTCCTGACAATACAATAATTTTTAGAATCGTTTTTGAGAAATTAATATTAAACAACGAATAGAGGTAGAGTAGAAACAGGGGTACCGAAAAATAGAAAGTTGTATATTCAATTTTTAAAAATATACTCCATGGGATATCCGGGAAAAGGCTAAAAGCCGTGAGCTCACCAGTTATTACAGCCCTCAAAGCCAGGAGCAGACAGAAAAATCCAAAGTAAAGGGCCGCCTTGTCTCTGCGATGAAACCAGAATAGAAATATATGGTAGGCTGCCATGATAAATATACTGGCTCCAAGAAAAATATCCAGAAATCGCCGGTTGTCCCAACTGTTTCTTATCTCCATTTCATTTCCGAATCTGATAGTGGCCCATAACCCGCTGTCCCTGTGATGGAAGTTAGAGACGTGGATCAGTAGATTAGCCTCATTTTTATTTGGGTTGAATGCGATGACCTTTGAGGAGTAGTGTGGTGTCGTACTCTCTTTGGTAGTCCCGGGAATCCCTACACCGGCTCTTTTTTTCCCATCGATATATAGAGAGTAGGAAGTTTGTACATTACCAATATTCACAGCCATCCGGCTGGAATTGTCCGGAAGAATTATCTTTAGAAAATAGGTTGCGTATCCCGGGGCGGCAAACTTATGCCCGTCTATTGAGTGTTCGGTCCAATATCCCGGTAGGATGATTTTGTTCGCTCTTTCGATAATATTTTGATAATGAGAATTTGCCGGATCTAATTGCTCCATCCAGAAAAACAACCATTCTCCTTCCAGTTTGATCGAACCGTTCTCTTCAAAATTCCAGGTGCTCAGATCGAGAACTCCATTTTCTGCTTTGGGGTGTTTTATTTTTTCTGCTTCAGCGGACCCTTTTGAGAAGATAGAGAAAAATGGGATTAGCATCAGCAGGATTATCGTCGCTTGTTTATACCTGTGTTTATTCAATAATTCTCTCTCTCGTTGGACTTATATTATAGTATAATCTCTTTTCCTTTAAAATCACTGTATTTTAATAAATAAACCTTTTTGAAAGGTTTGAAATCAAACCTCTTGACCAATGTTGTGAATTTCATTATATTTGGTTAGAAAACAAACTAAATATAATCTGTTCCTCAGGGTCTTTAATTAGATTCTATGGGAAAATTAATAAGGATAAATATGAAAAAAACCAGGGAACTGGGAACCCTTCCTGTTGGAAAACTAATTGCACGGTATTCGATCCCCGCCATCATCGCTATGGTGGTGAATGCTGTTTATAATGTTGTCGATAGAATATTTATTGGAAATTTTGCAGGTGAAGAGGCCCTTGCCGGTTTAACTGTGGCCTTCCCTGTCATGATGATACTCATGGCTTTTGCCTCCCTTATAGGAGCCGGTGGAACTGCTCTTTTATCGATTAAGCTGGGAGAAAAGGATTATCGCGGGGCATCCCATGTTTTTGGGAATACCATGGGTGTAGGGTTTATGATAACTGGCATTATTATAGGGATTTTATCCATAAATCTTGAGGGTGCTCTTGTCCTCTTTGGCGCCACGGCTGATACCATTGCCTATGCAGTGGATTATATGCGTATTATTTTATTTGGATTTATTTTTCAAATGTTCTCGTTTACTCTCAGCAGTTCGGTAAGGAATGAAGGGCAGCCCCTGCTCTCCATGGCAACCATGATGTTGTCGGCGGTGACGAATATTATCCTGGATTATTTTTTCATCGTAAAATGGGGGATGGGAGTCCGGGGTGCTGCTTTTGCAACAATTATCGGGCAATTAGCGGGATTGATACTCTTGTCATCGTTTTATTTTCGCGGGAAAAGTGTGTTGAAGATTGAACTCAAAGATTTTCTTCCCGAATTTTCGATCGTTAGAAGGATTTTCAGTATTGGTTTTGCTTCTTTCGTCGGTGTTCTGGGCGTCAGTATTTCCATGACTTTTCTGAACCGGGGACTTGGATTTTATGGCGGTACCGCAGCGCTCACATCTCTCGGCGCTATAAACAGCCTTTATACCCTTTTCATCATGCCTGTTCTGGGGATTCAGCAGGGGATTCAGCCCATTATCGGGTATAATTTCGGGGCAAAGTTGATGAGGAGGGTCTATCAGACCTTGAGAGGGGGGATTGGTACGGCTGTGGTTTTCTCGACATTGGTTTTTATCATCCTGCAGGCTGCGCCGGTTGTGTTTATTTCCATGTTCATGGATTCCGGTTCCGATACCGTGGGCGGGGCTGTTGCAGGATTACGATATTTCATATTGATGCTGCCCCTTTTAGGGATTAACTTTGTTGGCGTGGCCTTTTTTCAGTCAACGGCAAGAGGCCGAATGTCCTTGTTCCTGAGCCTGCTCCGGCAGATCATTTTTCTGATCCCTCTGGTTCTTATACTTCCTGTTTTCTTCGGTTTAACCGGGGTCTGGATTGCCACACCTATTGCTGATGGACTTGCTGTTTTCCTGACCCTTTTTGCATTGATGCGGGATTATAGAAATCGGGATAAAAATGGAATGGGGTATAACCATGTGGATGAGATTAAAAATGAAGAGGTAGCGGTCTGAATGGTCAATGAATCTGATGGTTTAGTTGGTCTGGAGCCGGACCTGAATCTGGAGCTTGAGAGGATTATTGATTTGATGCGTTCTTCGGAATTGATCTTCTTCAGGAATTTTGAAGCACAGTTCAAATTGCCTCCGGGATTAAATTTCACTCATGTTAAAGCCTCCATGATTCTCCGGTTTAACAGACAATGTACCATGTCCGAGCTAAGTGCACTCATGCTGCTGGAGAAGGGATCATTTACACCGGTAGCTACCAGATTAATGGAGAAAGGGTATATTGAAAAAATCCAGAGTGTGGAAGATAAGCGTGTTTATAATTTAAGGCTCACTGAAGCAGGAATGGATTTTACCCGGCAATTTGGAGTTATCCATAGGGCTTATGTTCGTAAAACAATTGAAAAATTAACATCTACAGAACAGGTGGAATATATGGATCTGGTGGAGAAGCTAAATGTCCTTAACAGGAGACTCCTGGGCATAGATATAAAACCCCCGGGGAACGATTGATGAAAGCCAGCCGCTTCACCGGGATTTTTACGCTCTTATAACTTTTACCTAAACTGAGCGGTTTTAGATTTACCGTGTCAAACGAGCGTAACATTCTTAATTTTATGTAGAGAATGGCGCATCCCATAACCACACAAGGGCTTAAAATTGAAAACATGAAGCTTGGAGAAAATTTGTATAAACCACGTGCATAATTCCTCCAGT